>DATMCI010000096.1:0-65142 GCA_035558535.1 Kofleriaceae bacterium
GGATCGGGAGGTCGACCGATTCCTCAAGGTGTTCCCCGGCGACGCGCGAGTCTGGAGCATCCGGAGCTTTCGTCATGTCCAGGCCGGTGACGTCACTGCGGCCTGGGAGGCCATCCAGCGCGCGAGAGAGCTGATGCCGGAAGAGACGATGTTCGTGGGGATGGAGCTCGAGCTCGTACCGAGGCATCTCCCCCCTGCGCGGGCCGAAGCGCACCTTGCCGGCATCTACACCCAGATCGAGCGCGGCGATGCGAACGTGGATATCTGCATCGGTTTTGTGGGCGCGGCCATACAGCTCGCGAAGAAGGGCCGGCACAGGGAGAAACTGCTCCGCCAGGCTCTCCACACGGCGATAGCAGGATTCCGCGCGGCTGACCCCTGGCCGAACTACCGCAAGATCTTCCGTGTGTTCGAGCTCTCCTTGCAGGAGATGCTTGCCGGCCGCAAACCCACCGTCGAGATTCTCTACCGCTGCGGCCTCGGGCGCTTTGCCACGGCCGCAGAGCAGGCGGATCCGATGGCCATCGTGCGCTCGCGTATGACGTCGTTCCGTCGCCTCGACGCCGCAGCATGACGGCGAGCGTTACTTCACCGCCGCCGATGCTTCACCGCGCATCATCTTCCGGGAAAGTGGCTCCTGGAACACGTAGACCGCGCCAGCAGCCGTAGCGGAGTTGTCGGTCTGGTTGCCGCCGATGTCGGTCGCTGCACTTCCCTCGCCGTGGGCGCCGACCGCCAGGATCGAGCCGTCGGCCGTCAGGCCGACACTGCCGCCGAATCGGTCACTTGCGCCGGTGTTGGACGCCTTGACGTAGGCCTGCTGGCTCCACGTCGCGCCGCTGCGCGTGAACACGTAGACCGCGCCGGCCTCCATCGCGGAGTTGCTGGTCTGATTACTGTCGATGCCGGTCGCTGCGCTGTCCTCGAACTCGGCGCCCACTGCCAGGGTCATGCCGTCGCCCGATATTGCGACGCTCGAGCCGAAGATGTCACTCGCGTCGGTGTTGGACGCCTTGACGTAGGCCTGCTGGCTCCACGTCGTGCCGCTCCGTGTGAATACGTAGACCGCGCCAGCGCTCGTAGCGGAGTTGTCAGCTTGGTTGCCGCCGATGCCGGTCGCCGCGCCGTCCTCGTTTTGGGCGCCCACCGCCAAGATTGCGCCGTCGCCCGATAGCGCGACGCGCGAGCCGAAGCGGTTACTCGCGCCGGTGTTGGACGCCTTTACGTAGGCCTGCTGACTCCACGTCGCGCCGCTCCGCGTGAACACATAGACCGCACCGGCGTCCACAGCGGAGTTGTCAGCCTGGTTGCCGTTGATACCGGTCGTTGCGCTGTCCTCGCTGGAGGCGCCCACTGCCAGAGCCGCGCCGTCATCTGACAGCGCGACGCTCCAGCCGAAGTAGTCGTACGCGCCGGTGTTGGACGCCTTGACGTAGGCCTGTTGGACCCACGTCGGGCCGCTCCGTGTGAACACGTAGACCGCGCCAGCAGCCGTAGCGGAGTCGTCGGTCTGGTTGCCGTTGATACCGGTCGCTGCGCTGTACTCCAATGCGGCACCCACCGCCAGGATCGAGCCGTCGCCGGATAGCGCCACGCTGCGGCCGAAACTGTCGCTCTGGCCGGTATTGGACGCCTTGACGTAGGCCTGCTGGCTCCACGTCGCGCCGCTCCGTGTGAACACGTAGACCGCGCCGGAGTTTCCAGCGGAGTTGTCAGCCTCGTTGCCGCCGATGCCGGTCGCCGCGCTGGCCTCGCTGAAGGCGCCCACCGCCAGGGTTGAGCCGTCGTCCGACAGCGCGACGCTCGAGCCGAAGAAGTCGCCCGCGCCGGTGTTGGACGCCTTGACATAGGCCTGCTGGTTCCATGTCGCGCCGCTCCGCGTGAACACGTAGACCGCGCCAGCGTCCGCAGCGGAGTTGTCAGCCTGGTTGCCGCCGATGCCGGTCGCCGTGCTGTCCTCGGTGATGGCACCCACCGCCAAGGTCGAGCCGTCGCCCGACAGCGCGACGCTCGAGCCGAAGAAGTCGCCCGCGCCGGTGTTGGATGCCTTGACGTAGGCTTGCTGAGCAAGCGCGCTGAGCGGTGGAGCATCTATGGGAGCATCCGCCAGCGAGACCGACGGAAGGTCGAAGCGACAAGCGATGAGCGCGATCGAGAGTGTGAGATAGGCAGATGGATTCTGGGGATTCGGCATGGTCAATCATAATGCACCACCCCAGCGCTGCCGTGCCGCGAACGCCCGGCGTGAGTTTGCCCTTCTCGTGCAGTAACGAGAGCTCCTTGCGGATGAAATGGGACCCCCCGAGATTGTCGCGACAGTGTCGCGACAATCTCGGGGTCGGAGAGGCCGTAGCGAACTGGATCGTCCGTCGAAGGTTCTTCTCTCCGAACCCGCGCCGTAGCGAGCCTCCAATTGTCGCCCCACTGCGGCGACAATTGAAGCGCCGTACTCCGCGCGCTGTCTATCGAGGACCTGGTTGCGGACGCGGTGGCCGATCTGCCAGTACAGTGTCGTGAGCGCCGCGTTCGCGGCGACCGCCACCTGCTTGTGAGCAGCGTCGATCATCGAGCCGAGGTCACGCACGAGCGTCGACACTTCGCGATTCCTTGCGATGCCTGAGGCCCGAGAGACTGCTTTCTCGGCGCGCGTAGCCTGGGGCATCGGCGCGCTCGAGGCAATTGTCGCAGCGGTGCTGCGACTTCTTCATGCTCGCCTTCGTGGACGTCTTGTCCGTGCGCATGGCGTAGGTCGCGCCTCGAGAGCCGCTTCTAATTAGTAGCGCGACGGGCCCTCGGGCCCCGCGGGTGGCCACCAGCTCGCGATATCGAGCGGGACCTCGTCGAACGGCTCGATTCGCGCTTCAGTATCGTCGCCGTATGTGCCGAGCGTGAGCCAGCGGCCCGACTCGAGCCGCTGCGACGTCAGCGTGCGCGCCTCGAGATCGACGAGCCAAGCGTAGGCAACGCCGATCTTGGCGTAGTAGGGCAGCTTGACGAGCAGGTCATGACGCCGCGTGGTCGGCGACAGGATCTCGCAGACCCAGTCGGGCACCACGCGGATCGGATCGTCGAATGGCAGCTCGGGCATGCGGTGGCGCCGCCAGCCGGCGACATCGGGGACGATCTCGGGCGTATTGTTGGGCAGCTCGATCCCTGGCTCCGTGATGATCCACCAGCCGCCGGGGCCTCCGATGCCGTCGTCGAACGGAGCCCCGATGCCGCCGCCGATCTTGAGCGTAGTGCGCTGGTGCCGGGCTCGCGGCTTGGTCATCGTGTAGAGCACGCCCTCGATGATCTCGCCGGTGATGCCCGGGGGCAGGGCATCGAGCTCGGCGAGCGTCGCAGGGCTCGTCATACTTGCCGGCTTGCTGGTGATCATCGTTCCTCGGTGCCTCGCGCGATGTGCACAGCGTACCGTGTGCGGTGTGCACTGTGCACTGTGTGTCAACAGTCGCCGAGGCTAGTCACGTTCGTGCTCGCGCGTGCGCTCCGCGATCTGCAGCTTCGTCAGGCGCACGAGCGTCCGCTGGTCGTCGCCGAAGCCGAGCCAGCGTCCGGCCACGTCCTGCAGCATGAGGCCGGCGATGTCGGGCTTGCGGCGCTCGGGCGCGGGCTCGGGCGCCTCCTCGCCGAGGCTCTTCGCCGAGGTGGCGAGCGTGCGCAGGTTCAGCGTCGCGTCGACGTACTCCGAGTAGCCGCACTCGCCGCCCTGCCACGGCATCAAGAGCAGCCGGATGCGATCGGTCCCGCGCGGCTCGACCTCGACGAACGAGATGCCGTCCCATGACTGATAGTTCGTGTAGCTGGCGCGCTCGAGCAGGCGCGTGCTGCGCCAGCGGCCGCGCTCGTCACGGCGCACGATCGCGATGCGATCTTTCGTGCCGAGCTCTTGCGCGAGGAGCGCGACGTGGCCGGCGTACGGAACGAGCCGGACCTCGCCGAGGCTCGTCAGGCCGTTTGCGTGCGTGACGGCGTGCGTGGCCGCGGCGCGCGTCCAGCGCTCGGTGAGCTCGTCGCGCTCGCGCGTGCCGATCTCGATCGTCCCGTCGTTCGCGACGCGCGCGACGTGGAGCCGGCCGTGGCAGTCGAACGCGACGTGGCCGATCTCGCCCGCGCGATCGAGGACGCGCTGGAACGAACGACCCTCGTCGGTGCTGAGGTAGACGTGCTCGCCGGTCCAGGCCGCCAGGAGGCGCGTGTCGAACCACGACGCGCTGAGCGTGGAGATGTCCTCGGGCAGCGTGGCGAACTCGACGTCGGCGGCGCGCGTGTGGCGTGCGGGGCACGGGCCGAGATCGCCGTCGAGCGCTCGCGGAGCTGGCGGGGTGGGCGGGGCGGGCGGCGCGGGCGCGGGCGGCGCGAGGTTGAGCGTGATCGGCACCGAGATGCTCGTGATCGACGGCGGCGGGGGCGGCTCCGGCGCCGGCAGGCTGATCACGATCGGCGCTGCGGATCGCTGCACCAGGATCGCGAGGACGATCGCGTTCACCGCTCCGCTCGCGAGCATGGCGACCGCGATGCTCGCGGCGGGCCGGGTACGGCGAGCGGGGCGCAGGACGGCGCGCGTGAGCTCGGGCATCGGAGCCGTGGCAGCAAGAGCCGCGCCCGCGCCAGAGCGCCGTTACGGCACGCGCCGTGGCTGCACGCCCACGCCGAGCGTGTCCGTGGTGACGCGTCAGGCGTGCGCAGGCATCGCCGCGCGGGCTACTCGCGACACTGCAGATCTTGATCGCGGAGCGGCTCGAGCTCCACGCGCAAGGTGAGGTCGCTCGACTTGATCTCGACGTCGCGCTCGTAGGGGCGCTTCCCCCGCGCGCAGACCCGCAGCCGGTGCGTGCCGGGAGCCAGCTCGGCCTGGGCGCCCACGCGCCTTCCGTCGATCTTCGCGACGAAGTCCGCCGCGTCGACGACGAGCCGGACCGTGCGAGTCGCCGGCTTTGCCTCCGCGACGGGCGGGCGAGGCGCGGGCGGCCGAGGCCGCGGCGGCTGGGCCCGGCTGCTCGAGCCGCTGGCCTGCGTGCCCGGGTCGGGCGCCGGGGCCGGTGCGGCGCTGCCCGGCTTGCGATCGGCGGTCGCGTCGCTCGGTGGCGCCGCGGGCGCAGGGACAGGGGCGGGGGGCGTCGCGGGCGTGGGCGTGGGCGCCGCCCCTGTGGCGGGTGTCGTGGCCGGCACGGCTTCGGTTGCCGGTGCGGCCGGCTCGTCGTCTCGCACGACGTAGAACATGACCGCGAGCGTGGCGACGAGCCCCGCCGCGAGCAGCACCAGCAGCAGCGACCGCACGCGCGCGCGGCCGATCCGTAGCTCACCGCTCGCGGCGGCCGCGCCCGCGGCTGCGGGCTTCGCCGGCTTCGCCGCGGCGCCCGGTGGCCGCATGAGGGCGGCGCTGGGGCGCTCCGGCCACCGCGTCCGCTCGAATACGGCGGCGATCTCCTCGAGAGGCGGGCGCGCGTCGGGCGACTTGGCGAGCATCGCGACGACGAGCCGATCGATCTCGGGCGACACCGGCGCGTGCGCCGAGGGGCGCGGCGGCGCCTCCATCAGGTGCATCGCGACGACCTCCATCGCGCTGCCAGCGACGAACGGCGGCCGCCCGGTGAGCAGCTCGAACAGGAGGACCCCGAACGCGTAGATGTCGGCCCGCGCGTCGATCGCCGGGCTCTTGGCCTGCTCGGGCGCGAGGTACTGCGGCGTCCCGATGAGCGCGTCGCTGGCCGTCTGCTCGACGCGGTGCGGGGCGCTCACGAGCTTCGCGACGCCGAAGTCGAGCAGCTTCACGACGGTCCCCTGGCCGGGCGCCGCGACGAGGAACACGTTGTCCGGCTTGAGATCGCGGTGGATGACGCCCTGCGCGTGGGCGGCCGAGAGCGCGCTCGCGAGCGATTTCACGATGCCGCGGATCTCGTCCACCGCGAGCGGCGAGCGCGCGACGCGCGCGCGCAGGCTCTCGCCCTTGAGCCACTCCATGACGAAGTAGCTGCGGCCGTCGGTCGTCCGCCCGAACGCGAACACGTCGACGATGTTCGGGTGGCCGATCTGGTTCACGACCCGCGCCTCGTCGATGAACCGCTCGACCATGCGCGGATCCCGGCACAGCTCTCGCCGCAGGACCTTCACGGCCGCGCGCTTGCCGATCACCGGGTGCACGGCGGCATAGACGAAGCCCATCCCGCCCTTGCCGATCAGGCCCTCGAGGCGGTACTCGCCGAGCATCGTGCTCGGTGGGAGGAGCTCCTCGTCGGCGAGCGGCAGCGACGTCGTCGAGATCTCGGATGGATCGACGCGGATCAGGAGATCGGTGGGCTCCTCCTCCTCGGGGCCGCCGGGTCGCGCATCGCCGGGCCGCGCGTCGCCGGGCCGCGTGTCGCCGGCCAGCGTGTCGCCGGCCAGCGTGTCGCCGGGCCGCGCGTCGCCCGCCGCGTCGCCCGCCGCGTGGCGCGGCGTCTGGCTGGGAGTCACCGGCTCCATGCGCCGCGAGTATAGCCCCGCGATCGCCTCAGAACCGGAGCATTCCCACGACGATGGCGCCGCTCCCGAGTGGCGCGACCGCGACGGCCGGCGCCTCGCGCGCGGCGCGCCCGCTGACGTAGAGCCACACGCCGCTGGCGAGCGCGAGGCCGCCGAGGCCGTACGCCGCCACCTGCGCGAGCTCGGCGCGACGCCCGCGCGCGTCCAGATCCTCGAGCCGATCGAGCGTGCACGTGCACGCCTCGCGCTCGCGCTCGAGGTCGCCGACGCGCCACGAGAAGTAGCCCCCGGCCCCGAGCGCGAGGACGCCGGCGCCGGCGAGCGCGAGGCCGCCGATGCGCCGCGCCCGCCCGCGATCGGCCGGCCGCTCCGGGATCGGCGGCGGTCGCTCGGGCGTGCCGCGCGCCGCGTCCGCCTGGCTCTGCGCGCACCGCTCTTGCTCCGTGATGTACTCGCGGATCTGCGCGGCGTTCGGCGCGTCGCTCACCGCGGCGAGGAACCGCCGGTACGCGCCGGCGGCCTTCGCGCACGCTTTGCCGAAGCGGTAGGCCTGCGCGACGTTGAACAGGATCGACGGATCGCGCTCGAGCGCGAATGCCTGCTCGAAGCTCGCGGCGGCGGCGAGGAAGTCGCCCGCCTGGTACTGCGCCTCGCCGCGCGCGTACGCCTCGTGAGAGCGCTCTGGCGGCTGCGCGCTCGCCGGATTCGCGAACGCGAGGGTCAGGGCCAGCACCAGGACGCCGCGCCGCATGCGCCGAGATTCTATCTGAAGTCGATCACGGAGACTGAGAGACTTATACTCGCCGCCATGCGCGCCTGGCTCACGTGGATCGCGGCCGGAGTGGTCGGTGCGTGCTACTCGCCGCGCCCCACCGCGGACTGCCAGGTGCTCTGCAGCGCCGCCGACGGCGATAGCTGCCCCGACGGCTTCGCCTGCGGCGCGAGCGGGCTGTGCAGCGTCGGCGGCAACGCGTGCCCCGGCGATCCGGGCGGGCCGCAGGTCTGCTTCGGGGAGGGCATCGCGAAGCCCTGCGTGCCCGCCGTGCCTGCGGGCCAGGTGATGCTGTCGGGCACCATCAACACCGACGCCGACACCCGCTGCGTCGTCATCGCCCAGCGCCCCGGCGAGCCGCAGCTGTGCGTGATCGGCGGCCAGGAGATCGCGATCGGCAAGCCGGTCCATGCCGTCGGCACCCGGCCGCTCGTCTTGGTGGCGACCGAGACGATCACGGTGACCGCCATGCTCGACGCGCGATCCGTCCGCGGCGAGCCGGTCACCGGCGCGGGCGCCATCCCGTGCCCAGCGCCGCTCAGCGTCGGCGAGGCGGGCATCGGGGCCGGCGGCGTGGGCGGATCGTTCGGCGGCGGTGGCGGCACGGGCGCTGCCGGCAGCGGCGTGCCCGCGACGGCGCCGACGCAGCCCATCCCGTTCCCGGACCATGTCCGCGGCGGATGCCCGGGCGGCGCCGGGGCCGAGGGGACGAGCGCCGTGGTCGGCAAGCCCGGCGGTGGCGGCGGCGCGCTGTACCTGATCGCGAAGCGCCAGATCGATGTACAAGCCGTGATCGCGGCGAACGGTGCCGGGGCGCTCCTGGATCTGCCGGAGATCGGCGCGCGTGCCGGCGGCGGCGGCGGCGGCGGCGGCTCGGGCGGCCTGATCGTGCTCGAGGCGCCGGTCGTCACGTTCGGCGGCGAGGCGCGCGTGCTCGCCATGGGCGGCGGGGGCGCGGGTGGCGGGGGCACGGTGGCGAGCCAGGCCGGCGGCGACTCCAACCCGGCCGCGAGCCTGCCCGTCTCGATGCTCACGGCCCCGGGCGGGCTCGGGGGCATCTCCAACGGCGGCAAGGGCGGCAATGGCTCGTCGATGACCTCGCTCGATGGCGCCGACGGCGTCGAGGGGACGTCCGAGGGCGGCGGCGGCGGCGGCGGCGGTGGCGCCGGCTACATCAAGCTGATGTGCACGATGTGCTCGACGGGCAGCGCGGTGATCATCCCGGTGCCGGTCTCGTGACGCGCTGAGCGGCCGGCCGCGCGTCCACGCCGCCGGCCAGGTTCACGGCGAGCGCGCACCCAGGCGGCGCGCCTCGTCGGCGTCGCGCTGCAGGGCCTGCTGGTGTGTCTTGTGGGCGTTGCTGCACTTGTCGGCCACGCGGTACCCGTGCACGGCGGAGGACACGTAGATGAGGTCGATGAGCGTGATCGGGATCGAGAACAGCCCGGCGAGCGCGACGCCGTAGCACTCCTCGTCCTCGCACGACGACGTGAGGGCCGAGAGGGTCATGATGGGCCCGAGCAATGTCAATGGTACGGCTGCGGCCGTGTCCACGAGCGGGGCGACCGTGGACTGGGTGCACCGGGGCGGCTGATGGGGATTCCAGTCAGACGGCAGCGACCGCATCCCGAACGAGCAGCTGCTCAGGAGCGAGATCGCGGCGCTCGCGACGAGCAGTTCGACGAATCTGGTCTTCACGGCCATGCCTCGAGGAGAGCAATCGGTGTGCCGCGCCGCCGCGGGCGTGTACGCTGACGTTGCGGCTCGCGAGGCAGGCGGCGGCCGCAGCGCGTGCACGACGGCATTCGCGCGACGCACGAACTGCGCGCAGCCTGCGCCGGGCGGTGCTGCCGGCCGCTTGGAGCACGATCGCCTGGCACGGCAGCGCGTCCAGCCGGCGCGCAGCCTGCGCCCCGCCGGTGATGCCGGTATGATGCGGCGTTAGCGACGGCGCGAGGGCTACCCCGCGGCGGCGTGCCAAGGGGCTGTCCATCATGCGCGTTCTCTCTCCGTCGGTTGTGCTCCTCGTCGCGGCGGGCGGTCTCGCGCTCGGTGCGACCTCGCTCGCCGGGTGCCCGCGCTCCTCGGGCACCGGGCCCAAGCAGGTGGCCACGCGGGCGGTGCACCGGACCAAGCTCGCGCAGCTCAACGACGGTCCGTGCGAGCCGAAGCAGCGCTACGTCCAGGAGCCGCTGCGCGAGCCGATGAAGATCGGCCCCGTGAACGGGCAGCTCGAGACGGAGCTGGTCGTGGCGTTCCGCGAGCGCTGCGTGCCGGTGTGGATCCCGGGCGACGCGCAGAGCCCGGGCCGCTTCGAGATGCAGACGATGTTCCTGCGCACCTTCGGCTTCCCGCGCGATCCGGACGCGCCGATCACCGAGACCGACGCCGACGATCGCGAGAGCCCCAAGATCGCGTGGAGCTCGCCGGGGCCGACGTTCGTCGTCGACGCCGCGAGCCAGCCGGGCGCCGCCGACGGCACGCGGATCAAGCTGCGGCTCTACAACCGCATGCCGTTCGAGACCGATCCGCATGCCTGCGTCACCAACATCCGGTGCAACACGAAGGGCCCGAACGCAGGCGCCGATCCGATCAGCGGCCGGTGCAAGCAGCCGATCGAGCCGGGCGAGGGCGGCTCGCTGTCGCGCGTCCCGAGCCAGCGCGTCGACGGCAAGGTCATCGAGCCCCCGAACTGCTTCCACAGCCTCTACTCGACGAACCTCCACTTCCACGGCTTCCACATCTCGCCGCAGGCCCCGCAGGACAACGTCGGCCTCGAGCTGCGGCCGCCGCCGCCGAAGGGCCTCGAGCCGGACGCGACCGCCCGCCCCGCGGGCGGGCAGCCCGTGATCGCGTTCGGACACTACGACTACGCGATCGATCCGCTGCGCTACACGCAGGCGCCGGGGACGCACTGGTATCACCCACACTCGCACGGCTCCACCGCGCTGCACGTCCTGAACGGCCAGGTGGGGACCTTCGAGGTTCGCGGCGACTTCGATCGCGGGCTCGATGCCTACTTTGCGACCAAGGGCGGCGGCGCGCTCGCCGATCGGCTGCTCGTGGTGCAGCAGATCCAGGAGCGGCTGCGCGAGCTGGGCGGCGCCGATCCGACGCCGGCCGTGCTGGTCAACGGGCAGGCCAACCCGATCGTCGCCATGAAGCGCGGCGAGATCCAGCGCTGGCGCTTCGTCGGCGCGACGATGCAGCCGGCGGCGGCGCTGCGGCTCGGCTTCCCCGATCTGGGCGGCAAGCCGAGCCCCGAGGTCCGGCAGATCGCGATGGACGGCATCCAGCTCTCGCCGGACAACTACGAGTGTCAGCCGTTCATCCAGAATCCCGACTGCACGCCGCCGGCCGACGACGGCCCGTTCGATGAGAAGACCGCGTTCCCGCTCGCGCCGGGGAGCCGCGTCGACGTGCTCGTCAAGGCGCCCGACACCGCCGGCACGTACTGCCTGGTCCTGGACATCACCGCCCGGCACGCCGAGGCCCGGCCGAACCGCGCCCAGCACACGGAGCGGGCCGCCCTCGCGCAGGGTGCGTGCGGCGGTGGCAGCCTTGGGCCCTTGCTCACGGTCGTGGTCGAGGGCGGCGCGCGGCCGATGACGTTCCCGGCGCGCGCCGACTTCCCGCCGCTGCCGCCGTTCCTGGCCGATCTGCCGCCGGTCACCGAGCCGGCGCGCCAGCGCGCCGTCCACTACGAGATGGCCGATCCGGGCGCGCCAGCGGAGCCGCAGTTCTTCGTGAACCAGTCGAAGTTCGACGGCAGCTGCGTGAGCGAGACGCTCACCGTCGACGTGCCGGAGCAGTGGACGCTGTGGAACAACAGCCTGACGGTCGCGCCGTCGTTCCATATCCCGCAGAACCCGTTCCAGCTCCGCTCGCAGTCGGATCGCGGGACGTACAAACATCCAGTCTGGCGCGACGTCCTGCCGATCCCGATGGCGAAGCAGCCGGGAGCGGCGAAGCAGCCGCCGGCCGCGTGGTCGCCGAGCGGCAATCCGCAGGATGCCAATCGGCCGTGGGGCAGCGCCGTGATCACGTATGTCGCCCGGGAGTTCACGGGCGGCTTCGTGCACTACTCCAGCATCCTTCTGCACAGGGACCGCGGCATGATGCAAGGCGCGCAGGCTACCTGCGCGAGCGGCGGGTGGGCGACGACGGGCCCGGTCCCGGCGGGCGCGCGCTGCGACGCCGCCGGCTTCTGCCCGGGCGACTGCCAGCTCGGCACGCCGGGCGCCGCCGCGCCAGCGTGTCCGGCGCCGCCACAGCAGCAGAGCAACTGGCCGAGCAAGTACGGCGCTCCGTAGCGCGCGGGGCGCGTCGTGATATTAGTGTTGACATGACACTAAGAGCACGCTAGGTAGAGGGCCGTGTCATGTCGGTCCGGATCTCGAAGTTTCTCTCGCTGGTGCTGCGGCACGATCCCGCGCGCATCGGCCTCCAGCTCGACGAGGCCGGCTGGGCCTCGGTCGATGCGTTGCTCGCGGCCGCCGCGGCGCACGGCGTCGCGCTGACACGCGACGGGCTGCGCGAGCTCGTCGCCGCGTCCGACAAGCAGCGGTTCGCGCTGTCGCCCGACGGCGCGCGGATCCGCGCGAACCAGGGCCACTCCGTCGATGTCGACCTGCAGCTGCCGCCGCGCGAGCCGCCGGAGCGGCTCTACCACGGCACCGTCGATGCCGCGCTCGATGGCATCCGCGAGCAGGGCCTCTTGCGCGGGCAGCGCCGGCACGTGCACCTCTCGGCCGACGTCCCCACCGCGGAGCGGGTCGGCCGGCGCCGCGGCGCGCCGGTGATCCTGACCGTCCGGGCGGCGGACATGCACGCCGCCGGGCACACGTTCTATTGCTCGGAGAACGGCGTGTGGCTCACCGAGCAGGTGCCGGCGCGGTTCATCCTGTGGAGGGGCCCCAAGGGCACCGGCAGCGTCTCGCGCGGCGCGAAGGTGCAGATCGCCCGGCAAACGCTCGAGGCGTGCGACGCCGGCGCGTACACGAGCGCGGCGGGCGAGCCGGTCTCGATCCGCGAGGCGCTCGAGGCCGCGAAGGACGGCACGGTGCTGCATGATCTAGAGCGGGGCGGGCTCGGCGGCCGCGCGGCGGCGGGCGCGGGCGCGGGCGCGGGCGCGGGCGCAGCGACCCGTGTCGAAGTCACGAGCGAGACGACGATCGAGGCGGTCGTGCGGCTCGCCGCCGAGCCGGGCGGCCACCTCGCGTGCCTGAACTACGCGTCGGCGAAGAACCCGGGCGGCGGCTTCCTCGGCGGCGCGCAGGCGCAGGAGGAGTCGCTCGCGCGCTCGTCGGGGCTGTACCCGTGCCTCCTGACGCAGCCGGATCACTACGCGCGCAACCGCGCGAACCCGTCGGTCATCTACCACGACCTCGCGATCTTCTCGCCGCACGTCCCGTTCTTCCGCGACGACGACGGCGGCTGGCTCGAGCGGCCGGTGCTCGCATCCGTTCTCACGTGCGCCGCTCCGAACGCCTCCGCGCTGCGCCAGCAGAAGCGGTTCGACGCGGGCGCCGTCGAGCGCGCGCTGCGCCAGCGGGCGGCGTTCGTGCTGGCGGTCGTCGCGCATCACGGCGTGCGCCGCCTCGTGCTCGGCGCGTGGGGCGCCGGCGTGTTCGGCAACGATCCGGCCGTGGTCGCGTCGGCGTTTCGCGAGCCGCTCGGCGGCGACTTCGCCGGCGCGTTCGACGAGGTCGTGTTCGCCGTCCCGCGCGGGCCGAACCAGCCGGCGTTCCTCTCGGCCTTCGGCGTCAGTCGTCGGTGAACACGACGAGCTGCGCGTCGTATTCGGCGAGCGGCCGGAGCTCGGCGATGACGAGGTCGCGCCACTCCTCGAAGTAGCGGTACGCCCACAGCTCGAACAGGTCGGCGGCCTGGATCGGATCCGGCGACTGGCCGGCGGCGCGGCGGTGCTCGTAGAGCCAGTCGGTCAGCGAGGCGCGGCAGCTGTCATCGAGGCGCTCGGGGAGCTGGCGCAGGATCTCGCGGGCGGACAGAAACGACGCGTGCCACTGCGAGTCGAGCTGGCGCTCGAGCCAGCGGTGGCAGGCGGGGCGCGTGGGATCGAACAGCAGATCGATCCTGCCGGGCGGCAGCGCCGCGTGCTGCTGCGTGGCATCGAGCCGCGTGCCAGTGCAAGCGGCCGCGAGCACGAACGGTGGCTCGGGCGCGAACAGCAGGCCGAGCCCGTCGCCGAGCCCGTTCTTGGCGTCGAACCAGCTCATCTCGATCGAGGCGTCCTCCGCGATCCGGTAGGTGGACCAGAACGCCTTCAAGCCAGCGAGCTCGCCCCAGCGCCGGGCTACGTCGACGCACGAGCGGAGTTGCTGGAATCGCTCGGGATCGAGCACCCACAGGCTCGAGCGCGTCGCATCCAAGAACTCGAGCAAGAGCGGCGGGGGGGCCTCTTCCTCCTCATGTGCCGCCTCGGCTACTTCTGCGTGCAGCATCCGTCCTGGATAACATGAAGCAGCCTCGGTGCGAATCACTGCACGGGAGGATCGTGGTCGATCTTACGTAGTTTTTATGTCGGATCGAACAACCGAAGTGTTGGTCGTAACAACGAATGTTCGGCTCATAGCGTGGGCCGAGCCGGCCGCCAGAGGCTGCTAGAGGTGCTTCTTGATCTCGGCCTCGAGCTTGCCCCGCTGCACGCTCCCGACGATCTGGCCGACGACCTTGCCGCCCTTGAACAGGAGCAGCGTCGGGATCGACCGGATGCCGTACTGCTGCGCGGTGATCTGATGGTGGTCGACGTCCAGCTTCCCCACCTTCAGCTTGCCCTGGTAGTCGTCGGCGATGGCGTCGACGATCGGCGCGATCTGCTTGCACGGGCCACACCAGATGGCCCAGAAGTCGACGAGCGTGGGGACGTCCGACTTGACGACCTCCGTGTCGAAGTTCTTGTCCGTGAGCTCCTTGACGTTCGCGCTAGCCATCGTGACCTCCGGGAAAAGCTTTGCTTATGTAACCCCGTGCGAGGAGGCTGGCAACTGACCGACTAGCCGGCTTTTCTCCGCACCGGTAGAATCGCGGGCTGCGATGTCTCGCCTGTTCATCTCCGTCGAGCGGCTCGACAACTGGACCGTGGAAGGGCGCGCCACCCTCGAGGGGGATCGGATGACGCTCACCGAGCTGGGGCGCTCCTTCGTGATGAAGCCGGCGGTCGCGTTCACCCGCGCGACGGGCCAGGACCACGATCCGAACGACCTCGTCGGCCGCGTGAAGTCGAAGGAGGCGCTCGACGAGATGGGCGCGGATCACTTCGAGACCTCGGTCATCTACAACGACACGGCGTACGACGTGGTCGACGGGTTCATCGGCGAGCCGCTGTTGTGACGCCGGAGGGCGGAGATCGGCTCCTGTCCGTGGCGCCGTCGCCCGCGTTCTGGGTGGCGGTGGCCCTGTACGCGGCGGCGACGGCCGCGCTCCTCGTCGTGCTCGCGGGCAAGGGCCGCTTCCGCGGCGCGGCGGTCGCGCTGGTCGCGCTCGCGTTCGTCGCGCACGGCACCGACATCGGGTGGCGCGGCACCGCGCACGTCCACCCGGCACAGTCGGTGCGCGAGGCGATGGGCTTCCTCGCGTTCATCCTGACGGGCGGCTACCTGCTCGCGAGCGCGCGCTACCGGCTGACCTTGGGCGGCGCCGTGGTGATGCCGGTCGCGCTCATCATGCTGGTCGCGGCGCGGCTCTCGCCGGCGGGCACCGCGCCCGAGGATCTGGGCGCGCTGGGGCGGATCCACATCTCGCTCGCCACGATCGGCGTCGGCGTGTTCGCGCTCGCGAGCGCGCTGTCGGCGATCTACCTGGCCGAGGAGCGCGCGCTCAAGAAGAAGAAGTTCGACGCGGTCGCGTTCAAGGATCGCGGCGCGCCGCTCGAGCCGCTCGATCGGCTCGCGCACCGGCTCGTCTGGGTCGGGTTCCCGATCTTCACCGTGGCGATCGTCCTCGGCGCGATCTGGGTGAGCAAGCTCGGCGAGTCGCTCGATCGGCCGGAGTACCCGCTGGCGGCGGTGACGTGGCTCTCGTACGCGGGCCTGCTCGTCGCGCGCCAGGTCTACGGCTGGCGCGGCAAGCGCTCGGCGCGGCTCACGCTCGCCGGCTTCGCGGCGGCGCTCGCGGTGCTCGTGATCTACCTCGTGCGCAGGATGGTCATGTGAGCGAGCTGTTCGTCGTGGGGATCAGCTGGCGGACGGCGCCGGTCGCGGTGCGCGAGAAGCTCGCGTTCCGCGAGGAGGAGGTGCCGGACGTCCTGCGCGGCATGACGGGCGCGCTCCCGGTGGGGGAGGCGCTCCTGGTCTCGACGTGCAACCGCGTCGAGGTCTACGGCGTGGCGCGGCCGGGCCAGGATCCGACGGGAGCGGTGCGGCGGTACCTCGCCGAGGCGCGCAGCGTCCGGCCGGCGGACGTCGCCGACGTCCTGTACGACCACCGCGGCGCCGCGGCGGTGCGCCACGTGTTCTCCGTGGCGAGCGCGCTCGACTCGCTCGTCCTCGGCGAGGCGCAGATCCTCGGCCAGCTCAAGGCGGCGTACGCCGCGGCGGGGCAGGCGGGCACGTCGGGGCCGATGCTCGGGCGGTGCCTCGAGCGCGCGTTCGGCGTGGCCAAGCGCGTGCGCACCGAGACGTCGATCTCGCGCGGCGCCGCGAACGTGTCGTCGGTGGCGGTCGAGCTCGCGGCGCGCGTGTTCGGCGATCTCACGGGCAAGCGCGTGCTCGTCATCGGCGCGGGCAAGATGTCGACGCTCGCGGCGCGCCACCTCTACGCGTCGGGCGCGCAGCGCATCGTCGTCACGAACCGCTCGCCGGAGAAGGCCGAGGCGCTGGCCGCCGAGATCGACGGCGTCGCGCGGCCGTGGGCGGATCTCGAGGGGCTCTTGGTAGACGCCGATGTGGTCATCAGCTCGACGGGCGCGCGCGAGCCGATCCTGACGAAGCCGCTGTTCAAGAAGGTGACGAAGGCGCGGCGCTGGCGGCCGATCATGGTGATCGACATCGCGGTGCCGCGCGACGCCGATCCGAAGATCGCCGACTTCGACGGGCTGTACCTGTTCGACATCGACGATCTCGAGAAGGTGGTCGCGGCGAACCTCGCCGAGCGCGCGAAGGCGGCCGAGCACGCGGCGCGCATCGTCGAGCACGAGGCGGGGCAGTTTGAGCGCTGGCTCCGGTCGCAGGGCGTGGTGCCGACGATCCGCGCGCTGCGCGAGCGGTTCGCGCAGGTGGCCGACGCCGAGCTGCAGAAGACGCTCGATCAGCTGGCGCGCCGCGAGCACACGCCGGCGCAGCAGCGCGAGGCGATCCAGCGCCTGGTCCAGCTCGTGGTCAACAAGCTCCTCCACCCGCCGACGGCGGCGCTGCGCGAGGCGGGCACGCCCGACGAGGCGGCGCTGCGCGCCGAGGTCCTGTGCGATCTGTTCGGGCTCGAGCCGGTGGCCGGCGACGGGCGCGAGGGCGCGGAGGAGCGCTCGGGGCGCGCGCGCCGCGAGTCCAGCGCGGGCAGCGCGGGTGGAGATGCGCCGGTGCCGCCGGCGGCGGAGCCAAGCGGCGGCAAGGAACGAGAGGCAGCCACGTGAAACGTCTGGTGATCGCGACCCGGGGCAGTCAGCTCGCGCTGTGGCAGGCGGAGCACACGAAGGCACGGCTCCTGGCGGTGGCGCCGGAGCTCGTCGTCGACTTCAACGTCATCACGACGTCGGGGGACAAGATCCTCGACGTGCCGCTCGCGAAGGTGGGCGGCAAGGGGCTGTTCGTGAAGGAGATCGAGCAGGCGCTGCTCGATCGCGCGGCCGACCTGGCGGTCCACAGCATGAAGGACGTGCCGGCGGAGCTGGCACCGGGACTTCAGCTCGCGGCGGTGTCGAGCCGCGAGGTGCCATGGGACGCGCTGTGCGCGCGGGACGCGCTCACGGTCGAGACGTTGCCGCAGGGCGCGAGCGTCGGGACGTCGAGCATGCGGCGGCAGTGCCAGCTCCTGGCGAAGCGGCCGGATCTGAAGATCTCGATGCTGCGCGGCAACGTGCCGACGCGCATCCGCCGGCTCGACGAGGGTGTGTTCGACGCGATCGTCCTCGCGGCGGCGGGCCTGACGCGGCTGGGGCTCGCGGCGCGGATCACGCAGGAGCTGCCGCTCGACGTGAGCATCCCGGCGGTCGCGCAGGGCGTCCTGGGCTTCGAGACGCGCGCGGACGACGCCGAGGTGATCGAGCTGGTGCGGCGGGCGATCCACGATCCGGCCGAGGCGCGGCGCGTGGCGGCCGAGCGCGCGTTCCTGCTCGAGATGGGCGGCAGCTGCCAGACGCCGCTCGCGGCGCACGCGCGCGATCTGGCGGACGGGACGGGGCTCGGGCTCGTCGGGATGTGCGGCATGCCGGACGGCTCGCGGATCCTGCGCGCCGAGGTGACGGGCGCGGCGGCGGACGAGGGCGACGCGGCGGCGCTCGGCGTGCGGCTGGCCGCGGAGCTGCTCGCGCAGGGCGCGGGCGAGATCCTCGCGGCGACGAAGTAGCGCGTGGGCCGCGCGGGCGTGCGCGCGCGCGCGCGCGCTTCGCGAACGACTTAGCGAAGCACATGCATGAGCGGGGCGCGCGCGGGCGTGAATGTTTGCGCGCCTGGTGGGTGCGACCTACGATCACGGCTCCCGTGAGGATTGCATTCGCGCTCCTGCTCTCCGTCGGATGCGCGTCGCCGATGACCGCGCTCAAGGAGGACAACCGGCGCCTCGCGCAGACGGTGTCCGAGCTCCGCGCCGAGCGGCGCGCGCAGGAGCGCCGGCTGCGCGATGTGCAGCGCCAGCTCGATCTGGTGCGCGCGCAGCTCGTGCTGGGTAGTACGGTGAGCAGCGCCGAAGGTGGCGCCGTGCCCGAGCTGCGCGTCGAGGTCGCCGCGCCGGGCCCCGCGCCGCCCGCGCCGGCGTCCGCGGCGCCACCCGTGGCCAGCGGCCAGCGCGTCGTCGGGGTCGCCGACGACGGCGCCGAGATCGTCTACGAGGGCGACGCCGCCACCGGCAGGCAAGCGACGCTCGACGACGTGGCGCCGCCCGCGTCGCGTCCGCGCGCGCGGGCCGCCAAGTCGCCTGCCGAGCCGTCGCGCGCGAGCAAGTCGCCCGCGGAGCCGCCGCGCGCCGCGCGCACGCAGACGCGCGAGCGCGAGCCGCCGGCCGACCGCGGCGCCGACGCGGGCAACGCCTACCGCGCCGCCGTCGAGCTGGTGAAGGCCGGCGATCACGCCGCGGGCGCGGCGGCGCTGCGCGCGTTCCTCGCGAAGCACCCGCGCCACAGCTTCGCGGACAACGCGCAGTACTGGCTCGGTGAGGCGTACTACGCGCAGAAGGACTACCAGAGCGCGCTCACCGAGTTCCGCGCGGTGATCGAGACGTACCCGCGCGGAAACAAGGTCCCCGACGCGCTGCTCAAGGTGGGATACTGCTATCTGGCGCTCGGCCAGACGGAGAGGTCGCGCGCCGTGCTGGAGCAGGTCGTGACCCTCTACCCGAAGACGGAGCCTGCCGCGACGGCGGCGAAGCGGCTGGAGAGCCTGTGATCCGATGGCCGGGGCGCGCGCTGATCGCGCTCGCACTCGGCGCGCCCGCGGCCGCGGAGGCACAGACGCCGATCAACCCGAACGCGCCCGAGGCGCCGACGGTGCTGAGCCCCGGCTCGTCCGGTAACCAGGCGCCGTCGGCGCCGCCGCCGAGGGCGCCGAGCACCGGCATCGTGATCGTCGGCCCCGACGGCAAGATCGTCGGCGACGCGCCCGCGGGCGGCGGGATCTACTACGTGCCGCCGCCCGGCGGTGGCCCCGGCGCGGGCGCGGGCGCGGGCACGGATGCCGGCGTCTACGAGGGGCCCGACACCGTGTACACCGGCCCGCTGCCGGAGCTCCACGTCGTGCGCCGCGGCGACACGCTGTGGGACCTCTGCTGGTTCTACTTCAACGATCCGTGGCAGTGGCCCAAGGTCTGGTCGTACAACGCGCAGATCACGAACCCGCACTGGATCTATCCGGGGGACCTCGTGCGCCTCCTGCCGCGCGGCATGTTCGCGCAGGCGCCGGCCACGCCGGATCCCGAAGGCGGCACCGGCACCGGCACCGGCACCGGCACCGGCACCGGCGACGGCGGCGCGGGCGCGGCGCAGAAGCCGCCCGATCCGGTGCCCGCGCCGCAGCGCCGCATCGAGTCCGCGGTGACCACGACGGCGTTCGTCGAGAAGGACGACCTCGACAAGTCGATCACGATCGAGGGCGCGGTCGACGAGAAGGTCCTGCTCGGCATCGGCGACGAGGTCTACCTGAGCTATCCCAAGGATCGCCCGCCCGAGGTCGGCAAGCGCTATTCGATCTACGTGCCGGGCCGGCCGGTGAAGGCCGGCGCGAGTGACTACGGCAGCTACGTGCGCCTGCTCGGCACCGTCGAGGTCCAGAGCGTGAAGGAGGGCAAGCTCGCGCGCGGGCGCATCACGGAGGCGACGATGGAGATCGAGCGCGGCGCGAAGGTCGGCCCGCTCGTCACGAAGTTTCGCAACGTCCCGCCGGTGGCGCCCAAGGTCGACCTCCAGGGCACGATCGTCGCGATGCTGACGAAGGATCAGCTGATCGGCGATCGGGGCGAGATCGTCTTCATCTCCCTCGGCAAGGGCTCGGGCCTCGAGGTCGGCAACCGGATGTACGTGGTGCGCCGGGGCGACGCGTACCCGGGCAAGATGAGGAGCCAGGTCGGCAGCGACGATCGCCGGTTCCCGGCGCGTGCCCTTGGGGAGGTCGTGATCGTCGAGATCGGGGCCAAGGTCTCGATCGGCGTGGTGACGCTCGGCGTCCAGGAGATGAGCGTCGGCGACCTGGTCATGATGCAGCGGCCACGGTAGCTCCCGCGCGGAAGCTCGCGATCTGCGCCTGATCTGCGCCCGATCGGTGCCCGGCCGGGATCCGGAGTCGCGCGGAGCGCACCCTATATAATGAGGAGCCGCGGGATCGGGATCTCGCAACTGTTCGGAATCTTTCACTTCGCGTCTCATGCACTTGACGGACGGGGGATGGGTCGCTAATTGCTTCCCCCCTGTGACCACCCTTGTGCTCCCCAAAACCGCGCTCCCGAGCCGCCTCCAGGCGGTCGGATGGCGGCAGCCGGTGTACCTGCGCGGCGCCCCGCTGGGCGACGAGCCGGCGGTGGCGATCGTGGGAGCGCGCGCCGCCACGGCGGCCGGAATGGAGCGCGCTCACCGCATCGCGCGGCACCTCGCCGGCCGCGGCGTCCACGTCGTGTCGGGCGGCGCGCTCGGGATCGATGGTGCCGCCCACCGCGGCGCGCTCGCCGCTGGCGGCCGGACGACGGTCGTCCTGGGCAGCGGCGTGGACGTCTCCTACCCGCGGCGCCACGCGCCGCTGTTCCGCGAGGTGCTGGCCCGCGGCGGCAGCCTGGTCGGCCTGTGGCCCGATGGCATGCAGCCGCGCCGCGGGACGTTCCGGCAGCGCAACCCGCTGATCGCGGCGCTGGCCGACGCGGTGATCGTCGTCGAGGCTGACGTCGCGTCGGGCTCGCTGTCGACGGCGCGGGCTGCCCGCGAGCTCGGCCGCGTGGTGGCCGCGTGGCCCGGCAGCCGCGGCTGCGAGCGCCTGCTCGCCGCCGGCGCGGCCATCGTCGAGAGCGAGGCCGACGCCGAGCGCGTCCTCGATCGGCCGCGGCACCGCGAGGCCGCCGCGGCAACCGATCCGACCGCGGCCGCCATCCAAGACGCGATCGCGGCCGGCGCCACCGGCCTCGATGCCATCGTGCGCCACACCGGGCTCTCCGCCCGTGCGGTGCTCCGCGCCCTTCCCATGCTGGACCCGAGACATGCGCCCGCCCGAGCCGGGGCGCGAGAGGAAGCTCCGTGACCAAGAAAGCGAAGACCAAGGCCACGCCCAAGGGCAAGGGGAAGGCGAAGGCCAAGAAGGCGCAGGCGCCCAAGGGCAAGGCGCCCGCGGCCGGTGACAAGGCCGCGGCCGGCGACGAGGACGCGTCCACGGACGCGGCCAAGCCGGCGAAGGCGGCCAAGGCGGCGAAGGCGGCCAAGGCGGCGACGGCCAAAGCCAAGGCCGAGAAGCCGGCCAAGCCAGCCAGGCCCGCCAAGCAGCTCACGAAGGCGCAGGCCGCCAAGCGGGCCAAGGCGGCGAAGGCGCGCGAGGAGGACGCCGAGGCCGAGGCCATGGAGGCCGAGGAGAAGAAGAAGAAGCCCAAGAAGGTGAAGCCGGGCTCCGCGCTCGTCGTCGTGGAGTCGCCGGCGAAGGCGCGCACGATCGGCAAGTACCTGGGCCCGGGCTACACGGTGAAGGCGTCGGTCGGCCACGTGCGCGACCTGCCGAAATCCAAGATCGGCGTCGACTTCGAGCACGGCTTCGAGCCGGCGTACGAGATCATCGAGGGCAAGAAGAAGGTCATCGCGGAGATCCGCAAGGCGGCGCGCGAGAACGAGACCGTCTACCTCGCGAGCGACCCCGATCGCGAGGGCGAGGCCATCGCGTGGCACATCGCCGAGGAGATCAAGGGCGAGAACCAGAACCTGCGCCGCATCCTCATCAACGAGATCACGAAGAAGGGCGTCGCCGCCGCGATCGCCGCGCCGCGTGAGATCGACATGGACAAGACGAACGCGCAGCAGACGCGCCGCATCCTCGATCGGCTCGTCGGCTACGAGATCAGCCCGATCCTGTGGAACAAGGTCCAGCGCGGCCTGTCCGCGGGCCGCGTGCAGTCGGTGGCGGTGCGCCTCGTCTGCGAGCGCGAGGAGGAGATCAAGGCGTTCCGGCCCGACGAGTACTGGTCGGTCGACGTCACGTGCCGCGCGGGGCAGCCGCCGCCGTTCGAGGCGCGGATCTGGCGCTGGCACGGCGAGAAGGCCGAGCCGAAGACCGCCGAGGAGGCCGGCGTGATCGCGGCCGAGCTCGGCGCGGGCCCGGCGACGGTCGCGGCGGTCGAGCGCAAGGAGCGGCGCAAGAAGCCGCAGGCGCCGTTCATCACGTCGCGCCTGCAGCAGGACGCCGCGCGCAAGCTCCGGTACTCGGCGAAGCGCACGATGGCGCTCGCGCAGCGGCTGTACGAGGGCGTCGAGCTCGGCGCCGAGGGCCCGACCGGCCTCATCACGTACATGCGTACCGACTCGACGCGCGTCTCCGACGACGCGCTCGCCGCCGTGCGCCAGCACATCGGGGACGTCTACGGCGTCGAGTACCTGCCCGAGGAGCCGAACACGTACGGCAACAAGGAGCGCGCGCAGGACGCGCACGAGGCGATCCGCCCGACGCTCATGGAGTGGCCGCCCGAGCGCGTGGCGCAGGCGCTCGCCGAACACCCGGAGGGGACGGAGCTGACGAAGCTCTACACGCTGATCTGGCAGCGCTTCGTCGCGTCGCAGATGGTGCCGGCGGTCTACGACGCCACCACCGTCGACATCGATCGCGGCACGGCGCAGCTGCGCGCGACCGGCCAGGTGCTGAAGTTCGCCGGCTACACGAAGGTGTACGAGGTGGCCGAGACCGACGACGCGAAGGCCGAGGCGGCGGAGTCCGCCGATCGCCTGCTGCCGCCGCTCGAGGTGGGCGACGCGATCACGCTCGAGTCGATCCGGCCCGAGCAGCACTTCACGCAGCCGCCGCCGCGGTTCTCCGAGGCGTCGCTCGTCAAGGAGCTCGAGGAGCGCGGCATCGGCCGGCCGTCGACGTACGCGACGATCATGTCGACGATCGTGGACCGCGGGTACGTCGAGAAGGACGCGGCCCGGTTCCGGCCGACCGACCTCGGCATGCTCGTGAACGGCCTGCTCGTCGAGAGCTTCCCGGAGATCGTGTCGTCCGACTTCACGGCGAAGATGGAGTCCGACCTCGACAAGATCGAGGAGGGCCAGCGCGACTGGCGCGAGCTGCTCGGCGGCTTCTACGGCCCGTTCAAGGACGAGCTCGAGAAGGCGCGCGCCGAGATGCGCGACGTCAAGCGCGAGGAGCTCCCGACCGACTGGACGTGCGAGAAGTGCGGCAAGCCGATCGTGATCAAGTGGGGCCGCAACGGCTCGTTCGGCGCGTGCCAGGGCTACCCCGAGTGCCGCAACACGATGGAGGTGGTGAAGAACCTCGACGGCACGTGGGAGAAGGTCCCGCCGCCGCCGCCGACCGACGAGATCTGCGAGACGTGCGGCGCGCCGATGACGACCAAGCGCGGCCGGTTCGGCAGCTTCCTCGCGTGCACGCGCTACCCCGAGTGCAAGACGACCAAGCCGATCTCGCTCGGCGTCAAGTGTCCGCGCCCTGGCTGCGGCGGGTTCATCGCCGAGAAGCGCTCGCGCCGCGGCAAGCCGTTCTACGGCTGCTCGAACTGGGCGAAGAAGCAGTGCGACTTCGTCGCGTGGGACCGGCCGGTGCCGCAGCCGTGCCCGATCTGCAACGCCAAGTTCGTCGTCAAGAAGGAGAACCGGCAGGGCATCATGCTGCGCTGCCTCGAGTGCGACTGGAAGCAGGGCGCCGACGACACCGAGGAGAACGCGGCCTGAGCCCCCGAGCGAGAGCGAGGGGGCGAAGCTCGGGGTCTTCGCGGACGATGCAGCCCGCGAACATCGTGCCGATCTCCGAGCTCAGGCGGAACGCCGCCGGGCTCGTGAGGCAAGCTGCGGACGAGCAGCGCCCGATCATCATCACGCAGAACGGGCGCGCCACGGCGGTCCTGCGGGACATCCACTCGTACAACCGCGAGCGCGAGCGGGTGGCGATGCTCACCCTCGTGATGCAGGGAGCGCGCGACATTCATGAGGGCAGGGTGATGTCACACGCGGAAGCACGAAAGCGCATCAGGTCAGTGCTCGAGCGTGCACGCGCGAAGGATGCGCGCGGGGGCGGGTAGCCGGCCCGCGCGGCTCGTGGTGTAGTCGGCTCGTGAGCGAGATGCGGGTCACGGTCGTCGGCGGCGGGATGGCCGGCAGCGAGGCGGCCTGGCAGCTCGCGGAGGCGGGCATCGACGTCTCGCTGGTCGAGATGAAGCCGTGCGCGATGTCGCCGGCGCACCAGTCGCCGCTGCTCGGCGAGCTCGTGTGCAGTAACTCGCTGCGCAGCGACGATCCGGCGGCGCCCGCGGGGCTGCTCAAGCAGGAGCTGCGGCGGTGCGGCTCGCTCGTGATCGCGTGCGCGGACCGGCACCGGGTGCCGGCGGGGCAGGCGCTCGCGGTGGAGCGGTTCGGGTTCGCGCGCGAGATCACGCGGCGGCTCGCGCTGCACCCGCGGATCCGGATCGAGCGGCGGCGGCTCGATGACCTGCCGGAGGAGCCGGTGATCGTCGCGACCGGGCCGCTCACCGAGGGCGAGCTCGGCGAGGTGATCCGCCGCGAGCTGGGCGGCGATCGCATGTACTTCTACGACGCGATCGCGCCGATCGTGGCCGCGGACTCGATCGACTGGGACCACGCGTTCCGCGCGTCGCGGTGGGGCAGGGACAGCATCGGCGTCGCCGCAGGCGACGCCGGGGGCGCAGGTGGCTCCAGCACCGGCGCCTCGGGCGAGCTTGCCGCCGATGACCCGGACGGCGCCGCGGGCGGCGACGTCGGCGTCGGCGACTACGTCAACTGCCCGCTCGATCGCGCGCAGTACGACGCGTTCGTCGCGGCCGTGAACGCTGGCCGCAAGGTGCTGCCGCACGACTTCGAGGAGCCGCGCTACTTCGAGAGCTGCATGCCGATCGAGGTGATGGCGGAGCGCGGCCCGCAGACCTTGCGGTTCGGGCCGATGCGGCCGATCGGCCTCGTCGATCCGCGGACGGGCCGCCGGCCGTGGGCGGTCGTCCAGCTCCGGCCGGAGAACAAGTACCTCACGGCCTACAACCTCGTCGGGTTCCAGACGCGGCTCGCGTACCCCGAGCAGCAGCGGATCTTCGCGCTGATCCCGGCCCTGCACCGCGCCGAGTTTTTGCGCTTCGGCTCGATCCACCGCAACACGTACATCGACGCGCCGGCCCGGCTCGGCCCGCGCTTCGAGCTGCGGACGCGGCCGAGCGTGCGGTTCGCTGGCCTCCTCACCGGCGTCGAGGGCTACATCGAGTCGTGCGCGATGGGGCTCGTCGTCGCGTGGATGCTGGCGGGCGAGCTCCTGGGCCGCGCCGCGCCCCCGCCGCCGCCGACCACGATGATGGGCGGCCTGTACCAGCACGTCACCGCGCCGCGCGGCGAGAAGTACAAGTACGGCCCGACGAACGTGAACTACGGGCTGCTCCCGCCGATCGAGGGCGCGCGCAAGGATCACCGCAAGCAGCGGATGGCCGAGCGCGCCGGCCGCGACCTCGAGGCATGGCTCGGGGCGGTCGCCGTCCGCGCGGCCTGACGTGATACGGACGTGATACGACTTACGCCCGTGAAGCGGCTGCTCGGAAAGTTCGCGATCGTGACGGGCGGCTCGAGCGGCATCGGCGCCGCCTGCGCCGAGGCGCTCGCCGCGGAGGGCGCCGCGGTGCTCGCGTGCGGCCGCCGCTTCGCGCCGGGCCCGGCGGCGACGCCAGCGCTCGGCGAGATCGTGCGCGCGGGGCTCGACGTCACCGACGAGGCGCAGGTGAGCGCGCGGTTCGACGCGCTGCCCCAGCTCGACATCGTCGTGTGCTCCGCCGGCGTCGGCACGTTCGGGCCGATCCTCCACGCGAGCGCCGCGGAGCTGCGCGCGATGCTCGAGGTGCACGTCACCGGCACGTTCCTGTGCGCGCGCGAGGCGCTGCGCCGGATGCAGCCGCGCCGCAAGGGCCACATCGTCGCGATCGGCTCGCACGTCGCGCACCGCGCGTTCACCGAGTGCGGCGGCTACACGGCGGCCAAGGCGGGGCAGGCGGGCCTCATGCGCGTGCTCGCCGAGGAGGCGCGCCCGTACGACGTCCGCGTCACGAGCCTGCTCGCGGGCGCGACCGACACGCCGATCTGGGACGACCGCCCGGGCTTCGATCGCTCGAAGATGATGCAGCCGTCGGACGTGGCCAGCTTCCTCGTCTCGATCGTCGCGCGCACCGGCATCTCCGTCGAGGAGGTGGCGGTGATGCCGCCGGCCGGCGCGCTGTAGCTACCCGGCCGCGACGGCGGTCGCCGTGGCCCCGGCGGCGGCGCCGACCTGGGCGGCGGCGGTGGTGGCGGCGGTGGTGGCGGCTGCGGCTGCGGCGGCGATGGGGCGCGGCCAGCGCCGCCGCACGACGAGCTTGCGCAGCTCCTCGACCCACAGGACCAGGCTGCCGACGACGCCGAGCGCCACGAACACGCCGAAGCCGAACGGGACGGTGTAGAAGATCCGCCCGAGCGGCTCCCAGAACACCACGGCGGCCTGGAGCAGGTTGCCGGCGACGAGCCCGCCGACGAGCCAGCGGTTGCGCAGGATCCCGAGCGAGAGCGCCGAGCGGCGCTCGGAGCGGCAGTTGAGGACGTTGAACCACTCGCAGATCGCGAGCAGCGTGAACGTCTCGGTGCGGACCTGCGCCTCGGGCACGCCCTGCGCGCCGCGGACGACGAGCCAGCCGAGCGTCGCGATCACGATCGCCGGGACCATGAACGCGATCCGCGACAGGAGCAGGCGCGTGAGCAGCGGCTCGGTAGGCGAGATCGGTGGCTGCACCATCTCGTCGCCCTCGGCGGGCTCCATGATCAGGTTGACGGTGATGAGCCCCTCGGTGACGAGGTTGTTCCACAGGATCTGCACGGCCGCGAACGGCGGCGGGTAGCCGAGCAGCATCGCGAGCAGGAGGACGAGGACCTCCGCGGCCGACGTCGAGAACAGGAGCAGGATCGCCTTCTTGATGTTGCGGTAGACGACGCGCCCCTCCTCGACGGCCGCCACGATCGTCGCGAAGTTGTCGTCGGTGACGACGATCTTCGACGCCTCCTTGGCGACCTCGGTGCCGGCGCGGCCCATCGCCACGCCGACGTCGGCGGTCGCGAGCGCGGGCGCGTCGTTGACGCCGTCGCCGGTCATCGCCACGACCTCGCCGCGCCGCTGGTACGCCTCGACGATCCGCAGCTTCTGCGCCGGGTGGACGCGCGCGAACACCGCGATCTCCTCGATGGCGGCAGCGAGCTCGGCGTCGGACATCCGCTCGAGCTCGCGCCCGTCCACGGCGCGGTCGCCGCTCCGCGCGATGCCGAGCGCCGTCGCGATCGCCCAGCCGGTCTCCTTGTGATCGCCGGTCACCATCACGGGCCGGATGCCGGCGAGCCGGCAGCGCTCGACGGCCTCGCGCGCCTCCTCGCGCGGCGGATCGAGCTGGCCGATGAGCCCGAGCAGCGCGGCGCGCCCGCGGAACGCGTCGAATGGCGTGCCGCTGGCGCCTGGCGTGCCGCTGGCGCCTGGTGTGCCGCTGGCGCCTGGCGTGCCGCTGGCCCCGCCAGCCGCGCCGTCGATGCTGCCGCCCTCGACGACCGCGATCGCGAGCACGCGCAGCGCGCCGGCCGCCATCTGCGACGCCGCCGCGCGGATCGCCTGCCGGCCGGCATCGTCGAGCGGCCGGTCCTCGCCGTCCACCCGCGCGGCGCGGCACAGCTCGAGCACGACCTCGGGGGCGCCCTTCACCACGACGCGCCCGCCGTGCTGCGTGGCCATCATCTGCGCGGCCGGATCGAACGGGAGCTCGGCGCGGCGCGGCGCGCGCCGCCGCAGCTCGTCGGGCACGACGCCGCCCTTGATCGCGAGTGCGAGCAGCGCGACCTCGGTCGGATCGCCGATCGGCCGCCACACCGGCGCCGCCTCCGCGGTTCCTTCCTCGGGCTCGTCGGGCTCGTCGGGCTCCTCGGGCCCCACGAGCTGCGCGTCGTTGCACAGCGCGCCGGCCTCGAGCAGCTCGCGCAGCGCGCTGTCGGCCCGCGGATCGAGCTCGCGGTCGCCCTCGATGAACGCGCCGGCCGGCGCGTAGCCGACGCCGGTGACGGTCACCGCGCGCCCGCCGGGCAGCGCGAGCGCGACCACCGTCATCTCGTTGCGCGTGAGCGTGCCGGTCTTGTCGCTGCAGATCACCGTCGTCGAGCCGAGCGTCTCGACGGCGGCGAGGCGCCGCACCACCGCGCGGCGGCGCGCCATGCGCTGGACGCCGACCGCGAGCGCGATCGTCATCGCCACCGGCAGCCCCTCCGGGATCATCCCGACGAGCTGGCTGATGCCGATCATCAGGATCTGGCCGAGCGGCAGGCCGCGCAAAAGGCCGATCGCGAGGACGAGCGCGAGCATCCCGCCCGCCGCGACGATGATGTAGCGGCCGAACTGCGCGATCCGCCGCTCGAGCGGCGTCTGCGGATCGCGCGCCGCCTCGGCGAGCGCCGCGATGTGGCCGATCTCCGTCGCGGGGCCGGTGGCGACCACGACGGCGCGCGCGCGCCCCGCCGTCACGTGCGTGCCGGCGTAGACCATGTTGCGCCGGTCCGCGAGCGGCGTGTCGGGGGCGAGCGGGACGCGATCCTTGGCGATCGGCAGCGACTCGCCGGTGAGCGCGGCCTCGGCGATCTGCAGCGCCGCCGCGTCGACGAGCCGCGCGTCGGCCGCCACCGCGTCTCCCGCCTCGAGCAAGAGGATGTCGCCGGGGACGACGTCGCGCGCCTCGATCACGTGCTCGCGGCCGCCGCGCACGACGCGCGCGTGGCTCGTCGCGAGCCGGCGGAGCGCCGCGAGCGAGCGCTCGGCGCGCCCCTCCTGGAAGCCGCCGATCACCGCGTTCAGCACGACGACCACGAAGATGACGATCGCGTCGGTCCGGTGCCCGAGCGCGAGCGCGAGCACCGCGGCGCCGAGCAGGAGGTAGATGAGCGGGCTCGCGAGCTGGCCCACGAAGACGGCCCACGCCGGCCGTCGCGCCGCCTCGCGCAGCGCGTTCGGCCCGGCCGTCTCGAAGCGCCGGCGCGCCTCCTCGGGGGACAGGCCAGCGAGGTCGTCCGACGCGGTCGCCACGACGACCTCGGCCGCGCCAAGCGCGTGCCAGCGCTGCGGGAGATCCAGGGAGGGGTCGCTCGCCATCGGCAATCGGCGCTTGCGGGTTGCGTGCCGGCCGCGGCCACCGTCGGACGGCCACCTGGCGGCACCGGCCGCGCCGGGTCCGCGCAATCCGTTCGTCCGCCGCGCGGCCGGCGCAGCGCTTGCGCCTGTGCGCCCACGCCCGCGCCCGCGGCCGGCGCGAAAACTCGCGCCCGCGCCGCGGTCCGATCGAAGCTCCCGGCATGGACTGGGACGACGCCATCGCCGCGTTCGGGCGCTACCTCGAGGTCGAGCGCGCGCACTCGCCGCGGACCGTCGAGGTCTACCTCCGCGACGTCGCCGCCCTCCGCGCGCACCTCCGCGAGAAGCGCGGCCGCGATGCCCCGCTCGCGCGGCTGTCGGCGATCGACGTCCGCGGCCAGCTCGCGGCCCTGTTCGGCCGAAACGGCGCCGCGACGCTCGGCCGCAAGCTGTCCAGCATCCGCGCGTTCTGCCGCTTTCTCGTCAAGCGCGGCGCGCTCGCCGGCGATCCGGCGGCGGCCGTGCGCGGGCCCAAGCGCCGGCGCGGTCTGCCACGGGCGCTCGACGTCGACGACGCGTTCCGGCTCGTCGAGGCGCCGCTCGCCACTGGCCGCACCTCGCACCGCCGGCTGTCCGCCGCCGAGGAGGCGCGCCACGGCCTCCTGCGCCTGCGCGACGCGGCGCTGCTCGAGCTGCTCTACGGCACCGGGCTGCGCGTCTCGGAGGCGTGCGCCCTCGACACAACCGACATCGATCGCGCCCGCTACGGGGTCCCGCTCCTCCTCGTCCGGCACGGCAAGGGCGACAAGGCGCGCGAGGTGCCGCTCGGTGACGCCGCGGATCAGGCGCTCGCGGCGTACCTGCCCGCGCGGCGCGGACTTGGCGCTCCGGGAGCCAGCGGCGCCGCGCTCTTCGTCAACGCGCGCGGCGAGCGGCTGACCCCGCGCTCCGTGCAGCGCATGGTCAAGCGGTGGACGATCGCCGGGGGGGTGCACGCCGCGGCGACCCCGCACGCGCTCCGCCACTCGTACGCGACCCACCTGCTCGATGAGGGCGTCGACCTCCGCTCGATCCAGGAGCTGCTCGGCCATGCCAGCCTGTCATCGACGCAGATCTATACGAAGGTATCGCTCGATCACTTGATGAAGGTCTACGACGGCGCGCACCCCCGGGCCCGGGCCGGCGTGCTACCACCCAAGGCGTGAAGGTCCACTCCACGACCATCTTGTCGGTCCGCCGCGCGGGGCGCGTGGTCGTCGCCGGCGACGGCCAGGTGACGCTCGGCCAGACCGTCGTCAAGGGCGGCGCGCGCAAGGTGCGCCGGCTCGGCGAAGGCCGCGCGATCGGCGGCTTCGCCGGCTCGGCCGCCGACGGTATCGCGCTGTTCGAGCGGCTCGACGACAAGCTCCGCGAGCAGCGCAGCCCGCTGCGCCGCGCCGCCGTCGAGCTCGCGAAGGAGTGGCGCACCGATCGCGCGCTGCGCCGCCTCGAGGCGATGCTCCTCGTCGCCGACGCCGAGTCCACGTTCATCCTCTCGGGCTCCGGCGACGTGATCGAGCCCGACGACGGCGTGTGCGCGATCGGCTCCGGCGGCGGCTACGCGCTCGCCGCGGCGCGCGCGCTCGTGCGGCACACCGAGCTGCCCGCGCGGGCGATCGCGGAGACCGCGATGGGGCTCGCCGCCGAGATCTGCATCTACACCAACGCGACCCTCACCATCGAGGAGCTGCCGTGACCGCGCCGGATCGTTCGCCCGATCGCTCGCCCGATCGCTCGCCCGAGACGGAGCTCACGCCCGCCCGGATCGTCGAGGAGCTCGATCGCTACGTCGTCGGCCAGCGCGAGGCCAAGCGCGCCGTCGCCGTCGCGCTGCGCAACCGCTGGCGGCGGCAGCAGGTCGAGGGCGACCTGCGCGACGAGATCGCGCCGAAGAACATCATCATGATCGGGCCGACCGGCGTCGGGAAGACCGAGATCGCGCGCCGGCTCGCGCGGCTCGCGCGCGCGCCGTTCCTGAAGGTCGAGGCCAGCAAGTTCACCGAGGTCGGCTACGTCGGGCGCGACGTCGACTCGATCGTGCGCGATCTCGTCGAGGTCGCGGTCAAGCTCGTGCGCGACGAGGAGGCGGGCAAGGTGCGCGCGCGCGCCAAGGACGCCGCCGAGGAGCGGCTGCTCGATCTGCTCCTGCCGCGCGGCGGCCGGGGCTTCGCGGATCGGCCCGGCGAGCCGGCGGCCCCCGGCGGCGACGCGACGCGGGAGAAGCTGCGCGCGATGCTGCGCGACGGCCGGCTCGACGACCGCGACGTCGAGGTCGAGATGTCCGACGAGAGTAACCCGCTCATGTCGGTGCTCGGCGGCCAGCCCGGCATCGACGAGAGCGCGCTCTCGGGCCTCCGGGACGTGTTCGGCGCGTTCGGCCGCAAGACCAAGCGCCAGAAGCTCAAGGTGCCGCAGGCGTGGCGCGCGCTGACCGAGCAGGAGGTCGACAAGCTGATCGATCACGAGGCGGCGACGCGCGAGGCGGTGCGCCGCGCCGAGAACGCCGGCATCGTCTTCATCGACGAGATCGACAAGATCGCGACGAGCCGCGACCGCCACGGCGCCGACGTCTCGCGCGAGGGCGTGCAGCGCGATCTCCTGCCGATCGTCGAGGGCTCGACGGTGACCACGAAGTACGGGCCGGTCCGCACCGATCACGTGCTGTTCATCGCCGCCGGCGCGTTCCACATGAGCAAGCCCTCGGATCTCATCCCCGAGATGCAGGGCCGGTTCCCGATCCGCGTCGAGCTGACGCCGCTCGTCGCCGAGGACTTCGTGCGGATCCTGACCGAGCCGCGCAACGCGCTGACGCGCCAGTACGCCGCGCTGCTCGCCACCGAGGGCATCACGATCGAGTGGTCCGCGGGCGCGATCTCCGAGCTCGCGCGGATCGCCGCCGACGTGAACCGCCGCACCCACGACATCGGCGCGCGCCGGCTGCACACCGTCCTCGAGCGGCTGCTCGACGACCTGCTCTACAACGCGCCCGACATCGGGGTGCAGACCATCCCGATCACGTCGGATTACGTCCTCGAGCGGCTCGGGGCGCTCGTCGCCGACGAGGACCTGACGCGATACATCCTGTGATCTGGCAGGAAGTGGTGAAGACCTGACGTGGTCGGACGTCGGACCAATCACTTGGACGCTGGTACACCCCGTGCTCACGGGTCGGGCATGCGGATGAAGTCGATGGTGTCGATGGTGTCGATGGTCGCGATGGTCACGAGTGTGTCGCTCTCGGCCGGGGGGTGCGCGCCGCGCGCCAAGCCGTTTGCGTACGTCGGAGGGGCGGTGCTCTCGGTCGCGGGCACGGCGATGATGGCCGACGCGTCGTCGACGGACTGCACGCCGGAGGATCCGTTCACCGGCGTGCTCACGGTGCCGCTGTGCGCGTCGGCCAGCGCGTTCGGCGTGATGGTCGGCGCGCTCACCCTCTTGACCGGGGCCGGGCTCCTGGTCGCGGCGATCGCGTCGCCGTCCGCGTCCGATGCGGCGGAGCCGCCCGCGGCGTTCCCCCCGGCGCCCGGGCTGCCCGGCGCCGCCCCCGCGATGCCGGCGATGCCGCCCTCGTGGTCGCCTTCATGGTCTCCCTCGGCGCCCTCGGGCTCGCCGCTCGCGCAGCCGCCGTCGGCTTCGCTGTCGATGCGCGCGGGCTCCCAGTCGGCGTTCCGCTGACGCCGCGCGCCGGGCGGTGGTACACAGAGTCCGTGTCGCTCTCTCAAGCTGAGCTCCTCGCGATCGCAGACTCCGTCCTCGTCAAGAACTACCGCCAGCAGCCCATCGTCCTCGAGCGCGGCCGCGGCTGCGAGCTGTGGGACGCGGCCGGGACGCGCTACCTCGACATGACGGCGGGCATCGCGGTGTGCGGCCTCGGCCACTCGCACCCGGGCTTCACCGGGCGCGTGACCGAGCAGCTCGGAAAGCTCGTCCACGTCTCGAACCTGTTCTTCAACGAGCAGCAGATCCTCGCCGCCAAGGCGATCACCGATCGCTCGTTCGGCGCGCGCGTCTTCTTCTGCAACTCGGGCGCGGAGGCCAACGAGGGCGCGATCAAGCTCGCCCGCCGCTACCAGGCCGTGATCGCCGAGGCGCCGCACCGCACCACGATCATCTCGACGCACGGCAGCTTCCACGGCCGCTCGATCGCCACGGTGTCGCTCACCGGCCAGCCGAAGTACCGCGAGGGCTTCGGGCCCCTGTTCGGGCCCGTCGAGTTCATCGACTACGGCGATCTTTCGGCCGCGTCCCGCGCGCTCGCGGGGCGCACCGCGTGCGCGATCATCGTCGAGCCGATCCAGGCCGAGGGCGGCATCATCGCCGCGCCCGCCGGCTACCTCGCGGGCCTCCGCGAGCTGTGCGATCAGACCGGCACGGTGCTCATCTTCGACGAGGTGCAGACCGGCGTCGGCCGCACCGGCACCTGGTTTGGGTACCAGCACGACGGCATCGCGCCCGACGTCATGACGCTCGCCAAGGGGCTCGGCGGCGGCATCCCGATCGGCGCCGTCGTCGCGAGCGAGCAGGCGGCGCGCGGGCTCGCGGCGCAGGCCGGCGGCGCGGTGCCGCACGCCTCGACGTTCGGCGGCAACGCGCTCGCGTGCGCGGCGGCCACCGCCGTGTTCGACATCATGGAGGCCGAGGGGCTCGTCGAGCGCGTCGCGCAGATGGGCAGCTACCTCGCGCAGAAGCTCGAGGCGCTCGTCGGCGAATTCCCCGGCCACGCGACCGAGGTCCGCGGCCGCGGCCTCCTGCGCGGGCTCGCCGTCAGCGGCAACGCCGCCCAGGTCGTCGGGCGGTGCCGCGAGCAGGGCCTGCTCCTGTCGGTCGCCGGCTCGAACGTCGTGCGCTTCGCGCCGCCGTACATCGTCGAGCCGCCCCACCTCGACGAGGCCGTCGCGATCCTCCGCGGCGTGCTCGCCGAGGGCACCGGAAAGGCCGCGTCGTGAGCGGCGCTTCTACCCCCGCGCCCGCGCCGCGCCGGTTCCTCACGCTCGCCGACATCCCGGCGGCCGCGTGGCCGGCCGTGTGGGATCGCGCCGCGCACCTCGAGCGGAGCCGCCTCGCCACGACGCTCGCCGGCAAGACCGTCGCGCTCGTGTTCGAGAAGGCGTCGACCCGCACGCGCGTCTCGTTCGAGGTCGCCGCGTACGACCTCGGCGGCCACGCCGTCGTGCTGTCGTCGGACGGCAGCCAGCTCGCGCGCGGCGAGCCCCCCGCGGACACGGCGCGCGTCCTGTCCGCGTACTGCCAGGCGATCGTCGTGCGCACGTTCGGGCAGGATCGCGTCGCGGCGTTCGCGCGCGCGGCGTCGGTGCCCGTGATCAACGGCCTGTCCGATCAGCACCACCCGTGCCAGGTCGCGACGGACCTCTTCACGGTGCGGCAACACTTCGGCCGGATCGAGGGCCTGCGCTACGCGTGGATCGGCGACGGCAACAACATGGCGCACTCGTGGATCGAGGCCGCCGGCATGTTCGGCCTCGATCTCGTGCTCGCGTGCCCGCCCCGCTTCCAGCCCGATCCGCTGCTCGTCGCCCAGGCCCGCCGCACGCAGCAAGAGCTCGGCAAGGGCTCGCTCGTCGTGACCGACGATCCCGCGGAGGCGGCCGCCGGCGCGCACGTCCTGTCGACGGACGTGTGGGCGTCGATGGGGCAGGAGGCCGAGGCCGCGGCCCGGCGCCAGGCGTTCGCGCGCTACCAGCTCGACGCGCGGCTCGTCGCGCGCGGCGCCGCCGACGCGATCGTGCTGCACTGCCTCCCGGCGCACCGCGGCGAAGAGATCACCGGCGAGGTGCTCGACGGGCCGCGCTCGCTCGCCTGGATCCAGGCGGCGAATCGGCTCCCCATCGCGAAGGCGGTGCTCGAGCACGTCCTGTCCCCCGGTGAATGATCCGGGCCGGGGTGATAAAGTCGCGCCGTGAGCACGGTACCGGCTGAGATCGCCGGGATTGGATCGACCGCCCAGCGCCTGCGCGTCAGCCCCGGGTTCGATCCGCTCAAGGCCTCCGTCGGGCCCGAGGAGTACTTCGTGCTCTCGCGCATCGACGGCACGCAGACCCTCCGCGAGGTGCTGCTCACCACCGGCCTGCCCATCGATCGCGCGGTGTCGATCGTGACGCGGCTGCGCTCGATCGGCGCGCTGCTCGTGCCCGGCGAGACCACCGCGCCGTCGCCCGCTGATCCGCCGAAGCGCGCGGCCTCGCCGCGGAGCGCCGCGCCGGCGCGGCGCCCCACGCCGCAGAACGTGCCGATCATGTCGCGCGCGGCGACGTCGGGGTCCGGCGCGGCGTCGCCCGGCGCGGCGTCGCCCATGCCCGCGGCGCCCGCGCACGATCTCTCGCTCCCCAGCGCCACGGCCGAGGAGCTCGCGGCGCTCGCCGAGGACACCGACCTCGCCGAGCGCGAGCGCCGACGCATCCTCGCGATGGCGCGGCTCGCCCACGGCCGCGATCCGCACGCGCTGCTCGGCGTGCCCGCCGAGGCGGACGCGCGGGTGCTCAAGCTCGCGTACTTCCAGATCTCGAAGGAGATCCACCCCGATCGCTACTACGGCAAGCGCCTCGGCAGCTTCGCCGCGCGGATGTCGACCGTGTTCGAGGCCACGAGCCGCGCGTACGCCCGGCTCACCTCGAGCGACAAGGGCCGGGCTGCCGCGAAGCAGCTGGCGTCGGATCAGCCGCAGACGCCGCAGGAGTACGCGGCGGAGCTGTTCGAGCGCGCCTGCCAGGTCGAGATCAGCGGCGACGCGCTCGAGGCGATGAAGCTGTTCGCCGCCGCCGTGCGCGTCGATCCGCAGGCGCGCTACCTGCGCCGCGCCGCGAGCTGCGCGCTCGCCGCGGAGCAGCCGCGGACCGCGGTCGAGTATGCCAAAAAGGCACACACGCTCGCCCCCAACGATCCGTCGGTGGCGCGCCTGCTCGCCTCGGCGTTCCGCGCCGCGGGCAAGCTCGCCGACGCCGAAGAGGTGCTCGTGATGGCGATGGCGATCAAGAGCGAGAACGACGTGCTGGCCGCCGAGCTGCGCAACGACCTCGCCGAAGTCCGAAGGTTGCTCGCGCACTAGCGCGAGCGCGACGGATCCCGCTCGGGAGGAAGCATCGCCGCGCGCCGCGCGTCGCCGCGCGCGCTGCGCTTTCTCACCGTCCACTCGCGCGCTGTCCGCTCGCGCGCCGTCCACTCGCGCACCGCGGAGGGTCGGTTCGCTTACGTTTGTGCGGCGCGGTTTTCGATCCCGGTTTTAGAGCGTCCCGACCACTGGTCACGCCGTGGAAATCGGAAGGACAATAGGTCGCGATGGCTAGTGACAAGGTGATCGGTATCGACCTCGGCACCACGAACTCGTGCGTGGCGGTCGTCGAGGACGGTACGCCGTCGGTGATCCCGAATCGGGGCGGGTACAAGACCACGCCATCGATGGTCGCGATCGCGGAGAACGGCAAGCGCCTCGTCGGCCACATCGCGAAGCGCCAGGCGATCACGAACGCCGAGAACACGGTCTACGCCGCCAAGCGCCTGATCGGTCGCAAGTGGGGCTCCGCCGCGGTGCGCAGCTCGCTCGAGATCATGCCGTACCGCATCGTCGAGGGCCCGCACGACGATGTCCGCATCATGCTCCGCGATCAGGTCTTCAGCGTGCCCGAGGTGTCCGCGTACATCTTGCAGGAGATGAAGCTCATCTCCGAGGAGTACCTCGGCGAGGAGGTCACGAAGGCCGTCGTCACCGTGCCCGCGTACTTCAACGATGGCCAGCGCCAGGCCACCAAGGACGCCGGCCGGATCGCCGGCCTCGACGTCATCCGCATCATCAACGAGCCCACCGCGGCCGCGCTCGCGTACGGCTTTGGCCGCAACATCGAGCGCAAGGTCGCCGTCTACGACCTCGGCGGCGGCACGTTCGACATCTCGATCCTCGAGATCGGCAACGGCGTGTTCGAGGTGGTCTCGACCGCCGGCGACACGTTCCTGGGCGGCGAGGACTTCGATCGGCGGATCATCGACTGGCTCGTGTTCGGCTTCGAGAAGCAGCACGGCATCGATCTGCGCAAGGACAAGATGGCGCTGCAGCGGCTCAAGGACGTCGCCGAGAAGGCCAAGTGCGAGCTGTCGAGCGTCAAGGAGACCGAGATCAACCTGCCGTTCATCATCTCGACCGGGCGCAACGAGGCGCTGCACCTGCAGACGATGCTGACGCGCGACAAGCTCGAGGAGCTGACGGGCGATCTCATCGAGCGCACGATCGACATCTGCGCGCGCACGCTCGAGGAGGCCGAGATCCCCAAGACCCAGATCGAGGACGTCATCCTGGTCGGCGGGATGACGCGCATGCCGCGCGTGCAGTCAGCCGTCGCCGAGTTCTTCGGCCTCGAGCCGTGCAAGGGCGTCCACCCCGACGAGGTCGTGGCGCTCGGCGCCGCGATCCAGGGTGCCGCGCTGACCGACGACAAGAGCGACATCCTGCTCCTCGACGTCACGCCGCACTCGCTCGGCATCATGATCGTCGGCGGGTACTTCCACAAGCTGATCGAGCAGAACACGACGGTGCCCACGTCGGAGCAGCACGTGTTCACGACCGTCAAGGACAACCAGACGTCGGTGAAGATCCTTGTCCTGCAAGGCGAGAGCGATCGCGCCGAGGAGAACGAGCTGCTCGGCGAGTTCGTGCTGACCGGCCTGCGCCGCGCGCCGCGCGGCGAGGTCGAGATCGAGGTCCAGTTCCACATCAGCGCCGACGGCATCGTCTCGGTGAAGGCGCGCGATCTCGAGACCGGCCTCGAGCAGTCGATCACCGTGACGGCGACGTCGGGCCTGACAGAGGAGGAGATCAAGAAGATGGTCGAGGCGAACAAGGACTACATGGTCGAGGTTCGCTCCGGCCAGGAGTTCGACAAGGCCCGCCACGCCGCCGAGAAGGCGCTCGAGGAGATCGAGTCCTTGTTCCCGCAGGTGACCGACATCATCGCCGGCTCCGACTTCGGCCAGGATGCCGTGAAGAAGGCGCGCGCCGTCGTCGATCGCACGCGCGGCGCGATCGTCGCCAAGGATCTGACGTCGCTCACCGAGGCCACCGAGGCGCTGAACCGGACGCTCAACATGTTCCGGGGCGTGGTCTCCAAGACGCGGGGCTAGGACCCCAGAGCCACCATGGGCCGCGCGCCATCCAACATCGAACGCTTGCTCGAAGAGGGCCTCGCGCGCTACGGCCGCGGGGACTTCGACGGCGCGGTGGTCTCGTGGGAGCAGGTCCTCGATCTCGATCCGCACCACGAGCAGGCGCTCGGCTACATCGACTACGTGCGGATGAACTACGAGCTGCTCGTCAGCGAGGTCAGCGCGCAGGCCGAGGTCTCCGCGTTCCCGCTCGACGACGAGCCCACGTACCAGATCGAGGCCGCGCAGGGCGAGCTCGCCGAGGGCGACGCGGTGCCGCGCTATGTCACCGCGCTCGACGGCTGGGCGATCGAGGAGGAGGAGCCAGCGCTCGGGCGGCTGTCGCGGCAGGCGGTCACGCTCGATCTCGAGCCCGACCTCGAGCAGTTCCACCTGACCTCCTCACCCGAGCCGGAGCTCCCCGGGATGAACTTCGAGGACGCGACGAAGGAGTACGAGGGCCTCGGCCGGCAGAGCGGCCAGAGCGGGCACGGCGAGCACGGCGGGCCGGGCGGACAAGACGCGCCGGGCGGCGACGAGGGCGGGTCGGAGGAGTTCCGGAGCGAGGTGACGCCGACGCCCGGGTTCGAGTCCGAGGCGACGCCCGGGTTCGGTGCGGGCGGGGACGCGCACACACCGCAGGCATTCGTCACGCAGCGCACCCAGATCCGGCCGCGCGACCTCGGCTTCGTGCAGCCGGTGACGTCGTCTGGGGTCGCGCGCTTGCCCGGGACGGCCATGGGCTCGACCCCGGAGCTGCCGGTCGATCCAGCGGTCGATCCGGCGGGCGATCTGGTGTCCGATCTGGCGCGCGATCTGGCGCGCGAGGCGCCGAGCGAGAGGCCCGGCGAGGGGCCCGGCGAGGGGCTCGGCGAGGGGCTCGGCGAGCTGCTCGGCGAGCACGAGACCATCTTGCGGCGCCGCACCACGCCGTACGAGCGCACCGAGCCGGCGCCCGAGCACACCGAGTCGGCGTTCGATCCGGCCGGCGCGCTGTTCGATCTGCCGTCCGACATCGATCCGCCGACGATCGATCGCTCGCCGGGCTCGCTGCCTCCGGAGCTGTTCAACCGGCTGCCCGTGACGCCGTCGGGCACGCGCGAGTTCTCGCCCGGGGGGACGCCGCCGCGGCGCGCGGGCCCGCCGGGGCGCTCCACCATCGAGGGGTTGCCCCCGGTGCACACGTCATCGAGCCCGCCGTCCGCGTCGCCCGCATCCTCCACGCCGTCCCTGCCGCTCACGCCGTCCTCGACGGCCATGTCGCCCGGCGCGTCCGGCACGCGCCAGGGGCCGCCGGTGCCCGGCGGAGCGCGCGCGCCTTCGGGGCCCGGTCTGCCCGCGTACGGCGAGCCCGGTGACTTCGACGCGCCCACCGAGCGCAAGGAGATGCGCTCGTCATCGTCATCGGCATCGTCGCCCGATCTCGCGGCCAAGGGCCACCTGCGGCCGGGCGCGCGCGCGCCGCAGCCTTCACCGCTCGAGCACAACCTGCTGATCACGGCGCCGACGCGCGATCTCGGCATACGTCCGGACAGCTCCGCCGCGCGTCCGGAGGGCACTGCCGCCGCACAGTCGCGCTCCCGGACCGAGGATCTGCCGCTGGGGCCGTTCGAGCCAGACGCCCCCCAGCGCGCGCGGCCCATGCACAAGGTGCCCGCCGTCACCCACGCCGACGCCGTGCTGCCGTTCGATCCGATCGACGCGCGCAGCGCGCAGATCCTCGACGCGATCGATCGGCGCGCGCCCGCGCCGCCCGACGAGACACCCGAGGATCGCACGCGCCGCCGCATCACGGCGCTGTTCGACTACGCCGTCGAGTGGAACAAGGCCGGCGAGCTGGATCGGGCCGTGACCGCGATCGATCTCGCGCTGTCGGAGGATCCCAGCAGCGTGCTCGCGCAGAAGCTGGTGCAGCGCAACCGCGAGACGATGATGAACGTGTTCCAGGCGTTCCTCGGCGATCTGCACCGCATGCCTGTCCTGGCGCGCCCGCTGCACGAGCTCGCCGGCTCGCACATCAGCTCGCGCGCGGCGTTCCTGCTCTCGCGCGTCGACGGTCTGCTCTCGATCGACGAGATCCTCGACGTCTCCGGAATGCCGCGCCTCGAGGCTTACCGCTACCTGTGCCAGCTGTTCCTGCGCGGCATCCTGCGGTAGCCCGGCCCGGCTCTTGCCCTCGCCGCGCGCGAGGGCGATAACCCGCCCATGGTTCGCAAGGTTGTGCTCGCATACTCCGGGGGGCTCGACACCTCCGTCGCCGTGCGCTGGATCGCGCAGACGTACCGCTGCGAGGTCGTCTGCTTCTGCGCCGATATCGGTCAGGCCGAAGATCTCGAGGGCGCCCGCACCAAGGCGCTCGCCGTCGGGGCGCAGAAGGCGATCGTCCAGGATCTCCGGCTGCCGTTCGTTCGTGACTACGTGTTCCCGGCGCTGCGCGCCGGCGCGCTCTACGAGGGCCAGTACCTGCTCGGCACGTCGCTCGCGCGCCCGTGCATCGGGCGCGGCCTCATGGAGGCCGCCGACGCCGAGGGCGCCGACGCGATCTCGCACGGCGCCACCGGCAAGGGCAACGATCAGGTGCGCTTCGAGCTCACCGCCTATCACTTCCGGCCCGGCATCCGCATCATCGCGCCGTGGCGCGAGTGGGAGTTCAAGGGCCGGCGCGAGCTGATCGAGTACACGAAGACGCACGGCATCCCGATCGAGGCCACGGCGGAGAAGCCGTACTCGGTCGATCGCAACCTGCTCCACACGAGCTACGAGGGCGGTGTGCTCGAGGATCCGTGGCGCGAGCCCGAGCCGGAGATGTTCCAGCTCACGCGCGATCCCGCCGCCGCGCCCGACGCGCCGCGCGTGATCGAGATCGATCTCGAGCACGGCGATCCCGTCGCGATCGACGGCGAGCGGCTCGGCCCCGTCGAGCTCCTGGGGCGGCTCAACACGATCGCGGGCGAGCACGGCGTCGGCCGCGTCGATCTGGTCGAGAACCGGTTCGTCGGCATGAAGTCGCGCGGCGTCTACGAGACGCCCGGCGGCACCGTGCTGCACGCGGCGCGCGCGGCGGTGGAGTCGCTCACGCTCGATCGCGAGGTCTTGCGGCTGCGCCACGACCTGATGCCGCGCTACGCGGCGCTCGTCTACAACGGCTTCTGGTTCGCGCCCGAGCGCGAGACCTTGCAGCGGATGATCGATGACATCGCCCAGTCCATCACCGGCACGGCGCGGCTCCGTCTGTTCAAGGGCTGTGTGACCGTGCTCGGCCGCAAGGCGCCGCGCAGCCTCTACCGGCCCGACATCGTCACGTTCGAGGAGGACTCCGTCTACGATCAGCGCGACTCGCAGGGCTTCATCAAGCTGAACGCGCTGCGGCTGCGCATCCGCTCCGAGATCGGCTCCTGACGCGCGCGGCGCGGACGTCGGCGCATCCACGTTTCGCGCGCGGCTCCTCGACGCGCCTGCACGTCCCCTTGCGCGTGTGATATCGCCCACGTCAGCTGCGAAGGATCCGTATGCTAACGTCGCGCCGGTGCTTCGCTCCTCCTGCGTGAGCTGCCGGCTCGCCGCGCTCGCCGCCGTGATCGCCGCCGGCTGCGGCTTCCGCGCGCCTTCGGGGTCCGACGACGGCGGGCCGTTGCCCGACACCCCTGATCCGCCGCTCGTCGACGCGCCCGCGGTCCCGTGTCTACAGCGCTGGCTGGCCAACACGGTCGCGTTCGGCGCGCCGTCGCAGCTCACGGAGCTCGGCTCGAGCGCCGTGGAGCGCGATCCATTCGTGACGCCCGACGAGAAGGCGATCTACTTCTCGACGAACCGCAGCGGGACGCAGGACTTCGACATCTTCACCGCGACGCGCGGATCGCTCTCGGCGCGGTTCGATGCGCCGCAGCGGGACGGCGACGTCAGCTCCAGCGCCCTCGACAGCCGGTTCACGATGTCCGGTGATGGGCTGATCGGTCTCGTGGCGAGCACCCGCACCGGGTCGGGGGCGGAGGGCGGCAGCGACCTCTGGATCTCGGAGCGGGGGAGCACGTCCGCCCCGTTCACCAGCTTCGATCGCTCGGCGGGCCTGGCCAACATCGACACCAGCGGCGACGAGCTCGATCCCGAGCTCAGCGCCGACGGGCTGCGTATCTACCTCGCGATCGAGAGCAGCCCACAGCGCCTCGCGGTCGCGTCGCGGAGCGCCCTGTCCAGCAATTTCGGGAACGCGCAGCAGATCGACGAGCTGCAGAGCGGCGCGGGCGACGCCGATCCGACGCTGTCGCCCGACGAGCTCATCATCGTGTACTCCTCGCGCCGCGCCGGCGGCGGCAGCAACGTCGATCTCTGGTACGCGACGCGCGAGGACAAGACCGATCCGTTCAGCACGCCGAGGCGCGTCCCCGACGTCAACGGCAGCGCCGCCGACGGCGATCCGGCCCTCAGCCCCGACGGCTGCCGGCTCTACTTCGCCTCCGACCGCAGCGGCGACTACGAGCTCTACGTCTCGTCGATGCGGTAGGAGCAGCCTTCGAGATCTCGTACTGCTCCAGCGGCTCGAGCTTCGAATCGTTGTCGAACCCGGAGCCTCAAGGTACGGTCGAGCAAGGCTAGTTGGAGCTCGTTGTGGCGAAGGTCGATCTCTATCAAGGGCGTGATCCGTGCGATGTGCCGACGTATGGCCTCCGCGAGGCAGCAACCTATATGCGGCTTCCGCCGACGACGTTGCGCCAGTGGGTGAGCGGTCATGCCCGGGTCATCCCGCTCGCCGCTGGCCGGCCGCCGCTGCTCTCGTTCTGGAACCTCGTCGAGGCGTACGTGCTGGCCGCGCTGCGCCGCCGTCACCGAGTCCCCCTCCAGCGCGTGCGCAAGGCGCTCCGCTTCGTCGAGCGCGAGCTCGACACGCCGCGGCCGCTGATCGAGCAAGAATTCCTGACCGACGGTCTCGATCTCTTCGTCGAGTACTACGGCAAGCTCGTCAACGCCTCGCGAGCTGGTCAGACCGAGATGCGGTCGCTCCTCGAAGCTTCGCTCGAGCGTGTCGAGCGTGATCCGAGGGGCCTCGCGGAGCGACTCTTCCCCTGGGCGCGCGAGCCCAGTGAGCCGCGTGAAGTCGAGCTCGACCCGCGTCGCGCCTTCGGCAAGCTCGTCGTCGCAGGGACCGGCATCCCCACCGCGGTGATCGCCGACCGTTTGCGCGCTGGCGAGACGCTTGGGCATCTGGCCCGGGACTACAACCTGAAGCTCGAGCAGGTCGGAGCGGCGTTGCGGTGGGAGCTCGGTGCCTACGCCCACTGATCCTCGGCCCACATACTTCGTCGATCGCTCCCTGGGCGCCCGCGACGTGCCCGAGGCGCTGCGAAGCGCGGGCGTCCTCGTGGAGGTCCACGACGACCACTTCGCACCCGACACGCCCGATACCGTATGGCTCGCCGAGGTCGGCGCCCGCGGCTGGATCGTCCTCACCAAGGACAGCCGGATCCGCCGCCATCCGCTAGAGCTTCAGTCCCTGCTCGCCGCCAATGTCGCGGCTTTCATGCTCACGGCCACCGATCTCACGGGCGCAGACATGGGGCGCATCCTCGTCGCCGCCATGCCGAAGCTGACGGCGCTGATCAGAAGTCGCGCGCGTCCCTTCATCGCGACGATCAGCCGCCAAGGGCAGGTCGCGATCATCCAGGGCGGCGCCAGGCGCGGCGGAGTTCGGCGGACCTGAGGCGGGGCGCAGCGAGGTCGGCCGCGCCCGGGGCCGCGCCGCGGCTCACGCCTCGATCGCCACGCCGCCGTGCGGCGCCAGGCGGACGAGTCCGCCGCCGCGTTCCATCGCGGCCGCGCGCAGGCGGTGGGGCGGGAGCTGCTCGCCGAGGTTGCGGCCGTTGACGACCACGACCAGCTCGCGGTGGAGGAGGGCGCGCGCCTGATCCGCGGCCCACAGGATCGCCTCCCAGATGATCTCGATCGGGTTGGCGAACACGCCGCCGCCGATCAGCGTGAGTGCCACGCGCTCCTTGCCGAGGGCGGCCGCGGCCAGCAAGGTGCCCAGGTACGCCGCGCGCTGGAGCTGCCGGCAGATCCCGAGGAACGCGCGATCCTGCTCGTCGAGCCCGCCGTACATCCCCGCGGCGATCGTCGACGTGAGCACCTGGGCGATCGTGCGGTGCGGCGCGCCCTCGACGGCGCCCCCCCAGTCGTGGCCGAGCACCACCTCGATCCCGTCGTGGACGCCGATGCGGACCGCGTCGAACCGGTCCTCCAGGGCGCGCGCGAGCGCCGCCGGATCTGTGATGTCGGGCGCGCGCAGGTAGCCGTTGCGCACGGCAGCGACCGCGGGCTCGGCGACGTCCGCGAGCAGCTCGACCTGGCGGCCGTCGGTCGCCTGGACGAACCGGCCGCCCTCGGGTGCCGGCGCTGCGTAGTGGCGGACCAGCGTCCCCGGGAACGCCGAGATCGACGCCCGCGGGCCCTGCGTCGGATCGTGGAAGTAGCTGGCCACCTCGGTCACGAACGCGCCCGGCGACTCGAGGCAGTTGAACTGCGAGGCCACCTGGAACAGCGATCCGGGTGCCGCGGCGGCCTGCAGCGCGCCGATGTCAGTCACCGGACTGGCCCCGTCCAGCACCCACAGCCGCAGCCCCGCCCGCGGCCGGCCGGCGCGCGCCCGCGCCGCCAGCGCGCGCGCCCGCAGCTCGCACAGGGGCGGCGTCTCGAACCGGCCGCCCCGGAAGCTGCGCCCCGCGGCGTACACCGTTGCTTCGCCCGCGTCGTTCATGCGGATGCACCGCCCCGGATCGGCCTGGACGTCCGCCTCGGCGCGCGCGACCAGCTCCTGGTCGCCGCGCCCCTTCGACACGAGCGCCGCGCGCGTCGCTTCGTCGATCCCGTCCTCCAGGCGCCTCTGCGCCGCGGCGCTTCCATCGTAGTCGTCGAGGAGCTCGAGCATCGGCGCACGATGCCGGAACGCGGCCACCCCCGCAACAGAGTGGCTCGGCCGCGCGGCCCGAACCGCGCGGCTGAGTCGTCTCCTACGTTCATCGGCCGAGACCTTCGCTGAGTCGCTCAGCCTGGCACACGTGCTATCGTGCACTCGTGCAAGTCCTGATCCCGGATGAAGATCGAGAAATCATTCAGCAATGGCTCGATGACGCCTCGACGATTGAATCGATTTTGACGGGACTGGAGAGTGCAGCGCCGGCTCTGAGTGCGGTAGCGCTAGCCGAAGAAGTCTCACGACGCGCAGCCGTTGACCTTGCTACCAGCAAACGGTTCATCCCGACACTCCTGCACATCGCTGGAACATATCGTAATTTCAGTCCAGGAGAGCGGATCACTGCTGCCGAGATCTTCCTCCAGTCACTAGACGTCAACCCAGATCAATGGGAACGATTCAGGAATCTCTTCGGGCGAATTATAAGTGTAAGATCACTGGAGCTCACGGGGAAGGCCCTGAGCGTATTGACTGATAACCAGAATGTATTCAGATCGGCACGGACCCTCTCCGAAATTCGCCCGGTCTTCCGTGAAGACGGCCTCGACGCCGATGCGCTCTTGATCCTGCATCAACTGAAGCTGGAATACACAGAGGGGCCGCCTCATCATCGCAAGGACTCGAAGGAGCTATTTATCGCGATGGATCATGGCGATTTGCTGTCGCTCAAAGAAGTTATCGAGCGCGCTCTTCTGAAGCACGAGCGAATCGCGGCGCTCGTGTCGAAGCTAGACATTACACATCTGGAGTCCAATCTGCCATGAAGACCGATGGGTCAGGCTACGGTCGGGGACCTGCAACCGATCCTCACGGGTGGCCTGTTGAGAAGGTGGTTGCAGACCATTGGTATGTTGACAAGGGCGCAGATCGTCGGCCATTAGCTCAGTTGCGACTGCAGGAAGTGCTTGGTGCCTTGCGGCAAGGAGACTTTGCAGATAAGGCTGCGCTTGTTCGTGAAGGTCGAGAAATTCGATTTCTGGAATCCCAGCAGATCATCAAAGCGCTGATCCAGTCAATGGTCGAGACTCCGGAGCATCGTGCTGTAATTGAGCAGTTTCTCGGCGAGCTCTTTCGCGATCTCAAGAAGGGTCAACTCTTCGAGCACACCGAGTTGGTAATCGCAGTGCTGTATGCCCTGAAGCGGTCCGGATCTGCTTTGTATCACAGCATCGTTGATACGTTCGCGAGCTCCAAGCTCGCAGAGGTTGGCCGAATTCGAGGCTTCGCCAAGCTGCTCTCGAGTCAGTGAATGGGCAATGAGCGCGATACGGAAATTACTGGAGACTGACGGTACTGGGTGGTGGAAAATCGATCTGGCGACTCACATCGGAAGCCCGATCGATAACGAGACGTCGCTTCCCAAGTTGGAGATTGTCGGCGCTCGATTGAGAAACGAACGGCGTTTCCAGGAGATGTATACGCTGCTCAAGGCGCCGATCGCCGGATACAACTGTTTTGGACATGTCCTGGCATGCAGGCGGACCTCCATCAAGAAGCCAAATCTAGATCTGATATTTGCCGAAGATGGCATCGCTGAAATTGATCCGAAACACGTGGCGGTCGGTGATATTGTCGTCTACTCTGACTCGGAGGGGCCGACTCATATAGCCAGGGTTAGTAGATTTATTGATGATAATGGAATCAGGCTGCCCGTGGTCATCAGTAAATTCGATGATGTATCTGGAGAATACGAACATAGAATGTCCGATGTCAGATGGGATCAGAAACCGCTGGAGATTGATTGGCGAATCTATCGGGAGAGGGCGAGGGATCCTCGAAAATGGCAGGATTGGCGGACGCTCATCGCTGGAGAGGCCGAATCGGGTCGGTAATGGGCAGCGGGGTTAGCGGTACTTGAGGCCGGTGCCGGTGTTGAACAGCACAACGCGGTCTTCGGCGGAGATGGCGCCCTGGGCGGAGAGCGCCTCGTAGGCGGCGAAGGCGGCGCCGCCCTCGGGGCAGATGTCGAGGCCGGTGCGGGCCGCGAGACGCTGCGTCGCCTGCGCGGCGGCGTCCTCGGAGACGGTGACGGCGAGGCCGCCCGTGTCGCGGAGGGCGCGCAGGCACAGGAAGCCGCCGATGGGCGAGGGCACGCGCAGGCCCCAGACGCGCGTGCGCGGATCGGGCCAGGGCACCGTGGCGTCGGCGTTGGCGGCGAAGGCGCGCGCGACGGGCGCGCAGCCCTCCATCTGCACCGAGACGAGGCGCGGCAGGCGCGGCACGGGCCAGCCCAGCGCGCGCATCTCGCCGAACGCCTTCCACATGCCGACGAGGCCGGTGCCGCCGCCGGTCGGGTACATGATGACGTCGGGCAGGGCGCCGTCGAGCTGCTCCCACAGCTCGTACGCCATCGTCTTCTTGCCCTCGACGCGGTACGGCTCCTTGAGCGTCGAGACGTCGAACGCGTCGCGCGGGCCGTGCTCGCGCAGCCAGCGGCCGGCATCCGCGATCGTGCCGGCCACGAGGTGGACCTCGGCGCCGTAGTGGCGGCACTCGTCGATGAACGCGCGCGGCGTGTCGTCAGGCATCGCCACGACGACGGGCAGCCGCGCCGCCGCGCCGTAGGCGGCCAGCGCGCCGGCCGCGTTGCCGGCCGACGGCGCCGCGAGCGCGCGGGCGCCGAGCGCGCGCGCCACCGAGACGGCCAGCGCGAGGCCGCGCGCCTTGAACGAGCCGGTCGGGTTGCGCGACTCGTCCTTGACGAGCAGCTGGTCCGAGGCGGCGCACAAGGGCGTCCAGCCCTCGACGAGCGAGACGGCCGCCTCGGGCCGGATCGGCAAGACCTCGCGGTAGCGCCACAGAGACGCGGGCCGGCCGGCGAGCGCGCCGGGAGAGAGCGGCGCGCGCGCGTGATCGTAGTCGACGCGCAGCGGCAGCCCGCAGGCGCGGCAGACGGTCTGCAGCGCGGTGGCGTCGTGCGGCGCCTCGCACGCAAAGCAGCGCAGCGCGGCGTACGCCGGGCTCATCCAGGTGCTCATGCGAGCCTCTTTCGCAGGGCCGCCGTCGCGGCGTAGGCGATGGAGATGCCGCCGATCAGCGCCAGCGCGACGCTGATGCGCTCGGGATCCTCGCGCGCCGTGAGCACGCACAGCGCCCCGTTCGCGAGCACGAAGACGAGCGCTGCCGGCAGCTGGTACCAGCGGGATGGCAGCTCGGGGCAGCGCCGCCGCACGACGAAGAAGCTCGCCGTCTCGAACAGGCCGAGGAAGCCCTGCGCGAACCCGAGCAGCTTGAGCTGCTGGGTGAACGAGCCGGTCGCGACGATGAACATCGCGAGCGAGCTGTGGAACAGGATCGCGCCGTACGGTGTGCCGCGGCGATCGATCGCCGCGATCGGCGCGGGCGCGAGGCCGTCGCGCGCGAGCGCCATCGCGATCCGCGGGCGCACCATGATCGCCTCGGCCGCGCCGCCGATCATCGACGACAGCATCAGCGCCGACAGCAGGCTGAAGCCGACGCCGCCGAGCACGAGCACCGCGAGATCGCGGGCGGGGAGGTCGCTCCTGGCCGCGCCGTCGAGCCCCGTGTACACGGCGATGTGGATCCCGGTGTAGAGGGCGAGGACGGCCGCCACGCTGCCGACGAGCACGAACGGCAGATCGCGGCTTGGGTGCCGCAGCTCCTCGGCGAGCAGCGTCGTGTCCTGCCAGCCGATGTACGAGTACCAGCACGCGCTGACGGCGGTCGCGAGCGAGAGCGCGGGCGCGGCGGCGGACACGGCGGCGGACACGGCGGCGGACGCGGCGGCGGACGCGGCGGCGGACGCGGCGGCGGACACAGGCACGGCCCCGGACGTCGACGCCGACGCCGCGATCGCGAGCCCGATCACGAGCAGGATCGTCGCGATCTTGCCGGTCGTGAGCAGCCGCTGCACGAACGCGCCGGCGCGCACACCGAACAGGTTGATCGCGACGAGCGCGACGAGCATCGAGGCGGACCACACCCGCGCCTGGCCGGGCAGCCAGCTGGCGAGCACCTCGCCGATCACGAGCATCACCGAGGCCTGGCGCGCCGGCATCGAGATCCCGCCGTTCATCCAGCCGTAGACGAACGCCGCCGGCCGGCCGAACGCGACGCGCACGTACGCGTACGGGCCGCCGGCCTCGGGCACGCGCGCGCTCATGTCCGCGTAGAGGATCGCCCCGGCCATGCACACGACGCCGACGATGATCCAGATCGCGGTCGCCTGGGCGAAGTCAGCGCTGTTGCGCAGGACGACGCCGGTCGCGCGGAACACGCCGACGCCGATCACGCTGCCGAGCGCGATCGCGAGCGCGTCGATCCGTCCCAGGCGCCGTACGAGGCCGGTCACCGCGCGAGGGTCCCGGATGCGGGGCGCGGCGTCAACCGGTGCGGGCGCGCTCGGTGCCGCGCCGTGAAGCCGCGGCGGTGGACCCGCCGAGCGCGGCGACCACCCCGGGCGGCGTCGGCTCGCATGGCACCGGTCGCAGCTGCCGCGGCGAGCTGCTCTCAGTCAAGCGGATCGGGCTCGGCCGCGGCCTCGGCGGGGCGCGGCCGCCCGGGGCGCGCCACGTCGAGCACGTGGCGCACGAGCACCGGCAGGTAGTCCGCGAGCGCCGGGCACGAGACCTTCGTGCCGGCGAGCGCCTGGGCCGTGTTCGTCTGATCGAAGTGCACGGCGTGATCGAACAGATCGACGAGCGCGAGCGGGCCGCGGCCGCGCCGCGCCAGGCCCGGCGTCCGCAGGACGGCGCGCGCGAGCGGCCGCGGGATGTGGCCGCGCGGCTTCTCGGTCTGCGCGTGCTCGGCGACCCGCTCGAACACCTCGCGCGCGGTGAGCGGCGCCGGATCGACGAGGTGGAATGTCCGGCCGGCGGACGTCTCGTTGCGCGCGACGTGCCACGCCGCGTCGATCACGTAGTCGATCGGCACGAGGTGCAGCGGCGCGTCGCCGCGCCCGAGCAGCGGCAGGCGCAGCCCCGAGTCGTTCGTGGCGATCAGCACCATCAGGTAGTAGGGCCCGTCGAGCTTGTCGATCTCGCCGGTCCGGCTATCGCCGACGATGATCCCCGGCCGCAGCACGGTGATCGGCAGGTGCCGCATCGCCGCGCGCACGAGCTTCTCGGCCTCGTACTTCGTGCGCTCGTACGCGTTGTGGAACCGCTGGCCGGCCTCGAGGTCCTCCTCGTAGATGCGGCCCTTGCGGTCGCCGGACACCATCGCCGTCGACCAGTGCACGACGCGCTCGAGCCGCCCGACGTCCCGCGCGAGCTCGAGCACCGTGCGCGTGCCGCTCACGTTGACCCGGCGGGCGGTGTCGTCGCCCTCGCCCATGAAGTAGATGCCGGCGAGGTGGTGGATCCAGGTCAGCTCCTTGGACAGCGCGCGGTACTCGGCCGAGGACAGCCCGAGGTCCATGTCGCAGACGTCCCCGACGAGCACCTCGGCGCGCCCGGCGTCGGGCAGGGCGGCCAAAAAGCGCGCGGCGTCGTCGGCGACCTTCTCCTGTGCGAGCACGTAGATCTTGCTCGTCTGCTCCGCCGGCTCGGCGGCGACGAGCTTCTCGATCATCCGCCGCGCGGTGAACGCGGGGTACCCGGTGACGAGCGCGACGTCGCGGGAGATCCGCGGGATCCGCACGCCGAGGCCGAGGCCGCCGCCGCCGCCGCCGCCGCCGCCACTGCCGCCGCCGGCCGCGCCGCCGCCGGCCGCCGCGTGCGGCACGTGGATCGGCCCGAACCGCGCCTCGATCTCGGCGACCACGCGGTCCACCTCGCGCGCGAGCGCGGCGGCGTCCCCGTCGTTCTCGATCACCCACGTCGCCGCGGCGCGCTTCTCCGCGAGCGGCGCCTGCGCCGCGATCCGGCTCCGCGCCTCGGCCTCGGTGATGGCCTCGCGCCCGAGGAGCCGCGCGAGCTGCACCTCCGGCGACACGGCGACCACGACGAGCCCGGCGAGCCCCTGGTGCGCGCGGTTCTCGACGAGCAGCGCCGCCTCGTAGAAGACGACGCCGGCCCCGGCGTCCGCCCACGTCGCGATCGCCGCGGCGCTCGCGGCCACGATCCGCGGGTGCGTGATGCGGTTTAAGTCTGCGCGCGCGGCCGGATCGGCGAACGCGATCGCGCCGAGCCGCTTGCGATCGAGCTGGCCGTCGGGCGTGATGATCGACGGCCCGAACCGCGCCACGAGCTCGGCGAGCGCCGGCTGCCCGGGCTCCACGACCTGGCGCGCGAGCTGGTCGGCATCGACGATCGCGGCACCGCGCTCGGCGAGCAGCCGGGCCACCGTGCTCTTGCCCGACGCGATCCCGCCGGTCAGCCCGATCACGTGCACGGTCACACGACTGCCGTACCACGGCGCGCCGAAGGCGGGGTAGCCTGCCGCGCATGGTCGCACGGCTCCGGAGCTGGCCCTGTATTGCCCCGGCCCCGGCCCTGGCCCTGGCGCTCGGCCTGGCGCTGGCGCTGGTGCCGGCGCTCGCGCTGGCGCTCGCGACGGCGGCGGGCGCGGCGCGCCGGGACTGGACGGGCAGCGCGGCCTGCGGCGCCTGCCACCCCGCGCAGCTGGCCGCGTGGCAAGAGACGCCGCACGCCACGACGAAGCGCCGGCTCCCGGCGAGCCCCGAGGCGCGCTGCCTGGCCTGCCACGGCACCGGCGAGGCGCCTGCGGGCGCGGCGATCGCCGTCGAGGTCGGCTGCGAGGCGTGCCACGGCGCGGGCGCCGCCTACGCCGAGGACGACGTCATGCGCAGCCCCCGCGTCGCCCGCGCGCTCGGCCTCGTCGAGCTGTCCACGCCCGCGGCGCGCGCGGCCGCCTGCGCGGGGTGCCACGCGCGCGGCACGCGCAGCACCCCGTTCGATCCCGCAGCGCCCGTGCACCCGGTGAAGCAGTCCTCGGTGAAACAGTCCTCGGTGAAGCAGCCCTCGGTGAAGCAGCCCTCGGTGAAGCAACCATGAAGATCCCCGCACGTTTCGTCACGTCGGCGGCAAAGCCCGCCGACTTCCCGCCGCCGAGCCTGCCGGAGGTCGCCGTCGTCGGCCGCTCGAACGTCGGCAAGTCGAGCCTCATCAACGCGCTCGTCGGCCAGGACGGCCTCGCGCGCACGTCGCGCACGCCGGGGCGCACGCGGCTCATCAACTGGTTCGAGATCGGCAGCCAGCCGCCGTTCTTCCTCGTGGACTTGCCGGGGTACGGCTACGCCGACGTCAGCCAGGCGGTGCGCGAGACCTGGCGCCCGATGATCCAGACGTACCTCGAGGAGCGGAAGACGCTCGCCGGTGTGCTGCTCCTCGTCGACATCCGCCGCAACGCCGAGGACGAGGAGCAGGACTTCGTGCCGTGGCTCTCGCTGCAGGAGACGCCGATCGTCGTCGCGCTGACCAAGGCCGACAAGCTGCCGAAGAACAAGCGCGTCCTCGAGGTGGCGCGCGCGAAGAAGCTGCTCGGGGTGCGCCGCGAGCCGATCTGCGTCTCGACGTTGTCGGGCGACGGCATCGCGCCCCTGATTCGCGAGGTGCTCGCGCTCGCCGGACGCAAGCGCGAGCCGCGCGCGTGACCGTGAGCGCGATCGCGATCGCGCCCGCCACGGCCGCGGAGCTCGACGCGATCGAGGAGATCGAGCGCCACTCGTTCCCGCGCCCGTGGCCGCGCGCGACGTTCGAGGCCGAGCTTTTGCGCGAGGGCGCCCGCCTGATCGTCGCGCGGCAGGGCGGCCGCGCCACGGTCATCGGCTTCTGCAACTACTGGATCGTCGTCCCCGGCCCGCAGGGCCGCACCGAAAAAGACAGCGCAGCCGAAGGCGAGCTTCACATCCACTCGATCGCCACGCACCCCGATCACCGCCGCGCCGGCACCGGCGGCCGCCTGCTCGCCCACGCCATGGACGAGGCCCGCGCGCTCGGCTGCACCACCGCGACGCTCGAGGTCCGGCGCGGCAACGCGCCCGCGATCGCGCTCTACGAGCGCGCGGGCTTCCGCGGCGTCCACGTCCGCGCGCGCTACTACCAGGACAACGGCGAGGACGCGCTCGTCATGGTGTGCGAGCTCGCCGCGCGGCCGCCGTGATCGCGCGCGGCGCTCACTGCACCGTGCCGCCGACGCCGATCCGCCCGTCGCCGGCGGGCTCGCGCGTCGCGAAGTAGATCGCCGTCCCGCCGGCGCCCGCCACGACGAGGCCCAGGCCCGCGACGACGTACCAGCGCTGGTACCACGCCGGGCTCCCGCCCGGCCGCGCCAGGTTCGCCTCGACCTTGATCTCGCCGTCGGGCGGCAGCGCCACCTTCGTCCGGTACGGCGCGAAGCCCGCCTTCTCGACGCGGATCTCGTACGACGCCGGCGCCGGCAGCCGCAGCGGCTGGAGCGGCGTCTCGCCGCGCCGCTCGCCGCCGACGGTCACGGCCGCGCCCGCGAGGTTCGCGACGATGTCGAGCACGCCGAACCGCAAGAAGTCCGACGGCGGCAGGAGGCGTTGCAGATATGCATCCACCTGCGCGTCCGTCGGGCTCGCGCCGTCGGCGAGCGAGTCGGCGATCCGCGCGCTCACGTCGCGCGACCCGACGTCGATCCGCTGCATCGTCAGGATCACGTCGCCGAGCTCGCTCACGCCGACGAGGACCACCTCCGCGGCGCCCGTCTTCTGGCCGATCTTGGCGATGCACGCCGCCTCGCCCGCGCACTTGCCGAGGACCTGATCGATCTGATCGCCGTAGACCGCGCGCGCCTGATCCGGCCCGAGCACCGCGATCGACGTCTGCTTGCCGATCGCGTCGACCACGCGCCGGGCGATCCCCGGCAGCGCCGACGAGCCGGCGCGGTACTCGAGCACCACGAGCTTGCGCTTGGGGCTCGGCTCGGCCCGCGCGGGCACCGGCACCGTCACTGTCACCGTCACGGCGAGCGCCACGCAGGCAGCGGCGGCGAGGCTCCTGGGGATCGCCCGCATCACCGCATCACCGCTTGCCGAACAGGAACGCCAGCGACGAGAGCCGGTTCTCGCGGCTGGCGCTCGTCGGCGCGGTCTGCCCCGTCGTGGTCGCGCAGGACCAGTTGCGGATGTCGCTCGACAGGTAGAGGTAGCTGCCGTCGCACCAGCTCCGGTAGCGCTGGACCGCGCCGCCCGAGGCCGCGTCGAACACGCGCAGCTCGCGGGTCTCGATCTGCATCTGCGGGAAGTTCGCCGAGTTGACCCGGTTGGCGAAGAAGTCGCCCGCCGTGGCGGCCGCGATGTAGTCGCCGCCGGCGCCGATCTCGAGGTGGAGGAACGTCGCCGTCTGCGCGGGGAGCCGGCGCTCGACGCCGGGGAAGTCCGTCGCGCCCAGGATCTGGTCCTGCGGCTCGCTCCACAGCGTGCGCGGCGTGGCGCTCGCCGCGTCGGCCGGCACAACCAGGATCGCGAGCGTGGCCGGCGCGGCGCGCTCGACGCCGATCCACGCCTGGCCGTTCGACACCGCGAGCGCCGTCGGCTTGCCGAGGTCGGCCCGCACGGGGCGCGCGCCGTCCGCCAGCACCTCGCCGAGCTCGCCCTTGCACGCGTCGACGTACCACGCGCGCCCGCGATCCGCGGCGACGTCGGCGAAGCCGCCGGTCGCCACCATCCGCGCGTCGATCACCTCGCCGCCGAGGCCGCCGATCCACCACAGCTCCGCCGTCGGGTTGCACGCGCCCGTCGTGGACACCCGGTTCTTGATCGCCACCGCGCCGAGGCCGCCGTCCGCGCCGGCGACGATCGCCACGCGCGAGAAGCTGCCCGGCGCGAGCTCGCGGACCAGCGTCGGGGTGGCGCGCAGATCCACGCCGTACAGCTTCTCGGCCGTGCCGATGACCAGCGTCTGGCCGTCGTCGCTGCCGGCGCCGTCCTGGACGGCGCCCAGCATCAGGGTCCCGAGCGGCGGGCCGAGCGCGTGATCCGCCGCCCCGACGGCGCGGAGCGTGGCGGGGCCGGTCAGGAGGCCCGACGCGCTGCTCACCGCCTGCTCGACCGAGTAGAGCGCGGGGCCCGCCGAGAGGAGGAGCACCGACTTCTCGGCGAGCGTGGTCGTGCCGTCGAGCGTGACGCCTGTGGTGAGATCGCTGTACACCGCCGGCATGGTGAACCAGCTGTCGGCCGTGCCCACGACGGTGTAGTTCAGCCCGGCGATATAGACGATCGGGCGCCGGACCTGCACGGTGATCGTCGCGCCCGCGGCCAGATCGAGCGCCGACGCGGTCCGGCCGTAGCCCACCGCCGCGCCGCTCTCGTCGCGCAGCACGGCCTCCACCGAGACGGCGCTCCGCGGATCGAGATCGCCCAGATCGAACGCGCCGTCCGCGCCGACCGCCGCCGAGCGGACCGTGTCGCCGGTCGGGTCGTGCAGCGTGATCTCGACGGCCGTGTAGCCTTTCGGATCGAGCACGCCGTTGGGGATGTCGAGGACGAGCGACGCGCTGCCCTGCGCCGGCGCCTCCATCTCGCAGCCGGCAGAGCCGGAGCCCGCGAGCGCGAGGAGGAGGAGGCGCCGCATCCAGGGCTCACGCTAGCAGACTCGCGCGTCGCCAGACAACCACGCGATTCGCTTGGGCAAGCATGCCGCCGGATCGATCACGCGGGGAATCCATCGCGGGCCGTTGTCCCGCGCGGGTCCCGAGTTAGGATTGCGCCAGCGTCGGCCTGCGCCGGCACGCGATGACGGAGATGACGGAGAAGTCGCTCCACAGCGGTCCCTTTGGCCGTCAGGACCCGAGCCTGCCTCGGGTGTTCGGCCGGTACCTGCTCGTGCAGCGGCTGTCGCGCGGCGGCATGGGCGAGATCTTCCTCGCCAAGCACGGCCTGACCGGCTTCGAGAAGCTCGCCGTCATCAAGAAGGTGCTCCCGAACCTGGCCGCCGACGCGCAGTTCATCTCGCGGTTCGTCGACGAGGCGCAGGTCGCGATCAAGCTGCAGCACGTCAACATCGCGCAGGTCTTCGAGGTCGGCCGCGTCGGCGACGAGTACTTCCTCGCGCTCGAGTACGTCGAGGGGCGCGACCTCCGCCGCACGCTGTCCCTGCTCGGGCACAGGAAGCACCGCATGCCCGTCGATCTGGCGCTGTTCATCGCGCGCGAGCTCGCGAACGGCCTGGCGTACGCGCACCGCCGCACCCGCTCCGATGGCAGCTCGCTCCACCTGGTCCACTGCGACATCTCGCCGCCGAACGTGCTCGTCTCGTTCGAGGGCGAGACCAAGGTGATCGACTTCGGCATCGCCAAGAGCGCGCTGCGCGGCACCGCCACCGATCCAAAGCTCGGCTTCGGCAAGTTCGGCTACATGGCGCCGGAGCAGCTGATCCGCGGCGGCGTCGTCGACGCGCGCACGGACATCTACGCCGCGGGCGTCGTCCTGTTCGAGCTGCTCACGAACCACCGCCTCTACGACGCCGGGCCGGAGCCCGACTACCGCGCGCTCGCCAAGAAGGTGGCGCACGGCGACCACGCGCTGCCCGGCGAGCTCGATCCGCTGCTCGCGCCGTACGACGACCTCGTCGCCACGGCCCTGCGCCCCAAGTCCCAGGACCGCTACCAGTCGGCGGCCGAATTTCGCGACGCGATCCAGCAGACGCTCGTCGCGGTCAACCCGACGATCTCCACCGATCAGCTGGGCACGTTCATGCGCGAGCTGTTCAACGAGGAGATGACGGCGCAGCGCGAGCTCCACGAGCGCGTGGCGAGCGTGCACCTGGAAGACTTCCAGGAGCAGCTCCACACGCAGACGATCTCGACGGTATCGTTCGCGGCCGCGCAGCTGCCGCTGCTGGCGCCGCCCGAGCCGGCGCCCCGCGCGGCGCGCACGACCGGGCCGCGGACGGCGCTCGTGCCCGCGCCGTCGACGCACCGCACGAACCCGTCGGGTGCGCACCGCACAGCGCCGCCGGCACCGGGGCCGCCGTCGGGCCCGCACCGCGCGGCGCAGCCGTCCGGGCCGTACGGCGCGCCGGCGCAGCGCCCGTCGCCCGCGCTCGACACGATGGCGCCGCCGACCGACGCGATCCCGACGACCGAGGAGCTGTCGCTCGCCGACGGCACCGGCACCGCGGTGAGCGAGCTCGCCGCGGCGGCGAAGCCCGGCCGGCGCCGCCGGATCTACGCGCTCGCGGGCGGGGCGCTCGCCGTGGTGCTCGCTGCGGCGGTCGTGATCGCCACGAGCCTCGGCCGAAGATCGGGCGAGCCCGGCGCGCGGCCGAGCGTCGCGAGCGCGGGCTCTGCGCCCGAGGTGAAGAAGCACCCGGAGATCAGGGTCACCCCGATCGAGGTGCCGCCCGAGCCACCGCCGACGCAGCCGCCCGCACCGGCGACCGGCGCGGCAGGCGAGGGCGGGGCACCGTCGCCCAAGGCCGGCTCCGGCGCCGGAGCCGCCGCGGGCGCTGGATCTGCCGCGGGCGCCGGAGCCGCCGCGGGCGCGGGCAGCGCGCGCCCCCGGCCGGCGCGGCCGCGGCCGCCCGAGTCGCCGAAGGAGCCGCCGAAGGAGCCCAAAAAAGACCTCACCCGCGAGCTGGTCGCCGCGAAGTTCTCGAGCGTGCGGCGCGAGTACGCCGCGTTCAAAGGCCGCAACGGCGACCGCCTCGAGAAGGAGTGGGGCGATCTCGCCACGTTCATGACGTACCAGCTGACGCCCGGGAACCTCGAGGACGCGGTGCGCCGGATCGAGTCGTTCCGCGCGCAGCTCCGGGATTAGCGCCGCCGTTAGCGCCGCCGTTAGCGCCGCCGTTGTTTTTCCAGGCGCGAAACCCACCGGAAACAATCGGTGGGCTATCCATCTCGACATGAAGAAGGTCGAGGCCATCATCAAGCCGTTCAAGCTCGACGAGGTGAAGGAGCGCCTCGCCGAGATCGGCGTGCACGGGATGACGGTCACCGAGGTCAAAGGCTTCGGCCGCACCGGCGGCAAGAAAGAGGTCTACCGCGGCTCGGCCTACGTCGTCGATTTCGTCCCGAAGGTGAAGGTCGAGATCATCGTGCCGAACGACAACGTGCGGCAGGTGATCGACGTCATCACCGAGGCCGCGCGCACCGGCAAGATCGGCGACGGCAAGATCTTCGTCACCCCCGTCGACGAGGTGATCCGCATCCGCACCGGCGAGACCGGCGAGGACGCGATCTGATCCCACCGAGCTCCACCGAGCTCCACAAATCTCCACGAACGACCAGAGACCAGAGACCAGAGACCAGAGACCAGAGACCAGAGACCAGAGAGAGGAGACCTTCGTCCCATGACGCCCAGCGAGCTAGCCGAGTACGCCAAGAAGCACGGAGCCAAGATGATCGACGCCAAGTTCGTCGACTTCCTCGGCCAGTGGAAGCACCTGACCTATCCGATCGAGCGCCTCGCGGAAGGCGTCGAGGAGGGCTTCGGCTTCGACGGCTCCTCGATCGCCGGCTGGCGCGCGATCAACTCGTCCGACATGCTCATGAAGCCGGATCCCGCCTCCGCGGTGATGGATCCATTCCTGAAGACGCCGACCTTGTCGATCCTCTGCGACGTGATCGATCCGATCACGCACGAGGCGTACTCGCGCGATCCGCGCACGCTCGCCAAGCGCGCGGTCGCGTACCTGAAGTCGACCGGGATCGCCGACACCGCGTACTTCGGGCCCGAGGCCGAGTTCTTCATCTTCGACTCGATCCAGTACTCCGAGGAGGCGCACAACAGCTTCTTCCAGATCGACTCCGACGAGGCCGGCTGGAACAACAAGCGGCACGAGGTCGGCGGCAACAAGGGCTTCAAGCCGCCGACGAAGGGCGGCTACTGCGTCGCCGGGCCGACCGATCAGATGTCGGATCTCCGCACGCAGATGGTCATGACGATGCAGGCCGTCGGCATCATCATCGAGACCCACCACCACGAGGTCGCCTCGGCCGGTCAGGCCGAGATCGACATGAAGTACGACACGCTCGTGAAGATGGCGGACCAGGTGCTCTGGTACAAGCACATCGTCAAGAACGTCGCGCGCATGCACGGCAAGACGGCGACGTTCATGCCGAAGCCGCTCTACGGCGACAACGGCTCGGGCATGCACACGCACCAGTCGCTGTGGAAGGCGAACAAGCCGCTGTTCGCCGGCGACGGCTACGCCGGCATGTCGGACATGGCGCTGCACTACATCGGCGGCCTGCTCCGCCACGCCGGCGCGATCTGCGCGTTCGCGAACCCGACGACGAACAGCTACCGCCGGCTCGTCCCCGGCTATGAGGCGCCCGTCAACCTCGCGTACTCGGCGCGCAACCGTTCGGCGTCCATCCGGATCCCGATGTACTCGAGCTCGCCCAAGGCCAAGCGCCTCGAGCTGCGCTCGCCCGATCCGTCGTGCAACCCGTACCTCGCGTTCGCCGCGATGATGATGGCGGGCCTCGACGGCATCGAGAACCGGATCCACCCCGGTGATCCGCTCGACAAGGACATCTACTCGCTGTCCCCCGAGGAGCTGGCCGAGGTGCCGACCGTCCCGGGCTCGCTCGACGCGGCGCTCGACGCGCTGCACCGCGACCGCACCTTCCTCATGAAGGGCGACGTGTTCTCGAACGACCTCATCGACGCCTGGATCTCGTACAAGCGCGAGAACGAGGCCGATCACGTGCGGCTGCGGCCTGTCCCCGCGGAATTCCAGCTCTATTACGACTGCTGACGAAAACCTGTAGGGAGCCACCCCGCGACTCCCGCGCTTGTAACTGGCCGGCACCTTGGGCAGAATGTCGAAACCGAGGGGTTCGTGAAGCCACGTTCCTCCCTCGCATCGAACGAGGGCCCGCCAGGTACCAGTGGACGCTAGCAAGCCAGGAAACGTCGCGCCGAGACCGCGGGGCCCGCGCGTGGGTGCCGCATTTTCAGCGCTGGTCGGCTGGACCGCGACGCGCAAGCTGCCGGTCGGCCTGCGACCGCTGGCGTACCGCGCGTTCGCGTCGGCCGTCGGCGCGAACCTCGACGAGACCGAGCTGCCGCTCGGCGACTACGAGTCGCTCGGCGACTTCTTCGCGCGCGGCCTCCGGCGCGGCGCGCGCCTCGTCGATCCGCATCCAGACGCCGTGATCGCGCCGTGCGATGGCGTGACCGCGGCCTCCGGGATCGCGACGGACGGCACGCTCCTCCAGGCCAAGGGGCACACGTACCGGCTGGCCGAGCTGGTCGCGAGCGAGGCGCTGGCGGCCCGCCTCTCCGGCGGGCACTACACGACGATCTACCTGTCGCCGCGGGACTATCACCGCGTCCACGCCCCGATCGACGGGGTCCTCGTTGGCTACGAGTACATCCCCGGGGCGCTGTGGCCGGTCAACCCGCGGTTCGTGGAGCGCCGCAGCGGCCTGTTCGCCCGCAACGAGCGGGTCGTCCTGCACCTGAATTCCCGGGCCGCCGGTGACGTCGTCCTGGTCATGGTCGGCGCCAGCGGTGTCGGAAACATCCGCTTGTCTCACCCGGGGTTGCCGGCCCAGCCACCCGACACCGCCGTGCTGCGCCCGAGCCGCGAGCGCTACCGTGTCGAGCTGCCGGAGATCCGCGTCCGCCGGGGCGACGAGCTGGGGGCCTTCCGACTTGGCTCCACCGTCATCATGGCCTTCGCACCTGGCGCGGTGATACTCCAGGGGAGCATGGGGCAGCCGGTGCGCTTCGGTGAACGGATCGGACTCGTGACCCGCGGAGGAGCCGCGTGAGCAAGCGCCCCGAGGACGAACCTCAGTCCGACGTCGAGGTCGGGATGACCACCGCGGAGCGTCGTCGTCGGCGCCGCCGCGGCGCCGGGCTGCGGGTGCCCTCCGACAACGTGCCGCGGCGGACGACGCCGCCCGTCGCGGCGCCGGTGCCCGAGGATCCATCGCTGGCGATGTCGATCGCCTATACCTTCACGTCGGACGCCTCGCAGCCGATGCCGCATCCGGCAGATCCCGCGTCGCAGACCTACCCCGATCCGGCGGCGTCGCCGGCGTTCTCCACGTTGATCGAGCCGCCGAGCGCGCCCGTCGAGCAGGCCGACTTCGAGATGCAGACGCGCGAGATGTCGGCGGTCGATCTCGAGTCGCTCGGGCTGTCGGATGTGCAGGCGCGGGCGGCCACCAGCCCGGGCATGGCCCCCCTCGTCGACGACGAGGCGCGTGGCGTGCCGGACGCGCTCATCGATGACGCCGACTCCGGGTACCGGCCCGGCGTACGCCCGAAGACGCGGCCGGACTCGGCCGACGAGCTCGACGTCGACATCGCCGACGTCGAGGAGTCCACGCCGGTCGCGGAGTCGGAGCTTGCGGCCGCGCCGGCCCCGGCGATGCCTCAGCCGGCCGCCGCGCCGGACCCGGCGCCGGAGCCGACCCACAAGCGCGAGCGGCTCAGGACCGTCGCGCTGACCGACGAGGATCTCGAGGAGGTGCGCGAGGCGGTGCGCGCGATGGATCACGCGTCGCAGTCAGCGCCGGCCGGGCCCGCGCCGCTGCCGGGGACGACCGCGCCGCCGCCGCTGGCCGCCGCGCCGCTGAGCGGGACGTCGGGGCAGATCCCGCTGGCCGCCGCGCAGGCGCAGGCGCAGACCGCGCCGCCGCGGCCGCCGCCGACGCCGCCGCACGGGATGGCCACCGTCCCGCACACGACGCAGCCGCCGCCCATCGCGGCGCGCGACACGCGCAGCGCCGCCGACGATATGTGGGGCGACGACCCGTCGGCGGCGCAGGATGCGCCGCGCCACGCGCCGCCGCAGCGCGCCAAGACCGTGCCGCCGACGATGCCGCCCGGCGCCGAGCTCTTGCAGCGGACCAAGACGATGCCGCCGACGATGCCGCCCGGCGCCGATCTGCAGCGGACCAAGACCATACCGCCGGGCTCCCTGACGGTGGACGCGCTGCAGCGGACCAAGACGATACCGCCGGGCTCCGTGACGCTGGTCCCCCCGCAGTCGCAGCCGGCGTCCGTGCCCGTGCCGGCCTCGTCCTCGCGGCCCGTCTCGATCCCGCCACCGGTGGGCGAGCCGGGCAGCCGTACCGATTCGCCCAGCGAGGTTCGCGCCGATCCGTCGAGCGGCGTGCCGATGAGCGACATCCAGGGCGCGGCGTCCGGCGAGGTCGAGGTCGACGTCGACGCGGACGACGACGCCGAGGAGGTGTCGGCGGCCGCGACCGGCGAGGCGGGCGCGACCGGCGAGGCGCAGCGCGCGCGCACGCCGTCGTCGCCGCCCCCGGCCGCCGGGGCCGCCGTGTCCCCGGCGCAGCTCGCTGCCGCGGCGGCCGCGCCCGCCGGGCCGCACTCCGGCCAGCACCCGATCGCTGCGCCCACCGCGCCGCCGCCACCGCCCGCGGCCGCGCTGCACCACCAGCCCAAGCCGCCGGCGCCGCCATCGCCGCCGCAGCCCACGAAGAGCGCCGCGGTCAAGCCGTCCGGCGTCCCGGCGGGGCCGCGCACGATGATGGACATGCGGCGGCCCGCCAAGCAGTGGTTCGTCGACGTCTTCGACGAGGACTACCTGCGCACGCTGCCGTTCCTCACGCCGCAGGCCACGCAGGCCGAGGCCGAGTTCGTCGCCGACGCGATGCAGCTCACGCCCGGCGCGCAGGTGCTCGACGTCGGCTGCGGCTACGGCCGCCACGCGATGGAGCTCGCCGCGCGCGGCTTCCACGTCGTCGGGCTCGATCTCTCGACGGCGCTCCTGCTTCGCGGCGGCGAGGAGGCGCAGCGGCGCGGCCTGCAGATCAACTTCGTCCGCGGCGACATGCGCGAGCTCGACTTCGACTCGCAGTTCGACGGCGCGTACTGCCTGTTCTCGACGTTCGGCTACTTCGACGACGAGACGAACAAGCGCACGATCTTGAACATGGCCCGCGCGCTCAAGCCGGGCGGGCGCGTCCTCCTCGAGATCCTGAACCGCGACTACGTGATCGCGGATCTGCCGACGCGCGTGTGGTGGGAGGGCGACGGCTGCGTCGTCCTCGAGGAGGTGGAGCTCAACTACTTCTCGTCACGGATCCAGGTGAACCGCTCGGTCGTGTTCGACGACGGGCGCCAGGTCGAGCAGGAGATCTCGATCCGCGCCTACTCCTTGCACGAGGTCGGCAAGATCATGCATGCGGCAGGCTTCCGCGTGCTCGAGGTCTCGGGCGGTTATCAGACGCGAGGTCGTTTTTTCGGCAACCAATCGCGTCACATCATTGTCCTAGCCGAGCGCAAAGACCCGCCCGCCCCGTGATCAGCCGCCCAGAGCGCGTCTGATCTCGCTTCGTTACGTCCGGAGTCTGCCTCCGGTGGTCTGGAATAACGAGGGGTTGTCGGGTGTCTTTCCAGGCAGCCGCGCGCAGAGAGCCAAAACATTCGGCTCGCTCGCGCGTCTATCTCGGAGCGCGTCCGCGCAGAAGGGCAGTTCGCGATGGCAGCCATCGTCACCAAGATCGGTCAGCAGGGCTTCGGTCGTTCGGCGCGGGTCGAGCGGCGCCAGGGTCGGATCGCTCGGGTCTCTGCGAAGAAGGCTGCACGGCGCGCCAAGGCCGAGGGCGGAGACGACGAAGAGCGCCCGCTCGACGCCGAGGCGCTCGCGAGCGGGGAGGGCGATGGCGAGGCCGCGCAGCGCGCGCGCCCCGACAGCGGCACGTACCTCTCGATGTACTTCCGCGACATGGCGGCGCTCGACGTGCTCCGCCCCGAGGAGGAGTTCACCTCGGCGCGCGAGATCGAGGCGCTCGAGATCATGCTGTGGGAGGCGGTGCTCTCGCACGCGCCGGCCGCCCCGCACGTGCTCGACGCGATCGAGATCGTCTTGCCGCAGCTCCCGCCGGAGGCGCGCGCGCTGCGCAAGGGCGCCGACGAGGCAGACGCGCGGGCGTACGGCAAGCTGGTCGGCAAGGCCGCGCGCAAGCTGCGCTCCTCCGACGTCGATCACCTGTTCATCGACGCCGCGCTCTGCACGATCGAGCGGATCTCCGTCGGCATCGGCGTGCGCGGCGCCGCGGTGGGCGGCCTCGGCCGCGAGCGCGCGCGCGCCGAGTGGCTGCGCCGCGTGGCGGCCGCGAACCGCGCCGCCGCCGCGGCGCGCAACGACTTCGTGAAGGCGAACCTGCGGCTCGTCGTGAGCATCGCGCGCCGCTTCAACCACGGCCGGATGGCGCTCGCCGATCTGATCCAGGAGGGCAACCTCGGCCTCATGAAGGCCGTGGAGCGCTACGACTACCGCCGCGGCTTCCGGTTCTCGACGTACGCGAGCTGGTGGATCCGGCACGCGATCAGCCGCGCGCTCGCCGACAAGGGGCGCGAGGTCCGCCTGCCGGTCCACATGATCGACGCGCAGCACCGCCTCACCAAGGCGCGCCGCCAGCTCACCGGCCAGCTCGGCCGGCAGCCGACGAGCGAGGAGCTCGCCGCGGCGACGCAGATGCCGCTCGACAAGATCGAGAAGATGCGGAGCTGGCTGCTCGAGCAGTCGATCTCGCTCGACAAGCCGGTCGGCGACGACGAGGGGCGCGTGCTCGGCGAGGTGCTCGAGGATCCGGACCGCGAGTCGGTGTCGCCGACCGAGGACCTCGAGTGGGAGGCGCTGACCACGGAGGTGCGCGATCTCTTGCACGAGCTCCGCCCGATCGAGGCGGACATCTTGCGCCAGCGCTTCGGCCTGGGCACCGAGCAGGAGCTGACCCTCAAGGAGATCGGCGACAAGTACAACCTGTCGCGCGAGCGGATCCGTCAGCTCCAGGAGCAGGCGCTGGCCAAGATGCGCCGCGCGCTGGCGCGCCGCGATCTGATGTAAGGCGCCTGCGGGCCACCTGAAGTCGCCTCCTGAACGCGCCGCCGACCTCGGGCGGCGCGTCCGCGTTCGCGCGTCTGCACGTCGGCGCGGGCGATGATACGGCCGCGCGCGGTT
>DATMCI010000097.1:0-8568 GCA_035558535.1 Kofleriaceae bacterium
GGATGGTCGGAGCCGGCTTCTACCTCAGCGGTCCGACACCGGACTGGCCCCCCGCGCCCGAGGCTGATTCGCTAGGTGAACCCCATCAATCAGCCTGCCTCAAAAATTGATCTCCTCCATCAGAGGACGTGCTCGCTAACAGCGTGCAGGGCACGCGTTATCCGGCGCACCTCCAGGCCCGCGTCGGAAAGTGATCGCGCTCAGCGGTCTCGACGGGACCAACGAGCAGCTCATCAATCGCGGGGTGATGTTACCGCTCGGCGGTCAATCGACGACGACGCGCGATCCGGGAGATTCCTGACCGAGGTTTTTAATGGGGCAGGGACATCGTGCTCTGCGGGCGCTCGGCGGTGGAACGCGCGATTCGGCGTGCTCGCGCGGCATACCGGAGCCACACTTCAATCGAGGCGCATGCAGCCCCGCACCACGGCACGGAAGGGAGCCACGACATGCAGAGGACCGGATGGTCTCTTGCGATCCTGACGTTCATCGGATCTGCGTTGCCGACCGCAGCGCAGGCCGAGACGTGTTCCCTGTATCAGAAATGGAAGAAGGACAACGGAGAAGGTAACTGCTCTGTGTTCCCGGAGTCCTCGTACTTCGAGGTCACCGCCACCGGCGGCAGCGGGACCTTGTTCGCGCGCAAGATCCCCAAGTGCAAGGACGGCACGGACACCGGGTGCGCGAGCATCGAGATCAAGAGTCTGGATGGAACCCGACCGTACTACTTCATCGATCCTCCCAACCTCGGAATGGAGTCGTCGAACAAGTGGGCCCTCGCGTTCGAGGGCGGCGGTTCGTGCGGCGCGCTACGCGGTGACAATGCCGCGACTGCCTGCATGACCGGCACGCAGGACCCAAACGACAATTATGCATTTAATGGATACAACGTCTTCACCGGCGATCCCGACTACAAAGAGATGACGACGAGACACCCCAAGATCGATGTCGTGACGGGGTCGCCGATCTACACCGTACCGAAGCAGAAGGTCGGTAAAGGCATCCTGTCGCCGAGCGCGACGAACGCCTTCTCTTCGTACAACCGTGTCCTCGTCAACAAGAGCAGCTTCGATCGCTTCATGGGCAACACCAAGAACACATCGGCCTATAACGGCGACGACGTCGAGCTCTTCTTTCACGGCAGGCGGATCATCTCGGCGATGCTCAAGGATCTGGATCGGACCAACGGCGTGATCAGCGTCGGTACGAATTGCCCGAGCTGGCTCGAGCCCCAGTGCCAGACAGTCGACGACTTCTCCGCGGCCACCCAGGTCGTCGTCGTCGGGGAGTCGGGTGGCGCTGGCGGCATCATTCACAACATGGAGTTCATCAAGGGCGCGATCTTGAACCGCGCGCCCACCGCGAAGGTCGTCTTCCTCCTGACCTCGCGCATGCTTCCCTGGCTCGAGGCGGAGGTGCACTGGTCGGGCGGGTTTCTCGGGATCTGGGACGATATCTACAATGGTCTGAGCACGATCCAGGGCAACCTCGGCACCCCCAATGCCGTCACGCAGTACAGCAGCTCCGCGTATGAGCCAGGCGGCACGGTGCGCGGTCTGCTCAGCTCGTGGGGAAACCCCGCGTCGGCGACCGACCTGTTTCTGGACGCAGGCTGCAAGGCCGCCCACGGCAGCAACGACTGGAGGTGCTTCGACGAGGGTCACGTCGCGCTCTATCACATGGCCGAAGACGCGTTCTGGTTCGAGTCTCTGTTCGACGGCGTGCACGGGCGGAGCAGCCCGGCGTCGTTCGTCGACATCGTCGACTTCGGCAACGGCGTCGTCGATCTCGAGACGTGGGGCGGCTTCCTGTTCGTTCCACCGGACACGATCGATCCGCCGAGCTCGGTCAACTGGAGCTTCTCGAATGCCCGCGCCAATCGGGTCCTCTACACGAGCGAGTCGATGCTGCAGCAGCACCCCGGCGCAGGCGTACTCGGGTTCTACGAGCCGGCCATCAACTGTCATACGACGATCTATTCGAGCGCGTTCTGGAGCGACAAGCTGATGAAGAACGGCGGGAGCATCACGAGTCTTCAGACCGCGTTCATGGGCTGGCTGACCGCCATCGTCGTCGGCAGCCCGCAGGATCGCGCCTGGATCCAGGACGGGCAATCGCCGGAGGCGCTGTTCTGGTCGAGCGGCATCTACGGTGGTGGATGGACCACCAGCTCCGCCACATGTCCGCAGTGAGCGACGCTGTTCGCCGCGCCGGGCTCCTCATCGACGCAGTGAAGTTTTCAACTTCTCGGAGTGGCCCCGCCGCTACGTGCTCGACGGCTACGCCGGCCAGCGGACGAGCAGCGGCATGATGCCGCCGAGCAAGTACCGGATGGCTCACGCCGAGGCGAACCTCACGCGAGCGGAGCGAGTGGAGCTCGCGCGCGGGCTCGAGGCGACGCTCGGCGGGCCGGACGAGGATCGGGTGCCGTGAGCACCCACGGGCGGTAGGGCGGGCATCCTCCCGCCCGCCGGTTCCCTCGGCGGCCTCCGCGTGGTCTGATCCGAGCGCATGGCCGAGCCGGTCCGGAGGAGCCGCCGCGCGGAGGACCGCGCGAGGCCTGAGAGCGTGTGGCCTGAGAGCACGGAGCGGATTCGGAGGAGCCGCGGCGGGGAGGACCGCGCGTGGCCTGAGAGCACGGGCACCGGCTGGGCGAGCATCGCGCACGCCGCGGGCGCCGCGCTCCTGGGCCTCGTCGAGGCGGCGCGGCTCGGCAGCGTCCCGCTCGGGCTCGTGCTCGTGCCGCTGTTCGCTGTCACGGGGCTCGTCATCGGCGCGGTGCTCGGCGCGGTCGGGCGGCTCGTGCGGGGCTGGCCGGGGTGGGGGGCCGCGCTCGCGGTCGCGGCGCCGTCACTCGCCGTCACGATCCCGATCGCGCAGACGCTGTTCGATGGGCCGTACGCGCGGACCTTGCCGCTCGCGGCGGCGCTGCCGTTTCTGGCGCCGCTCGTCGCGTGGCTCCTCGTCGCCGCGGCGACCTGGATCGGCGGGCGCCTCGCGGCGGGCGAGCCGATGGCGCGTGTGATCGCGATCCTCGGCGTGGCCGGCGCGCTGGGCGCCCTGATCCGCGCCGCGCGCGCGGTGCTCGGCACCGGCTACCAGGACGCGCGCATCGGCGCCGCGCTCGCCGCGCTCGTGCTCGCGGGCGCGTTCATCCGGATCGCGCTCCGCCTGCGGCTCTCGCCGTATATCGCCGCCGCCGTGGCGGCCATCGTGCTCGGCACGGGCGCCGCGTCGATCGTCGGCGGGCTCGCCGGCACGGCCGAGCGGCGCCTGCTCGCCGACCGCGGCGATCAGGGCCGCGACCTCGTGCGGCTGTGGCGCGGGCTGCTCGACGTCGACCGCGACGGCAGCTCGGCCGTGCTCGGCGGCGGTGACTGCGACGACGGCGACGCGGCACGCCACCCGGGCGCGCGCGACACGGCGGGCGACGGGATCGATCAGGACTGCGACGGCGCGGACGCGATCGCCGCGGCACCGCCAGGGCAGGGCGGACGGGGGAGCGGGGCCGCGGCCGGACGGGGGAGCGGGGCCATGGCCGGCGGCGGGGCCGCGGCTGGCGGCGGGGCCGCGGCCGAACCGGGGAGCGGGGCCGCCGAGGCCGACTTCCGCGGCACGCCCGCGTACCGCGCGCTGATCGAGCGCACCCGCGGCATGAACGTGCTCGTCATCGTGATCGACGCGCTCCGCTACGACCTCGTCGCCCCGGGCGCGCCGCACCGCGACGACTTCCCGCGGATCGCGCGGCTCATGGACGAGGCGATGCGCTTCGATCGCGTGATCGCGCCGGCCTCGGCGACCGACGTCTCGGTGTGCACGATCGTGACGGGCCGCCTCGATCCGTTCCAGGAGATCGCGGTCACCCTGCCGGAGGCGATGCGCGCGCTCGGCCGCCGCACCGCGAGCGTCCTGCCGCGCGAGGTCACGCGCCACGTCGGCGAGGTCTTGCTCGAGCGCGGCATCGATCACCCGCTGCACATCCGCACCGACGGGGCGCGCGAGGACGTCGGCGATCGCGTCACGGCGGACGCCACGACGGCGCAGGGCCTCGCCGGCATCGACGCCGCCCGCGCCCAGGGCAGTGCGGGCGCGGGCGCGGGCTCCGGCTCCGGCGCGAGCGCCGGCCCGTGGTACGCGTGGGTCCACTACTTCGATATCCACGAGCACCACCAGATCGACGTGCCCGACGAGCTCTTGCGCGCGGTCGACCCGGGCGACTCCAGAAAGATCCACCGCTACCGCGCGCTCCTCCGCGCGATCGACGGCGCGATCGGGCGCCTCTTCGACGAGCTCGGCGCGCGCGGCGAGGCCGAGCGCACGATCGTCTGGCTCGTCAGCGATCACGGCGAGGCGCTCGAGGGCGATCCGCGGATGCCGGCCACGCACGGCAACGTCGCGTACACGCCGCTCGTGCGCGTCCCGCTCGCGGTCCGGATCCCGGGCACGGCCCCCGGCGTGCGCGCCGATCCGGTGACGCTGGTCGATCTGGCGCCGACGATGCTCGCGCTCGCCGGCGCGCCGGACGCGCCGGGCGCAATGGGCCCGCTCGACGGCACAGACCTCGTGCCGTCGATCCTCGACGGGCCGGCCGCGCTCCGCCCGCCGCCGACGCGCGCGATCGTGATCCACGAGATCGATCAGTGGAGCGTCGTCGAGTGGCCCTACCAGGTGATCGTCCGGCCGGCGGACGACCTGGTCGAGCTCTACGACATCGTGCGCGATCCGCTCAACCTGCAGGATCTGTCGCCGCGCCTGCCGGATCTGGCGCGGCGGCTGCGCGCTCGCTACGGGGAGGCGCCGGAGGTCCGCGTCGACCGGACCGCCCGAGGACGAGCCTGGCGAGAACAGCGAGCGCGACGGCCGCCGCTCCGTGCGCCGCGATGAGCAGGAGCGGCGACGCGTAGGCGGTGTAGCGCGGCACGACGGGCGCGCTCTCCTCGCCGAGCAGCATCGGCCACGCGCCGCACGCGGTGAGCGCCGCGGCGGTCGCCGCCCACGGGATCGCGAGCTGCGCGATCACGACGCGCGCGAGCGTCGTCGCGCGGAGCCCGAGCCACGTCGTGACGGCGGCGATCGGCAGCGCGGCCGCCCAGGTGAGCCACATGTCGCGGCCATCGCGCGCGTACACCATCGGCATCGACAAGGTCGGCTCGCCGCGCACGAAGAGGAGCGCGAGCCCCGCGGCGACGAACCACCACGGCGCGAGCCACCACCGGCGCACGCCCCACGTCGCCAGCGCGATCCCGCCGACGAGCACGAAGATCGCCGCGGCGCCAGCGCCGAGCGCGAGCGCGGGGATGGACTGATCGCGGTGCAGCGGCGCCGCGAGCGCGACGGTGAACGGCCGCCCGCGCGCCTCGCGATCGAGCGTGGCGCCCGTCGAGTCGGCGAGCGCGCGAGAGAGATCGACCACGTGGACGAGCGCGCCGCGCGCGGGCGCGATGCCCGGGCCGGCGACGCACGCCTGGACCTGGCGCACGGTGAGCTCCTCGCCGCCGTGGCCGCCGGTCGGGATGTGGCCGTGATCCGAGACGAGGAACCAGCGCGCGTCGGGGCGCGCCGCGACGAGCCTGCCGACGACCACGTCGGTCTCGCCAGCGACGCGCCGGTACTCGGCGCCGAGGCCGTGGTGGTGGCCGGCGACGTCGACGCGCATCAGGTGGACGTAGACGAGGCGCGCATCGCCGGCGACGGCCTCACGCGCGCGCGCCTCCCACGCGCGGCTCCACGCCTCGGCGTCCTGGTCCTTGACCGCGCTCTTCGGATCGGCAGGCGGCTCGGCGCGCGCAAAGCCCAGGGAGCGCATGATCCAGCCGTAGTGGCCGGGCACGAGCTTGTCGCCCTTCTGGACCATCAGGCCCTCGGTGATCCCGATCGAGCCGGGGACCTGCGCCGGGATGCTGCGCGCGAGCGGCGGCTCGATGGGCCGGTTGTAGCGGTTCATGATGCCGGTCTGCTGCTGCGTCAGCCCGGTCCACAGCGAGACGGCGACCGGCAGCGACACCGTCGGGAAGCCGACGTCGACGCGCAGCGTGGCGCCGCGCGCGCACACCGCCGACCACGCCGGCAGGGGGGCCGCGACCTCCTCGGTGAGCCCGTCGATCAAGATGACGCGCGTGTGCGGCGCGGGCGGCAGCCCGGGCCCGTTGCCGGAGGGGAGCGGCGCAGGAGCGGCGGGCCGCGCGTCCCACCGCGAGACGGCGTACATGAGCTCGCGGCGCACGCCGGGCAGGCGCCACGCCACCGCGGCGAGCACCGCGACGACCACCCCGGCTCCGACCCTCCATTTCCACATGGCGGCTAATCCGAAGGCGCACCTGCGTCGATGGCGGCGTCCGGGAACGGCGGCAGCGGCGGCAGGGAGCCGAGCGGGAGCTGCCACGGCAGCTCCCCGAGCAGCTCGACGGGCAGGAGCCGCAGCAGGAACGGCAGCGCGATGCCGTCGGTGACGAGCGGCATGTGCCCGTACTGCGAGCGGATGTACAGCGAGCGCGCGCGCCGCACCTCGGCGGGCCACGCGTCCCAGCTCGGCGGGAAGCGATCGATCGTCACGGTCTCGGGGAGCTTGCTGGTGATCGACTCGGTGGCGAGCAGCGTATCCCAGCCGACGTCGATCAGGCGCCGCCGCGGCGACGCGCCGAACCAGCTCACGAACAAGCTCTCCTCGCCGTACATCGCGTCGATCAGGACGATCTGATCGATCAGCGGCTCGTCGAGCCACTCCTGGATCGTGCGGAACGCGCCCGAGTGGCCGACGGCGGCGGTGAGCGCGGCGCCGCGCATGACGCCGGTCTGATCCTCGACGAGGCGCAGGATCTCGCCCACGACGGGGTAGTTGACGGGCGTGCGCTGCTGGATCGGCGCCTCGGGGACGATGAACAGCGCGTTGAGCGCCGAGAGCGCGAACTGCTCGGGCAGCTGGTGCGAGGTCCACGCGGTGTCCGCGCTGTCCCAGTAGCCGTGCACGTAGAAGATCGTGGCGCCGGTGTCGGCGCGGTAGCCGGCCGGGATCCAGACGTGGATCGGGCCGCGCGGGCCGTCGATCCGCACGTGACGCCCCGCGGCGACGGCGGCCGCGATCGGGCCGGCGGCCGGCGGCGCGGACGCGGGCTCCGCGGGGGCGGGATCGCCCGCGAGCGCGGCGCCGAGCCAGGCGAGGCCCGCCAGCGCGGTCGCCGCGAGCCCGGCGCCGAGGACGTTGCGGCGGTGCACGGCCTGGAGCGTAGCAAATCGCCCGTCGCAAATCGCCGGGCGCGCCGCGTCAGGCCGGGCGCCGCGTCAGGCTGGGCGGCGCTTCAAGCCTGGCCGCCGGGCAGGACCTTCAGCGTCGAGCGCACGCGGGCGCGCTCCGCCGGGACGATCGCGGCGCGCAGGAGCGCCGAGCCCGGGCAGCTCGCGAGGCCCAGCTCGCACGTGGAGATCGCGGCCTCGTGCAGGCCGAGCGCCTCGAGGAGCATGGCCTTCTCGTAGTAGAGGTCCTCGATCATCCAGTGCTCGTCCGCGGTGATCGCGCAGAGCCCCGCCTCGATCGCGCGCAGCGCCTCGCGGTGGCGGCCCAGATCGCCGAGCACGGCCCCGCGCCAGTACAAGGTCTCGGCGCGGTCCGGCGCGCGCGCGACCGCCATCTCGGCGGCGGCGAGCGCGGCGATGTCATCGCCGGTGGCCGACGCGACCTGGCACTTGAGGAGCCAGCCCTCGACGGAGTCGGGGTGCAGCGTCAACGCCTGGTTGACGGCGGTGTTCGCGTCGGCGAGCAGCGCGTCATCGCCCATGCCGAGGAGCTCGCGCGCCAGCTCCAGCAGGCGGTCGAGCTCGGGCGCGGGCTGCGCGTGCACGAAGAAACGCTAACACGCAGATCTCGAGCGCGCCCGCGCCATGCGCTGACCCGACCTAAAATATGCGCGACGCGAAGCGCGCGCGCGCTGGTGCCCGCGCGCCCCTGCCGCGGTGCTGCACCGGCGCTCGCTGGCTCGCGGCTCGCCGCGGCGAGCCCCAGGCTAGCCCAGGAACGCGGACAGGACGGGCGAGCGGCGGCGGCCGAGCAGCTCCTCGATCATCGTCTGGATCTGCGTGCGGATCTGGTCGGCGAGCCGGTTCACGAGCAGGCGATCCTCGGCGGCCGCGGCGCCGTACGCGCGGCCCAGATCGATCGGCGCGCCGAACTGGACGTACCACTTGCTCGGCAGCGGCAGGAGGCCCGCCGGGCCGAGCCACGGGAACGTCGGCGTCACCGGGATCCACGGGATGCCGATGTTCTTGGCGAACCACGTCACCTTGCCCAGCATCGGCGCGGCCTCCTCGGCGCCGACGACCGCCACCGGGATGATCGGCGCGTTCGTCCTGAGCGCGAGCTTGACGAACCCGCCGCGGCCGAACCGCTGCAGGCGGTAGCGATCCCGCCACAGCTTGCCCATGCCCTTCTCGCCCTCGGGGAACACGGCGACCAGCTCGTCCCGGAGCAGCAGCCGCTCGGCGTTCTCGGGATCGGCGCGCACGCCGCCGATCCGGTTCATGACCGGGCCCAGGAACGGCAGGTGAAACACCGTGTCCTCGACCAGCGGCCGGACG
>DATMCI010000098.1:0-53951 GCA_035558535.1 Kofleriaceae bacterium
GCTGTTCGGCGCCAAGCGCGGCGCCTACTCGGGCGCTGTGACCGACGCGCCCGGCTACGTGGAGGAGGCCGAGGGCAGCACGCTGTTCCTCGACGAGATCGCCGAGCTCGAGTCGCAGGTGCAGGCCAAGCTCCTGCGCGTGCTCGAGTCGCAGGAGATCTTGCCGCTCGGCGCGGCGCGGCCGCGCAAGATCGACTTCGCGCTCTGCTCGGCGACGAACAAGGATCTGCGCGCGCTCGTCTCCGCCGGCGCGCTGCGCGAGGACCTGTACTACCGGATCGGCCGCCCCGCCGTGATGCTGCCGGCGCTGCGCAACCGGCCCGAGGAGATCCCGGCGATCATCGCGCAGCAGCTCGCCGCGCTGACCCCGGCCCCGGCGGCGCACGTGTCGCTCGTCGAGCAGTGCCTCCTGCGCCCGTGGCCCGGCAACGTGCGCGAGCTCATCACCGAGCTGCGCGCCGCCGTCCACGCCGCGCTCGCCGACGGCAACCGCGTCGAGGCGCGGCACCTCGCCCCGACCGCGGGCAGCGTGCTCGGCAGCGCCATGCCCGAGGCGCGCTCCGCGCCGTCGGACCCGGGGCTCTTGGTGCCGCCCGCGCAGGAGGGCTCGAAGCGGCGCGCGACGCGCGACGACGAGGAGTGGCGGCAGCGGATCGAGGCCGCGCTCCGCGCCCACACCGGCAACGTCGCCGCCACCGCGCGCGCGCTCGGGCTCCATCGCACGCAGCTCCGCCGGATGCTCGAGCGCTACGGCATCACCGTCGATCCGGCCGGCGACCGGGACGAGGCCGAGCCCGCTGGCGACAAGGACGAGACGGAGCGCTAGCCCGGATCAGTCACCACAACGTCCGGCGAGGCCAAGCGGCGCGAGGCAGATCGGGGCGCACGCCCGGAAGCGCAGCGAGGAGCGTACTGACATACGCGACGAGCGAGAACCGCCGTACGCCCCGAGATGCCCGCCCAGAGACCGAGTTGGCGAACGCGGCGCCAGGCGCAGCGCGCCGGCGCAGTCCCGCGCGAGGCGCATCGGCGTGACGACGATCCCGCCGGGGCCGAACGCGTCGCGGAGGATCGCGTTGGCGCCCTCCGAGGCCGCCACGCCCAGCTCGTCCACGAACGCGGCGAACGCGACACGCACCACGGCGCGCGGGGGCGCCTCGCGCGGGGCGCGGGCCGCGGGGGGCGCGGCGGCGACCTCGGCGCGCGCGGTGCGGACGGCCGCCTCTTCGGTCGCGACTTGGTCGAGAAGTGCCTCGCTCTGGGGCATGCGCACGATCGCCGCGGCAACGCGCGCGCGGCGCTGCTCCGCCTCGCGCAGGCGGCACTCGGCGTCGGCCAGTTCTGTCGGTGCGGCGCGGGCGTCCGGGGCCGGGGCACGCTCACTACTGACAGAGGAGCTGCACGGACGTGGCGAAAACACCTTCACCGGCCGTATTGACCTTCCACAGCCTGCCGGTGCCAGGCAAGACCCTCACCGTGTACACGGTTGTTCCGGACGGAAAGATATAATTCACACCGGAAAAGGCGCCATCTCCCTTCACACCGGGGCGTTTGCCGTTCACTGTTCCTGTCGCGGACGACGTGATGAACTTGAGGGTATAGGAAGTTATCCCTGCCTTCGCCGAGACTTGAAAGGTCATCGGGCTCGTACTGAGACCTGGCCCTGTGGTATTGCAACTCAGCGCGATCGTTGTCAGCGCGGATTCCGCTTCGTCGATATTGCCGTTCTCATTGTCGATCTCCGCGTCTGCGGGAATCACACAACCACTCCCTGAAGCCGCCAGACAGACCACAACAACCACTCCTGCAAGCATTCGTTTCACGATTTCCTCCTAGTTTGATCCAACGGCACCGCTCGAGCGAATCCCCCTCGTACTCGGCACCGTCTGCATTCGCATTTCCATGAAGCAGCTAATATGCCAAGGTGCCGACCATTCCATCGCGCGAGCCAGGCTGCTCGCATCAGGCGCAGATCGTTCGAGCACCGCCTCTGTTGATCCAGCCGGGCTCCGCGCACGCGGCATGGGTCGTTGCACCTTTGTGGACGGAGGAGCCACATGCGAGCGCGGGAGTGGACGGGGAGGCTACAACGCCGCGCCGATCGCCCGAGCAGGCGGCCGAGCGTTTGGAGCGCAGGTCTCCAGGATCCGCGGCGGTGGGTCGAGTGTCCGGCGCGAGCCCGGAAGCCGAACCGGGCCCGGAACCGCTCGCGGGAATCGGTTCCGGGCCGGCGGGTCGCACGCGGCGAGCGCGGCGAGGACGAGGAGGCGGGCCGCAGCGGTCACTGCGCGCCCCCGACCACGAAGCGAAGTCCGCGTGGTTGTCGTCGGTGTCGACGTCCGACCGCCGGTGAAGCCACACGCCCGCCGCGAGGTTCGGCCGCAGCCGACGAAGTGGTGACTGATCCGGGCTAGCGCTAGCCGCCGCCCGCCTGGGCTAGGTGCGCTCCCGCGCTCGCGCGCTAGGTGCGCTCGCCGAGGCGCAGATCGATCCGCGCGAGCAGCTTGCGCACGCGCTCGGCCATGTCCTCGAACTCGGTGAGCTGCGACGCCTGGTAGAGCTTCTGCGCGAAGTTCATGACCCGCACGAGGTACGAGAACAGGTTGCCCTCCTCGTGCTCGAGGCCGTGGCGCTCGACAAACTCGAGGAAGCCGAGCTCGCCGTCCTCGATCTGCGCCCACACGCTCTTCGCGCGCTTGCCGCCGTGCAGCTCCGGGTGCGGCACGAGCGCCGAGAACTCGTTGTGGATCGTCTCGACCTTCGGCAGCTCGCGCGGGTGCTCCTTCTCCCACTCCGCCTCGACGTCCTCCCACGACACCTGCGGGTTGCCCTCGCGCAGCTCGCGCAGCCGCGCGCGGCACCACTCGCGCTTCTTGTCCTCGTCCTTGCGATCGAGCTGGCGCTGGATGATGTCGTGATCGATCAGGTACTCGACGAGCTGGCGCAGCTCGACGTAGTCGAGCTGGTGATTGAACAGGACGAAGTAGATGAGCAGCCCGTCCATGCCCTGGAGCTGGCGGATCATCTCGCCCCGCACCTGGCGGCCGTGCTCGTCGATGACGCCGATCGCCTTCATGTTGTCGACGAGCTGGGCCAGGGTCTTCTGGAGCCCGCGCCGCTCGCGGTCGTCGAGCAGGAGGTTGTCGATCACGGTGACGATGTCGAGCCGCATCGACGGCGGCAGCGACGCCTCGGCCTCGGCCATGCGCGACGCGAGCGCGCTCTCCGCCGTGGCGGGCGCCGCGGGCGCCGCGGGCGCGGCCGGCGCGGCCGGCGCGGCAGCCGCAGCCGCGGCCGCAGCCGTCCCCGGCGTGTTACCGGGCAGGGCCTGCGTCGTCAGGTCCGGCAGGCCGATCGCGAGCACCTGTTCGGCGGTGATCTTCGTCTTGCTGCGCAGCTCCGCCGGCTCGCCGCGCACGAGCTCGGCGTGCACCTCCGGCGTCCACACGATGTCGCCCTTGCGCTGCGCGTCGCTCCGGTGCCGGTTGTAGATCGACTTCTTGACCTTCGCCTCGTCGTACGCCGGCCGCTTGGCGGCGTCGCGCAGCTCCTTCTTGATGTCGCTGACGATCTCTTCGGGCGCGAGCGTGATGGCGAGGCCCCGGTCGTCGAACTGCGGCCGCCCCGCCCGCCCCGCCATCTGGTGGTATTCGGCCGCGGTGACGAGGCGCGCCTGCTGCTTGATGAACTTGCGCAGCGCCGGGAACACGACCGTGCGCGCCGGCAGGTTGATGCCCGCGGCGATCGTCTCCGTCGAGACGACGAACTTGATCAGCCGCTCGAGCGCGAGCTGCTCGACGAGCTGCTTGTAGCGCGGCAGGATGCCCGCGTGGTGGATGCCGATGCCGTGCGTGAGCAGCGGCCGCAGCTCCTTGGCGCACCCCGACGGCAGGAGCGCCTCGTCGCACAGCTTCTCGATCTTGCCCTTCTCCTCGTCGGTCGTGAACCGGCGGCACGACTTGAGCAGGCGCGCCACCTCGAAGCACTGCTCGCGGCCGAACACGAACACGATCGCCGGCACGTCGCCCGTGTGCGCCAGCTCGCGCACCGTGTCGATCATCATCTCCTCGCGGTACTCGTGCACGAGCGGCACCTTGCGCTCGCGCGACTCGACGAGCTCCATCGGCACGCGGCGCGTGATCTCGACCCAGTGGCAGAACCGGTCGGGGTGGCCCACCGTCGCCGACAGGACGACCAGCTGCGTCCGCGGATCGAGCCCGATGATCGACTGCTCCCAGACGTAGCCGCGCTCGGGATCGTTGAAGTAGTGGCCCTCGTCCATCACGACGATCTCGGCCGGGCTGACGTGCTTGTCGGCGACGATCCGGTTCCACAGGATCTCGGCGACCTCGACCTGGATCGGCGCCTCGCGGTTGACCTTGTAGTCGCCGGTCGCGAAGCCCACGTTCTGATCGCCGAAGTCGGCGCACAGCTCGCGGAACTTCTCCTCGGTGAGCGCGCGCAGCGGCGTCGTGTAGATCGCGCGGTGGCCGCGCCCCAGCGCCGCGTGGAGCGCGGCCTTGGCCATCAGCGTCTTGCCCGTGCCGGTCGGCACCGTCACGAGCACGCTCTTGTTCGCGAAGATCGCGGCGATCGCCTGCTCCTGGACGGGGTACGGCTCGAGGCCGCGGCTCCACAGGAACTTGTCGTAGAACGAAAGCTCGAGATCGCCGTCTGAAGCCACGGTTGATCGTTACGCGAGTTTGCCGCGCGCCGCTACCGACGGCGCGCGGCCACGGCTCACAGGATCCACGGTCGCTGGCGTCGCCCGAGATCTTGCCCCTGTCGTACGAGGCTCCTACGCTGCCGCCACGGATGATTCCCAACCCGCACGACGCACTGGTCAAGGCGGTGCTAGGCAAACCGGAGCACGCCCAAGGCGTGCTCCGCGCGGTCCTACCTGAGGCGCTAGCCGAGGCGCTCAACTGGTCGACGCTCACGCTCCGCCCCGGCAGCTTCGTCGACCTGGCCCTGAAGGAGCAGCACACCGATCTGCTGTACTCGGCGACGTGGCGCGACGGCAGCGAGCTGCTTGTATATTTCCTGTTCGAGCACCTCAGCGCGCCTCCCAAGAAGGACAGCCTGCTCGCCTTCCGCCTCCTTCGCTACCAGGTCCGGATCTGGGAGAACTGGCTCGCCAAGCATCAGGATGCGAAGTCGCTTCCGATGATCATCCCGATCGTGATGTATCACGGCGTGACGCCGTGGTCGGAGCCCCGGCTGTTCGACGCCCTGCTCGACGTTCCGGCCAGCGTGCGGCCAGCGGTCGCCCCGTACTTGATCCAGTTCGCGTACTTGCTCAACGACCTCTCGGAGATTACCGACGACGAGCTGCGCAGCGGCGCGATGCGAACCGCGCTCGCCAAGCTGGCCACGATCTGCTTGAAGCACGCGCGGACGAGCGCGGACTTCATCCAGGTCCTCGTCCGCTGGATGGATGTCGTCCGCGATGTGGCCAGGGCTCCGAACGGACTGAACGCGCTGGCGCAGGTGCTGTGCTACGTTCTCGAAGTCAATGACCACGTCAAGCGAGAGGCGCTGCAGGCGCTCCTCGAACGCGAGCTCGGCCCCGAAGCAAAGGAAGCCATCGTGACAGCCGGACAGCAACTCATCGAGCAGGGCCGCCAAGAGGGCCTCCGGGAGGGCCTCCGCCAGGGTGAATGCGCGCTGCTGCTGCGCCAGCTGCGGCGACGCTTCGGCAACGCGGTGAACGCTGACATCGAGCAGCGTATCGCGACGGCGCCCATCGAGCAGATCGACACCTGGGCCGACCGCGTGTTCTCCGCTGCCACGCTCGCCGAGCTGTTGGCCGACTGAACCGCCGACCCGCGGTCACGGGCTGTCCGCTGCCCGCCCCTGCCGCCGGCCCTGCTCGAGCAGCGACCGCGCCTGCGCCACCGTCCACTCGTGGCGCTCGTGCCACCGCTTGCCGGCGATCTCGGCGAGCAGGCGATCGCCCTCCTCCGTGCGCCCCAGCGCGATCAGCGCCTGGGCCTTGCGCAGCCGCGGCGCCGGGTTCGTCTGATCGATCACGACCGCCTGCTGCCAGTACTCGAGCGCCTCGGCCACCCGGCCCTGCTGCTCGAAGATGCCCGCGACCGTCTGGTAGCCGTCGCCCGACATCGGATCGCGCTCGATCACCGACGACAGCTGGCGCCACGCCTCGGCGCGATCGCCGACCGCGAGCATGATCTCGCCCAGCGTCTGATCGATCCCGGCGTTGCCCGGATCGATCGCGCGCCAGCGGCTCCCCCACTGGAGGACCCGCCCGATCGCCTGCCGCTGCGCGGGGCTGCCCGCCGACGACTGCAGCGCGAGCTGCCGGGCGAGCGCGATGATCGCCCCGATCTCGGCGCGCACCGTCGACAGGCCGACGGCCTCGTCGGCGCCCGCGTCCTGCGCCGCCTCGAGGTGCGCGAGCGCGTCCGCCGTGCGGCCCTGCGCCTGCGCCAGCCGCGCCGCGAGCTGCCACAGCTCGCGCGTCGGCCGCTGCTTGAGCAGCGGATCGATGATCTGCTGCGCGAGCGGCGCCTGGCCAAGCGAGATCGCGCGCAGCGCGAGATCGGTCAGGCGATCGCGGTCGTCGCCCGCGAGCTGGACCGCGCGCGTCAGGATCGCCTGCAGATCGCCCGCCTGGCGCTGCGCGAACGGCAGCATCGCCATCACGTGCTCGTAGCTGTCCCCGGCGATCACCTTGTCGCGCCACTGTGCGAGCACGAGCTGCCAGCCGGCGTTGCCGCGGCGCGACGACGAGAACGAGTACTGGAGCTGGCCGAGCGCGGGCGGCGCCGCGCGCAGATCGAGCTCCGCGACGAGCGCCGCGACGCGCTCGGCGGCCGCGTCGTAGCGGCCGTGGTTCGCGAGCACCTGCGCGGCCTGCGCGCGGGCGATGTTCTTGTAGTCGCCCTGGGCCACCGCGTCCCACGCGCGCGCGATGTCGTCGGGCCGCTCGCCGTAGCGCATGCCGATCAGGCCCGCGCCGATGAGCCGCAGATCGAACGCGCCTCCGCCCATCGCCACGAGCCGGTCCGCCGCCTTGCCGAGCGCGCCGGCCTGTGCGTGCGCCGCGACCTCGCGGAGCGACCACAGCGCGCCGACGAGCCCGGCCACCTGCCCCGGCTTCGGCGCCTCCGGCGACCGCCGGGACGCGTACGCGCGGCCGGCCTCGAGGTAGCGCGCGAGCTCCGGGCTCGCCGCGCGGTGCGGCGCGAGCGCCGCCGTGACCTGCTCGTCGCGCGTGCCGGTCACGATGCCGCTGCCGGCGAGCACGAGGTCGCCGCGGAGGACGCCGCCCTGCTTGCGCAGCGCCTCGTAGGCGAGGAACAGCCCGGCGCGATCGCCGATCGCGGCGAGCGCGACCATGCGCTGGCGCTGGGCGTGGCGCCACTCGGCGGTGCCGGCCGTCAGCGGCTCGAGCTTCTTGGCCCAGTACGCGGGCAGCCGGCCGGGCAGCTCGACGGCGATGCCCGGCGCCGCGGCGCCGTGCGCCCACGCCGGCGCGTCGGCGATCGCCTGGCCGGTGAAGCCGACCGCGACCGCCTCGCCGTCCACGCGCGCGGCGGACGGGCCCGCGCCGGTCCACGTGACGCGGACGAGCTCCGCGCCCGCCCCGCTCGTGATCGACACGAGCCGATCCTCGGCGTCGAAGTCGAAGACCAGCGCGATCTCCTCCTTTTGCGCGCCCGGCTTCGGCGGCAGCGCGAACGCGACGCGGCGTGGGCCGGCCGCGCGCACCGCGAAGTAGCGCGCGTAGTGCGCCGGCTCGGCGATCCACAGCGGCAGGTACGCGAGCGCGAGCGCGACGTCGTCGTCGCTGGCCGCGCGGACGACATCCAGCCCGAGCTCGGCGTAGCGCCGCGTCAGCGCCGCGCCGTCGAACGACGCCGTCTCGGCGAGGTCGGCGCCCGTCGTGCGGCGCCAGCCGATGCGGCGCGCGCCATCGACGGCCAGCTCGCGCTCACCCCAGCGATAGACGCCGGCCAGGACGGCGCGGCGCGCACGCTCGAGGAGCGCCTTCGCCGCGTCGTCGATCGGGTGCGGCGCCTTGCCGCGCTCGCTGGCGGCGAGCGCCGCGCGCCAGGCGTCGAAGCCGTCGGAGAACAGCGCCGGCACGAACGCCGTCAGGTCGGCGAACGACGGATCGCTCGGATCGGTGAGCCGCGTCGGCACGATCCGCTCCATGCGGGCGCCGACCTTGCTGGCCTTGGTGACGGCGCCGAAGCCCCGGCCCGAGCCGTGCCCGATGCCGTTCGTGAGCTCGGCCGTCGTCACGACTCGGCGCCGCGGCGCCTCCGCCTTGGCGGCCTCGGCGAAGCTGCCCGAGACCGGCTGCGCCGGGGCCGCGGCCTTGTCCTCGGCGTCATTCTCCTCCAGCTCGGGGTCGCGGACGAGCCGATCCATGGACGGCGCGGGCCCCGCCGCGGCGCGGCCGCCGCCGCCGCTGCCGTGGCCGATCGTGCCGAACCGGCCGGTACCGATCGTGCCGTACCCGGTGCCGGTGCCGCTGCCGCCGGCGATCGAGTCGAACCCGCTGCTGAAGTCGCCCTTGCCGCCCAGGAGCCCGAGCGAGCCGCGCGTCCGGGCGGCGAAGCGCGCCTCACTCTGGACGCGCGGGAGATCGATTCCGAATTCGTCCTCGCCGCCCAGGTTGCCCAGGTCGCCCCAGCCGCCGGACTCGCGCATGCCTCGGTAGCCGTAGTCGGCGAACACCGGCAGCGGCGTGCGCACGAGCTCGGCGTCATCGGCGACGTCGGTGACCGCGGCCGTCTTGACGACCGGGATCTTCGCCGGCACCGCGTACGGCGCCCACGTGTCGCCGGCGCCCTTGGTGACGCCGTACCGCTTGTACATGGCGTCGTCCTCGAGCACGAGCAGCGACGTGTGCCGCGACAGGAGGAAGTAGCGCTTGCCGAGCGCGACGATCTCCTTGCGGATCTCCTCGTCGCGCCGGGCGCGCGCCTCCGCCTCGGTGATGCAGGTCGGGGCCGGCGCCGCGGCGGGCACCGGACCGCGCCGGCCGCGCACGCCCGCGCGCGGATCCTGCGGGTCTTGGTCCGGTGCCGCGCACGGCGGCGGCTCCACCGGCTCGTGCTTGGCGAGCAGGCGCGCCGCGATGTGGCGGTGCGCCCACAGCCGCGGCAGGTAGCCGCCGGGCCGCCGCGCCGCGCCGTCCGCGAGCTCGATCCGCTGGCGCCACGGCGCGCCGCCGAGCGTGCCGGTGAGCTCGACGGCGACCGGCGTGCCGCCGCCCGCGAGCTTGGCGACGAGCTCGAGCTCCTCGCCGTCAGCGAGCTGCGGCGAGCGCACGTACGCCGCGGCCGGCACGAGCGCGCCGGAGGCGTCGACGAGCCGCGCCGCGAGGCCGGTGACGCGCGGCGTGTGGAGCGCGGCGACCAGATCGAACGCGCGCCAGCGGACGTCGTCGGCCAGATCGATCAGCGCCGCGTAGCCGCCGGTGGCGGCCGCGAGCGCCTCGAGCGTCTGCGTGTCGGGGCCGTCGCCCACGCCCACGCCGATGAACTGCGCCCGGCCGGCGAGCTGCGCGCGCAGCGCGTCGAGGTTGCGCGCGCCGCTCGTGATGACGCCGTCGCCGAGGTAGACGATCCGCGCGTCCTCGGGCGGCACGCCCGCGACGAGCTTCGTCGCGGCGTCGAGCGCGGTGCCAAAGCTCGTCGCGCCGACGCCGCCCTCGTCCTTGAGCGCCCGGCGCACGGCCGGCCGATCCACGTCACGGACGCGCGTGAGCCCCAGCTTCTGCCGCGCGGCCACGTCGAACGCGATCACCGCGACGCGATCGTCCTCGTCGAGCTCGCGCAAGAAGCCGTCGATGAGATCGGCCTGCGCGCGCAGCTCCATCGGGCCGCGCGACGCGCTGACGTCGTCGAGGATCACCCACGTACGCGGGCGGTACGCCTGCGCCGTCTTCGAGAGCTCCGGGCGCGCCCGGAGCAGGACGTAGCGCTCGTCGCCCTCGGCGTGCTCCGCCACGGCGGCCGTCTTCCGCGGATCGCGCACGCGCAAGACGAGCGAGTCGCCGAGCGTCGCGGCCTGCTTCGTGTACGAGACCACCGCGTCCTCGCCCTCGCGGCGGACCGTGATCGGGTGGCTCGTCGAGGTCAGCTCGCAGTTCGCGCAGCTCTTCACGCGGACGGCGAACGAGAGCTCGCCGACCGGCAGGTCGACCTCGGGCAGCGGGATCTCGAGCGACCAGTCGTCGTAGAGCCGCGGCAGGCTCTGCGTGTACGCGAGGAGGAGGCGCTTGTCCTCGTGCGCCGGCAGCGGGTACACGCGCAGCGCGAGCCGGCCCGTGCCGGACCACTCGAGCAGCGCCGGATCCATCCGGCGGTACACGACGTCCTCGTAGATCCGGCGCGCCGCCATGCGCTCGACGACCGCCGACTCGGTCAGCGTGCCGTTCACGTACATCGCGAGCCGCTGCAGCGACGCGTCGGGCGGGATGGCGAACCGGTACATGCCCTCCATCACCTGCGGCGCCGGGTTGTGGAACGTCTGATCGAGCGCGACGCGCGCGACCTGGTTCTCGACGACGACGTCGACGACGAGCTTCTGGATCGGCAGCGGCGACTCCGGCACGCCCGGCCGGTTCGGCTCGCGCGCGAACAGGGTCCCGTTGCGGAGCGGCACGACCGCCGTCTCGTCCTTGGCGCGGGCCTTCTCGGCCCACGACACGAGGTGCGAGAGCCGCGGCGCGGGCCCGCGCGTCGGCGGGTGCCCCGGCTCGGCGACGCCCTGCTCGCCGGCGTGCAGGAGCACCTGGCCGCCCGGGCTCGCGAGCTTGACCGAGCCGCGGACGACCGCCGCGGTCGTCCGCTCGGCGGACGCCTGGACCAGGAACCGCGTGCCGAGCACCTCGATCGTGCCGGCCGCCGTCTCGACGACGAACGGCGCGCCGGGCGCCACGTCGAGCAGCGCGGCGCCGGTGACGCGCACGCGGCGCGCCGCCAGGACGTCCACGCGCGCGCCCGGCTCGGTGAGCCACGACGTGCCGTCGGCGAGCTTGCCGCCTTCGGTGACCGCCGGGGCGCCGCCGCCGCCGCCGCTGCCACCACCGACCACGCGGGTGACGATCGCGGCCGCCGCCGCCGTCGCGGCGAGCCCGAGGCCCACCGCGAAGAGCGGCGAGCGCCGGCGCGCCGTCGTGCCGTGCTTCTCGAGGAGGTGCGTGCGGATCCGCGCGCGGGCCGCATCGGAGATCCGCGGCGGCTCGCCGCCGGTCTCGAGCAGCGTCGTGACGTTGCGCTCCAGGACGCCGTCCTGGTCCGGGGTGATATCGGGCTTCATGGAGTGGCCTCCGAGAGGTGCGCCGACAGCGTCGCGAACGTGTCGCGGAACGCGCGCCGGGCGCGGGCGAGGAGAGACTTGGCCGCGTCGATCGAGATGCCGAGCTCGCGAGCGAGCGTCTCGAGGCTCTCGCCGTCGACGTATTTGCGCGTGAGCGCCGTGCGGTACTGCTCGGGCAGGTTCGCGACCGCCATGTGGACGAGGTCGCGGGTCTCGGCCCGCTCGAGCACCTCGCCCGGCAGCGGCCGCTCGGCCATCGCGGCGAACGTCTGCGCGAGCGTCGCGTCGATCCGCTCCCACGCGGTGGCGAGCTCGTCGCTCCGCCGGTGCGCCTTCAGGTGATCGCGGATCACGTTGCGCGACAGCATCGTCAGCCACGTCGCGGTCGACCCGCGCGCCGGGTCGTAGTCGGCGCGGCGGGACATCGCGAGGGCGAACGTCTCCTGGACGACGTCCTCGGCCAGCGCCGTGTCGCGCCCGACACGGTAGTAGATGAATGTATACAGGCCATCGACGTGGGCGTCGTAGAACCGCGCGATCGCCTCCCGGTCGCCGTCCTGGGCAGCGCGTAGATCGGCGCCGGGCCCGGAGCGGAACAGCCGTGCGAGCAGGCTGGCGATCATATGGGTTCATCCTCGCGGAATCGTGGGGTGATCATCGTGAGCACCCCGCGGGATCCGCCCGCGAGGCGGGGCGTGGCCCCGTGGCAGCGATGGTTCATGGCGAACATGGGTGTCATTGGTCCCCGCGGAGGTGTCGCGAGATTTTCGGCGATCTGTACCTGGCAACGGTTTCGCATGGATACTGGTCCCAATCGTCGTGCGGAAGGCTCCTCTGGGCGTGCTGATCTCGGTGGCGGTGCACACGGCGCTCGGCGCGCTCGTGTTCGCCGCCTACGAGCCGCCGGCGCGGCCGGAGCCAGAGGCGGAGCCAGTCACCGTCGAGATCGTACCGATCGAGCCCGCGCCGATGGAGGTCGCCGTCGCCGCTCCGACGGCGCCGATGCCGGTGCCGGAGCCAGCGCGGCCGCCACCGCCGCCGCCGCCCGAGCGCCGGGCCGCGCCGCCCGCGCCGCCGTCGATCTCGACCGGCACAGCGCGGCCGATCGAGACCGCTCCCGTCGACCCCGGCACGCCCGACCCCAGCGCCACGCCGCCGCGGCGCTCCGCCTGGTTCGACCTCCGCGGCGGCCGCCGGCCCACCGTTGACCTCCGGCTCCCCTCCGGCCACCGCGACGATCTCGAGCGGGTCCCGCGCGGCACCGACGCCGCGCCCGGCGTCGCGCCGACCGGCCAGCTCCAGGACGCGGGCGGCGGCAGCCGCCGCTCCGATCAGGGCGTGTTCACCGCGAAGGTCGCGCCCGACGGCAGCGTGACGCTCAAGGACGGCCGCAACCTGCGGGTCGGGCTCGCGCTGCCCACGCCGCGCTCGATCGGCAACGGCGTCTCGCGCTGGTACTACAGCGACAAGGGCCCCGACGGGCAGCGCGGCGAGCGGGCGCTCGAGAAGGAGGTCAGCGGCTCCACCGACGCCGGCGATCGCAGCAAGACCGCGATCGTCCCCGTCGTGCGCGGCGGCTTCGACGTCACCGACGCGCTCATGCGCAGCAAGGGCCAGGATCCGTACGCGAGCAAGAAGCTCGCGTTCCTCGACTCGACGCGCGACGAGCGCGTGGCCATGGGCAACGCGCACCGCGAGCAGCAGCTCAAGAAGACGACGCAGATCGTGCAGCGCAACCTCGATCAGCTGTGGCAGCGCGTCACCGATCCGCGGGCGCGCCGCGAGGCCCTGTTCGAGCTCTGGGACGAGGTCGTCGAGAGCGGCGACGAGGCCACCGTCGAGGCCGGCCGCGCGGCGCGCCGGCTCGTCGTCGGCGTCATCCGCGCGCGGCTCCCGGCAGGCGGCCCGGACGCGTACACCGCCGAGGAGCTCGCGGCGCTGAACCGCCGCCGCCACTCGAAGGCGACGTTCGCACCGTACGAGTAACCCGGCGAAACCCCGTCGCCGCCGCGATCCAGCTCACAAAGAACTTTGTGTTCTGACCGGCGTTCTAATGTCATCATTAGGGACATGTACTTCTCGCTCCGACATGCGTCGCTCGCGGCCTGCCTGGCCGTGTTCGCCGCGTGCGCCGGGACGGCGCCGCTGTCCCGGCCGTTAGAGCGACCCACCGCCGACGATCCCGCCTCGGCTTCGGCGTCCGCCTCGACGACACGCTCGCCGAAATCCGAGCGTGTCGAGGGCGGCGCCGACGGGTGGCGGGACTACGTCCCCGAGCGGTGCCGCGATCCCGAGGGGCACGCGGGCAAGAGCTGCCGCTCGCGGCGGATCATCACGACGACGACGGAGATCGAGATCCTCGAGCCGATCGCGTTCGTCGACAACACCGCCGAGCCCACGCCCGGATCGTTCCGCACCATCGAGAGCGTCGCGCGGGTGCTGCTCGACAACCCCAGCATCCAGGTGATCGAGGTGCGCGGCCACAGCGACTCGCTGCTCCACCCCGCCGAGCGCGCCGATCTCGCGCGTAAGCGCGCGGAGGTGGTCGCCGCGCAGCTCGTCTCGCGCGGCGTGGCGTCCGCCCGCGTCACCACCTACGGCGCCTCCGACAGCGAGCTGCACTACCCGGCCGACGACGCCCGCAACCGGCGCGTCGAGTTCCTGATCCTGGCGCGCGAAGAGTGAACGAAGCATGAGACCCGAACCCGGGCCGCCCGGGATTTGCTATCAACTCGCATGGCCTTCGACGGGCCGCTGATCGGCGGCCGCTACCGGCTCGGACCGCGGCTCGGCAGAGGCTCGCAGGGCGAGATCTTCCTGGCGCGCGACGACAAGGCCAAGAGCAGCGAGCCGCGCGAGGTGATCGTCAAGCGGATGACGCCGCGCGGCACCTGGAAGTCGTTCGAGCTGTTCGAGCGCGAGGCGAAGGTCCTGTCCCAGCTCCGCCACCCCGGCGTGCCGCGCCACCTGGCGACGATCGAGGAGCCGCCCGGCACGTTCAACCTCGTCATGCAGCGCGCGCCCGGCGAGAACCTGCGCGAGCTGTCGCAGCGCCGCCGGCTGTCGCAGCTCGAGCTGCGCGACGTCCTGGTCCGCTGCCTCGAGATCATCGACTACCTGCACACGCGCACGCCGCCGGTCGTGCACCGCGACTTGAAGCCGTCGAACATCGTCCGGGCGCCGGACGGCAAGCTCGCGCTCGTCGACTTCGGCGGCGTGCTCGACGCCGCGCGCGAGAAGGGCGGCTCCACGGTCGTCGGCACGTTCGGCTACATGGCGCCGGAGCAGCTGCACGGCCAGGCCGTGCCCGCCACGGACATCTACGCGCTCGGCGCGACGATCGTCGCGCTCGCGGGCGGCATCGAGCCCGAGGACGTGCCGCGCAAGGGGCTGCGCATGGACCTGGATCGCCACCTGCCGGCGCTCGATCCGGGCTTCCGCCGCGCGCTCGCGGCGATGACCGATCCCGATCCGGACAAGCGGCCGCAGCGCGCGCGCGACGTGGTGAAGCTGCTCGCCCAGGGCGACAAGGGCGGTACCCAGGGCAACAAAGGCGCGCCGCCGGAGGATCGCGATCGGCCGCAGGTCGCCCTCGAGCGCGTGCGCTCCGGGCCGCCGGCGCGCCGCATCTTCGCCGACGTCGGCGAGCCGCTCGGCACGCTGCTCCGCTTCGGCGTCCTCGGCTTTGGCGCCGGCGGCTGGCTCGGCATGGCCGGCCTCCGCCTCTCGCTCCTCGTCACGATCTGGACGGCGGCGCTCCTCACGTTCCCCGCGCGCAAGACGAGCAAGAAGGTGCGCGCCGTCGGCCGCGAGCTCGACGAGATGCTCTCCGAGGGCCAGGGCGGCTTCACCGACATCATGCGCAGCGCGATGGCGCGGCGCTGAGCGCCACGCGCCCCCCGGCCGCTGCTACAACGCGGGCTATCCATGACCGCGCGGCTCGTCACGATCCCGTTCTCGCACTTCTGCGAGAAGGCGCGCTGGGCGCTCGATCGCGCCGGCGTCGCTTACACCGAGGAGGGCCACCTCCCGCTCTTCCACTTCCTGCCCGCGCGGCTCGCCGGCGGCGGCCGCACGGTCCCCGTCCTCGTCGCCGACGGCACCTCGATCGCCGACTCCACCGAGATCGTCGCGTGGGCCGACGCGCACGCCCCCGGCATGCTCTTGCCGCCCGATCCGGTGGATCGCTCAGCCGCCCTCGAGCTCGAGGACGACTTCGATCGGCAGCTCGGCCCCGCGACGCGCCGCTGGGCCTACTTCCAGCTCCTGCCGCGCAAAGACCTGCTCGCCTCGCTCCTCCGCGGCGTCCCGCGCTGGGAGACCGTCGCCTTTACGGCCACGCGCCCGCTCGCCACTCTCATGCTGACGCGCGCCCTCAAGATCGACGCGGCCGGCGCCGCGCGTTCGCGCCAGAAGATCGACGACACGTTCGCGCGCGTCTCCGCGCTCGTCGCCGACGGCCGCCGCTTCCTCGTCGGCAACCGCTTCACCGTCGCCGACCTGACGTTCGCGGCGCTCGCCGCCCCCGTCGTCCTGCCGCCCGCCTACGGCGCCTCCCTGCCGAAGCTCTCCGAGTTCCCCGACGAGCCGCGTGCCTCGATCGAGGCCTGGCGCGCCTCGCCCGCCGGCCAGCTCGCCCTCCGCATCTACGAGACCGAGCGCGGCTCGCGGCCCGCGGCGAGCTAGCGCGCGTAGACGGTGACGTACGTGAACTTGCCAGAGGCGAGCGGGATCGTGCCGGTGCCGATCGCGCCGCCGGCGACCGAGAGCGTCGTCGAGCCGGTGGCGGCGTCGACGTTCGGGAAGTAGACCTCGTGGCCGGTGTCGCCGGGCGCCCAGGTGGTGCCGGAGATGGCCTGCGCGGGCGCGTGCGCGGCGCCGATCGAGACGGCGCGCGGCGTGCCGTGGACGTGCACGAAGACCTGCGCGAGCGCGGGCGCGAACGAGAAGCCGGCCTGCGCGAAGAAGCTGTCGCGCCGCGCCGTGGTGAAGCTCCGCACGCTGAAGAAGGCGCCGGCGCGGATCACGTCGCGGTTCGCGACGGCGATGCCGGCCAACGGATACGAGGACGGCGGGACGGTGCACACCGAGTTGCCGGTAGGCGGCGTCACGTCGAGGATCACCGTCGGCTGGTCCGTGATGCAGATGCTCTCGAAGCGGCCGTTCGGCGCGGTGTTGTCCTGCGGGCCGTCACCCTGGACCTGGAACAGCGCGTCGTTGATGCCACAGAACCTGGTGTCGTTGTCCCAGTCGACGAACTCACCGGCGAAGTTGATGCGATCACCGCACGAAGCGTTGTCGATGTCGATCGTGAACGGGCCGTCGCCGGGCCCATCGTCGCCGCCGCCGCACGCGCCGAGCCCGAGCGCGAGCCCGAGCCCTGCGGGCACCGCGAGCGTGGCGAGCGCCTTCGCAAATACAAGTGAGCCTCTCTGCATACGCGAGACGCTATCAGACGGCGTGGCCGGGCGGACATGCGGGCCATCACCTCGCGGCGCGTGGTCCTCGCTTCGCCGCGGCGAAAAGCTGCGGTCACGCGGCGCGGAGCGTGAGCACGGCCACTTCGGCGTCGGTGCCCTCGCCGACCCGGCGCGTGACGCCCGAAAAGCCGACGCCGGGCGTGACGTAGAGCTGCGCGTCGCTGCCGAGCGGGTACATGCCGCGGCGGTAGTGAAGGCCGATCCGCTTCATCAGGCGATCGGTGATGCCGCGGAGGTAGATCTGCCCGCCGTGCGTGTGGCCCGAGAGCACGAGCGCGACGCCGCGCTGCGCGATCGCGGGCGCGCGATCGGGGCCGTGGCACAGGACGACGCGGGGCACGTCGGGCGGCGCGCCGGCGAACGCGGCGTCGAGGTCGTCGTGGCGCGTGACGGGATCGTCGACGCCGACGACGGCGAGCGGCGCGCCGCGCACGTCCGCGATCGTCGTCTGGTTGCGCAGCACCTCGTAGCCGTTGCGCTCGAGCGCGGTCCGCACGCCCGCGCCCCAGGTGAAGTAGTCGTGGTTGCCGAGGACCGCGAGCACGCGCGGCGCGCGCAGCCCGCTGAGCTGCTCGCCGACGAGCGGCGCATCGCTGCGCTTCCAGCACACGTAGTCGCCGGTCAGGACGATCAGATCGGGCTCGGCGCGGTTCGCAGCGGCGACGGCCGCGCGCACGTGCGAAGCGGGCGTCTTGTCGCCGACGTGGACGTCGGAGAGCTGCGCGATCCGCACGCCGTCGTGGCGCGGATCGAGGCCGGGGACGCGCACCTCGTGCTCGGAGAGCCGAGGCGGCACGGGAGTTGGCATGCGCGCACTCTGAGGCTCGCCGACGACGTTGGCAACGCATCGCGTGTTACGCACCCCGAGCGCGGCTCCGCGTAGAACCCTTTGCATCCCCGCATTTCCCTGGCAGCATCAGGAAACATGGCTGCGGCGACTCGACCTGGTCCTGCGGATGCGCGTGTCCCCTGTCCGCTCTGCGGCGGCCTGATCCATCCGATCGCGGGTCGCTGCAAGCACTGCAAGGAAGACCTGCGCACGCTCCGCGGGGCGCGCCCGGCGGCCGGCGCCACGCTGCCCGCGCTGGGCCAGTCGCTCCCCGTGCCGCAGGTCACCGGAAGCGGCAACAGCGCAGCGAACAGCAACGGGCATACTCCGGCACCAGCGACCAACGGCTACCACCCGGCAGAGGCGCAGCCGCAGCCGCAGCCGCAGCCGTCGCAACCAAGCCTCGTCCAGCAGTTCGCCGCGGCCGCCCCGCTGGGGCTCCACCAGGGAGCAGGCGCCGGCCCGGTCGAGGCGGTGCCGATCCTGCCGCCGCGCCCGACGGGCCGCTACGCCGCGCCCGCGCCGCGCGCGGCGTGGAAGAGCTGGCCGGTGATCGTCATCATCCTCGCGGCGGTCGCGATCGTCACGGCCGTCGTCCTGATGCTGTTCCCGCCGGGCGGCGCCGACCCCCGCGACGAGGGCATGAACCGCTCGCTCCTGCCGGCGCCCGATCGCATGGACACGAACCCGGCGCCGACCACGCCGCGCCAGCCGCCGAGCAAGAGCACGGACCCCGATCCGTGGAGCCGGGGCAGCGGCGCGGACCCCAAGACGCCGCCGTCCGCGCAGGCGACGCCGCCGCCGGACGATCCGGACATCGACGATCCAGACGTGGACGACACGGTCACGCGCGATCCGTTCTCGCGCCGCGGCGGACTCGGCGGCGGCGCGGGCGGACTCGGGATCAGCCCGCCGCGCCCGAACATGCTGTACTCGATCATCAAGCACGCGTGCACGCGGCTCTCGTCGTGCAGCGGGGCGGACGCGCGGACAAAGTCCTTGTGCGATCTCTACTCGCGGGTCCCGGCGACCACGCCGAGCTGCGCCGCGGCGACGCGCTGCCTGCGGAGCATCGACGACCTGAGCTGCGACGACCTGGGCAGCGACGCAGGCGCGCTGTGGCAGCTCAAGGACAAGATCGCGGAGTGCGCGGACGCATTGAGCTGCTGAACGAGCGCGCGCTGCCGCGGCTACCGGCGGCTACCGGCGGCTGCTGCGGGCTACCAGGCGCTGCCGCTGCGACCGCCGCGGGGTAGCATCCGCGCGTGGACATCCCCTTCGAGATCTACCGCACGCCGACGGCGATGCGCGCGCGCGCCGAGGACCTGCGCCGCGACGGCCGGCGGATCGCCGTCGTCCCCACGATGGGCGCGCTGCACGAGGGCCACCTCGCCCTCCTTCGCGCCGCGCGCAGCCGCGCCGACGTCGTGATCCTCACGATCTTCGTCAACCCGACGCAGTTCGGGCCGACCGAGGACCTGTCGCGCTACCCGCGCGACGAGGCGGGCGATCTCGCGAAGGCGCGCGGCGCGGGCATCGATCTGGCGTTCTGCCCCGACGCGGCGGCGATGTACCCGCCGGGCAGCCAGACGTTCGTCGAGGTGCGCGAGCTGTCGCGCCCCTTGTGCGGCGCGAGCCGGCCGGGCCACTTCGCCGGCGTGGCCACGGTGGTGGCGAAGCTGTTCCACGCCACGCTGCCGCACGTGGCGGTGTTCGGCGAGAAGGACTACCAGCAGCTCGCGATCCTCCGGCGCATGGCGCGCGACCTCGACTTCGGGATCGAGATCGCCTCCGTCCCGATCGTCCGGGAACCGGACGGCCTCGCGATGAGCTCGCGCAACGCGTACCTGGGGCCCGACGAGCGGCGCGCCGCGCTGGCGCTCTCCGCGGGCCTCGCCGCGGCGCAGGCCGCGCTCGCCGCGGGCGCGCGGGACGCGGCCGCGCTGGTCGCCGCGGCGCGCGCGCCGATCGAGGCCGAGCCGCTCGCGCGCATCGACTACGTCGAGCTGCGCGACGCCGACGAGCTGACGGAGCTCTCCGCCCTCGAGCCGGGCTGCCGCGCCGTGCTCGCGATGGCGGTGTTCGTCGGCAAGACGCGCCTGATCGACAACCGCGTCCTCGGTTAGCCGCCTCCGGCCGCGGCGTCCTAGCGTACCATCCGCGGCATGAAGAGACGTGTCGCGGGGGTCGTCGGGCTGGTCGCTCTCCTCATCGCGGGCGGGATCGCGTATCGGCGCTGCGCGGGCGGCGCCCCGGGCGGCGGCGCCCCGGGCACCGCGGCCGAGCGCGCAGGCGGCGGCAGCGCCGGCAGCTCCGCCACGGCCAACCGCAAGCCGCGCGTGGATCCGGCGAAGCTCGTGCGCGGCTCGATCGCGGGCACGGTCACCGACGAGGCGAAGGCGCCAGTCCCGAAGGCGCGGGTGTGCGCCGGCGGCGTGTCGAGCGAGCTCCCCGACGAGCTCCTGCGCGATCCGAGCTGCGTCACGGCCGACGAGCAGGGCCGCTACCGCATCCCGAACCTGCTCCCCGCGCGCTACACGGCCAGCGCCTCGGCGAAGCCGTTCCGCCCCGGCGCCCACCACCCCGGCGGCGATCGCCGCAAGGCGGCGTTCCCGCTCGCGGCGGGCGAGCACCGGACGGGCATCGACATCACGCTGCGCAAGGGCGGCGTCGAGATCACTGGCACGGTGGCGGATCTGACGGGCGGGCCGATCGCGGGCGCGAAGGTCTGGGCGAGCGCGAGCTTTGGCCGGCGCGCCCGCGCGGCGGTCCACGGCGAGGCCGACGAGCAGGGCAAGTTCTCGCTGTGGGTCGAGCCGGGCATCGTCTCGATCTCGGCCTCCGCGGAGGGCTACACCGAGGCGGAGGAGTGGGGCCGCGCGCCGGGGACGTTCGAGCTCTTGCTCACGCCGGAGTCGTCGCTCGCCGGGACGGTCGTCGACGCCGAGACGAGCGCGCCGGTGGCGGGCGCCCGCGTGAGCCTGTCGACGACGAATGACTGGCTGTGGGACGACGAGCAGGACGGCGCGCAGACCGACGAGCAGGGCCGGTTCCGGATCTCCCGCGTGGCGCCGGGCCGCCACGTGGTGATCGCGCGCTCGGAGCGCGGCTACGGCCGCACCGAGGGCTCCACGCTGGTCGGGCTCGGCCAGCACGTCGACGGCGTCACCGTGAAGCTGTTCCCCGCGGCGCGCGTCGAGGGCAAGATCGTCATCGCGACGACGCAGGCGGCCTGCGAGGACGGCAGCGCCTCGCTGAGCGATCCGGCGAAGCCCGGCCGCGCCGTCACCACCCGCCGGGGCGAGGACGGCATGGTGTGGGCCAACGGCGTGCGGCCGGGGACATACGACGTGACGGTCCGGTGCGACGGCTACCGCGAGCGCGAGCGGTACGAGCCGGTCGCGGTCGCCGGCAAGGACGTGACGGGCCTGGTCTGGGAGGTCGAGCCAGGCGCGACCGTGCGCGGGCGGGTGCTCACGAAGTCCGGCGAGCCGGTCGACGGCGCGTGGGTGTCGGCTCGCAAGGTCGGTGGCGCGAGCCGCGAGAAGCGCAGCTTCGACAGCGACACCTCGGAGGCGGAGGGCCGCTACGAGATCGTGGGCCTCCGGCCGGGCTCGTACGAGCTCGAGGTCGACTCCCCGCGCGGCGTCACGCCGGAGGGCAGCTTCAAGGTCGACATCGCCGCGGGCGCCACCGTCGAGCGCGACCTCGTCCTCGAGGACGGCGGCACGATCCGCGGCACGATCGTCGACGCCGAGGGCAGGCCGGTCGCCGCCGTCGAGGCGTCCGCGCGCGCGGCGAGCGGCCAGTTCACCTGGAACCCGGGCGGCCTGCCGAAGTCCGACCCGGCCGGCGCGTTCGTGATCGAGGGCGTCCGGCCGGGCGACTACCGCGTGGTCGCGCAGCGGAGCCTCTTCGATCCGCTCCGCAGGCCGGGCACGACCGACGACACCAGGCAGGGCGAGCGCGTCACGGTGCGCGCGGGCCAGACGTCGGTGGTGCGGCTCGTGATCGAGGCGCCGGCGGGCGCGATCCGGGGCACGGTCGTCGACGCGGCGGGCAGGCCCGTGGGCGACGCATTCGTCTCCGCCGCCCGCGAGTCCGACGCCGCGGGCGCGCGGGCATCGAGCGTCGCGAGCACCCGCTGGTCCTGGGACGAGAAGCCGGCGCTGACGGGCGTCGATGGCGCGTTCACGGTCGGCAAGCTCACGCCAGGCAAGTACACGCTGCGCGCCTACCGCAAGGGCGGCGGCGAGGCGGTGGCCGAGCACGTCGCGGTCGGCGAGACGGCCCGGCTCCAGATCACGACGACGGGATCGATCGAGGGCACCGTGCGGCGCGCCGGCCAGGGGCCGCCGGAGGAGCTCACCGTGACGGTGCGCGAGCCGAAGACGGCGTTCACCCGGCGCGAGCAGCTCTACCGGACGGCGGGGCGCTACGCCGTGCGCGATCTGCCGAAGGGCCACTTCCTGATCCAGGTGGAGGCCGAGGGCGGGCAGAAGCAGGTGGAGGTCGACCTCGCCGAGGGCGAGGCGAAGACGGGCGTCGACGTGGAGCTCGAGGGGCTCATCGACGTGACGGGCCGCGTCGTCGAGCACGGCACGGGCAAGCCGGCCCCCGGGCTGACCATGTCGGCACAGCTCGCGAAGGGCGGCGCCGGCGCGATGATCATGCGGCCCGGAACCGGCGCGGATCAGGAGCACGTCACCGACGAGAGCGGCCGGTTCAAGATCAAGCGCGCGCCGGCCGGCGCGATCGTCCTGCGCGGCTTCCCGAAGGACTTCGCAAACAGCGACTACGGCTTCCTCCAGACGGTGCGCACCGTCGACGCGCAGCACCCGGACGTCGGCGACATCACGGTCATCAAGCGCCGCATCAAGCGCAACGAGCCGGCCGGCGAGCTGGGCGTGAACTTCGCGCAGCAGCCGCCAGACACGCCGCCGGATCAGCGCGAATTCAAGGTCAGCTACATCGATCCGGCGGGCCCGGCGGCGAAGACGGAGCTCAAGGTCGGCGACCTCCTCGTGTCGGTCGACGGGGTCGACGTCACGGGCGCGAACGCGTCGAACGCGTGGATGCTGATGCGCGCGCCGCCAGGGACGAAGCTCGTGCTGGGGCTCAAGCGGGGCGCGCAGGTGACGATCGTGCTCGCGGCGCCGTAGGGAGCCCCGGCCTCGCGCGCTGGCTCGCCGGCGCCATGAAGTAGCGGGCGCGCCGCTGGCGCAGCGGGGCTTACGCCGCGCGCGCGATCGTCGCGAGCTTGCTCGCCAGGCCCTCGCGGTAGAACCGGCGCAGCTCGGCGAGCATCTCGGGGATGCGGCGCGGCGCGACGAACGTGGCCTCGAGCCACGCCGCGTAGCGGTGCGCGTTGTCGTTCGCGGCGCGGTAGCGCGCGTGCTCGTCGTGATCGAGATCGGGCTCGTACTCGACGTCGCCGAACAGCCGCCGGCGCAGCGACGCCGAGACGGCGGGCTCCGGCGAGCGCGTGAGCAGGCAGGCGACGTACTTGTCGACCTCGGCCTGGAGCTCGAGCTCGAGCTGAGAGACGGGCCGGCCGGTGCGCGCGCAGCAGCAGACGTAGACGAAGTGCGAGACGCCCTCGAGCGCGAGCAAAAAGTCGCCGAGGTTCGTGTCGTCGAGGCGGTGCGACGGATCGCGGGCCTCGAGGTTCGCGAGCGCCGCCGGATCGACGAACAGCGCGAGCTGCGTCTCCTCGCCGGAGACGGGCAGCGCGAACAGCTGCTCGCGCGGCCGGCGCCGCGGCTCGAGCCGATCGCGGACGGCCTCGCCGACGACGAAGTCGCCGATCTCGACGCCGGCCTCGAGGCGGTAGAGCGCCTCGAGGCCGCGCTGCATGCGGGCGAGCGGCGGGCCTCCGCCGCCCGTCACTGGATCACCTTCGTGCCGGGATCGACGAGCAGCCCGGCCTCCTTGAGCTTCTGCTCGACCCACTCGTCGCGGGTGCGCAGCCAGATCTCGTAGAGCCGGCCGACGTCGGGCGCCTGCCCGAGCTGGAGGACCGCCACGCGCTTGCGCACCGCGGCGAGCACGTCGACGAACCGCGGGAACTTCGCGGCGAGCTCCTCGTAGACCTCGAGGATCGGCGAGGCCCCGCCAGCGCGCGACGCGCGCGGCGCGCCGAGCGAGCGCGCGAGCTGCGAGTACGCGCTCTGGCCGATGCCGACGTAATAGTCGACGTCCACGAGCGAGCGCGTCAGCGACTCGGCGAAGAACCCGGCCACGTAGAGCGACGTGTCGCCGACCTGCTTGAGGTTCTTGACCCGCTCGGACGGGTCGTCGCCGGGCTGCGCGAGCTTCATGCCGAGCGGCTCGTCCGTGAGCCGGGCCCTGGTGAACTCGCCCAGGAGCCCGACCAGGTACCAGCTCGCGGGCTCGGAGGCATCGAGATCGACTGCTTGGAGCGCGTCGGTCACGACCTCGTGAAAGAACTCATCCACGGAGGCAGCCAACGTAAGGTCCATGATCCGATCTTCAGCGAGACCGCGGGCCATGCAAGAACGCTATGGATCCCAGCTCTTGGAAGTGGCTCCGGAACGGGCTTCAGAGGTGGCTACTGGCAGCCAGGGGGGTGTGGCGCTCGCGCTCAGCGTTGGGCAGTAAAATCCGACGCCTGGGGCCTTGCGGGCGCGAGGCGTACGCCTTACGAAGGCGGCCGTTAGCAGTCGGTCGAGGTGAGTGCTAACAAATTTCGGCCTGCTATCGAGAACATCAAGGAGAGGTCGCTCACATGAACGTTCGCCCGCTTCAGGATCGCCTTCTGGTCCGCCGCGTCGAGGAGGTCGAGAAGACCAAAGGCGGCATCATCATTCCCGACTCCGCGAAGGAGCGCCCGCTGGAGGGCAACGTCGTGGCGGTCGGCTCGGGTAAGCGGCTCGAGGACGGGACCTTGGTTCAGCTCGACGTGAAGGCGGGCGACCGGATCCTCTTCGGCAAGTACGCCGGCACCGAGATCAAGGTGGACGGCGTGGATCACATCATTCTGCGCGAGGACGAGGTCCTCGGCGTCATCGAGAAGTAAAGGAGAGCGCCAATGGCTGCCAAGGACATCAGGTTCGACGAGAAGGCTCGGAGCAAGCTGCTCGCTGGCGTGGACACGCTGGCCAATGCCGTCAAGGTCACGCTCGGCCCGCGCGGCCGCAACGTGGTCATCGAGAAGTCGTGGGGCTCCCCGACGGTCACCAAGGACGGCGTCACCGTCGCCAAGGAGATCGAGCTCGAGAACAAGTTCGAGAACATGGGCGCGCAGATGGTGAAGGAGGTCGCGTCGAAGACCTCCGACAACGCCGGCGACGGCACCACCACCGCGACCGTGCTCGCGCAGTCGATCTACCGCGAGGGCTCCAAGCTCGTCGCGGCCGGCCACAACCCGATGGAGCTCAAGCGCGGCATCGATCAGGCCGTGGGCGCCATCATCGAGTCGCTGAAGTCGCTCTCCACCCCGACGAAGGGCAAGGAAGACATCGCGCAGGTCGGCACGATCAGCGCGAACGGCGACACCGAGATCGGCGAGATGATCGCCGAGGCGATGAAGAAGGTCGGCAAGGAGGGCGTGATCACGGTCGAGGAGGCCAAGACCTTGCACTCCGAGCTCGACGTCGTCGAGGGCATGCAGTTCGACCGCGGCTACCTCTCGCCGTACTTCGTCACCGACACCGAGCGGATGGAGGTCGTCCTGAACGACCCGTACATCCTCACGCACGAGAAGAAGATCTCGAGCATGAAGGAGCTCCTGCCGGTCCTCGAGCAGGTGGCCAAGCAGGGCAAGCCGCTCCTCATCATCGCCGAGGACGTCGATGGCGAGGCGCTCGCCACGCTCGTCGTCAACAAGCTCCGCGGCACGCTGCAGGTGTGCGCCGTCAAGGCGCCGGGCTTCGGCGACCGCCGCAAGGAGATGCTGAAGGACGTCGCGACGCTCACCGGCGGCGAGGCGGTCACCGAGGACCTCGGCCTCAAGCTCGAGAACCTCACGCTGAACGACCTCGGCCATGCCAAGCGCGTCACGATCGACAAGGACAACACGACGATCGTCGACGGCTCGGGCAAGAAGCCGGACATCGACGCGCGCGTGAAGCAGATCCGGAACCAGATCGAGGAGACCACCTCCGACTACGACCGCGAGAAGCTCCAGGAGCGGCTCGCGAAGCTGGTCGGCGGCGTCGCCGTCATCAAGGTCGGCGCGGCCACCGAGGTCGAGATGAAGGAGAAGAAGGCCCGCGTCGAGGACGCGCTGCACGCCACGCGCGCGGCCGTCGAGGAGGGCGTGGTCCCGGGCGGCGGCGTCGCGCTGATCCGCGCGCAGGGCGCCCTCGAGAAGCTGAAGCTCTCCGAGGAGCAGGCGTTCGGCGTCTCGATCGTGCGCCGCGCGATCGAGGAGCCGCTGCGCCAGATCGCGCTCAACGCCGGCGTCGACGGCTCGATCGTCGTCAGCAAGGTCAAGGACGGCCAGGGCTCGTTCGGCTTCAACGCGCAGACCCTCGAGTACGGTGACCTCGTGAAGGCGGGCGTCATCGACCCGACGAAGGTCGTCCGCACCGCGCTCCAGAACGCGGCGTCCGTCGCGGCGCTCCTCCTGACGACCGAGGCGATGATCGCCGAGCGTCCGAAGAAGGAGGCGCCCGCGCCGGCCGGCGGCGGCCACGGCGGCGGCGGTATGGGCGGCATGGGCGGCATGGACTTCTAGTCCACGCGCACCTGCCCGCAGAGACGGCGGCCCGCGCGGGTCGCCGTTGTCATTTTCGGCGGGCCGCGGGCGCTTTCGGCGAGCCGCGGGCGCTTCCGGCGGGCTAATTGCTCTTGGCGACGTCGGCGCAGTCCAGCGCCTCGGCCGCGGTCTTCGCCTTGATGATGCAATCGGCCTGGTCGTCGTTCCCGGCGGCCACGCACTGGCTGATCCGGAACTCGAGCTGCGCGTCGAGCTCGCGGCTGAACTCGACGAGCCGGCGCTTGCGCTCGGCGTCGCGCTGCTCCGCCGGCAGCTTCGCGATCTCGGCGTTCGCGCGCTCCCAGTAGACGAGCTCGGCGAAGCGCTGCGCCGCGCTCGCGCACTTGTCACGGTCGCCCTTGCACCCCGAGGCGAGGGCCGAGCACAGGAGCAGACAGACGACGGACGCCGCGACGCGCATGAGGCGTGGTTACCACGGGTCGCCTGCGATAGGCTGCGTCCATGCGTCGCGCGCGCCTGGGCGGCCTCGTGCTCGCGGCTTGCGCGGGGATCGGCGCGGGGATCGCCGGCGCGGATCCGGCCCCGAAGATCGCCGTCACCGCCGAGGGCGGCGCCGAGCTGGACTCGAACGTCCGGCGCTCCGAGACGGGACCGGCGCAGGCAGACGCGCCGATCGCGGCCCCGGTGGCGCGCCTGGGCGCGAAGCTGACCCACACCGGCCGCCTCCTGCGCGGCGCCTACGCGGTCGCGGCGGGCGCGCAGTCGCAGACGGTCCTGTCCGGCAAGGAGGCCCTGTCGCCGGAGAACATGGTGCTCCTGTCGGGCGACGCGCGCTGGATCCGCCCGGTGGGCCAGCGCGACGTCTCCGTCGGCCTGGGCCTCACGGGCATCGACGCGGAGCCGACCACCGACGGGGTCGGCGCGCGCACGTTCCGCACGCTCGGCGGCGACGCGATCCTCGCGCTGCGCGGCGGCGACGCTCGCTCGCTGACGGTGGCGGTCGGCGGCCGCGACTTCGTGTACAAGCCGGAGCACCTCTACGACTGGCGCGGGCCGACGGCGAGCGTCCGGCTCGAGCTGACCCTGTGGGAGCGCGACGAGGGGGCGCGCAGCCTCGAGCTGTCGGCGCTGCTCGAGCTCGAGGCGCGCACGTTCGACCGCGACAGCTTCGCGAACGCGAGCAAGTGCGCCGACAACGTCCCGCCGTCGATGAAGGAGAGCTGCTACACCCCGACGTCGCTCCGCCGCCGCGATCGGTTCCAGCGCGGCGAGCTCGAGCTGACGTGGACCGGCCGGTTCGTCGCGGCGGCCGGCTACCAGCTCACGGTCGTCGACTCGAACAGCTACGGGCAGTCGCTCGTGCGCCACCGCGTCTCGCTCTCGGCGACGCGGAACCTGCCGTGGCGGCTCTACGGCACCGCGCTCGCGACGCTCCAGCTCGACAGCTACCCGGACGGCCTGCCGGTCGGCCTCGTCATCAACACGCAGACGTTCACGGCGACGCTCGAGGACGAGAACCACAGCTCGCTGCAGGCGCGGATCGCGCGGAAGATCGGCGCGGCGTGGGCGATCGAGAGCCGCGTCGCGATCTACCGCAACCTCGGCAGCGAGCTCGACGCCGAGTACCGGCGGTTCCTGCTCTCGGTCGGCGCCGTCTACAGCCGCTAGGCCGACGAGCGAGTCCTACTGCTGCCGCCGCTGCTTCGCGAGGCCCGAGATGGCGGCGCGCTTGGCGCGCAGCTCCTTGAGCCGGCCCTCGACCGCGTCGCGCGTCGAGCGGACCGCGGCCGCGCGCTTGCTCAGATCGCTCGAGCGCTGCGCGTTGCGCAGGCCGTCGAGCACCGTCGGATCGACGACCTCGGGCAGCACGGTGGCCGCGTCGCTCTCGAACATCGCGCCACCGCCGGACTCGGGCGGCCCGCCGCTCGGGGGCGCCGCGGCGTCGTTGGTGAACCCGCGGGTGCCGCCGGTCGACTGCGCGGTGCGGCGCGGCGAGCTGTCGTCGCGCCGATCGAGCTCGAGGGTGCGCGCGTGCTGCTGGCGCAAGTCGTGGGCCTCCTGCAGCTCCTTGGCCCGCGTCTCGAGGCCCTTCATCTGGCGCTCGAGCTCGTCCTCCACCTGGCGGATCGCGGCGACCTGCTCGTCGAGCTCCTCGGGATCGAGCCGCGGATCGATCCGCGTGTCGGGCAGAACGATGCGGCGCGCCGCGGACCGCGGGGCCACCTCGGCGCGCAGCGCGCGCAGCCAGCTCGCGCGCGGGCCGGTGGCGCCAGCGCGCAGCTCGGCGTCGACGGCGGCGGCGAGCGCCCCGCGCGCGGTGACCGTCCGGCGCTGCGCGTCCTCGAGCCGGGCGTCGGCCACCTCGAGCTGCTTCTGCGTCTCGTTGGCCTCGGACAGCCGCTCCTCGAGCTGCGCCTTCGTCCGCCAGCCGCGCGGGCCGCGCTTCAGGCGATCGATCGCGACGAGCTCCTCGTTGAGCCGCGCGCGGAGCGACTGGCGCTGCGCCGCGAGCCGGCTCTGCTCGCGCTGCGCCGCGGTCACCGCCTCCTGCGCGCGCTGCGTGGCCACCGCGAGCCGCGCATCCGCGCCCTGCCCCTCGGCGGGCTGCGCCTGGGCAGGCTGCGCCCGCACGGTGGCCGAAGCCACCGCCAGGACGAGCACCAGCCACCACCGCAGCATGGCCCTAGTGTTAGCAGCCCTCATGCCACGCTCAAGTGCGCGACCTGCGTGACCCAAGCGCCGGCCCCCGCAGCCGAAAGTGTGCGCGGGCGGGGCTCACCCCTCAGATTCCTGAGGGCGCTCCCCGGCGAGCCGGGCCACGAGGTAGCGCAGCGCGGCGGTCGCCATCGTGGCGATCACCGCGAGCGGCTCGCCAGGCAGCGCCGCCCGCTCCCAGACCAGGTAGTCGCGGCCAGTCGCGTCGACGGGCGCGTGGTAGCGCAGCCGGCGCAGCCGGTAGCCGCCGGGGAGGTCCAGCACGGACGTGGTGCCGTCGCCGCCGTCGCCGTCAGGAGCACCGCTCGGCAAGGGGATCGCCGGATCGAGCGGGCGGCCGTAGCGGCACATCACGCGGTCGAGCGCGGCGACCGAGAGCTCGCCGTCGACGCCGTCGATGCCCTCATCGTCGGTGATCCGGACGCGGTCGCCGGCGCGCGCCGCCCAGCTGCGCGCGATGGTGCCATCGGCGCGGATCCGCTCGTCGAGCAGCAGCACGCGCCGCATCGTACGCTACATTCGCGCCATGCGCGCTCCCTTGCGATGGGCCGTGCTCCTCGGCGTCTCGCTGACCGCGTGCGGTGGGCCCCAGCTGCAGGAGCGCTCGGCCAGCCAGATGAGCAAGCACCTCCCGGCGACGCTCGAGGCGCAGCGGCCGCGCGATGGCGAGCCGCGCACCGTCAAGGTGCGCGTCCACGTCGACGCCGGCGTGCGCGCCCAGGCGCGGTGGCGCGAGGAGATCACCGACCAGATCGACTACGCGAGCCAGCTCTTGACCCCGCTGTGCGGCGTCCGGCTCTCGATCGACGCCATCAAGGAGTGGGCGCGGCCGAGCGACCCGGACGTCGCGCTCTTGGCGCTCACCGACGCCGATCGCGGCGAGGGCGTCGGGTGGGTGATCGGCTACGTCACGGCCGGCGACACCGTGAGCAAGGCGATGTCCGAGCTCGGCCGCGCCGAGCCGCTCGGCCGGCACGTCATCGTGCGCGCGTGGGCCGAGCGGCCGGAGACCGAGGCGATCGCGAGCATCCTGCCCGATCTCGCGGAGTCCGAGCGCGCCGAGGTGCTCGCCGCGCACCGGCGCCACAAGCAGACGGCGATCCTGCTCCACATGCTGGCGACGACGCTCGGCGCGATCGCCGAGACCGATCCGACGTGGCTCAAGCACCCGACCTACTCGCCGAAGATGACCGGCTTCTCCGAGCGCAACCGCGAGCTCATGACGCTCACGCTCGACGCTCGGCTCGCCGCGGGCACCGATCAGACGGTGGCCCAAAAGCTCCTCGACGCGATCGAGAAGTCGCCGTGGGGCGGCTGGATCGCCGCCGACTCCGACCAGGTCACGGCGCGGCTGCGCGCCGTGATGGACGCGGCGCGCGCCGGCAAGACCGCCGCCGACGTGCCGACCGCCGCGTACAACCAGTTCGCGCGGATCCAGGAGCTCGCGCGGCGCGGCCAGACGAAAGACGCGCTCATCGAGCTGGACAACCTGCTCGTCGCTTACCCGGGCAACGCCGCGATGCACCAGCTGCGCTGCGAGATCTTCCTCCGCGCGCCGGGCGTCGCCGACAAGGCGACGCGGGCCGCGTGCGCGCGCGCGAGCGCGGCCGCGCCGGGCGATCCATCGCCGCACCTCGCGGTCGGCGAAGCGCTCGTCAAGACCGGCGACCTCGCGGGCGCGCGCGCCGAGCTTTTGCAAGCGGAGGCCAAGATCGCCAACCTGCCGGCGGGCGCGGCCGACGCGTGGCGGCGCGTGATCGCGATCTACCAGGCGATGAACGCGCTGACCTGGACCGAGGAGGCGATCGCCAAGGCGGGGCTCGCCGACGATCCGGCGGCGCGCGCCGTGGCGCAGCTCCGCGCGCGGTACGGCGTGTCGAAGGGCAAGGTGCCGCCGGATCAGGAGCCGGCGCTCGTGGTGGCGGTGCGCGGCGCGCTCGATCTCGTGTACGCGGCCAAGTACGCCGAGGCCGAGCGGACGCTGGCCGCGGCCGAGCGCCGGTGGCCGAGCGCGGCCGGGCTCGCCAGCGCGCGCTGCGACCTGGCCTTCCGCCAGGGCCAGGTCGAGGCCGCGCGCGCGGCGTGCGCGCGGGCGCTCGCGGCGACCCCCGACGCGTCGTGGGCGCTGTACCTCTCGGCCGTGATCGCGCTGCGCGACACGAGCGCGGCGGGCACGCGGACCGGCATCGAGAAGCTCAAGCGGGCGATCGCGATCGATCCCGAGCTGGGGCAGGCGTGGCGTACCCTCGCCAAGGCGTACGCGCGCGCCAAGGACCAGCCGGCGCTCGAGCGGCTCGGCAAGGACTACGCGGCGCGCTTCGGGCAGGCGCTGCCGCCGTGATCCGCGCGATATACTGCGAGCCGTGAGCTTCCTCCGCCGGGTGTTCTCTGCCGACTACCGCGCCGCGGTGGCGGCCGAGGCGGCCGGCAACGTCGATCTCGCGGCCGAGCGCTACGGGCTCGCGGGCGAGCACGAGGGCGCCGTGCGGATGCACCTCGCGCGCGCCGCGCGGGCGCCGACGCGGCACGCCGAGATCGGCGCGCTCCGCGACGCCATGCGCTGGGCCGGCGAGGATCCGACGCTGCGGCGGCGGGCGGCGGCGGCGCTCGGCAAGGCGCTCTACGAGAACGCCCGCGCCGAGGGCATCGCGACCGAGCGCGACCGGACGCGGGTCCGCGAGGCGGCCGATCTGCTCGTGCAGGGCGACGATCACGCGCTCGCGGGCGAGGCGCTCGAGGCGATCGGCGATCACCTCGGCGCCGCGAACGCGTACTCCGCTGGCGGGCTCGTCGAGCGGATGGAGGCCGCGCTCGCCAAGGACGACGACGCGGCCTCCCGCTCGCACGAGGAGGCCGACGCGTACGCCGGCTACCAGACGGAGATGCGCGTCGGCCGGCGCGACGACGCCCGCGCCGAGCTCGTGCGCGCGATCGCCGCGGCGCGCGTCGCGGGCGAGCACCGCCGCCTGCTCGATCAGCTCGACACGGCGCTCCTCACCGCCGGCAAGGTCGAGCTGCGCCGGCGCAACCGGCCGCCCATCATCGCGTGCGCGGCGCAGAAGATCGTCCTCGGCCGCGATCAGCTGTGCGACCTCACGCTGCGCGCCGGCGGCGTCTCGCGCCAGCACGCCGAGATCGCGCGGACCGCGGACGAGGCCGGCCGCCCGGTGTTCACGCTGCGCGACCTCGACTCGCGCAACGGCACGCAGCTGCGCGGGCTGCCGCTCGCCGGCCGTGTCCCGCTCGTCGACAGCGGCCGGTTCGCGCTCGGCGACGAGTGCCAGATCGACTACGAGGTCACGGGCCGGGTGCTGCTCCTGCGCGTCCCGAGCGGGCTCGATCGCGGCATCTCGCTGATCGCGGGCGAGGACGGGCAGCGGCTCGAGCTCGCGCCGCTCGGCATCCCGCTCGACATCGTGTTCCAGCGCGGCCGCCCGCTCCTGGGGCGCGGCCGGGCCGGCGAGGTCACGTTCAACGACGAGCCCCTCGGTGAGGTGCGCGTCCAGCTGATCCGCGGCGATCGCCTGCTCGCCGACGGCGACGAGATCGACATCGGCTCATGACCGACGAGCGAGTCCAGGAGGGCGGAGCCCGCCTCGGCGAGGAGGTCGTGCCATGACCGACGAGCGAGTCCAGGAGGGCGGAGCCCGCCTCGGCGAGGAGGTCGTATAAGATGTCCTGGCTCAGGCGCCTGTTTGGCAGAAAGCCCGATCCGCCGCCGCCGACCCCGGCGGCGCTCGCGGAGCCGCAGCACCTGGGCAGCGAGGACGAGCGGTTCCTCGCCCAGCTCGTGAGCGACCTCGGCGACGGCAAGCGCCGCGACGAGGCCGGCGGGCCCGAGGTGCTGCGCCGGATCGACTCCGTGTGGAAGTCGGGCCACGAGCGGCTCGCGATCGAGTGGCTCGAGAAGCTGCTCGGCGTGCCGGAGCTGCCGGTGACCGCGACGGTGCCGCTGCGCGCGGCGCTCGTCGAGCGCTACGAGCAGCGCGGCGAGCTCGACGCCGCGGCGCCGCACCTCGAGCAGCTCGTGCACGAGGAGCCGCACGCCTTGCGCGCGCACTACCTGCTCGCCGAGCACGCGCGCCGACGCGGCGATCACGAGCGCGCGCTGCGCCACTACGAGGCGGTGCTCGGCCGCGACGTCGACTACCCGAACGTGCGCGTCCGCGTCGAGCGGCTGCGCGGCGTGGTCGGCCGCGCGGCGCCCGCCGCGGGCGAGACGATCGCGGCCGGCGACGTCGCCGGTGTGCAGGCGGGCGCGCGCTACCGGCTGATCCGCGAGCTCGGGCGCGGCGCAACAGGCGTCGTCTACCTCGCGCGCGACGCCGAGCTCGACCGCGAGGTGGCGATCAAGCTGCTCCACCCGCACCTCGCCGGCGCCGAGCGCGCCGACGCGCTGACGAAGTTCTTCCACGAGGCGCGCGTCATGGCGTCCCTGCGCCACCCCAACGTCGTCGCGGTGCTCGATCTCGACGAGGGCGCGCGCCGCATCGTGATGGAGCTCGCGGCCGGCGGCACGCTGCGCGACGTCCTGCGCGAGCGCGGCCCGCGCCCGCTCCGCCGCGCGATCGAGCGCCACGGCCAGATCCTGTCGGCGCTCGCGGCGGCGCACCGGCGCGGCATCGTCCACTGCGATCTCAAGCCCGGCAACCTCATGTTCCGCCGCGACGTCGATCTGCCGGGCGTCGAGGTGATGCTCGGCGACTTCGGCGTGGCGCACCTGCCCGACGCCGCGGGCCACGTCGGCGCCGTCGGCCGGCGCGCCGAGGCGATCGGCACGCTCGCGTACATGGCGCCCGAGCAGCGGCGCGGCGACGTCGCGCCGGTCTCGGACCTCTACGCGAGCGCCGTGGTCCTGTTCGAGAACCTGACGGCGCGCACGCCGTGGTCGCGCGAGGTGCTGATGGCGGGCACGCGGCGCGCCGAGGACTTCCTCCTGCCACCCGAGATCGCCGCGCAGGCGCAGGCGCCGGCCGCGATCGTCGACGAGGTGCAGCAGCACCTCCTGCGGCTGGGCGATCCGGATCCGGCGCGCCGCCCGACGACGGCGGAGGCGCTCGCCGAGTCGCAGCGGCTGCGCGAGCGGCTGATCGCCGCTGGCGGCGCGCAAGGCCCGGGCAGCGCGTGAAGCCCGGCGGAGTCTGGCAGAGTCGTGCCGCCGCTCGCCCCCGGCACATCGCTGCCCGTATCGTCGAAGGCACGATGCGAGCGCTCGCCACCGTCGCCGTCGCCCTCGCTGCGTGCGTGCCCGCCGCCGCCGGCACAGCGCCGCTCCCCGCGCCGCCGCCCGGCGCGCTCGCCGACACGGAGCCGCGGCTCCCCGCCGGCGAGCAGACGGCGTGGAACGTGTTCTACCAGGGCGTGCAGATCGGGCGCGCCGACCTCGTCGTCGACGATCGCCTCGCGCGCACCACGTTCCGCACGAGCCGCGCCGCGCGCCTCTTCGCCGCCGCGCGCCTCGAGCTCGCGACGGCGCTCGAGCGCGGCCACGTCCGCGGCGTGCGCGAGCTCCTGACGCAGGGCGGCGCGACGGAGCGCAGCGAGGCGACCGTCGACGGCGCGAGCTACACGCCGGCCGGCGGCGCGGAGCTGCGCGTCCCGGGCGGCACGCGCCTGCACACGGCGCACTCGGCGCTCGGCGTCCTGCGCGCGTGGTCCGCCGGCCGCGCGCCCGCGCCGGGCTACCTCTGGCTGTGGAGCGGCGGCCAGCTGTACCGGCTCGACGTGGCGCGGCCGGTGCGCGAGGACGTCCTCGGCATCCGCGCGCTCCGCGTCGACGGCACCGTGCGCGCGCCGCACCTCGCGGGGCCCGTCACCGTCGCCGTGTGGCTGGCGGCCAACGCCGACCGCACGCCGGTCCGGCTCACGCTGCGCTCCGGCTCGCACGTCGTGGCGGCCGAGGTGTACGAGTCGACCGCCTCGCTCCAGGCGCGCTGACGCCCTATCCCAACCTCGTACCCGGGCTCCCGCGCGACGCGACGCGCGGGGGGGTGAATGGCCCCCTATCAGAAGATCGGTCCGACGCAGGTCGCGATGTCGAAGAACATGAAGGCGAGCGCCTTCTCCTGCGGCGTCATCTCCCCGGTGCTGCAGCCGTTCGGGAACGGCGTCGACGGGCTCGACGACGATCCGGACGCGACGTGCATGTCGGAGAACACGACCTTGCCGCAGCGATCCTCCTTCATCACCTCGATGGGCGTCGTGAACTGGAAGTTCTGGATGAGGTTGCCGCTCTCGAGGTACACCCAGCGCTCCGCCTTGGTGGAGTCGAGGCTCGTGCAGGTCTGGCGCGGCTCGCGGATCGAGAGCTGACCGAGCGCGGTCGAGGCCATGACGCTGACCATCCAGTCCGCGAACTGCTTGCCGCGCGGGTTGCTGGCCTGATCGATGATGCCGGTGGAGGGATTGGGCGGGAACACGTCGGCGTGGCACGTCGCGACCGTCGGCCACTCCGGCGGGGCGTGCGTCGGGTTGTTGTTCTCTCCGGAGATCCAGATGCTGTGGTAGTGCGACAGGAACACGCGGCCGCCGAGGTCGGCGTACGCCTTGAGCGCGTCCATCGCGTTCTGCGGCTTGATGCCGGGGAGCTGGGACCCTTCGCACGAGAACATCACCAGGTCGTACTTCTTGAGCTCGTCGACGCTGCCCCACAGCGTGGTCGACGGCTCGAAGTTCAGGCCCGTGACCGTCTTGTTCGCGCCGTTGCTCGCGAACAGGTGCACGCGGCCGTCACCGGCGCTGTTGGTGAACTCGGAGTCGGCGACGCCGAGCTTGCGGGCGAGGCACTCGAGCGCGTCGGAGCTGCCGGTCGAGATCGCGATCCTGGGCATCTCGCCCTCGGCCTTGCGCTTCGGCAGCGACGTCTCGGTGGACGGCAGCTGCGTGGCGGTGCAGTCGTCGATGACCGGCACCTTGACCTGCCGGCGCCACTTGCCGATCGTGAGGATCACCGGGATGTCCGTGCCCGACGGCACGCCCGTCAGCGTGAACTTGCCCGAGGTGTCCGAGATCGTCTGCGCGATCGGATCGCCAGGGATGATGTTCGAGCAGCGCGAGCACTGCGCGCCATCGGTGAAGAACCCGGGATCCTGGTTCGGCACGTACACGGTGACGCCGGACAGGGGCAGGGTCCCGTTCGGCGCGAACACCGTCCCCGAGATGCTGGTCTCCAGCCGCCCTTGCTTCGTGCAGTCGGCGACCTTGCAACGCAGGCCCTGGCAGGCATCCGACATCGGCGGCTCGGCGTCGGTGGCGGTGTTGTCGCGAGTGGAGGGACCACAACCGACCCACAGCCCGATCAGCGCAAGCGCGGCTATCGATCTCATCGTGCCGGGTTATACCGGCTCCGACGCGCGGCGGTTCACAGAAGTAAACGATCGGGATCCCACGTAGACGGAGAGATCACCTGCCGCGCACAACGGCACACACCGCTGCCCCGCGGCCGCGCGCTACTCCTCCTTGACCGGAGTCGCCTTGAGGGCCGCCTTGCCGTCCTTCGCGTAGACGGTGAACCGGACCTCGCGACAGCCGGTCTTCGAGCGGAGCTCGTCGCGGTTGCGGATCAGCTTCTGGGCAAACTTGTCGTAGGTGAGCCCGGAGATCGACTCGTTGCAGCTCTTCTTCATCGCGACGAACTGATCGAAGACCTGCTTGAAGTACGGATCGTTGCGCTCTGCCGGCGCGTCCTCGACGGCCTCGTCCTCGAGGAGCTCCTCGGCATCCCCTTCCGCCTCCTCCACGGCGATCCCCTGCGATTGGGGCCCCGGCGGCGCGACGGCGGGCATCGGCCGGGGCGGGGTCGCCGCGCGCGCGTTGGCCGGCGTCGCCGGCGGCGTGACGCCCGGCATGGACGTCGGCGTGTTGCGCTGCGGCGGCGGCGGCGCGGCGACCGGCGGCGGCGTCGCAGGGCGCGGGTGAGCCCGCTGCGCGCCCGACTCACCGAAGCGGAACTCCGACGGCGGCGGCAGGGCGGCGGGCCCGGGGCCGCCGGGACGGACCGCCGGCAGGGCGCCCGCGAGCAGATCGATCGTGCCGAGGCTCCCCTCGGGGGCCGGCCCCAGGACCTGGTTTAGGTCCTTCTTCGCCGCCTTCGCCTCGCGGCTCACCTTGTCGAGGTGGATGTTCACGCTGCGCGCGATCGAGCCGAACTTGCCCGGGTGCGCGTCCTCGGCGAGCTTCTCGATGTCGCCCTTGGCCAGGCGCACCGACTCCGCGGCGAGCCGGCGCAGCGGGCGATCGGACTCGAGCAGCATCAGGGCGATCCCGACGCCGAGCACGAGCAAGAACCCGCCTCCGACGAAGATCCACGGGAAGCTCCCGAACGACAGGTCGTTCTGGGCCACGGCGCCGAGCGTCGAGAGGAAGCCGAGCTCGACCGGGCGGCGGATGAACACGGTGTAGAACGCCCGCTTGCCGCCGGCCTCGCCGGGGAGCCGCGAGACGAGGCCCGTCAGCTCCTCGCTGCCCGCGCGCAGCGGGAACGGCTGGTTCTGCTGGCAGTCGCGCGAGATGTCCTGGCCGCTCAGCGCGCCGACGCCGCCCTTGAGCGCGACCTGATCGAGCGCGATCGTCCGGCTGCTCGCGGTCGTGTTCTCGCCGACAAGGAACGCGACGTCGACGGAGAGCGACGTGATGAGCTTCTTGGCGAGCTCGTTGGTGACCTGGTGCCCGAGGACGACGGCCCCGACGTACTCGGCGGCGCCCTTGACGACCGGCGACGCCGACACGAAGTACATCGTGCCGTTGATCTCCCACAGGTCGTCGCGCAGGTAGCCCGCGAGCGCGTCGTCGATGACCGGGCGCCCGGAGGCGAGATCGCCGAACAGCCGATCGTCGAGCCTGACGCGCGCGACCACGCGCCCGCGCTTCTCGATCAGGACCGCGAAGTCGGGCTGGCGATCGCCCTTGATGCCCTTCATGACGGTCTCGGCCGTCGAGCGCACCGTCTTCATCCGGCCCTCGTCGAGCCGATCGGCGCCCGAGGCGGCGTCGAGCGCCTTGATGATGTCCTCGGAGCGCGCGAACGCGCCGGTGAGGTCGACGCGCTTGCGCGCGTCGTCGGTGAGCAAGATGCCGATCACGCCGCACGCGACGGTGAGCCGGCGGTGCTCCTCGGTCACCATCGCGCGCGCCGGCGGGCGCGGCAGGACGAGCGCGATCGTCAGCGCGATCGCGCCTGTGACCGCGACGAAGAAGAACCAGATCTTCGACCAGAACACGCGACCCTCACTTCCTCAGCGGGAAGCCCGGTGGGACCTTCACCGGGACCTCGACGTTGCGCTTGGCGGCGGCGATCGTCACCAGCTCGTCGGGGCGATCGATCCAGCCATCCTTGTAGAACAGGCGCAGCTTGTAGCTGCCTTCGGCGACGTCGGCGATCTGGAACGTGCCGTGCTCGTTCTTGCTGCCGCTGACCTCGACCATCGCGAAGTACGGCGTCGGCACGACGAGCACCCGGCCGCGCAGGTGCGGCACGTCCTTGTCGGTGATCGTGTAGAGCTTGGGCTCGGCCGCGCGGAACGACTTCGTCGCGCCCGGGGTGATCGCGCCCTGCGCGATCAGCTTCGGATCCTCGAGCGCCACCAGCGTGCGCGGCATGCCGGACGTGTTCGTGATGAGGACCTCGGCGCCCATCGGCACGACGAGGAGCGGCTTGCCGAACGCGTCACCGCCGAGCTCCCACCGCACCTGGCCCGGCGCCTGCGGCTTGGCCTCGCCCTCGAGCACCGCGACGAGGTTCGGGCCGACGTTGACCGGCCGGACCGGCGTGAGCGGGTTCTCGGTGCGATCGAGGAAGCCGCGCTGGGCGACGGGCGGTCGCTCCGGCGGCGCCGGTAGATCGAGGCGGCCGGTCACGTTGCCGGCGAGGCCCTCGCCGGCGAGGCAGACCAGCACGACGCAGACGCGTGGGAGCATCGACATGAGGCGGCGCGATCGTAGGCCCGGCCCGCTCCCAGCGGCAAGCCGGTCCGGGCGACATCGCATTCGGACGCGATATCAACGCAACCGTGGCGCGTCGGGACGATAGCGGGCGGATGGCGCTCCTGTCGTCCCTTCCCCTTCCCCGCGGCCTTCCCCACGGCCTTCCCCACGGCCCTCTCTCGTGCGCGGTCGCCCTCGCCGCCGGCATCGCCGCGGCGCACCGCCTCGATCCCGTGATCCCGGAGGCGGCGCGCTGGGCGATCGCGATCGCGCTCTGTGCCGTGGCGGCGCTGCGCCCGCGGCAGCGCGCGCAGCTCGCGCTGTGCGCCGTCCTCGCCGTCGGGGCAGCGCGCGGCTCCCGACCGCCCGCGGCGGCGCCGCCGGGCGCGCTCGCCGACGATCGGATCGAGGACCGCGTCACCGGCGTGATCATCGGGCCGGTCCTGCGCACGCCGCGCGGCTTCGGGGCGCGGCTGGACGCGGGAGCCGCCGCGGTGTGGGTGTGGTCCGAGGAGGCGGTGGCGCCGGGCGAGCGCCTCGCGGTGACGGGTCTCTTGCGCACGCCGCGCGGCTCGCGCGGGCCGGCGCAGCCGGATCGCGCCGACGCGCTGTGGGTGCTCGGCGCGCAGCTCGAGCTGGTCGCGCGCGCCGGCGCGATCGAGCGCCTGCCCGGCGAGCCCGGCCCCGCGGCGCGCGCGTGGCGCTGGGCCGCGGCCGCGCAGGCGGCCGGCGCCGCCGCGATCGATCGCGCCGGGGGCGATCCGGACGCGCGTGCCGCGCTGCGCGGCATCACCGTCGGCGACCGCGCCGACATCCCGCCGGAGCTCGACGCGCGGTGGCGGGCGGCCGGCATCTACCACGTGCTGTCGGTGAGCGGGCTGCACCTCGCCGCCGTGGCAGGCCTGGTCTTCGGGCTCGTGCGCCGGCTCGCCGCGGCGTCGCCGTGGGGCGGGCGCGCGCGGCCCGCGCGGTGGGCGGCGCCGCCCGCGCTCCTGGCCGCGGCCGCGTACACGCTCGTGACCGGCGCGCAGCTCGCGACCCTGCGCGCGCTGATCGTCGCCGCGCTCGTCCTCGCCGCCGCCGCGCTCGATCGCCCGATCCGGCTCGCCGACGCGCTCGGCGCCGCGGCGCTCGTCCTGCTCGGCCTGCGCCCGGCGGATCTCTTCGATCCGGGGCTCCAGCTCTCGTTCACGGCCGCCGCGACGCTGGCGCTCGCGCCGCGCGGCCCCGAGGGCCCCGACGGCAGTGGCGCCCTGCGCTGGATCGCGCGCGCGGCGGCGGCGGCCCTGTGGATCGCGGTGACCACGGCGCCGGTCGCGGCGTACCACTTCCACGAGGTCGCGCTGTTCGGCGTCGCCGGCAACGTCGTCTTGACGCCGCTCCTCGAGCTCTTCGCGCTGCCGCTCGCGCTCGGCGGGCTCCTCCTCGGCTGGGACGCGCCGGTCGGGCTCGCGGTGTGGCTCGTCGAGCAGGCCGACGCTGGCGCCGGCCTGCTCGCGCCGGTCGCGCCGGTCGGCCACGTCGCGATCGCCGACGCGCCCACGATGGCGGCGCTGGTCGCGCTGTCGCTCTGGCTCGCGACGCGCCCGCGGCGCGCCGCCGCCCTGCTCGGGTGGGCCGCGCTGTGCGCCGGCTGGGCGCTCGGCCGGTCGCCGCCGCCGCTCGGCGCGCTCCGCGTCTCGTTCCTCGACGTCGGCCAGGGCGACGCCGCGCTCGTCGAGCTGCCCGACGGCGCGGTGTGGCTCGTCGACGCGGGCGGGAACGCGGGCGCCCGCGACGCCGCGGCCGGCGCCGCGCCCGGCCGCGTGATCCGGCGCGCGCTCGCCGCGTACGGCCACGCGCGCGTCGATCTGGCGATCGTCTCGCACCCGCACCCGGATCATTACCTCGGGCTCGCCGCGCTCGGGGTCCCGGTCGGCGAGGTCTGGGCTGTGCCCGCGCCCGAGGCCGCGCCCGCGCCCGAGGCTGCGCCCGCGCCCGAGGCCGCGGACCCGGCGCGCCCCGCCGACGCGCTCCCCCGCTTCGAGGACGTGCTCGCCGGCCTGCGCGCCCGCGGCACGCGCGTCGTGCACCCGCCGCTCGGCGTCGCGCGCGCGCAGGCCGGCGCCGAGCTCGTCGTCTGGGGCCCGCGCTACCAGCCCGTCGCTGGCGGCTCGATCGCCGCCGCGGCTGACCCGGTGCGCACGGTCAACGACAACTCGCTCGTCGTCGAGCTCCGCTTCCGCGGCCGCTCGATCCTGCTCCTGGGCGATCTCGAGGAGGAGGGCGAGGCGCTGCTCGTCGAGGCCGGCCTTCTGCCCGCCGATATCGTCAAGGTCGCCCACCACGGCAGCGCGACCTCGTCGACGGCGCCGCTGATCGCCGCTGCCGTTGCCGCGGCAGCAGCGGCGCGGCCTACGCTCGCCGTCGTCTCGTGCGGGCGCGCGAACCGGTTCGGCTTCCCCGACCCCGACGTCCTCGCGCGCTGGCGCGCCGCGGGCGCCGACGTCGCGCGCACCGATACGGACGGCACCATCACCGTCACCATCGACGCGGCCGGCCGGCTCGCGATCGATCGCTTTGTCGATTGATACGCCCGCGCTACGCGCGGGCTGAGCCCGTTGACGCCCGCGCTACGCGCGGGCTGAGCTACACCTCGAGCGCCTTCTCGGTGTCGGCGATCGCCATGCGGGCCATCGCGAGGTTGGCCCGCGCCCGATCGAGCACCACGTAGTAGAAGACGCCGGCGCGGGCGCGCAGCGGGCGGATCACGTGGTACTGCTTGCCCAGCGAGATCAAGATGTCATCGATCTCGTCCTTGAGCCCGAGGTTGCGGATCGCCTTGCGCTTGGCGCGGACGACCTCGGTGTTGCTGGCGGCGGCGATCTCGAGGTTGAGGCCGGCGCCGCCGCCGTCGACGCCGAGCGTCATGCCGCTCTCGGAGTCGACGAGGGCGGCGCCGAGATAGCCGTCGAGGGTGCGGAGTCGTTCGAGGTTGCTCTGGATGTTGGCCATGGGGTTCTCCTTTACGGTGACTGCAGTGACTACTGTCGGTTGCTCGAAGGCCACGGGTTCAGGCTGCGACGACTCCACGGCCTCGGCGAAGTCATCGAACTCTTGGATCGCGCTCTCGAGATCGAACTCGTCGAGCTCCTCGAGGGAAGCAGCCTGGCCTTCTCCTCGGGCGGATTCATCCTGGCGCCGAGATGCCTCGATGAGCAGCTCGGTCGCCTTCTGCTTCATGGTGCGCGCGGGCGCGGTGGCGCCGCGCTCGACGGCGAACTCGCCGTCCTTCCACGCCAGGATCTCGTAGAACGCCTGCTCGCCGGTGACGGCGCCCTCCTGGGCGTGGACGACCAGCCCGCGCTCGAACCAGATCGCCCCCTGCCGCGCGCCGTGGCGGACCACGAGCGCGCTCGTCGAGGAGGACAGCGCGCACAGCTGGATCAGGTCCGGCAGCCCCTCGATCGCGAGGGCGCCCGCGAAGCCCGCGGACGGCAGCATCACGCGATCGATGGCGCCGAGGAACGCCGCCACCGAGAACGGCTTGTCGAGGTACTCGACGGTCCCGAACGACGCGACCTGCGAGACCACGGACGGCGACGGGAACGCGGTCATGATCACCGCCGGCAGCCGCGGGCGGCGGCGGCGGGCGCGGATCAGGAGCTCGATCCCGTCGAGCTTCGGCATGCGGATGTCGGTGATGAGCGCGTCGATGCGGGGCGCCCGCTCGAGGTGGTCCGCCGCCTGGACGGGATCGGTGAAGTCGCAGACCTCGGCGGCCGGCCGCGAGCGGCGCAGCGCGGAGACCAGCGATCGCAGGAGGTCGTCCTCGTCGTCGACGACCACGAAGTGCTCGGCACTCATCATGGCGGCTCCTATCGCAGCTCTTCGGTGGACAGCTCGATGCGCACGACCAGGCCGCCGCCCGGGGCGGTCTCGATCGCGAGGCGGCCGCCGCTGCCCACGATGTGGCGGTGGGCGAGCGCGAGGCCCGTGCCCGCCGCGTTGACCTTGCTCGTGGTGAACGGCCGGAGGGACTCGACCAGCTCGGCGGGGGACAGGCCCACACCGCGGTCGGTGATCTCGATCGCCGCGCGCGGCGGCACGTCCGGCGCGGCCGGCAAGAGGCGCGCGCCCACCGCCACGGCGGCGCCGCTCGGCGACGCGTGCACGGCGTTCTCGAGCACCTCGGCGAGCGCGTCCACGAGCTCGCGCTCGCCGACCGACACGCGCGGCAGCCCCGGCTCGAGCGAGACCTCGATGCGCACGCCGCAGCGACGCGCCTCGGCGGACACCGCCGCGATCGCGTCGGCGACCAGGTGCTCGACGGTGCACAGCACGCGCTGGACCGCCGAGCTCCGCGCGAGCGCGATCGGCGCCCGCGCGAGCGCGGTCAGCCGGCGCACCTGGCGCTGGATGATCGCGAGGCTGCCCTCGCTGGCCCCCGGCGGCAGCTCGGCGTGCAGCATCTCCGACGCGGCGGTGAGCGCGGCGAGGGGGTTTCTGACCTCGTGGGCGAACGCCGCGACGATCGCGTCGATCGCCGCCTCGCGCTCCATGCGCAGCAGCCGGGGGTCGGCGAGCCGGCCCTCGTCGAACGGCCGGAACACGCAGACGAACCCGCGCCCGCCGAGGTTCTGCAGGGTGGCGCCCGCGGGGCCGACCGGCAGGTTCAGCTCGAGGCGGCACTCGCTGTCGAGCTCGTCGAGCCCGTGGTCCCGCAAGGACGCCGAGATCCCGAGCAGGAGCTGGACCGGCTGGCCCAGGCACGCGCTCGCCGCCGCCCGCAGCATCCGGCACGCGGCCGGGTTCACGTGCGTCGTGATCTCGTCGTGCCGGGCGACGACGACGCCGGCCGACAGGCCGTCGAGCACCTCGCGGTGCGTGAGGGGCCTCATGGCCGCTCCTCCCCCGGGAAGAACGCCGTGAAGAGCGCGCCGCCCGCCGGCCCGTCCTCGACGCGGATCCAGCCGCCGTGCGCCTCGAGCGCCGTCTTGCAGAACGCGAGCCCGAGGCCCCGGCCGGCGCGGCTCGACGCCGCGGGATCGAGCTGCACGAAGCGATCGAAGATCCGCTCGCGGTACTCGGCCGGGACGCCCGATCCCTGATCGAGCACCGCGAGCGCCACCCCGCCGTCGCGCGCGTCCACCCGGATCTCCACCTCGGTGCCGGGGGGCGCGTAGCGGACCGCGTTGTCGATCAGGTTCTCCGCGACGCGCCGCAGGAGGTCCCAGTCGGCCCAGATCTCGGGCATGGCGGTGCGCATGAGCATGGAGACGCCGCGCATGTAGAGGCGCACCGCGAACCGGTCGCGGAGGTGGCCGAACAGGGTCGACACCATGCAGTACGCCGGGCGCACCGGCAGGCGGTCGGCGCCCGCGATGTCGAGCAGGTTCATGACCATGCGGCTGACGCTGTCGGTCGCGCTCGCGCAGGCGCCGAGCGCCGCGCGCACGTGATCGGGCATCGGCTGCTCCATCAGCTCGGAGATCGCGAGCGTCACGCTCGCGAGCGGGCTCTTCAGGTCGTGGACCACGAACTGCGCGAGCGCCTCCTTCTGCGCCGCGAGCTGCTCGAGCTCGCGCCGCTGCCGGATCGCCTGCTCGGCGGCGGCGCGCTCGACGCGCAGGAGCTCGTAGATCCGCAGGATCGCGCGCAGCCGGACGTCGAACTCGGGGGAGCGGAGCGGCTTGACGAGCAGATCGTCGCCGCCCGCGGCCAAGGCGTCGGGGAGCGCGCCGAGCTCCTCGAGCCCGGTCATGAACACGATCGGGACGTCGCGGCCGCCGGGCAGGTGCCGCAGCCGCCGGCACGTCTCGAACCCGTCCATCCACGGCATCACCACGTCGATCAGGACGAGATCGAAGCGAGCACGGCCGAACTGTTCGAGCGCCTCCTCTCCCGATCCCACCTCGACGGCGGCGTGGCCGCTCCGGCGCGCGAGCGCGCCCGCAACTGTTCGGCTCCACTTGCTGTCGTCGACGATGAGCATCACGTCGGGCACCTCCCAGCCTTCCAGCACGCGGCGCGCCAACGGCAAAGCGCTTGTTCTGGCTCGACTCTCACTCACGGCCATTCACAGCCTGGGGCGTTTTGTCTGAATGCGCATTTAATGCAGTTGTCCCCAAACTAGCCATTTTCCGATCGTTACGAGTGCAGAGTGGGTGCAGAATCAGTGCAGACAAAATCGCCTCAGCTGGGGCAAGATGGTTATGTGAGCCTAACGATCATCGTGGATGACGACGAGCTGACGGCGCGCACCATGAGCGACGGGCTCGCACGGCAAGGCATCGCCGCGGAGGCCTGCTTCAGCGCGGCCGCCGCGCTCGCTCGCCTCGAGCGCGGCGACGTCGATACCGTGGTGCTCGACGATCAGCTGCCGGATCTGAGCGGGGTCGAGGCGTGCTGCGAGATCGCCCGACGCTGGTCGTCCGTCGACGTGCTGGTCATGAGCGCCTACGCGACGCTCGACCGCGCGATGGCCGCCGTGCAGGCGGGCGCGCACGACTTCCTGACCAAGCCGTTCAGCATCAAGGGCCTGGCGCTCCGGCTCGCGCGCATCCGCGAGGAGCGGGCGCGGCGGGCCAAGCTCGGGCTCGGGGAGCCGCCCAGCTTCGGCGAGCGGCACGTCGCCTCCGAGCTGATCGGCAAGAGCGCGGCGATGCAGCGCCTCCGCGTGTCCATCGATCAGCTCGCCCGCGCAGGCGCGAGCGTGCTGCTCTGGGGCGAGAGCGGGACGGGCAAGGAGCTCGTCGCCCGCGAGCTGCACCAGAAGAGCCGGCGGGTCGGCGGGCCGTTCGTGGCGGTCAACTGCGCCGCGCTCCCCGAGCTCCTGCTCGAGAGCGAGCTGTTCGGGCACGTCCGGGGCGCGTTCACCGACGCGCGCGCCGATCGGCGCGGCCTGTTCGCCGAGGCCTCGGGCGGCACGATCTTCCTCGACGAGATCGGCGAGCTCTCGGCCGCGCTGCAGCCCAAGCTCCTGCGGACGCTCGAGGAGCACACGGTCCGGCCGATCGGCGGCCCGCGCGAGATTCCCATCGACGTGCGGGTCATCGCGGCGACCCACCGCAACCTCAAAGCCGATATGGAGTGCGGGCGCTTTCGTCCGGATCTGTATTACCGGCTCGATGTACTCCGCGTCACACTCCCGGCTCTCCGCGAGCGCGAAGAAGATATCGTGACGCTCGCCGAACACTTCGCGGCGCGCGCCGCGCTGCGGGAGCAGAAGCCGATCCGTGGGCTGTCCCCGGCGGCCGCGCAACGGCTGCGCCTCCACTCGTGGCCCGGCAACGTCCGCGAGCTCCGCAACTGCATCGAGCACACCGTCGCGATGTCGAGCGGCGAGCTGCTCGACATCGCGGATCTGCCGGACGAGCTGAGGCACCTCGCCGAGCGCGCGCCGCGGGAGGACGACTGGCCGACGCTCGACGAGCTGGAGCGGCGCTACATCAGCCGCGTCCTCTCGCGCGTGGACGAGAACCGCAGCGCCGCGGCGCGCATCCTGGGCATCGATCGCCGGACGCTGATGCGCAAGCTCGCGCGGCGCGCGTAGCGGCCTTGTCCGGATTTTGATGCTTTATTGCACATGGTCAGACTTCTATCTCGAGGCGCCGCGGTACTGCAGAATTCCCGGAGCTGCAGAATTCCCGGTACTGCAGAATTCCCCGTACTGCAGAATTCTGGACTCACCACAATACGGGATCAGCCGAAGTCGGGCGAGCGGCCCAAACCTCTGCGCCGAGATAACTAGTTCCGATTGCGCAACCATTCGGCGAAGTGGCCGCATTCGCGCAGCACTTCGCGGTAGTACTTCGTATCAGAGAGCTTCCGCAGCGCCGGGAACCAAGTCTTCGGCACCGGCAGCGTGCGCGGCGGGTTGTCCGGACCGCCGGCGGCATTGAGCAGGTGGGCTAGCTCCGCCTTGGCGGCGAGGTAGGCGGCCTTGGCCCGGAGCTCGCGGTTCTTCGTCAGATCGTGGGCGCGCCGGTACCACCGCTCGGCGGGGCGCGTGTCGGTGGTCGCGTGGTGGGTGCCCTCGAGCACGACGCGCGCGTTGCCGTAGTGCGTGATGTTGTAGAGCGCGTTGCCGAGCGCGAGCGCGGCCTCGGCCGCCGGCTCGCCGCTGCCCTGCGCGGTCTTCTCGAGCTCGGCGAGGCGGGCGGCGAAGCTCCCGTGCGTCCACGGCGCGCTGCCGTAGCGCTCGTGGTCACAGTCGTGGCAGTCGACGATGTGGATCACGAACGGATCGGTGCCGAGCTTGCCCGAGCTCGCCTTCGTGGTCCGGAACGTCTGCGCCGCGGTCGCGAAGTCGCCGTCGACGAGGTAGCGGAGCGCCAGCTCGCGCTCGAGCTGTGGCCGATCGTAGGAGCCCTCGAGCACGAAGCGCTCGAACGGCGTCTGCGTCCGGCCGGCCTGCGCGATCATCTCCTGGATGAACGCGGGGTCCTCCCACGCGGGCTTGCCGGGCCGGCGCGCGAGCGCGCCCGAGGCGGTGCCGGGCCGCAAGAGCTCGGCGATGGCCAGCTTGCCCGCCTTCGCGTACGCCACCGCGAGCGCGCCGCGGACCTCGCTGCGCACCGGGGAGAGGCGCGCGAACTTCGGATCGATCTCGCCGAGCGTGCGGGCGAGCTCCTGCTCGGCCGCCGGGCTCTGCTTCCAGTCGACGGCGAGCGCGAGCGCGAGGCTGGCCCTCGCCTGCGCGGTGACGCGCACGTCGCCCGGCCGCGCGGCGGTGGCGCGCCCAAGGCGCGCCCGGGCGGCCGCGACGTCGCCGCGCTTGGCCGCGGCGTGCGCCGCCACGAGCTCGGCGAGCCACGGCCGATCCGCGCCGGGCGTGCTCGCCTGCGCCGCCGCCAGCTGCTCGACGGCCGCGAGCGCCTTCTTCTGCGCCGCGAGCTCGGCCGGCGTCGGCGACGAGTGGACGATCATGCTCTCGGCGCGCGCGAGCTCGCGCACGAGGAGGAGCGCGATCAGGCTCGACCTCGGATCGAGCTTGGCGATCTCGCGGATCGCGACGATCCCGTCCTGCTTGATCCCGACGAGGCGCCACAGGAGCGCCTTCTCCTGCGCGCTCGCCGCGAGCTTCAAGGTCGCGCGCCAGTCGGCCTCCTCCATCGGCTGGAAGTCTGACGCTGCGGCGCCCGACAGCGCGGGGGAGCCGACGTGCACGCGGGCGAGCTCGAGGTTCGCGCGCGCCCGCTGCTGATCGCGGAGGAGCGCGCCGGCGACGTAGTACCGCGCGCGCCACGGCAGATCGGCCGACGGACCGGCGAGCACCTTGGCGTGCTTGTCGAAGTGGGCGATCGCGCCGGTGAAGTCGCGCCGGTAGAACAGGATCCGCAGCGCCAGGAACGCGTAGCGCTGCGCGAGGAACGGCTCCTTGGCGGCCTTCTGCCCGGCGAGCGCGTCGGAGAGGAGCGCGGTGGGCGGCCCCTTGGGCCGCCGCGCGTTGCCGGACGCGTCGTACGGATCGAACGAGGTGTACGGCTCGACGCGGCGCGCGAGCGCGACGTACGCGACGGCGGCGCCGAGCCGCTCGCGCGCCGCCGCGCTCTTCCACAGCGAGCTCTTCTCGTAGCCGGCGGGCGGGCCGCCGCGGCCGGCCAGGTGACCGGCGATCGCCGCGAGGTCGGCGGGCGTGGCGCGAAAGAGGACCTGCTGCCAGTCGGCGTCGGAGACCGCGGCCGAGAGGAAGCCGCGCCAGTCGGCGAGCATCGCCTTCTCCGCGCAGTCGGCGCACGCGCCGCCGAAGCCGGCGACGAACGGGTTGTAGTAGAGGCCGTCCCACGTCGGATCGCCGATCACCTTCGGATCGAACGTCGTGATGTCCTCGATCTCGGGACCGGACCACCCGCAGGCGTCGGCGGGCTCGTCGCGCAGACCGGCGCCCGCGGCGAGCACGAACACGAGCGCGAGCGCGCCTCTAGCGAACCGCGCGGAAGACTTGGTCGAGCGTGGCAGGAGCATGGCGGGCGAGGTTCCTTTCGGAGAGATCGAACAGCGCGACGGTGCGCGGAGGATTCGCCGGGGTACTCGGCGGGGGATTCGCCGGGCTCGGCGGCAGGTGCGGCGCGATCTGCCGCGCCGCGGCGAGCGCCTCCGCCGGGCCGGTGACCTCGATCTTGAGGACGTCGCCCTGCCGGATCATCGCGCCGTGGAGGAACGCGCTCTCCGCCGCAACGTAGCGGTCGGGCGCGGCGCGCACGAGGAACGGCTGCGCCGCGAGCTCGTCGGGATCGGTGCTCTGCAAGAGGCCGATGACGCGGTCGTCGCGCAGGTGCAAGGTCCACGACCAGATCGGCAGCGCGACGTCGAGCGGCAGCGGGTACTCCGCGACGCGCGCGAGGTAGCGCGCCGCGCTCGCCGGATCGAAGATCGCGCGCGCCTCGGGATCGGCGCTGAACGGGCCCATGTTGTAGAACATGAGCATGCCGCGCTCGACGGGCGGCACGCCGGTGCGCTCGCGGTACTTGATCTGGTGGAGGCGGATCGTCGCGCCGAGCGGCAGCCCCGCCACCCGGCGCAGCTCGCGGGCGAGATCGAAGAACGCCTCCTGCGTGGTGTCGGTCCAATCGCAGTCGAGCTGCAGCTCGCGCGGCGTGGCGCCCAGAAGTTGCATGCGGCGCCCGACCTCGGCCCAGATGTCGGCCGCGAGCCCGACGGTCCGCTGCGCGGTGTGGCGCAGCACCTCCTCACGCAAGAACACGACCGGCACGACCTCGATCCCGGCGGGCACCCGCGCGGCGGCATCCGGGCCGGCGGGGACGAGCTTGCCGATCATCGACGGCGCGGCCTCCACCGCGCTCCACGCGACGTCGAACGCGCGCACGTAGAGGCGGGAGATGCCGAGCTCGGTGAGCGCGGCCGCCTCTGCCGGCGCGAGGCGGAACGTGGTCCGCCAGTAGTAGAACGCGCGCGCGGGCGGCGGCCCCTCGGCGGAGCGCGCCGGGGTCCCGCACGCGGCCAGGGCCGCCAGGGCGGCCGAGGCCACGGCCGCGGCCACCACGACGGCCGAGGGAGCGCGCATCCGGCGCACTATGCATGGCGGGCCATGGCGAATCCACCACGGCGGGGGCAAGGGCGGAGGTTTCGGGCTCCGGCGGGCTCCGGCGGGGCTCCGGCGACGCGCCTCGGACGGAATCGTCGCGACGCCCGGGTGACAGGCGGCGGCCTTTGCGCTTCAATCGCGCTGGTGGCTTTGGACCAGGTGATCGCGCGCGGGAGCGAGCTGCTCAAGCAGGGCCGCCTCGACGACGCGCAGCGCGCGTTCCACCAGGCGCACGAGCTCGATCGTGAGAACACGAAGGTGCTCGCGCTCCTCGGCCTCTCGTACTTCCGCGCGCAGAAGTTCGCCGAGGCGCGGCCGATCTACGAGGAGCTCGTCGAGCGGGCGCCCACGGACGCGGCGCACCGGCTCAACCTCGGCCTCGTCTACCTGAAGCTCGGCAAGGGCGACCTCGCGATCGACGCGCTCGAGGCGAGCCGCGCGCTCGATCCGAGCCAGGGCCGCGCGATCAGCTACCTCGGCCTGGCGTACGCCCGCGCCGGCCGGTACGCCGAGGCGTACCGCTCGTTCCTCCTCGCCGGCCAGAACGAGCTGGCCTCCGAGATCGAGATCAACCTGGCGCCCGGGGATCGCGACGCGATCCTCGCGCAGCTCGGCCGGCCGGTCGCCGAGGCCGCGCCGATCGCGCCGCAGCCGCTGCCGGACACCGCGCCTGTGTCCGTCCCGCAGCTGATACCGCAGGCGCAGCCGCCGCAGCAGCAGGCGCAGCCGGTGCCGCAGCAGGCGCAGCCGCCGCAGCCGCCGCAGCCGCCGCAGCCGCCGCAGGCGGTCCCGATCGCGGTCCGGCGGGATCGCCACTCCGCGCCGACGGCGCCTCCGCCGCTGCACGGCATCCCCACCGATCCGGAGGCGCAGGGCGGCATGGGCGGCCGGCCGACGATACGCGCGATCACGCAGCACGTCGTGCAGCGCGGCAAGCAGGCGAGCGCGCCGCCGGCGAGCTTCCCGCCGGGCGATGACCGGGATCCCGCGGCCGCCCGGGGCGACGACGACGTCGCGATCATCTCGATCGGGCCGCCGTCGCGGATGACCGATTCGCAGATGTTCGTGCTGCCGAACCGTCCCGCGCAGGCGGTGCCGCAGCCGCAGCCGGGCCACTCGATGGTGTCGCAGGCCGTCGACGCGGTGGTCCCGGCGCCGCCGGCGGTCGCGCGCACCGCCTCCGGCGGCCGGCCCGCGCGCCCCTTGTCGGAGCTCGCGACCGAGGCGCTCGTGCGCCCCGACGAGGGCGAGGACCGCTTCGAGATCGGGCCCGGCGGCAACCTGGTGATCCGCGTCGTCGATCGGATGCTCATCCGGCTCGAGGGCGTACACGCCACCGGCGGCGATCTGACGTACGAGCTCGCGACGCGCCGCACGCGCGGCCACCAGACCGACGAGCGCTTCGATCACGGCGGCGCGACGCTGCACGTCGTGAGCGGCCGGGGCTACCTGATCGCGACGCCCGGCAAGTACACGTTCGAGGCGGTCGTGCTCGACGATGACATCCTCTACCTGCGCGAGGATCTCGTGTTCGCGTTCGAGTCGTCCCTGCGCTGGGAGAACGGCAACATCCCCGGGCTGCGCGGCCGGCTGCCGGTCGTGCAGTTCCGCGGCGACGGCGCGCTCGCGCTGCGCTTCGAGCGGCCGCTCATGCGGGTCAAGCTGCCGCACCAGGGGCTGGTGTTCGTCGATGCAGAGCGGCTCGCCGGCTGGATCGGCCGCGTGATCCCGCGCGCCGTGGTGCCGCCGACCGGCGGCCCGATGGGCGCGATGTGCGTCGAGTGCACCGGCGAGGGCGTCGTGCTCGTCGAGCCGGCGCCCGCCACGGCGGCGGGGGCCGAGGCCCGGGCCAGCGCCTTCGCCGCTCCGCCGCCGGAAGCGGCGACCGCGCCGCCGTCGGACGCGCAGCCATCGATCCCGCCCGAGCTGGCGAACCTCGACGACGATCAGATCTGATGACCCTGATGACGGCGGCGGCCGCCGGCCCGCTCGACGCCGCCGCGCGCCTTGCTGGGTGCCGCGGCCGCGTGCTCCTGCACTCGGCGCGCGACGACGACGGCCTCGGCCGGTGGTCGTTCGTGGCCGCCGAGCCGCGGGCGACCCTGATCGCGCGCGGCCACTCGCTCGTGCGGCTCGACGCGGCCGGGCGCCCGGAGCGCCGGTTCACCGCGGATCCGTTCGAGGCCGCGGCCGACTTCCTCGCCGAGCACGGCTGCCGGCTCGAGGATCTCGGCGGCGGCGGCGGCGGCCGCCGCGCGCCCGTGCCGCGCGTGATCGGCTACCTCGGCTACGAGCTCGCGGGCGTCTTGTCGCCGCGTCCGCTGCCCAGCGCCGGGGCCGGGGCCGGGCGTGACACGCCGGATCTCTGGCTCGGCGCGTACGACGCAGTCGCGTGCTGGCGCGGCGGCGCTGTCGAGGTGATCGGCGAGCCGGCGGCGCGGGCGCGGCTCGCCGATCAGCTCGCGCAGCCGCCGCGACCGTCCCTACCACCGAGCTTCGGCCCGCTCGTCCCCGACGACGCTGGCGATCTGTACCTCGCGCGGATCGGCCGGATCCGCGACTACCTCGCTGCCGGCGACGTCTACCAGGTCAACCTCGCGCGCCGGCTCGTGGCGCGGATCGCCGCGTCGGGCGACGCGCTCGCCGTCTACGCCGCGTTCGCCGAGGTGGCGCCCGCGCCGTACGGCGCGCTGCTCGAGTGCGACGGCGTGACCGTGATCTCCGGCTCGCCGGAGCGGTTCCTCGGCGCCCGCGGCGATCGCGTCGAGACCCGGCCGATCAAGGGCACGCGGCCGCGCACCGCTGGCGCCGCCGAGGAGCTCGCCGCGTCGGCCAAGGACGCCGCGGAGCACCTGATGATCGTCGACCTCGAGCGCAACGACCTCGGCCGGATCGCCGAGACCGGCAGCGTCACCGTCGATGATCTCGGCTACGTCGTCGAGCTGCCGGCGCTCTACCACAAGGTGTCGCGGATCAGCGCGCGCCCGCGCCCCGGCGTCGGCCACGCGGACCTTTTGCGCGCCACGTTCCCCGGCGGGTCGATCACCGGCGCGCCGAAGCAGCGCGCGATGGAGATCATCGACGAGCTCGAGCCCGCGCGCCGCGGCCCCTACTGCGGCGCGCTCGGCTACTTCGGCGAGGGCGGCGCGCTCGAGCTCGCGATCGCGATCCGGATCGGCGTGATCGTCGGCAACGAGCTGCGCGTCCACGTCGGCGGCGGCATCGTCGCCGACTCCGATCCCTCCGCCGAGCTCGCCGAGACCGAGCTCAAGGCTACCGGCTGGCGCGCGGCGCTCGATCGGATCGCCCGCGCGGCGCTGACGCCCCCCCGGCCGTTGGACGGGTAGCCGTAAAATCAGCGACGTGAGGCCGAGGCGGCCAGTGAAGGCGATCTTCGCCTTCGCGGTGACGTGGGACGCGCGCGAACTGGCACACGTGGGATGCGCGCGAACTGGCACACGTGGGACGCGCGCGACCCCGCCGCCCACGTGGGACGAACGCGGACTCGCCCACGTGGGACGAATGCGAACCCCGCCGCCCACGTGGGACGAACGCGAACCCGCCGCCCACGTGGGACGAACGCGAATCCCCCAGCCCACGTGGGACGCGCGCGGAACCCACCGCCCACGTGGGACGAACGCGAACCCCACCGCCCACGTGGGACGCGCGCGGAACCCGCCGCCCACGTGGGACGAACGCGAATCCCCAGCCCCACGTGGGACGAACGCGAACCTCCCAGCCCACGTGGGACGAACGCGAACCTCCCAGCCCACGTGGGACGAACGCGAACCCCCAGCCCCCAGCCCACGTGGGACGAACGCGAACCTCCCAGCCCACGTGGGACGAACACGAACCCCAGCCCACGTGGGACGCGCGCGAACCCGCCGCCCACGTGGGACGAACGTGAACCCCGCCGCCCACGTGGGACGAACGCGAACCCGCCGCCCACGTGGGACGAACGCGAATCCCCCAGCCCACGTGGGACGCGCGCGG
>DATMCI010000099.1:0-149299 GCA_035558535.1 Kofleriaceae bacterium
ACGTCAGCTCGTAGTCCATTTCAGCCATAGATCACGGACGGGATCTGCGTGTCAACCGACTTCGCATCGGATCGTTTCATCGCCCATCATCTACCCGACGATAAATTCTTTATTTCCCCAGGGCCGAAGTCCCTGTCAGAGATAATGAGCTCTCCGTCAGGCCCTTCGACACTCGTGACCTTCTTGAAGAGCTCTAGCGACTCATCCACTCGGTAAGCATTGCCTACTTCTTGCAGATCAAGCAGAAAATCATCATCGATACCAGGGAGAGTCGCCAGGAAGAAAAACAAGAATCCTCGGTCCAGGGAGGAAAGAACACCGGCAGGCCCCAGCGGAGGCCTGTCGCCCACCGAGAGCCCGAGCTCCGCGTCGTATCGAAGCAGTGGACGGCGACCTACACCTTCGAACACCTCGGCTGAAGGCCGGAAGACATTCCGTACCTGAAGCTCGACCGGTGTCTGGGTCTGCTGCATGGATACACATTCGTTCCGAACGATCACAATGAGGCTCTCTGCTTCACGCATCGAGAGCTCGTACTCGACAGCAAACTCTTCCTCAGCGAGAGCGCGGAAGTCCGACCGTACAACCATCGAGATCAGCTCGAGCAGCGTGGTCTTCCCGGTTCCGTTCTGGCCGAGCAGGACATTGATGCCGTCCGAGAACAAGAGCTCGGTTTCCTTGGCAAGGCTCCGGAACTTCTCGACTCGCAGCCGCCTGAGCTTCAGCATCCACAGGACAGTAACCGACCCCCTCTCGTGGTCAAGAGCCGGCTCGCGAGGTTCTCTGCTGGCACCACGATGAGCGCCGCTCCAATCCTCCGTCACCAACCCGGGCACCTCCGCACCGTAGAGCGCGTTGCGTTCGCGGTCCGTCTAACGGCCGCATCGTGGACCTGGTTCGCGGTCATGGCTCTAACCTCGCACGCTACCCACGCGGGTTGTCAATCGCTGGGGGATTCAGTCCGGTGAGCCGCTTTGTATCGGACGACACCCGCCGCGTGACGTTCGCAAGCGTGGCTGATAGCGGATCACGGCAATTGTCGTACAGGTCACAGTGAACGAGCGCGACAAGGAAAAGCGCGCTGGACAGGGTCTACGACGAGGACGGCGTCTGGGCCGTGCTCGATCGTCACTGCTAAAACCGTTTCGTCAGATCGCCCCGCGACGGCGTCCGCGGCCGGGGCCAACTCAGCGCCGGGGGCAACCGCCACCGGCGGGCGCGACGCGATAGTCGTCGAGCGCGGCCGGATCGTGGTCGCGCAGCGAGAGCTGCAACGCGGCCCCGCCGCCGCGATCGCAGTCGAGCTCCATTCGCCAGTCGAGGGCCTCGCGCACGGCGCCCTTGATGCGGCAGGCGCCTTGGGTGGCGCGCAGATCTGCGAAGTATTGCTGGGCATCGGCGCGCGACCGCTTGGTCTTCGAGAGCAGCCGCCGGTGCAGGCCGTCGTCCCACTTGCCGATGAGGGCGACGATCGCGTCGGCCTGCGCGCGGAGACCCGCGGGCGGGGCGACCCCGCGCGAGGTGCCGACGAAGCTAGTGACGAGCCCCGAGCTCGACGAGATGCTCACGTCGAGCTCGAGCGCGCCGCGGTCGCACTCCACCTTGAACCGCGCGCTGGTCGGCGACGCGACGTGGAGGGGCGCGAACGATCTGCACGCGCCGTGCAGGTCCTTGTAGCCGGCGAGCTCGGCCCGATCCTCGACCAGCCTCGAGCGCCAGACGGGATCGATCATCGCCTTGTACGCGGCATCGTCCCACTGGTTCTGGACCGCGAGCAGCTTCTGCATCGCGGCCGGAAAGGCATCTGAAAGCCGCGGGACGCGCTTGGCCAGCGCGCCTGTGCGGGCGAGCTCGGCGAGCGCGCGCCGCGCGATCGCGTTGGGATCGCTGTGCGCGAAGTTGGTCAGCACGACGACGCCGACGCCGCGCGACGGCGAGAGCGCGATCTGCGCGCGGTAGCTGTCGATCGAGCCGCTGTGCGTGACGAGATCGTCGAAGTCGCAGCTCTGCTCCCGGATCCAGCCAAAGCCGTAGGTGGACGCGCTGTAGGCGATGAGCGGCTCGCCGGGCTTCGGCGCGGGCTCGAGGCGACCCCAGCCGCTCATCGGGATGCCGGTCGAGTGGGCCTCGCGCAGCGTCGCGCGACGGATCGGGCCGTCGTCCCGATCGCTGCGCGGCGGATACGCGGACAGCTGCCACGCCACGTAGCGCCCCATGTCGCGCACCGTCGAGTAGATGCCGCCGCGGGCGCTGCCGGCGCCCCGGCGGACGGGCTGCGTCCGCGCGAGGCCGGCCTGGCTGACCTCGTAGGCCGTGGCGAGCCGGCCGGCGGGGACGTCGTCGTGCGACCAGACGGTCGAGGTCATCCCGAGCGGGACCAGGATGTGCTTCGCGACGACGTCGTGGAACGGCTCACCAGCGGCGCGCCCGACCACGATCCCGAGCAGCGAGTACGCGAGGTTCGAGTAGCGCCACTCGGCGTCGGGCGCGAGATCGAGCGCGAGGCCGGGCAGCGATCTCACGATCGTCTCCTCGCTCGGGCCGTTGTCGCCGTCGTACGTGCCGACGCGCGGCAAGCCCGACGTGTGCGCGTGCAGCTGCCGCAGCGTGATGGGCCGCGAGTCGCGGGACGGGTACACGAGCCCGCTGGCCTCGGGGATCCAGCGCGCCAGCGGATCGTCGAGGTCGAGCTTGCCGGCGTCGCGCATGGCGAGCAGCGCGAGCGCCGCGAAGGACTTCGTGATCGAGCCGATGCGATACACGGTGTCGCCATCGGGCCGAGCCTTGGTCTCGAGATCGGTGACGCCGAAGCCCTTCTCGTACTCGAGCACGCCGTCGATCACGACGCCGATCGCGAAGCCGGGCAGGTTCTGCCGCGCCATCTCGGCGGCGACCGCGGCGTCGAGCGCGGGGAGCGCGGCGACGAGCTTCTTGTGCCGATCCGGATCGGTGAACGCGTACCCCGGATCGGCCTCGGCGAACACCTGCCGGCTCGGCGCAGCGGCGGGCGCGGCGGCGGGCGCGGCGCTCGGAGGCGGCGCCATGGGCGGCGCCGCCGCGCCGGGCGCCAGCGGCGTGGCGTGGCGCGCGGGAGCCTCCGGCGCGCCGCACGCCGCGAGGAGCATCGGGAGCAGCACGCGCGAGCTCGTGGCCATGCGCCACTATAGGCCGGGGCGCGGCGCGGCCATAATTGAAAGCGACTTTCATTTTCTCGACCCTGGCAGACGCCCGGCGCCGCGCGGAGCACGTCCGTGCGCGCGCCTCCCGCCACGCACGCCGCGCGCCTCCCGCCACGCACGCCCGCGCGCGACACGGCGAGACACGTGCGACACGGCGCGATCGCGGCCCCTCCGGCTCCCGCCGCGCTCATGCGAGTGATATTGCGCGGCCATGAGGACTGCACGAACGCTCGCCCTCGTCTCGGTGATGCTCGTCTCGGTGCCGGCGGCCGCCGAGACCGCCGATCAGCTCATCGCCCGCAACGTCGCCGCGCGCGGCGGTGACGCGAAGCTGCGCGACATCAAGTCGATCCGGCTGACCGGCCGCGCCGTCATCGGCGGCGAAGGCTTCAGCATCGACGCCGCGTGGGGGATGGTCCAGAAGCGGCCCGGCATGCTACGGACCGAGCTCACGTTCCAGGGGCTCACGCAGGTGAACGCCTACGACGGGCGCGAGGGCTGGAGCATGACGCCGTTCGGCGGGCGCCGCGAGCCGGAGAAGTCGTCCGAGGACATGGCGCGCGGCCTCGCGCAGCAGGCGGACTTCGACGGCCCGCTCGTCGACTGGCGCACGAAGGGGCACAGCATCGAGTACCTCGGCACCGAGGACGTCGACGGCACCCCGGCGCACAAGCTGCGCGTCACGCGCAAGGACAAGGACGTCCAGTACGTCTTCCTCGATCCGGACTCCGCGCTCGAGATCCGCATCATCACGATGCGCAAGATCCGCGGCGCCGAGGAGATCTCCGAGACCGACTACGGCCAGTACCAGCAGGTCGGCGGCGTGTGGCTGCCGTTCGCCGTCGAGAGCGGCGGCAAGGGCGGGCCGAAGGGGTTCCGCATCTCCGTCGAGCGCGCCGAGCTGAACGTCCCGCTCGACGACGCGCAGTTCCGGTTCCCGGCGGCGGGCGCGCGGATCACGTCCTCGATCACCGCCGGCCCGCCCGACAAGACGCCGCCCGGCCTCACGCCGCCCGCCAAGCTCGGGCCCGCCGTCATCGACAACGGCACGATCTCCGGCCTCGGCGCGCGCAACATCGGCTCGGCCACGATGTCTGGCCGGATCTCGGCGATCGCCGCGTTCAAGGAAGGCGGCAAGACGGTCGTCTACGTCGGCGCAGCGTCCGGCGGCGTGTGGCGCTCGCGCGACGGCGGCACGACGTTCGAGCCGGTGTTCGACAAGCAGCCGGTGCAGTCGATCGGCGCGATCGCGGTCGATCCCTCGAACCCCAAGACGATCTGGGTCGGCACCGGCGAGTCATGGACGCGCAACTCCGTGTCGATCGGCGACGGCATCTACCGCTCGACCGACGAGGGCGAGACCTGGACCCACATGGGGCTGCCGGCCTCCGAGCGGATCACGCGCATCATCGTGCACCCGCGGAACGGCAACATCGTGTACGCGTGCGTGCCCGGCAAGCTGTGGAGCGACTCGCCGGATCGCGGGCTCTACAAGACCGCCGACGGCGGCAAGACGTGGACGCTCGTCCTGCGCGGCGGCAACGCCTCCACCGGCTGCTCGAGCGTCACGATGGATCCGACGAACCCCGAGCTCCTGCTCGCCGGCACGTGGGACTTCCGCCGCAAGGGCTGGACGTTCCGCTCCGGCGGCGACGGCCCGACGGCCGCGAGCGGCTCGGGCCTCCACCGCACGACCGACGGCGGCCGGACGTGGACGGCGCTGACCGCGGCCGCGAATCGGGGCCTGCCGGCGGCGCCGTGGGGCCGCGTCGAGGTCGTGATCGCGCCGTCGGATCCGAAGGTCGTCTACGCGATGATCGAGTCGACGGTGTCGGGGCTGTTCCGCTCGGCGGACGGCGGCGCGACGTGGGAGGCGCGCGACAAGAGCCAGATGATGGTGTGGCGGCCGTTCTACTTCGCGCGGCTCATCGTCGATCCGACGAACCCGAACCGGCTGTTCAAGCCGAACCTGAACCTGATCGTCAGCGAGGACGGCGGGCGCAGCTTCTCGGGCACGGGCGGCGGCGCGCACGGCGACTGGCACGACCTCTGGATCGATCCGACGAACCCCAAGCACATCATCGGCGGCGACGACGGCGGGCTCTGGATCTCCTACGACGGCGGCACGCGCTGGCACAAGAACAACAACCTGCCGCTCTCGCAGTTCTATCACGTGAGCGTCGACAACAAGGATCCGTACCAGGTGTACGGCGGCCTGCAGGACAACAACAACTGGGTCGGCGACTCGGCGTACGGCGGCGGCATCACGCCCGCGCGCTGGGAGAACCTCGGCGGCGGCGACGGCTTCTGGGTCCTCGTCGATCCGACGGATCCGAACGCCGTCTACGTCGAGTCGCAGGGCGGTTACATCCGGCGCGTCGATCGCCGAGCGATGAGCTCGCGCGACATCCAGCCGACGGCCCGCTACAAGGAGAAGCTGCGCTTCAACTGGAACACGCCGATCCACGCGAGCCCGACGCAGAAGGGCACGATCTACATGGGCGCGCAGTTCCTGTTCCGCTCGCGCGACCGCGGCGACACCTGGCAGCGGATCTCGCCGGATCTGACGACGAACGATCCGCTGAAGCAGAAGCAGGAGCAGTCCGGCGGCGTCACCGTCGACAACTCGTCGGCGGAGATGCACACGACGATCTACTCGATCGCGGAGTCGCCGCGGAACGCGAACGTGATCTGGGTCGGCACCGATGACGGCAACGTGCAGCTGTCGCAGAACGGCGGCACCACGTGGACCAACGTGGTCGGTAACGTCACCGGCCTGCCGCCGAATTCGTGGGTGAGCTGGATCGAGCCGAGCCGGTTCGACGCGGCGGCGGCGCTGGTCGCGTTCGATCGCCACACGTTCGGCGACATGACGCCGTGGGTGTTCCGCACGACCGACTACGGCAAGACGTGGAAGCGGATCGTCTCGCCGGATCAGGGCGTGCGCGGCTACGCGCACGTGATCCGTGAGGATCTCGTCGAGAAGAACCTCCTCTTCTGCGGCACCGAGTTCGGCCTGTGGATCTCGCTCGACGGCGGGGCGCGCTGGGCGGAGTTCAAGGGCCGCGAGTTCCCGGCGGTCGCCGTGCGCGACATCCAGCTCCAGGCGCGCGAGCACGATCTGGTGCTCGGCACGCACGGCCGCGGCATCTGGATCATCGACGACATCACGCCGCTGCGGGCGCTGACGGCGCAGACGCTCGAGAAGCAGACGGCGTTCCTGCCGACCCGCCCGGCGCAGCAGCGCATGGACGCCGTCGGCGGCATGGCCACCGGCGACGCCCTGTTCATCGGCGAGAACCCGCCGAACGGCGCGGTCATCACGTACTACCTCCGCGCGCGGCACGTCTACGGCCCGCTCAAGCTCGAGATCCTCGATCCGGCGGGGGCGGTCGTCGACACGATCACGCCGACCAAGCACCGCGGCATCAACCGCGTGACCTGGAACATGCGCGTGAAGCCGCCGCGGGTGCCGCGCGCCGCGCAGATCGCGTTCAGCTCGACGCAGGGCCCGCGCGTCGTGCCGGGCACGTACCGCGTGCGGATGACGCGCGGCGGCGAGGTCACCGAGACGAAGCTCGCGATCGGCCTCGATCGGCGCGCGCCCTACGACGCCGCGGGGCGCAAGGCGCAGTTCGACGCGGTGATGCGCGCGCACAAGCTGTTCGGGGACATGACGAAGCTGATCGAGCAGATCGAGGGGCTGCGCGCCGCGGTGGCCGATCGCGAGAAGGCGCTCGGCACCGACGAGCTCGCGAAGAAGCTGCACGCGCTCGGCGAGAAGCTCGAGGAGGCGCGCAAGCAGATCGTCGCCACGACCGAGGGCGGCGCGATCACCGGCGAGGAGCGCATCCGCGAGAAGCTCGACAACGTGTACGGCGCGATGAACGGCTGGGAGGGCCGCCCGGCGGCCTACCAGAACGAGCGCGTCGAGGCCCTGCGCAAGGAGCTCACCGACGTCGAGAAGGAGCTCCAGGCGCTCGCGACGAAGGACGCGCGCGCCCTCGACGAGGAGCTGAGGAAGCGCAAGCTCGCGCCGCTGCCGGCGCTGTCGGCGCTCGCGCCGCCGGCCGTGCTCGACAAGCTGGCGCTCGAATGCCTGGCCTCGCGCGGCGCGGCGTGCGGCGGCGGCGAGGACCGGGCCGCCCGCGCCGAGCGCGACTAGCGGGCTGCGTCGTTGACGTTGGTCCAGGCGTGCCGAGCGAGCAAGGCCCGGACGCCGTCCTCGTCGTGGACCTTGTCCAGCTCCAGGAGGATCTGCACGAGCCGTGCTTCGGGCTGCCCGTAGAGCCGGTCCAGTGCCTCGTCGCCGAGCCCGGGCGTCCGCGCCTCGACCAGCGTGGCGATCGCGCGGAGGAACCCCATTTCGCGGCCCTGCGCGACGAACGTGCGGGCGAACTCGCCCATGGGCTCATCGGTGTTGATTTTCATTTTGATCATGGTTGGCTCCAGGGACTGCCGGACGTGGGGCGGCAGGCGGGACAGGATGATGCCCCAGTATAGCTTCCGGTCTTCCTCGGGCAGCTCGTCGAGCGCCGCCCGCGCGGCTGTGGCGGTTTCGAGCTCCGGGTGCGCGATCGCCGAGAGCACCGCGAGCTGGGGCGCCGCGCGCGCCGCGGCCGGGTCACGGACGCGCGGGATCTCCGCGTAGCCGAGCACGACCGGGCGAAGCACGAAGCCGGGGTGGCCCAGCTCGATCGGCTGGCTTCCCCAGCGCGCGACGGCCGGATCCGGCGCGAGGACGAGCAGCGTCACGGGGCAGCGGTGGCTGGCGCGCGCGGCCGCGACGTACAGCGGCCAGGTCCAGCGCTTGTCATCGTCCCTGTGGAGCTGGACCTCGGCGATCACGGCGGCGACCGCGGCGCCGTCGGAGCCGCGGAGCACGGTGAGCGCGTCGGCGTGGTACCCGGTCGGGGCGACCTGGGACAGATCGATCGAGCCACGCTCCGTCGTGGCACCCTCGAGCCGGATCGCGGTGCACGCGCGGAGGAGCTCGGGAGCGAGCTCCGGGCGGCGGCGAAACAGCTCGACGTGGAGCTCATGCTCGAGTGACAGCACGGCGGAGGGGTGAGCAAGCAGCGTTCCTGCGCGCGCGGCAGTGCAAGTCCACGAATTATCGGCCCGATGCCGGCATTCGTGTCCGAATACCGGACAGGTGGGGTCGGACGTCCGCCGGACAAGCGAGGCGGCACGCGTGAGCCCGCGCCTCCTCGCCGAGCGGCTGCAGCAGGCTGCGGCACGGGCGGCGTGACCGCTCCGGGCGGGCGCCGCACATGACGTCGGCAGGTTGGTGCGCCAAGACACGGCTCATGCACGTCACGATGGTGAAGAAGAAGCTCGTAGCGCCGGCTCAGTGCCTCGTCGCGGAGCCCGGGCGTCCGCGCCTCGACCCGCGCGACGATCGCGCGGAGACACTCACTGTGTCGACGTGCATTCGCGGACGATCTCGTTGCCTTGGCCGAACGAATAATCGCGCTGAGATCGGCACGCCTGCATCGTTGGATGGCAGGAGATGAGCGCTGACGATCCTCTCTTGACCGAGAAACACGTCGCCTCTAACCGCGGCGCGCAAGGTTTCGAACCGTACTGTCTAAGTTTCTCGTAGATGTCATTACAATCAGTCACCGCGCGAAAACACATGCCCATCGTGGCGGCATCGTCGCTCGTGCAGAACCAGTTGCCGCTGATGGGCGCGGCTGCCGGTGGATCAGTCGACCCAGGTGCGCCTGCAACTACCCGCTGTCCCGGATAGGCGCCTTTGAAGTGACGCCCCAGCACGGGGCGAAGCGTCCCCGGAAGCTCAAGCCATCGCTCTGGAGGGACTCGCACAACAACGAATGCACCGCGATGACGCGTAATGGGTATCTCGGCGCCTGGCGTGTAGGTTGTCGTAGCTGTGTTGCCGTAGACCGTTGTTGTAGCGCGGTCGGGCGTTATCTGCGCCCAACTTGTCGAAGAGCCCTCGCCCGCGACGAGCAGATGAGTTCCGCCTACTCTCGCGGCTTCGTCCACCGCCCGCACCCGAATGTCGGCAGCATCCGCGTAGCCGTTGCCGCCGACGTTGAGGGTCCCGACGACGACTCCCCCAGCCTGCGCCAAGGTCGCTATGTCTCCTTGATATGCGATGATCGCGTAGGTCATCACTGGGCGAAAGGTCCCGACGGTTGACGAATAGGGTTTGAAATCGACGAACGTGTGAGCACATGCTGTGAGCGCCAACGCGAATGCAGCGAGAGTGATTCCCTTCATGGTCCCCGCGGTTGCTGTTCTCGCCATCATTCCACAACCCCGACGGGGCAAGCCGAAAATTGATAGACAAGACGCCGCTCGCGGTGAGCTGGTCTCGCCTGACCAACGACGCCGGTCGAAGACACACGCCGGCTTGCTCGCTACTCGCGGAACGGCTGTGAGCGATAACGCCTCCGGGACGAAAGTGACGGGCTAGGAGTGGCGATCGAGCACGGCCCGGACGCCGTCCTCGTCGTGGACCTTGTCCAGCTCGACGATGATCTGCACGAGCCGCGCTTCGGGCTGTCCGCGGAGCCGGTCCATGGCCTGGTCGCGGAGCCCGGGCGTCCGCGCCTCGACCAGCGCGGCGATCGCGCGGAGGAGGCCCTCCCCACGGCCCGATTCCTGGCCCTGCGCGAAGAACGTGCGGGCGAACTCGCCCATGGGCTCGTCGGTGTTGATTTTGATTTTGATCATGGTTGGCTCCAGGAGCTGTCGGACGTGGGCCGGCAGGCGAGACAGGATGATGTCCCAGTATAGCTTCCTGTCCGCCTCGGGCAGCGCCTCGAGCGCCTCGAGCGCGGCGACGGCAGTCTCGAGCTCCGGGTGCGCGATCGCCGAGAGCACCGCGAGCTGGGGCGCCGCCCGGGCCGCGGCTGCGTCACGGACGCGCGGGATCTCCGCGTAGCCGAGCACGACCGGGCGGAGCACGAAGCCGGGGTGGCCCAGCTCGATCGGCTGGCCTCCCCAGCGCGCGACGGCCGGATCCGGCGCGAGGACGAGCAGCGTCACGGGGCAGCGATGGCTGGCGCGCGCGGCGGCGACGTACAGCGGCCAGGTCCAGCGCTTGTCGTCGTCTCTGTGGAGCTGGACCTCGGCGATCACGGCGGCGACCGCGGTGCCGTCAGAGTCGCGGAGCACGGTGAGCGCGTCGGCGTGGTACCCGGCGGGGGCGACCTGGGACAGATCGCTCGAGCCACGCTCGGCCGTGGCGCCGTCGAGCCGGATCGTGGTGCACGCGCGGAGCAGCTCGGGCGCGAGCTCCGGGCGACGGCGAAACAGCTCGACGTGGAGCTCATGCTCGAGTGACAGCACGGCGGAGGGGTGAGCAAGCGGCGTTCCGGCGCGCGCGGCAGCGGAAGTCCACGAATTCTCGGCACGACGCCGGCACTCTTGTCCGAATGCCGGACAGGTGGGGTCGGACGTCCGCCGGACAAGCGAGGCGGCACGCGTGAGCCCGCGCCTCCTCGCCGAGCGGCTGCAGCAGGCTGCGGCACGGGCGGCGTGGCCGCTCCGGGCAGGCCGCCACCGGCACCGAGCGTCACGAGCACCTGCCCGCTTCCCCGCGCTGCCGGCGCGCCGGGGCCGCATGACGGAAGCGGTCCGGTGCGCTAAGAAACGGCCCATGCACGTCACGATGGTGAAGAAGAAGCTGGCGGATGGGTCGGACTGCCGCAAGTGCGCGGAGGTGACGGCGTATCTCGAGCGGCGCGGGATGTGGGGCCGCATCAACGAGATCGTGTGGGCCCACGAGGGCGATCCGGAGAGCCCCGGCATGGTGCTCGGCGTGCGCCTCGGCGTGGCGAACGCGCCGTTCTTCGTCGTGCGCGACGACCGCGGCGAGACCGTCTACACGAGCGCGATCCAGATGATCCAGGAGCGCTTCGGTCAGGCGGTCAGCACGGCCGAACGGGCGCGCGACGTGGACCCCGACGACATCGGCGGGATCTAGGCGGCAGCGGCGGTAACGGCAGTAGCGGCGGCGGTTCGGCGCGAGCAGCACGGCCGTCAACACGGCCGTCAGCGCGGCCGTCAGCGCGGTGCCGGGGGCGTCATGTTGCCCGCGTGCAGCCCGCACTCCTTGCGCGTGGCCTCCTCCCACCACCAGCGGCCCTCGCGCTCGTGCTGGCCGGGGTGTGTCGGCCGCGTGCACGGCTCGCAGCCGATCGAGACGAAGCCGCGCTCGTGGAGCGCGTTGTAGGGCACCTCGTGCTCGCGGATGTACGCCCAGACCTGCTGCGAGGTCCAGTTGGCCAGCGGGTTCAGCTTGACGAGCGGCTGCTCGGGCGAACCGAACGTGCGATCGATCTGCACCGTCGGGATATCGGCGCGCGTGCCCGGGCTCTGATCGCGGCGCTGGCCGGTCATCCACGCCTTCGCGGGCGCGAGCGCGCGCACCAGCGGCTCGACCTTGCGGATGCCGCAGCACTCCTTGTGGCCGTCCTTGTAGAAGGAGAACAGGCCCTTCTCGCGGACCAGCTTCTGGACGGCCTCCGGCTGCGGGAAGAACACCTCCACCGCGATGCCGTAGTGCGCGCGGACCCGCTCCATGAAGCCATACGTCTCCGCGTGCAGCCGCCCGGTGTCGAGCGAGAACACGCGGAACGGCCCGCCGGCCTTGGCGGCCATGTCGATCAAAACGACGTCCTCGGCGCCGCTGAACGAGATCGCCAGATCGGCGCCGTACTCTCCGACCGCCCGCGCCACCAGCTCCCGAGGATCGCGCCCGGCGTACTCGGCCGCCAGCGCGGGCACCTGCTCCAGATCGAACGCCATCCCCCACTTCTACCGGCGCCGCCGGTGCCTCGCAACCCGGGCGGCGGCACCACCGCAGCACGCCCGCGAATGGCACGATGACGGACCGTGGCCGGTTGCGATAGGCTGGCGCGGTGGATGGACGCGGCGAGCCCGTGGCTCCATCGCCGGTACGATCGGAGCTGATCGACTTCACGATCGAGCGACAGCGGCACCGCGGGTTCGTTGGACGCGAGGACGTGCTGGCGCGGATCGACTGGCCGTCTTCGAATCGCAGCAAGCGCTCCACCCGCGACAATCACCGCCCTGACAACCACCGCAGATACTCTCCGGACGCCGAGCCCCCTTCGCCAAGGCTACCGATGAAGCACACCATCCTGTTTCTGGCCGCCAATCCGATCGGTACGGACCGGCTCGCGCTCGATGAAGAGGCGCGCGCGATCCAGGTGGAGCTGGAGCGCAGCGGCTTTCGGGACCGCTTCGAGCTCGTGACCCGCTGGGCAGTCAAACCGCTCGATCTGCTGCGTGAGCTACGCAAGCTCAAGCCAACGGTGGTCCACTTCAGCGGTCACGGCGCCTCGGACGCCGCCGGTGAGCGCCAGCGCGATCCAGCACCGCACCGCGATACCGCCGGCGAGCCCGGTCAAAACGGCGACGAGCCGCAGCGCGGCTTGTTCTTCCAGGGCCCCGATGGTCATCCCCGGCTTGTCTCGACCGAGGCGCTCGAGGAGGCGTTCAGTGCAGCGGGCGCCTCGGTCAAGCTGGTCGTCCTCAACGCCTGCTACAGCGAGGTGCAGGCCAAGGCGTTGCTACCACACGTTGACTGCGTCGTCGGAATGAGTGGCTCGATCCGCGACGACGCGGCGCAGAGCTTCGCGATCGGTTTCTACGGCGGCCTCGGCGAGCGCGAATCGATCGCCGCCGCCTACAAGCAAGGGTGCGCAGCGATCACCCTCGAAGGGCTGCGCGACCGCGATCGCCCGCAGCTCGCGGTTCGCGCTGGCGTCAACGCCAGCAAGCTCGTCCTCGCCGCGGACCCTCCGTAGCCCCGCCTCCAACGCCGAGACCGGCGGGGCTGATCGACTTCACGGCGGAACGCCAGCGACACGACAGGTTCGTCGGACGCGCAGCGCTGCTGGCCCGGCTCGATCAGCTCTTGATCGAGGACCGCGCCGATCGCTGGGTCGTGGTGGCGGGTGGTCCGGGCATGGGCAAGAGCGCGCTCCTCGCCGCGTGGCTGCTGCGGCGCGAGGCGGCCGGCGCCGTGGTACCGCATCACTTCATTCGTCGCGGCGAGTACGACTGGGACGATCCGGAGAAGCTGGTCGGATCGCTGGTGGCGCAGATCGAGGCGTGCTTCCCCGAGCAACGCGAGCCAGAGGTCGACGCACGCCTGCACCCAGCAGCGCGACTGGACACGATGCTCCGGCGCGTGTCCGAGCACGAGCTCGTGCCACGTGGCGAGCGGCTGGTCGTGTTGATCGATGGCCTCGACGAGTACGATCCACCCGCGGGCACGCCGGGCCGCGATCCGCTCGCGGCGTTCCTGCCGCGTGCATTGCCGCGCGGTGTGAGCCTCCTGTGCGCGAGCCGGCCGCGCCATCCGTACGTGGACATGCTCGCGACCCGCGGCGCGGTGCAGTTCGATCTCGACGACGAGCAAGCCTACGCAGCCGACAACGCAGCGACGGTGCGCGCGTTCTGGGAAGAGGCCGCGCCAGAGCTCGGTCTCGATCAGCGATTCATCGCCGAGGCGGTCGCGCGCGCGGGTGGCAACCTGCAGCACGCCGCGATGCTGCGCCAGCACCTGGCAGGCTTGCCCCCGGCGCAGCGCCGCGCCCTGGACATCCCGCGCGGCCTCGCGGCGTTGCTCGCAAGCTCGTGGGAGCGGATCGCGACCGATCCGGTCGTTGTCGACGGACTCGGCATCCTGTGCGCCGCGCGCGAGGCGCTCACGCTCGACGAGCTGGGTGCCGTGACCGGCTGGACCGGCGAGGCGCAGCGCCGCGCGTTCGTGCGTGGCGCGGGCGAGCTCCTCGTCGAGACCCGACGCACGGACGACATGCCCGAGTACCGGCTGCATCACGATTCGATCCGCGCGCACGTCGCTGGCGCGATCGGCACGGCCGCGCTCCGCGGGCACCACCGCGCGCTGGCGCACCAGCTGGCGACTTGGCCGGCTCCCAGGGATGCAATGGCGCGACGGTACGCCCTGCGCCATGCGCTGCTCCATCGCGTCGAAGCGGGTGAGTGGGCGGATGCCTGGCACCTCGCCGCCGACATGAGCTTCATGGAAGCGAAGTGCCGTGAGCTAGGCCCGCACGAAGCCGAAGCTGATGTGGCGCGCGCGACCGAGCGCTGCGCGCTGAGTGGTAACGAGGCACTCCGTGGGCGGTTTGAGGATCTGACCCGGGCGCTCGGTCGTGAATCGCACTGGCTGCGCGCCGCGCCCGAGGCGACCGCGGCGCTCGTGTGGAACCGGCTACGGAGGTCGGGGTGGCGTGTGGACGAGATCGAACAACAGTTGCAGCTCCCGGCCGGGGTCTCCTTCCTTCGCGTGCGGCACCTGGCAACGCGCGAAAGCCCTGCGTTTGTGCGCGATCTGGTCGGCCACACTTTCTGGGTTAGCGGGTGTGCGGTGACCCCAGATGGCCGACGCGTCGTGTCGACGTCCTTTGACCAAACACTCAGGGTCTGGGATCTCGAATCGGGACGCACCCTGGCCACTCTGCAGGGCCACTCCGCCTGGGTACGCGGGTGCGCGATGACCCCGGACGGCCGCCGCGTGGTCTCGGCTTCAGATGACAAGACGCTCAAGGTCTGGGATCTCGCGTCCGGGCAACTCCTGGCCACCCTGCAAGGCCATTCGCGTTCGGTGAACTCGTGCGCAGTGACCCCGGACGGCCGACACGCGATCTCGGCCTCGGATGACAAGACGCTCAAAATCTGGGACCTCGCGTCCGGCCACACCCTGGCCACCCTGCAAGGCCATTCCGCCTGGGTGCGCGGGTGCGCGGTGACCCCGGACGGCCGGCACGTGGTCTCGGCCTCGACGGACCACACGCTCATGGTCTGGGACCTCGCGTCCGGGCAATCACTGGCCACCCTGCAAGGCCACTTGCGCCCAGTGAACGCCTGCGCGGTGACCCCGGACAGCCGCCGCGTGATCTCGGCCTCAGCGGACCACACACTCAAGGTATGGGACCTCGCGTCCGGGCAATCACTGGCCACCCTACAAGGCCACTCGCTTTCGGTGAACGCCTGCGCAGTGACCCCGGACGGTCAGTGCGTGCTCTCAGCCTCGGATGACCAGACGCTCAAGGTCTGGGATCTCGCGTCCGGACAACCCCTGGCCACCCTGCACGGCCACTCTGCCTGGGTGCGCACATGCGCGATAACCCCGAACGGTCGCCGCGTGGTCTCAGCCTCGGATGACCAGACGCTCAAGGTTTGGGACCTCGCGCCCGGGCAACCTCTGGCCACCTTGCAAGGCCACTCCACCTATGTGCTTGCGTGTGCAGTGACCCCGGATGGGCGGCGCGTGGTCTCGGCTTCCTATGACCGAACGCTCAAGGTCTGGGACTTCGCGTCCGGGCAGCCTCTGGCCACCCTGCACGGCCACTCCGCCTGGGTGCGTGGGTGCGCGGTGACCCCGGACGGCCGCCGCGTGGTCTCGGCTTCAGCGGACCAGACGCTCAAGGTGTGGGACCTCGCGTCTGGGCAGCCCCTGACCACCCTGCATGGCCACTCCGACTGCGTACGCGGGTGCGCGGTGACCCCGGACGGCCGCCGCGTGGTCTCAGCCTCGGAGGACCAGACGCTCAAGGTCTGGGACCTTGCGTCCGGCCAGCCCCTGACCACCTTGCACGGCCACTCCGACTGGGTGAACGCGTGCGCGGTGACCCCAGACGGCAGCCGCGTGATCTCGGCCTCGGAGGACCAATCACTCAAGATCTGGGACCTCGCGTCCGGGCAGGCCCTGACCACCCTGCATGGCCACTCCGACAGAGTGAACGCGTGCGCGGTGACCCCGGACGGCCGCCGCGTGGTCTCTGTCTCGGATGACCAAACGCTCAAGGTCTGGGACCTCGAATCCGGGCAACTCCTGGCCACTCTGCAAGGCCACTCCACCTGGGTGAACGCGTGCGCGGTGACCCCGGACGGCCGCCGCGTGGTCTCGGCCTCGTTTGACCAGACGCTCAAAGTCTGGGACCTGGACTCTCACGCCTGTCTGCTCATCCACCGGGCCAACACCGCCTATCTCGCGGTCGCAGCGACCGCAACTGCCATCGTCGCTGGTGACATCACCGGCGCTGTCTGGTTCCTCGACTGGCCATCATAGAACACCCCTCCATGAGATCGCGCACGAACACGTGGAGGATCCAGAGGCGACTTGGCAACGTCGCCATGGCAGATAATCTGAGCACAGATGCCCATCCGGAACATTAGTCTGACCCGAGCCCAAGACGCATTCATCGCGAGGCTGGTCGAGACCGGTGAGTACCCGAACGCTAGCGAGGTGATGCGCGACGCATTGCGCGCGCTCCAGAAGCGGCGTCGTGAGAATGCGCTGCGGCTCGCGGCGCTGCGCGCGCAGATTCAAACGGGGCTCCGCGATCTCGAGGCAGGCAACTTCGTCGAGGTCGAGAGCGACGATCTCGAGCAGTACCTCGCACGATTGACGCCGCGACGGGCGCACGTGAAGCCAAAGCGGGCTCGGTGAGCCGCTGTACCAGCGGGCGCGGCGCAGAGCGGGCTACTTCGAGGAGGTGCCGAACTCGATGTTCTCCATGTCGAACGTGGCGCCCTTGGCGAGGCCGGCGCAGCAGCCGGGCGGGAAGTAGAAGGTCCAGGCGCCGGCCGATTTCTGGTAGACGAGGTGCCAGCCGCCGAGCGGGACGCCGGAGAGGGTGAAGCTGCCGTCGGGGCCGGTGGTCGCACGCCGGACGAAGCTCTTGCCGTCGCAGGGCGACGTGCCGGAGAAGACGCCGGCCACCGAGGGGCAGAGCTCGATCCGCACGCCGGGCACCGGCTTGCCCCGCGCGACGATGACGCCCTTGAGGTTGATGAGCTTCGGCAGGCCGACGTCGGGTAGGTCCGGTCCCTTGCCGGTGATGACGATCGCCTCGACGTCGCGCGACAGCTCGGGCACCGTGCCGGGAGTCAGCAGCGTGAGCTTGCCTTCGCCCAGGAGCGCCATCCCGTACTCGAGCACCAGCCAGAGCCGGCCGCGCGCGTCGACGGTGATCGAGCGGGCCCGAAACGGCAGATCCCGGTCCGCGGGGAGCCGGTCCACCGCGCCGTCGGCGCGCCGGCGCACGATCCGCAGCCCGTCCGCCGGGATGCCGTAGAGCGTCCCGTCGGGGCCGAACACCTGGCCGGTCGTGAACGGCACCTTCGCGAGCGGCTCGAGCTTGTCGCCGGAGAGCCGGTGCGCGCCCGTGCGCCCGAACGCGTAGACGACCCCGTCGGGCGCGGTCACGAGCGCCGGTGCGTCGCCCTTCCCGGCCGGCAGCGGCACGAGCTGGCCACCTTCGAGCCGGGCCAGCCCGTCGCGGAGCGAGGCGTAGAGCGTCCCGTCGCCCGCCAGCGCGAGATCGGAGGCGGCCTGATCGGCGGCCGTCACGACCTCCCACGCGTCGCCGCGGCCGGCGATGATCACGCTGCCGGCGAGGCCGTAGCGCGCCCCGTCGGGCGCGAACACGAGCGTGCGCACGAACGGCCGCTTCACGGGCGCGGGTAGCGCGTGCGTCTTCCACGCCTTGCCGTCGTACGACGCGAGCCCCTCGCCGCTCACCCACAAGGTCCCGTCGGGGCCGACGGCGATCGGGCCGAGCTGGGCGGGCGCGTCGGAGAGCGGCGTGAGCTCGCCGTCGTAGCGCGCGACCCGCTTGTCGACGTAGACCCACAGGCCGCCGCCGGGGCGCGGCACGGCGCGCGCGCCGACGTACTTGCCGTCGACGAGAGTGCGGAACGCGCCCTGCTCGATCGCGACGAGCCCCTGATCCTCGAGGACGACGTACGCGGCGTCCGCGGGCGCCGCGCGCGCGGGCTTGGCCGCTGGCGGGCCCCCGGCAGGCACGGCAGAGGCGGACCCAGACCCGGACCCGGAGCCGGACGGAGCCGGAGCGGCCGTGCCGCGCGCGCTGGACTGATCGCTGTCCTCTCCGTCCTTCTTGCCCTTGCCGCACGCGGCCATCGCGAGCGCCGTTACCAGCAGCAGGATCCTGCTCATCTGATCGATCATGCGGGAGCGCCGCGAGTCAGGGCAAGCGGTCCGCCGACCGTCGTGCGCGGACGGGCACGGACGGGCGCAGCCGGGCGCGGGGCAAGCGCCGACGCGCCGGGGCCGGCGGTCAGCCGCCCACATGCGCGCAGGCTCGCGGCGCGCCGGGGCCGGCGGTCAGCCGCCTTCGCCCGCGCTGGCTCGCGGCGCGCCGGGGCCGGCGGTCAGCCGCCCACGCGCGCGAGCAGGTTCGCCAGATCGTCGGCGTGCTCCTCCTCCTTCGCGAGCAGGTCCTCCATCATGCGCCGCGTCGTCGGATCGTCGTTGGCGAGCCAGCGCACGATCTCCGAGTACGTCGCGATCGCGATGCGCTCGGCGATCAGATCCTCCTTGATCATCGCGTTGAGCGTCTCGCCGGTGCCGTACTGCGCGTGGCTGCGCGTCGCCAGGCCGGCGGGATCGAGGTTCGGCGTCCCGCCGAGCTCCGTGATGCGCTTGGCGACGCGATCGGCGTGCTGCTGCTCCTCGTTCGCGTGCTCGAGGAACTCGTCCGCCACGCCGGGCGCGTGGACGCCCTTGGCGCGGAAGTAGTGCGACTTGTAGCGGAGCACGCAGACGGTCTCGGTCGCGAGCACCTCGTTCAGCACCTCGACCACACGCTCGCGATCGGCCTGATACGAGGCGGTCACGGCCCCCTCGTTCATCTTCTCCATCGCGCGGCGCCGGATCTCTTCGATGTCGGCCTTGAAGACATTCATGTCCCTTCCCTCTGGCAAGGACGGGGCCGCGCTAACCATCGAATCTCGCACGATGGCACCGCGCGCCTTTGGCACACGCGCCCTCACGAGCACTCCCCGTTGTGTCAGAGTCGCCCGGTCGTGCTGCGCTGGCCGGGTAACTTCCTCCACTTCCTCTGGCTCCTGGTCGTCGTCTCCCTGAGCGGCCTCGCGTACGGGATCGCCCGGCTCGGCATCGCGCTCTTCGTCTGGGGGCCGCGCCGGCAGCGCGCGCTCGACACGCTCCGCGGCTTCATGCTGCGCCGGGCGATGACGGCGCTCGGGGCCACGTTCATCAAGCTGGGTCAGGTCATGAGCTCGCGGCCAGACCTGTTCGCGCCGGAGATCATCGCGCAGCTGCGCCTGCTCCAGGACCGGCTGCCGCCGTTTCCGTTCCGCCGCGTCCGGGCCACGCTCGAGGCGGAGCTGGGGCGGCCGCTGGACGAGGTGTTCGCGTCGTTCGACGAGCGGCCGGTGGCGGCGGCGAGCGTCGCCCAGGTCCACCGCGCCACGCTGCGCGACGGCCGCGAGGTCGCCGTCAAGGTCCTGCGGCCGGGCGTGCGGCGCCAGGTGGAGCGCGATCGGGCGATCCTGCTCGCGGGCGCGCGGCTCCTCACGATCCGGGAACAGTGGCGGCTCAACGACCCGGTCGGCCACACGCAGCACTTCGTCGAGGCGATCTGGGAGCAGACGGATCTGCGGCTCGAGGCGACGAACTACACGCGCTTCCGCGCGAACTTCGCGCGGCGCCCGGGCGTCAGCTTCCCCGAGGTGTACGACGCATACTGCGGCGAGCGCGTGCTGACGATGGAGTTCATCCGCGGCACGAAGATCGACGCCCTGCCGGCGGACCTGCCGGCCGAGCGGCGCGCCCGGCTCGCCGAGACGCTGCGCATGGCGATGTTCCAGATGTGCTTCTCCGACGGCTTCGTCCACGCCGATCTGCACCCGGGCAACATGGTGGTGCGCGACGACGGGATGCTGATCCTCTTCGACGCGGGCCTCGCGAAGCTCCTGCACGAGGACGTCTTGATCCAGTTCATCGACATGACGAAGTGCCTCGCGATGGGCACGCCCGACGACCTGGTCGCGCACCTCAAGCGGTTTCACAAGTACCTCGGCGTCATCGACTGGGCGGCGCTGCGCGTCGAGGTGGACGCGTTCGCGAAGAAGTTCCGCGCAAAGGACGTGGCGAAGCTCGAGTACGGCCAGCTGATCAGCGAGATGTTCGCGATCGGCCGCAAGTACCGGGTCCGTCCGGTGACCGACATGATGCTCGTCTTCGTCGCGCTGATCACGGCGCAGGGCATCGGCAAGATGCTCGAGCCGGAGCACAACGTGTTCGGCGCGATCGCGCAGTACTTGATCCCGATCCTGATGAAGCGCCAGGAGCACATCCCCGACACGGCCGAGGCGAAGACGGCCGCGGTCGCGTCGGCGTAGCCCACGTAACCAAGGAGCTGCATGGTCGAGCCCGACGCCGAGCCGTTTCCACTCACCGATCTGCAGGCGGGGTACTGGCTGGGCGAGTCCACGGCGCTGCCGATCGCGGGCTTCGCCGCGCGCGCGATCTACGAATTCGCGATCGAGGACCTCGACGTGCCGCGCCTGACGCGCGCGCTCCACGCCGTGGTGGCACACCACCCGATGCTGCGCGCGATCGTGGGCGACGGCCAGCAGCGCGTGCTGCCGGAGGTGGCGCCGATCGAGATCGAGATCGAGGATCTGCGCGGGGCGGGCGCGGCGGCGGCGGACGCGCGGCTCGGGGCGCTGCGCGAGGAGCTGGCGGCGCGGCCGGGCTCCGCGGAGCGGTGGCCGTCGCTCGACATCCTCGTCTGCCGGCGGGACGGCGGGACGAGCCATGTCTTCCTCAGCCGCCACATCGTCTTCTGCGATCTGGCCAGCTTCCACGTGCTGCTCGAGGATCTCTGGCGCGCGTATCGCGAGCCAGGCGCCGCGCTGCCGCCGGTGGACCGCAGCTTCCGCGATCACGTGCTCGCGCTGGCGGCGCGGCGCGCGTCGGCGGCGGGCGCGCGGGCGCTCGACTACTGGAGGCGCCGCCTCGATCACCTGCCGCCGCCGCCAGCCCTGCCGCTGTGCACGCCGCCGGGCGCGGTCCGCGCGGCGCGCTTCGCGCGGCGCTCGGCCGAGCTTCCGCCGGAGGCGTGGGAGGCGCTCAAGGCGCGCGCCGCGCACGCGCACCTGTCGCCCGCGGTGGTCCTGTGCGCCGCGTTCGCCAGCGCGCTCCGCCGCTGGAGCAAGGAGCCGCGCTTCACGCTCAACTTCCTCGGCACGAGCCGATCGGATCCCGCGCTCGAGCGGACGATCGGCCAGTACGGTTCGACGGTGCTGCTCGAGGTCGACGTCGAGGGAGAGCCGAGCTTCCTGGCGCGCGCGCGCCGGCTGCAGTCGCAGCTCCTGCGCGACGTCGCGCACGGCCTCGTCAGCGGGGTCGAGGTGACGCGGCACGCGGCGCGCACCCACGGCTGGCCGCTCGCGGCGATGCCGATCGTGTTCGCGAGCTCGCTCGGCAAGCTCCCGGTGCCCTGGCGGCTCGTCTCCAAGCGCGTGCACACCCCGCACGTCTTCCTCGATCACCACGTGCGCGAGCAGCACGGCGCGCTGGTGCTGCACGTCGAGTCGATCGACGAGCTGTTCCCGGCGGGGATGCTCGATGACTGGTTCGCCGCGTACGCCGCGCACGTCCGCGCGCTGGCCGAGGACGATGCGGCGTGGCGCGCGCCGGCACGCGCGAGCGTCCCGGCGCCGCCCGCGCACCTCGAGGTGCGGGCGCGCGCCAACGCCACGGCGGGCCCGATCCCGGACGCGACGCTCCACGGGCTGGTCCTGGCCGCCGCGGCGCGGACGCCGGACGCGATCGCCGTGATCTCCGAGGCGCGGCGGCTCACGTACGGCGAGCTGATCGCAGCGGCGCGGCGGCTGGCGCGGCGCCTCCGCGCCGCGGGCGCGCAGCGGGGCACGCTGGTCGGCGTGGCGATCGAGAAGAGCGCGGATCAGGCGATCGCGGTGCTCGGGGTGCTCCTGGCGGGCGCGGCGTACGTGCCGATCGATCCGCGCCACCCGGCGGAGCGGCGCGCCACTGTGCTCGCGCGAGCCGGCGTGGCGCTGGTCGTCACCGGCGGCGCTGCCTGGCCGGCGGGGGTGCGGTGCCTCGCGCTCGGTGCGGATGGCGCGGACGGGGACGCGGGCGGCGGCGCGAACGCGGGCGAGCCGGCCGAGGGCGTCGCCGGGCCGGCCGATCTGGCGTACGTGCTCTACACGTCGGGCTCGACGGGCGAGCCGAAGGGCGTCGCGATCGAGCACCGCGGCGCGGTCAACACGATCGAGGACGTCAACGCGCGCTTCGGCGTGCGCGCGGCCGATCGCGTCCTGGCGCTGTCCGAGCTCGGCTTCGATCTCTCGGTCTACGACTTGTTCGGCCTGCTCGCCGCTGGCGGCGCGGTCGTGGTGCCCGAGCCAGCGGCGAGCCGCGATCCGGCGCGCTGGGCCGAGCTGATCGCGCGCGAGGGGGTCACGATCTGGAATTCGGTGCCGGCGCTCGCGCAGATGCTCGCCGACGAGCGGACCGAGCACGGCGGCCGCCTCGACGGCCTACGCCTCGCGCTGCTCAGCGGCGACTGGATCCCGGTGCCGCTGCCAGATCAGCTGAAGCGGCTCGCCCGTGGGCTCGAGGTGACGAGCCTCGGCGGCGCGACGGAGGCCTCGATCTGGTCGATCCTCTACCGCATCGACCGGACGGATCCGGCGTGGCGCAGCGTGCCGTACGGCCGGCCGATGCGGAACCAGGTCTTCCACGTGCTCGATCGCGAGCTCGCGCCCTGCCCGATCTGGGTCCCCGGCGAGCTCTACATCGGCGGCCTCGGCGTCGCGCGCGAGTACTGGCGCGATCCCGAGCGCACGGCCGCGTCGTTCATCGTCCACCCGGTGACCGGCGAGCGCCTCTACCGCACGGGCGACTGGGGCCGCTCCCTGCCGGACGGCGACATCGAGCTCCTGGGCCGCGAGGACAGCCAGGTCAAGATCCGCGGGTTCCGGATCGAGCTCGGCGAGATCGAAGCCGCGCTGCGGCAGCACCCGGACGTGCACGAGGCGATCGCGAGCGTCCGCCAGGCCGGCGCGCAGGCGAGCGAGGCGACCGAGACGACCGCGCCGACCGCGCCGGGCGCGCTGGCCGCCCACGCGGTCCGCCACATCGTCGGGTACGTGGTCCCGAAGGCGGAGCGCCGGCCGGCGCCCGAGGCGCTCCTCGAGCACCTGCGGCGCAAGCTGCCCGAGTATATGGTGCCGACCTCGATCGCGGTGCTGGACGAGCTGCCGCTGACGCCGACCGGCAAGATCGATCGTCGGCGGCTGCCCGACCCGGCGGCGATCGCGCGAGCCGGCATGGACGGCGCCGGCACCGCCGGCACCGCCGGCACCGCCGGCACCACCGGCACCGCCGGCACCGCCGACGACACCGGCGCCGACGGAGACGCGCCGCGCGATCCGCTCGAGCAGCGGATCGCGGCCGTGTGGCAGGAGCTCCTCGGACAGGGCCCGGTCCGCGCGACGGACAGCTTCTTCGAGCTCGGCGGCAACTCGCTGCTCGCGCTCCGCGTGGTGGCCCGCCTCGAGCGCCAGCTCGGCGTGCGCGCGCCGCTCACGCTCCTGTTCGAGCACCCGACCGTGCGGCGCCTGGCGGCAGCGCTGGCCCGCGAGGAGCACCCGCCATGACCACCCAGGGCGCCCGCAGGCGCGACGTCGGAGAGATCCTCGAGGTGCTGTGCGCGGCCTCGCGCCGCCGCTACCAGAACCCGTACACCGCGATCGCGTGGCCGGACGCGCTCGCCGGCGCCGCGTACGTCTATTTCTCGCCAGAGCTCAGCTCGCTCGACGGCCTGCCGGCCTACACCGCGCTCCCAGAGGAGCAGCGCCGGCGCGCGGGCCTGTTCGAGATCGGCGGCTACTTCAGCCTGACCCTGCACGGCGAGCAGCGCCTGATGGCGGGCGTGCTGCGCCTGCTCTACCGGAGCTCGGTCCGCGCGTACAGCGACTACCTCCACCACCTGATCGACGAAGAGAACAAGCACATGGTGTACTTCGCGGAGTTCTCCCGCCGCTTCGTCGGGAAGCTCTATCCCGACAAGCACCTGCCGCGGGCGCCGCGCGAGGGCTACGCGCCCGGCGAGGAGGAGCTTCAGATCTTCGCGTCGATCTGGATCTTCGAGCAGCTCGGCGACTACTTCAGCCTGGGCCTCATGCGGGACACGCGCGTCGATCCGATCGTCCGCCAGGTGTGCCGCCTGCACCACCACGAGGAGTCGCGCCACCTCGTATTTGGGCGCGAGGTCGTGAAGGATCTGGTCGCGCGGTTCGGGCCGGGCTTTAGCGAGGCGACGCGCGACGGCCTCCGGCGGTACCTCGATCAGTTCATCGCCGCCTCGTGGGCCGAGTATTACAACCCCGACGTCTACCGGGACGCGGGCCTGCCGGAGCCGTACGCGCTGCGCAAGGCCGCGCTCCGCTCGGACGCGTCGCGCGCGCGCTTCGCGCAGGCGGTCGGCCCGGTGACCGAGCTCTTGCGCGAGCTCGATCTCGCCCTGCCGGCGAGCCCGCCACCGGCGAGCCAACCAGGTGCATGACCCAGGTGCATGACCAGGAGCAGACCATGACCATGACCGTGACCCGCATGACCGAGTCCGAGCTCCGGCAGGCGCTCCGCGCCTGGATCCTCGCCAGCACGGCCAAGCTCGAGGCATTCGAGCTCACCGATCAGACCGCGCTGCTCGAGACGCAGATCGTGAGCTCGCTCCAGCTCATGGAGCTGATCCTGTTCCTCGAGGAGACGCTCGGCCGATCGATCGACGTCACGACGCTCGCGCCGGGCGCGTTCCACTCGATCGACGCGATCACGAGCACGTTCTTCACGCCCACGTCCCCCACGCCCACGTCCCCCGCGGCCGCGGGCGACACCTCGGAGCCCCCGCCGTGACGCACCCAGCGGCCCTCGCGCGCTGGCTCGAGCGCGGCGATGTCCAGTGGTACGAGAGCGGCCAGGTCGCGCTGCGCGGCGACGCGCTCGAGCTCTACCAGCGGCTCGATCGCGTCTTCCTCGGCTGGGCCGCGCGCGATCACGGCGCCGGCGACGAGCTGGTCCCGGCGTTCCTGCCCGCCGCTGCGCTCGGCAAGATCGACTACCTCCGCAGCTTCCCGCACCTCGTGACGCTGCCGCTCACGCTGTCGCACGATCCGGACGAGATCCGGCGGTACCTCGCCGCGGGCCCGCAGCTCCCCGACGGCGAGATCCGGCTGCCCCCGGCGGCGCCGATCCGGGACGTCCTGACGCCGGCCGCTTGCTACCACTTCTACTGTCGCCACGCCGGCCAGACGATCGCGGCGCCAACGTACCTGACGACCCGCGCCACCTGCTACCGGCGCGAGGCCCGCTACGAGCCGCTCACGCGGCTGTGGAGCTTCTCGCTGCGCGAGGTGGTGTGCCTGGGGCCAAGCGAGGCCGTGCAGGCGTTCCTCGAGGGCTTCGCCGCGAAGCTCGAGGCGTTCGCCCGGCAGATCGAGCTCCCCGTCCGGTTCGCCACCGCGACGGATCCGTTCTTCGATCCAAAGCAGAACCCGCGGTGGATCGCGCAGGTCGTCGCGCCCGTGAAGCGCGAGGTGCTGTTCGACGCCGGGGACGGAGATCGAGCGCCCTGCGCGATCGCCTCGCTCAACTTCCACCGCACCTATTTCGGGGAGGCGTTCGGCATGCGCCACGGGGATCAGCCGGTGTCCTCCGGCTGCGTCGGGTTCGGCATCGAGCGCTGGATGCACGCCATCCTCGCGACCTTCGGAGAGGACCCGCGCGCATGGCCGGTGTGAGCGAAGCAACCGCAGCCGCAACCGCAACCGCTCCGCCCCGCGGCCGCGCCCGCGACGTCGCCCTGCTCGCGACCGCGATGGCCATGCTGTACGTGATGGTGCAGGTGTACGCCGGGGCCGGCCCGGCGACGCTCGTCGCGGTGACCGGCGTGCGGCTGCTCGCCGGGATGGCGCCCGCGCTCATCTTCGGCGTGTCGTCGGTCGCGGCGCTCACCGCCGGCCGCGCGATGGATCGCTGGGGACGCGTGCCGGTGATCGCCGCCGGCTTCGCGCTCGGCGCCTGCGGCGCCGCGCTCACCGCCGCGGGCCTCTGGCGAGACTCGGCGGTGCTCGTCGTGCTCGGGTTCCTCGTCGTCGGCGCCGCCAACGGGACCGCGTTCATGTGCCGCGTCGCGGCCGCGGACCTCTACCCGCCCGAGCGCAGGGCGCGGGCGATGGCGTCGGTCATGATGGGCGCCGTGGCGGGCGCGCTCCTGGGCCCGCTCGTGCTGATGCCGCTCGTCGGGCGGGGGCTCGATCGCGGCACGCTCGCGACCGCGTGGCTCGTCGCGGGCGGCGCGATGATCGCCGGCTGCTTCCTCGTCACGCGCGTCCGCTCGGGCCGGGCGCCCGCAGCTGCCGGCGGCGCACAGCCCCGGCGCACTGCCGCCCGCGCGCTGCTCCGCCGCCCGGGCGCCGCCCGCGCACTCCTCGCCGCCGCGGCGAGCCTCGGCGTCATGGTCGCGGCGATGAGCCTGATCGGCCACGCCATGACCGGCATGGGCCACCACGGCGAGGACGTGTTCCCGGTCCTCTCCGCGCACTTCATCGGCATGTTCGCGTTCATGATCCCCGTCGGCATCGCCGTCGATCGGATCGGCCACGTCCGCGGCATGATCATCGGGCTCCTGGTCCTCGGCGCGTCGGTCGGCTCGCTCGCCGCGCTCGAGTCGGCCCGCGCGATCGCGATCGCGCTGTTCAGCCTCGGGCTCGGCTGGAACGTCGCGTTCGTCGGCGCGACCACGCGCCTCGCGGCGCTCACCGACGCGAGCGAGCGCGGCACGCTGTTCGGCGTGAACGACGCGGTGTCGGGGCTCTCCGCCGCTCTGCTCGCGCTCGGCGGCGGCGCGGTGCTGCCGCGGTTCGGGCTGCCCGGGCTCGCGCTCGCGCTCGCAGCGATCGTCGCGATCGCCGTGAGCGTGGTCGCCTTCGCGCGAGAGGCCGCCCTCACGTCCTCTCGTGACGACGCCTCACGCGTGTGACGAATTGTTTCGCCGCCGATCTCGTGGCGCGCGCGGGGGTGCGGCCGGGGTACTGGCGCTAGAGTCCCGCCCACGGTCCCGTCCAAAACCGGAGGAGACGATGCGACTTATGTTGTCACGCTTGCTCGCGCCCACGATCGTGAGCGCGGCCCTGATCGGAACTGCCGCTGCCCAGCCCGACGTGCGCGATCACCGCACGAAGGAAGAGCGGCGCGACGCGCGCCGGCCCCCGCCGCCGCCCGAGCCCGCAGGCGCGGGCCCGCGCGAGGCCCCGCCGGCGCCGCGCGAGGAGAAGATGGATGCCCCCCGCCCCGGCTTCGTCTGGGTGCGCGGCCGCTGGGACTGGAAGGGCGGGAAGTGGGACTGGGTCAACGGCCACTGGGAGCGCGAGCGCGCCGGCAAGAAGTGGCGCGAAGGCCGCTGGGAGCGCAAGGGCGACACGTGGGGCTACATCGAGGGCGGGTGGGACGTCGGTGACGCCGCCCCGCCGGGTGGGCCCGACGGGCGCCCGCGCGAGGCCCCGCCTACGCCGCGCGAGGAGAAGATGGATCCGCCGCGCCCTGGCTTTGTCTGGGTGCGCGGCCACTGGGACTGGAAGGCGGGCAAGTGGGACTGGGTCAACGGCCGCTGGGAGCGCGAGCGCGCCGGCAAGAAGTGGCGCACCGTGCGCTGGGAGCTGCGCGACGGCTACTACACGCGCGTCGACGGTGACTGGGTCGATCAGAACGCGCCCGAGCCGCCGCCGGGCCCGCCGCCGGGCGCCCCGCCGCCGTTCGTCCCCGATGACCGCCAGCCGCCGCCGCCGGGCACCCCGCCGCCGTTCGTCCCCGACGACCGCCAGCCGCGGCCGCGGCGCGAGTGGAAGCTCGAGCGCCCCGTGGTGAGCAGCTACTGGCCGGCGCGCGGCAAGGAGGGCACGCGGGTCGTGATCCGCGGCCGGAACTTCCCGAAGGACGCGACGGTCGTGTGGGCCGGCGCGCCGGTCCGCGCGGCGCGCGTGACCGAAGAGCAGATCGTGTTCGAGGTGCCGCCCGGCGCGGCGTCGGGCCTGATCGCGGTGCGCGCGGGCCGCAGGCGCGATCTCGCCGTCGGTACGTTCGAGGTGGCGGCCGCCTACGATCCGGTGGCCGAGGCGAAGAAGCTCGAGGAGGAGCGCCGGAAGCAGGCCGAGGCCGCCTGGATCGAGCGCCAGAAGCAGCTCGCCAAGGATCGCGCCGCGCGCGAGGCCGCCTGGCGGCAGCGCGAAGAGCAGCGCGCCGCGAACCGCGAGCAGCGCCGCGCCGAGCGGGCCGCCGCGCTGCGCGCCAAGTGGGATCGCGCGTTCCTCGCCGACGCCGAGACGCAGGACGAGTTGACGCTGCACGCGCAGCGCGTCGCCGAGCTCGTGCGGATGGGCGAGGTGGCCGAGCTGTCCAGCAACGGCAAGCTCGTCGTGCGGATCCAGATCGCGCAGACGCGCGAGAACGAGCGGCACGAGCAGCGGATGGCCGCGCTCAAGGCCGCGTTCCAGGTTACGGGAGGTGCGCCGTGAAGAAGACCATGCTGATGATCGCGTTCGCCACCGCCGCGCTGGGCGCCTCCGCGTGCGGCAAGAAGGAAGAGCCCAAGCCGACCGTGGCGAGCGGCAGCGCGCCCACCGCGGGCAGCGACACGACCGCGATGGCGGGCAGCGGCTCCGCGGGCAGTGCCGGCGCGATGGCGGGCAGCGGCTCCGCGGGCAGCGCCGCCGCGCCCGCCGCGGAGGTCGAGGTGCCGACGGAGGTCGACTTCGAGGGCGAGGCCGCGGCGAAGATCGACGAGAAGAACGTCGAGGCGAAGCTCAAGGCGGTCGAGCAAGAGCTCACGCAGTAGCCGACCGGCCCGCCGCGCGACGCTGGCGCTACAGGATCGGGCCGACGCAGGAGGCGATGTCGAAGAACATGAACGCCAGCGCCTTCTCCTGCGGCGTCAGCGTCGTGCCGCCGATGCAGTGGGTCGGATAGGGGTCCAAGCTCACCGGCTTCCCGGAGACGTGCATGTCGGTGAAGACGACCTTGCCGCACCGCTCGGCGGTCGGGGCCTCGAGCGGCGTCGTGAACTGGAACATCTGCGCGTTCTTCATCGCCGTCTGCTGGTAGACCCACCGCTCGGTGCGGGCGGGATCGAGCGTCACCGAGGTCGTCCGGCCTTCCGCCACGTCGAACACGCCGCGCGTCGTGGAGGCACCGACGTTCTTCATCCAGCTCGCGAACGAGATCCCCTTGGAGTGCGCGGTCTCGTCGATCTGGACGGGACCGTCGAACGCGTCCCCGTCAAACCACGTCCCGAGCGTGTCCCAGACCCTGGGCTTCTGCATCTGGTCGGGATCCTGGAACTGGCCGGCGATCCAGATGTTGTGCCAGTGCGAGGCGAAGACCCGGCCGCCCTGGTCGGCGTACTCCTTCATGGCGTCGAGCGCCGCCTGCGGCTTCGTCGCGCCGTTCTGCGCGCCCTCGCACGACAGGAACACCATGTCGTAGGCGCGCAGGTTGGCGCTGCTGGACCACAGCGGGGTCGCGCTCGTCAGGTCGCCGCTGCCGCCGGGGAACCCGGACTCGAACTGATAGACGCCGTTGCCCTCGTAGAGGTGAATCCGCCGCGCCTCGCCCTGCTTTCCGATCTCGGCGTCGTCGATTCCGAGCTTGCGAACGAGGCACTCGAGCGTATCCCACTCACCGGTCGTGATCGCGATCTTGGGGATATCGCCCTCGCCCTTGTTCCGCGGCAGCCGCGTGTCCGCGTCCGCGACCGCCGTCGCGGCGCACGGCTCGATCCGGGGGATCGTGATCTGGCGGCGCCACTTGCCCGTCGTGATGACGAGCGGGATGTCTTGCCCGGCGGGCACGTCCTCGAGGCGAAAATGACCGGCGTCGTCGGTCTGAACGCTCGCGAGCGGGGAGCCGGGGAGCTCCTTGTTGCAGCGGCTGCACTGCGCGCCGTCGGGGAACGCGGGGAGCGGCAGATCGCGCGGGACATAGACGTTCACGCCGAACAGCGGCAGCGCGCCGTTCGGCGCGTACACGGTGCCGGTCAGCGAGGTGGGCGGCTTGCCCGACTTCGCGCACGGGACGATCTGGCACTCGAGGCCGACGCAGTCGGTGACGTCCGGCTCCACCGGGTCGTCGTCGCCATCCCCGCCCTCGCGGCTACCGCAGCCAATCAGGGCACACACCACGAGCCCGCCGTAAATCGCACGCATGAAGCCTCCGGAGGACAAAGACAAGAACACAGGGACCATCATCCTAACGGATGTGGTGCCACCGCGAAAGGCGATCCGTCATGCGATCTCCCCGGCGCTACCCCAGATCCCATTCGTCAGCCGCCTCGCACGCCGCCGCGCGAGCTCACGCGCCGCCGTTTGTAACGGCCCTGGCCATCGATCTGTCGTCTGTTCCCCGTGCCCGCAAGGGCGTCCGGTGGCGTCGTGGCGAGGAGCGCGGGTCAGCTTGCGCGGAACGCGCGAATGGCCGCGGCGATCTCGTTCGCCCCGCGAGTGCCAGCGAGCTTGAGCCATGCAAGGAGGGTGGTTTCGTCGTGGGTATCTTCGATCACCGCACGAAGCTCCTCGGGCATCGCGCCGAAGCGGGCTTCGTAGATATTGATCAGCGAGCGAACGATGCCCTGCTCGATGCCCTCCCGGACCGCCTGCTGGCGCCAGGTCTCCACGATGTCTTGGGTATGCATGAGGAATTCCTGATCGTCGCTGGTCTGCTGCGTCGGGTCCGCCGAGATCTCCAGCCGCAAGCGTAGCAGAATCGGCAGCGCTAGGATGCGCTCAGGAGCATCAGCCTCCAGCGTCTTGAGCTCGGCGATCGCCTGGTTCAACACCCGGTCGGCGCCGAGCAGACGCAGGAGCAGCGTGTCCCGCCCAGGAGGCAGCTCGCTCACCACCACGAGCCGCGTCCACAACAAGGGCGGGCCTTCGTAGAAGCCGAGGGGCCAGCCGTCGTTCACGTTCATGGCGCGAAGCCACAAGCCCTCGATGCCATCTTTGGGGCGACCCGCGGAGATCACCCACTGGATCGGGATCGGTGGAGGCTCCTTACGCAGCGAGAGGCGGTGACGGAACATGCCGTGCTTGATCACGCAGCTGGCGAGCTCGTTGCCATTCGGCGTGTTGTGAAAGAACTCGAGCGCGCTCGGACCGGCGAGCAGACGCGCGAGCAGACCGAGATAGGCAGGCACCGGCTCGCGGGTCGAGTCAGGCATGAACCAGAGATCGACCTTGCGAGGGTCGGCGGGGACCTCGACGTCCGTTACGACCGGCCCGCAGGTCTCGAGCGCGGTGCTCACCAGTTCCTTGCCGAACAGGTCGAATCGATTAGGCATGGATTCCCGGAGGGTGCCACGAACGCCGATTCGCGCGACGACCACTGCCAGCGCAGGAGCCGCCGAGGGCTCGGGATCGCCGGTCGACAGCGAGGCCGAGGCGTTGATACAGAACATATGCGACTCGAGGCGCCGTGCGCCGCCACGACTAGCTGGAACCTTCACTCATTAGCGCACTCGTTACCTCAGCGCACTCGTTACCTCATCGGATGCAGGACGGCCCAAACGAGTGGGATCGGGTCATGAGGCGACGCGCCTGCAAAACTAATTGTCGTTGATCAGGTGCCGAACGGCGCGGCGATGGTCACCGTGGCGAAACTTGACAGGATGCTCCACGGGTGGAGGCTGATGGCGATGCAGGCGAACGAGGCCCGAGCCGTCATCGGCGATTCCGAGAGACTCACGTGGGGCGAGATCTGCAAGCGTTACCCTGACGAGTGGGTCGTGTTCGTCGATGCCGACTGGGCGGACGAGACCGATTTCGAATTCAGCAGCGCTGCCGTGATCGCCCACCACAAGCGTCGCAAGGATGCTTCACCCGACGTCAAGGCGGCTCGCGCGCAAGGCCGAGAGGTCGGCTGTTTCTGGACCGGGGAGCTTCGCGGACCGATCCGGTCTCTCGAGGGCCGGATCCTCGTCGACCGAGCCGCCGGCTGACCGGCGCGCCGCGCGCGTGGCATGATGGCCGCGCGGCATGACCACGAGCGACGTCATCGTCGTCGGCGCGGGCCTCTCGGGCCTGGTCGCGGCACGCGCGCTCGCCCGCGCCGGCCGCGTCGTGCGCGTCCTCGAGGCGCGCGACCGCGTCGGCGGGCGCACGCTGTCGGTGACCGCGGGCGGCCAGGTCGTCGACCTCGGCGGCCAGTGGATCGGCGACCGGCACGCGCGGCTGCGCGCGCTCGCGGCCGAGCTCGGCGTCGAGACGTTCGCGCAGTACGCGACGGGCAAGAAGCTGCTCGAGCGCGAGGGCGGCGCGAAGCCGCGCGCGTTCACCGGCTTTGTGCCGAAGATCGGCCTCCTCGGCGTCGCCGATCTCGGCATCGCGCTGCTTCGGCTCGAGCGGATGGCCCGGCGCGTGCCGCTCGAGGATCCGCTCGCCACGCCGGGCGCGGCCGCGCTCGACGCGCAGACGCTCGCCGATTGGCTCGAGCGCCGCGTGCGCACGCGCGCCGCACGCGACCTGCTCGCGCTCGCGGCGCAGATGATCTTCTCCGCCGAGCCGCGCGAGCTGTCGTTCCTCTACTTCCTGCTCTATGCGCGGAGCGGCGAGGGACTGCAGCGCCTCGCCGAGATCGAGCGCGGCGCCCAGGAGCGCCGGTTCACCACGGGCGCGCAGTCGATCTGCGAGCGGCTCGCCGCGGAGCTCGGCGAGCGCGTCGCGCTCGAGCAGGCGGTGCACGCCATCGAGCAGGACGCGGCAGGCGTGACGGTCCGCACCGCGGCCGGGGCGCACCAGGCGCGCCGCGCGATCCTCGCGCTGCCACCGGCGATGCTGCGCAAGCTCGACTTCGCGCCGGCCCTGCCGCTGCCGCGCGCGCAGCTGCACGCCCGGATGCCGATGGGCTCGGTCATCAAGTGCATCGCCTCGTACGAGCGGCCGTTCTGGCGGCAGGCCGGCTACTCGGGCGAGGCGTTCTCGACGACGGGGCTCGTGCGCGCCACGTTCGACGACTGCTCGCCGGCGGGCGATCATGCTGCGCTGGTCGCGTTCGTCGTCGGCGACGCGGCGCGCGAGCTGTCGCGGCGGCCCGAGGCGGCGCGGCGCGCGGCGGTCCTCGCCGAGCTCGCCCGGCTCCACGGCCCGGCCGCCGGCGCGCCGGTCTCGTACGTCGACAAGGACTGGCTCACCGACGAGTGGTCCGGCGGCTGCTACGTAGGCCTCATGCCGCCGGGGCTGCTCTCCGAAGCCGCCGGAGCGCTGCGCGCGCCGCACGGCCGGCTGTGCTTCGCCGGCACCGAGACGGCCCGCCACCACATGGGCTACCTCGAGGGCGCGATCGAGGCGGGCGAGCGCGCCGCGGCCGAGGTGCTCGCCGCCACGGCCTCGGCAGGCGCCGGATAAGTGGAAGTGAGATTGGAATTGCTCCTCCATTGCCGCGGCGGAAATCCTCCTTCGGAGTGCTCGATGGCCCAGGTCTTCGATTACCTCCGTCCGCACGTGCGGCATCTCGGCTTCGCTGGCGACCTCGTCCTGTCATGACTGGCCATCGCGCGCCACCCAGGAGAAGGCTCATATGACCGAGCATTTCATCGCCCCCCGCGAATCTTCATCGGTCCCTCAGCATGATTGACCACCCGACCACGATGACCACGATGACCACGACAGATCGTCGAGAGTTCTACCGCGCGACGTTCGACCGATTCGTCGCGAACACGGATGGCAAGGAGAAGCTGGCCCAGGAGATCGCAGCCATCGCGAGGTCGATGAAGGCGGCGCGCCTGCTCGACCTCGGCGCCGGCAACGGAGTCCTCACCAGGCTCGTCTCACCGCACTTCCAGACCATCGTCGCGGTCGAGCAGAATCGCGCCTTCGAGGCGTCTCTCGCCCTCATTCCGAACGCCGTCCCCGTGATCTCGAGGATCGAAGACTATGTGCCTGTCGAGCCGCCCGACATCGTCTTGATGTCCTACTCTCTCGACGGGATCCCGGGCGAGCGCCTCGGTGCGACCATGACCACCCTGGCCTCGCACCTCGCGCCCGGAGGGAAGGTCCTGTTCGTGACGTACGAGGACGACTGTCCCTGGGATCGCTACATCGATCCTGTGTACCGGGCGCTCGGCATCCCCCGGACCGGCGGAGCGAGGCGACACCTCGAAGACCTCCAGCGCGCGGGCTTCGAGGCGCGACGCCTCGCCTCCGTCGACGGGTTCATATGGGCCCAGGACAAGGCAGCCCTGTACGATGTCCTCGGTTTCTTCTTCATCGACGCGATCGACGGCTATCACGCGTCGAGGCCGGAGCTCGAGGACCTCCTGGCCGGCATCATCGAGACGCTGCCGGACGGGCGGGTCGCCCTCAGGGCCGTCGAGTGCGTCTTCGAGATCGTTGTGTAGTCATGTAGTCGGCTATCTCGAGGGCGCGAGCGCGGCGGGCGAGCGCGCTGTGGCCGAGGTGCTCACCGCCACGGCCTCGGCCAGCGCCGGATGAGTGGGAGTGAGATTGGGAGATTGCGGAGCGCGGCGGCGGAGCCCGGCGTAGATGACGAGCCCGGCGGAGATGAGCACGACGTTCTTCACCACGAACTCCCCGAGCACGCCGAGGAGCAGCGGGTTGCCATCCTGGAACGAGCGATCGGGGAGGACGAACAGGGTCAGGAACGTCCCGGCCATCTGCGCCCAGAACAGGAGCAGCGTCAGGCGGAGCGCGACCGGGACGAGCAGCCCGAGCCCGATCGCGATCTCGAGGCAGCCGAGCAGGCGGAAGAACGGATCGCCGGGCAGGAAGAACACTGTCTCCTTGACGATGTCCTCGACGGGGCTGCGATCGATCACCTTGAGCACGCCGAACCAGATGAACACGATCGCGAGCGCGACGCGGAGCGCCGCGATGCCGTGGCGCTCCATGAGGCCGACGGCGGCGCGGTCGGCGGCGACGAGCAGCCGGCGCAGGCGCGCCGGGATCCGGCGGGCCAACCTGCGCTCTAGATCGAGTGACTCCTGATACATCAGCACGGAAACCTCCTCTCGTAAGAACAACGAGCCTGCGCCGGTGCGTCGCCGGGCTTACACATCCGGGGACCGGCCCTACGCCGCCCGCGCGACCTGCGACGACGCGAGGCTCACGAACGACATGCCAGGCCGAGTTGCAATCGAGCTGCCACCGACGAGAATGCGGCGCGAGTACGACGAAGTGCGGCGCTCACCGCCGCGCGCACGACGCAGAGCAACTCTCGCCGCGGCAGCGCTCTACCGGAGGAAGGTCGAGTCGCACCGCCGCAGCTAGCGGCTAGAACATGACCGTGCCCTCGCCGATGGCGAACGTGAGGTTCGTACCGAGCTTGGTGCTGGCGAGCGTCACGGCGCCCTGCGCCGCCAGGATCGCGGCCAGCCGGATGGCCGGCGAGACCGTGCTCTGCGCCAGCTCGACCAGCACGCGCGCGTAGACCAGCGCCGCCTGCGACTCGACGTTCAGCTGCGCTTGGCCGAGCAGCACCTCGATCGCGTCGCTCACCTCGACGTTCGCGAGCCGCAAGAGCTCGCGCTGCACGGAGGCGTGCTTGTTACCGAACCGGTGCACGAGCGCGCGCGCAGCATCGAGCCGCTTGAGCGCGAGCTGCGCGTTGAAGGCCGCGTTGACGCCGCGCAGGAACCGGCCGACGTCGTCGATCTGCTCCGCCGTGAGATCGATCGGTAGCAGCTGGCCGATGGGCGAGGCGTTGAACGCCGGCGAGTCGTAGAACGCGATCGCCTCCTCGATGGTGGTCGCGACCTCTGTGTTGTGCGCCGAGGCGCCGCTGACCGTGGTGGCGGTGTGGAAGAACGGACCGGTGTCCGCGGCCTCGACCAGGGACGGCATGTTGAACGTGCCATCGCCAAAGCCCCCGGTAGCGTTCGGATCCCGGAGGAATCCGCCGTCGCGCGGGAAGCCGGCGAGCGCGGAGCTGCGCGCGCTCTCGACGCCGGTGTCGAAGAGCAAGTTTCCGCCGCCGAACACGCTCGCCACGTTCGCGCCCGCGTTCGCGTGGCACAGGTCGCAACCGCCCACGGTGAGGAACACGTTCCGACCGGCCTCGGCGCGCGCGTCCGACATCACGACCGTCGCGAGCGCGAGCTCGTTCGTGCGGCCGAGCTCGCGCATGAACTGCGCGATGCTGTCGAGCTCGCCGTCGCTGGCGAGCCGGAAGTCCTCACCCTCGATCCGATCGAGGCTCCTCGTGTAGTGCTGAATGATCGCGCCGGTCTGGAAGTCGCGCAGCGTGCCCGCGCCCGGCGCGCCGTCGCCCGACCAGCCGGTGCGATCGGCGGGCGTGGGCACCGGATCTGCGGGTCCACGCGTGACGGTCACCCCCATCGACAGGTTGTGCGGCACGCTGCGCAGCACGAACTTCACCGTCGGATCCGGCTCCACGCCATCGACGTTCTCGAGGATCAGCCCGCGGCCGCGCAGCTGCGCCGGGATCTCGAGCCCGGCGAGCGCCGGATCGAATTCGGCGACGAACAACGGATCATCGGGCGGCAGCTTCGCGATGAACGGCACGTCGATCGTGAAGTTGTTGTCGACGGGGTGACACGTCGCGCACGAGCGACCGTTGCCCGCGAACTGCTCGCGGAAGAACAGGTCCGCGCCGACGCAGACATCGACGCTCACGACCCCGGCGACCACCCGCGGATCGGCGGCGCACGCGGCGATCCGATCCGCGAGGCTCAGCGCCGGACGCAGCTCCGACACCTCGGTCTCAGCGCACGCCGCGGCGATCACCCCGATAGCGAATGGCATATGAATGAGACGCATGACCTGACCCCCTTTGATTGTGGACACTGATTGCGACACAGACTGCAGACACTGATTGCGACAACGATTCGGACAACGGGCTCGCCGCCACCGACTCGCTGCAAGCTCACCTGCCCGAGGCCCACCGGCCCCAGGCTCACCCGCCCCGGCTCACCAACACCATGCTGCTGCCATGTGCAACCACGGCGCCAGACATGAAATCTCCGAGAACACAAGTAGACACCTTCGAATGTGTCTACTCGAATGGACGGAATCGCTGCGCCGTTTCAACCAAAGTTGACAGCGACAACCAGACTCGACCCGAGCGAGCGTCAGCTACATCAAGAAATGGCCAAGATGGGGCCGGCCCAGGGCAGAGCCGCTCGCCAGAAGCTCCTCACCCCGCTGTCATGCCAGGCCCGGGCCAGGTCGCTGCGCGAGCGCGGGCGATCCGTGGGATCGCCTGCGGCCATGGCCCGCCAGGATAGCTCAGCGCGCCGCGGGCGGCAGCGTCTCCATCTGCACCGCGTGCGTCGGGTACGCCAGCTTCGAGCCGGCCTGCTCGATGATCTCGACGAAGCTGATGAGCATCTCCTGCCGCCAGTCCCGGAAGGCGCCGAAGTCCGAGCTGTCGAACCACGACTGGACCTCGATCTGGAACCCCGAGTCGCCGAGCCCCACGAGCTTGACCACGAGCTCGTCCTGGTACGTCTTGGGGTGCTCGCGCAGCCGCTTCTCGAGGCGCGCGATGATGTCGCGCAGCTGCGCCGCCGTGGTCGCGTAGTGCAGATCGAACCGCGCCTCCATCCGGCAGCGGTCGCGCAGGCCGAACGTCTCGATCCGGCTGTCGGCGATCCGGGCGTTCGGCATCGAGACGATCGTGCGGTCCGGCGTGCGGAGGCGCGTCGAGCGCAGCCCGACGGCCTCGACCGTGCCGATCACGCCGCTGTCGGTGCGGATGAAGTCGCCCTCGCGCAGCGGCTGATCGATGCCGAGCGCGAACGCGGCGAACAGGTTCTCGACGGTCTGCTTCGCGCCGAACGCGAGCGCGATGCTGCCGACGCCGACGCCCGCGATGAGGCCCGCGATCGGCAGCCCGAGCGCGCCGAGGAAGCTGATCCCCGCGATCACGAGGAGCACGAACTTGAGCGTGCGGGCCGCGAGCGCGAGCAGGCCGCGCGAGGCCGGCCGCGACGCCGCCCACGGCGCGCGCGCGAGGTTCGCGATCGCGATGTCGATGAGCCGCGCGATGCACCACACGAGCGCGACGCCGAACGCGGCGAGGAGGATCCGCTTCACCGCGTGATCGGTGACCTCCGGCAGCTCGAGCGCCGGCAGGAGCAGGCGCGTGGCGATCACGACGCCGAGCAGGCGCAGCGGGCGCGCCAGCTGGACGAGCAGCTCGTCGTCCCACTTGGTGTCGGTGCGGGCGGCGAGCCGTGCGCCGACCCAGACGAGGATCCGCGCGACGAACCTGCCGGTGACGATCGCGATGAGGAGCGCGACGACGCTGCCGATCCACTGCCAGTACGCGAGGCCCCAGGGGCCCATTGGGAGCAACGGCTCCGGTATCCAGTCAGTCACGGCGCTCATCCTCCCACATTGGAGCGCCGTGGGTGTGCGGCAGGGCTCGGTCGCGCAAACATCGCGCCGGAGCGATGACATCTATATCGCCGTCCCACGCGAGCGACGCTAGGATTCGGCTCATGAAAGCTATCGCTTCCATGATGCTCGTCGCGCTCGCCTCCGTCTCGCTCGGGGGCTGCCTGATCCGGACCCACGGCCACTCGCACCACCACTCGCACGTGCAGCGGCGGGATTGCCCGCCAGCGTATCACTGGGATGGCCGCGGCTGCGTGCACAACGGGCGCGGCCACGTCAGGGACCACCGCAGGTAACGACCGCGCGCGCAGCGGTCCGCCTCGCTGACCCGGGCGGCGGCACGCGGGCACCGCGTCAGTGGCCGAGCTTGATCTGGCCCTTGGCCTCGCCCTTGATCCGCACGCTCGGCGCCTTGATCTTCACCTTCACGTCCGGCACGGCGGGCACCTTCACGCGCACGCCGCCGCGCACGCCGGCGCCGCCGCCGACGCCCGCGCCCGCGCCCCCGCCCCCGCCGACGCCCATGCCAGCGCCAGCGCCGGCCTTGACGCCGACGCCGGCCTTGACGCCCGCGCCGGCCCGGACGTCCGGCGCGCGGACACGCACCGCCGGCACGCCGACGCCGATCTTCCAGCTCGCGCGCGCCTTCGCGCCCGCCGCGAGGTCGGGCGCGCCGACGCGGATCTTCGCGCCCACCGGCACGCGCCACGCCGCGTGCAGCTGCGCCCGCGGCGCTGGCGGGCGGACCGCGATCCGCGTGACGAAGCGGCCGCTCGGCGGCGCGCCGACCAGGACCTTCGCCTTGAGCGACGGCGGCCGCACGTACCACGCGACCTTCGCGCGCGGCGGCGCGGCCACGACGCGCACCTTCGCGTTCCACGTCGGCGCCGGCGCCGCGATCCAGACCGGCCGCGGCGACGCCTTGTACTGCACGTCGGGCGCGACCCAGATCTTCGTCTTCACGCGGCCGCGCACGCGCACCGGCTCGACCTCCGGCGGGTCCACCTGCGCGTAGAACGCGGGCACCGCGACGCCGACGAGCGCGGCGTGCCGGCGGCCGCGCGGGTGGTGCACGTAGTACTGCACGCGCAGCGGCTCGAGGTACGCCGCGCTCGTCACCTCGAAGCGCTTCGGCCAGAGCACCGCGGCGTCGACGCGCGGCCCGATCGGCGCCCAGCGCGCCTCGACGACCGCCGGGTGGCGCACGTAGAGATCGTGCGCGAGCGCCGCGCGCGACGCGTACGCCCACGTCAGCGCCTCGGCGCGGCCGGCCACGCCGAACGAGGCATCGATCGAGGCCGAGCCCTCGGGCAGCTTCGTCTCGTACGCCTTCGGATCGTTCGCGTCGGCGCTCGCCGCCGCGTCCACCTCGAAGCTCGCCACCGCCTGCGCGGACGTGTCGAGATCCGCGTACGTCTCGGCGAGCGACCGATCGAGCTCGGCCATCGCCGCGCCGTGCGCGTCGACCGCCGCCGCGACCTCGACCTTGGCGTCCGTCTCGTCGCGCCAGACGCCCCAGTCGTCGGTCGGCCACGCGGCCGGCGCGCCGACGGTGCCCTTGGCCTCGAGCGTCACCGCCGAGCCCGCGTCCACGGCGACCGGCTCGGCGTCGACGGCGGCCAGGCCGACCACGTCGACCGCGCCCTGCTCCACGCCGACGCGCGCGTCGCCCGACGCCGAGACGCCGACGCCGTACACCGTCCCCTTCGTCACGATCACGCCGGCCGGCGTGTACACGCGGAACGGGCCCTCGCCCGGCGCGCGCGCCACGACCGTGAAGCGCGCGAGGCCGGAGAGGACCGCCGCGGCCGACGCCGGATCGGCGGTGCCGTCGCGGCTCGCGATCCCGACGGAGCTCACCTCGGCGAGCTCCACCGCGCTCTCGTCGGCGAGCGCGACCGTGGCGGTCGACTCCTCGCCGGTGCGGAGCGTGTCGCCCGGGTACAGCTTCTCGCCTTCCTTGACGGCCTTGTGCTCGGTCTCGCCGACGCGCCGCACCTCGACGGTGCCCTTCACCGCCCACACGACAGCGGCGGGGCCCTCGCTCGCGTCGCGCTGGATGCCGCCCGGCTCGACGCCCGCCGCGGTGGCGGCCGCGTCCTTGCCCGCGGCCGGATCGCCCTTGGCCTCCTGCGGCTTGTCGTCGGGCTTCGCCGGATCGGCCTTGCTCGCCGCGCTCCCGGCCGGCGCGCTCCCCGCCGTCGCCCCGCCCTTGCCCGCGTCCTCGCTCTTGCTGCACCCGCCTTGCACCAGCAAGGCGGAAGCAAACGCAATCATTGTGAGACGATGCATCGCACGAGCATGCAGCCCCCTGCCGGCCCGTGCAAGTGAGGCGCTTATGCGCCTGGCGCCGCCGCCTGCGACGCCGCCTGCAGCGCCTCCCACAGCGCCTCGACGTGCCGGCGCTCGGTCCGCTCGGCGCCGATCGAGACGCGGAGGATCTGCACGCCGCCGACGACCGTCGGCGTGAGGTACGCGCGGCCGCCGTCATTGATCCGCCGCGCGATGGCCAGGTTGTGCTCGTTCAGCGCCTCGGCAGAGAGCCCCGGCGGCGCGTGGCGGAGGCACACCGTCTGCAGCGCCACCGGCGCGATCAGCTCCCAGCCGTCGGCCGCCGCCTCGGCGACGCGCGCGCCGAGCCAGCGCGCGTTCTCGAGATCGCGGCGCAGGCGCGCGCGCAGAGCCTCGGCCCCCTCGTCGAGCAGGTGGAACCAAAGCTTGAGCGCGCGGAACCGGCGCCCGAGCTGGATGTGCCAGTCGCGGAAGTTCGCGACGTCGCCGTCCTGCTGCGTGCGCAGGTAGTGCGGGTTCGTGCCCATCACGCGGATCAGGTGCTGCGGATCCCGGCAGAAGTACGCCGTCAGATCGAACCCCGGGCCCATCCACTTGTGCGGGTTCAAGACGAGCGAGTCGGCGCGCTCGACGCCGTCCCACAGCGCGCGCATCTCGGGCACGACCATCGCGGTGCCGGCCATCGCCGCGTCGACGTGCAGCCACATCCCGCGCGCCGCCGCGAGGTCCGCGATCGCCGCGATCGGATCGAACGCCGTCGTCGCCGTGGTGCCCGCGGTGGCGATGACGGCGCACGGCACGAGCCCCGCGGCGGCGTCGCGCTCGATCGCCTCGCCGAGCGCGTCCGGCCGCAGCGCGAAGCGCGCGTCGGTCTCGATCAGGCGCACGTGCGCCCGGCCGAAGCCCGCGAGCGTCGCCGCCTTCTCGACGGAGCTGTGCGCCTGCGCCGATCCGTACACGACGAGCGGCGGCCGGCCGGCCTGCAGCCCCGGCCCCGCCTGCGCGAGCCCGCTCGCCTGCTCGCGCGCGCAGAGCAGCGCGCACAACGTCGCCGTGCTCGCGGTGTCGTGGATGACGCCGCTCCACGCGGTGCTGAGCCCGAGCAGCTGGCGCAGCCAGTCCATCATCACTTGCTCGACCTCGGTGGCCGCCGGCGACGTCTGCCAGCTCATGCCCTGCGCGCCGAGCCCAGCGCAGACGAGATCGCCGAGGATCGACGCGTAGCTCGTGTTCGACGGGAAGTACGCGAAGAACGCCGGGTGATTCCAGTGCGTGATCCCGGGGAGCACGTCGCGCTCGATCAGCGCGATGAGCTCGCCCGCCCCGCCGCCCTGCTCCGGCGGCTGCGCCGGCAGGCGCGCGCGGATCTCGCCTGGGCGGACGGCGCTCATCACGCGCCGCTCCTCGAGCGTCTCCCGGTACTGGGCGATCCAGTCGATCAGCGCGTGCCCGGCCTTGCGAAATTCATCCGCGTCCATGAGCACAAGGTCGCACGGCTCACGGCCGCGTGGATCCGCGCTGGCCCACGCCCACCGCCGCCGGGTAACATCCGCGGCCATGCGTGGCATCCGCGCCGCTGTCTTCGCGTGCCTCGGCGCGTGGTCTGCTTGCTCGTTCCGGAGCCCCAACAACGGCGGCGGTGACGACGGCGACGACAGCGGCAGCGCGTCGATAGACGCCCCCTCCATCGACGCGCCGGCCGCCGACGCGCCGCGGTGCGTGCTCGACGGGACCTACAAGCTCAACGCCGTGACCGGGCACCGCTACAAGGTCCTGACCGCGACCGTCAACTACGACACCGCGATCGATCTGTGCACGGCCGACGGCGCGCACCTGGCCGTCGTCAACGACGCGGCCGAGAACACCGCGCTGATGGGCATCCTCACCGCCGCGGGCGGCGGCGACGCCTGGCTCGGCTTCGACGACCTCACCGTCGAGGGCGTCTTCAAGTGGGTCACCGGCGCGACCGGCGCGAACCTCTTCATCGTCCCGGAGCCGAACAACACCAGCAACGAGGACTGCACGGCCTTCCGGATCGACGGGACGTGGCACGACCAGGGCTGCGAGGACGACAAGCGCCCGCTCTGCGAGTGCGATCCGATGTACCGCCCGCCGCCGACGCCCACCTGCCGCAGCCTGACGGCCAACTCGTTCGAGCGGAGCGGCCGTCGCGTGTTCCGCGGCCCGGCCGCCACGTGGGCCGACGCCAATGCGGCCTGCAAGGCCATGGGCGCGCACCTGGTGGTGATCGGCGACGTGGCCAAGAACGACGAGATGGCTCAGGTCCTCACCGGCGCGAACTGGATCGGCTACACCGACGCGGTGACCGAGGGCCAGTTCGCCTGGGTCAACGAGTCGCCCGCGACGTACAACCGCTGGCCCGGCGGCACGGTGCCAGCGAACGACGGCGAGGACTGCGCCGTTATCCAGGACGACGGCGCGTGGGCCGACGTCGACTGCGCCACGACGAACGCCTACGCCTGCGAGTGCGATCCGCTGCCGCCGTGACGGCGCGCGATCATCGGAATTGCCGAAGCCTGTCCGTCCAGTAACCGGGGCGGCGCTTGCAGTGAAACACCGCGAGCACGACGATCGTGTCGCTGCGATCTCGACGTCGAAACGCCGCACCAGCCGGCGACGGACGCCGAGCTCGGGCGGTGTATCCGCGACGGGTGCGCCCATCTCGGGAAACTCCAGCGTCAGCTCGATCACGCGCTCGACTTCGCTGACAAACGTATCGCCGAGTCCGGAGCGAGCACCCTCGTAATAGGAGAGCGCGTCCTCGTACTCCTCCAGTGCTTCGCGGAGAACCGGTAGCGCTTCACGCGTTCGAAGCTTCGCGCAGCCGCGCGGCGACCCGGCGACGCACCTCATCGGCGTCGATCAGCTCGGCGGAGCCATCGGCGACCGCACGCGCACGCCGCGTCAGCTCAGCCGCGCGAAGTGCTTGCACGTCCGGATCCTCGGGATCTTCGTCGAGGCTGTCGAGCAGACGCTTCGCGGCGTGCGCGCGATCCTCGACCGGCATCTTCAGCAGCTCGCGCAGGAGCTCTTCGGCTCGCGTCATGGCCCAGGCTAGCACGTGGTCGAATCATGCCTCCGGCCCGAGCTGGCCAAGCCAGCCCAAGCCAATGCGGCGCGAGTCGCCGCGCATCAGAAGCTTCAGACGTAGCCCGCCGCGGCGCGCTCCAACTTGAATTCGCCGAGAGTCGCGCTCGGCGAGACCTCCAACTTGAATTCGCCGAGGGTTGTGGGCAGCGGGCCAAGCGCACGGGAGAGAGCTGCTCGAGCGCTGATCTGAGCGGGCGGCAGCAGCGGCAGCGGCGGCAGCAGCGGCGGCAAGCAGGTCTGCGTGATCCCGGACTTCACAGTCCGCAACAGTCTGCGAAAGTCGCAGCAGTGACGCACGAGAGCCACACGGCGCGGGCGGCGCCTCACGGCTCGTCGCGGACTTGGCGCACGAGCGGTGGGAATTCCGCTTGCACTTGCCCGGACCCGATGCGCCTCGCCTCGTGGCTCCTCCGCCTCGGCCTCCTCGGTCTCCTCGGGTTCCTCCCGGGCTGCGATGATCTGAACTGCTTCGACAACGGCCCGCTCGAGGCGTCGTACAACGACGGCCGCGTCGACGCCGACGCCGCCAACCGCGCCGAGTACGATCGCGGCCGCGCGCTGGGCCTGTCGCTCACCCGCGCCGACGGCGAGCGCGAGGGCGCCCTCGACGGCTACGACGCCGGCTACCGCGACGGCTACGACGGCGCCTACGACACTGGCTTCCGCGACGGCGACAGCGACGGCTACGCCGCGGGCAGCTCCGATCCCGGCGCGTGCTCCGCCGGCACCTCCGACGGCGCCTCCGACGGCGACAGCGATGGCTACAGCGACGGCTACGACGACGGCGAGGACAGCACGTACTCGGAGGGCTACAGCGACGGCTTCGCGGCGGGCGCCGCCACGTGCGACGCCGCCGCCGCGCGGATGGCGTCCGGCGACTCGATCCGCGCGCGCGGCTCGGTGCTCGCCCAGACGCGCGCCCAGGGCGGCGCGGTCCCGGGCCCGGCCGCGCCCGCAGACGAGCAGGAGCCCGACGCCGATCCCGAGGATCTCCGCGCCTGCTACGGGCGCGGCTACGACGACACCGAGGATCTCACCGCGTACCCGCGCGGCCTCGCCGACGGCAAGCGCGACAACCCCGACTTCCAGGCCGGCTACCGCCCCGCGTACGCGCTCGCGTTCCCGCGCGGCGAGATCGACGGCAAGGCCGACGGCTACGACGAGGGCTACGACGAGGGCTTCGCCGGCGGCTACGGCGACGGCTACGCGATCACCTACGACGGCTGCTACGACGGCGCCTACGCGAGCGCGTACAGCGGCGCCTACGAGGACGGCTTCGACGCGGGCGCCGACGCGGGCTACGACGACGGCTACAGCGACGGCTACGACGACGGCGACGACTGCGAGTGACCGCGCCCCGCGCCGCGCTGCGCAGGGGCGACCGTCGTACGTGAGGAACGACGACGGCCCGCGCCGATGCTCAGGGTCGGCAGACCTGGCCCGGACCGTCGGCGATCGTCACGCAGCTCTGGCGCGCGGGGCACTTGCCGCCGTCGCCGCAGCGGATCTCGCACGACGTGAACTTGGGGCCGCGCGGACCCGCGAAGCCGAAGTACTCGACGCAGGTCAGGCCCGTCTGGCACTTGCCCGCCGGGCTGCACGGCTCGCCCTGCCCCGGCGCGCCGGGATCTGGACCGGACGCGTCCGGCCGTACACCCGCGTCGGCCGGGGCGGGCGCGGCGTCCACCGCACCGGCCGCGTCCGGTGGCACCGGCGCCGGGGCCGCGTCCGCGGTCGCTGGCGCTGTATCCGGCGGCACCGGCGCGGTGGATGCATCGGCCGCCGCCACTGCGCTGCCGCTCGTGGGTGCGGGCCGAGGCTCCTTGCGACAACCCGCGAGCAACGCGATCGCGATCGCCACGTACCGGAGCTGCATCATGGCGCGACTCTGGCAGCGAACGCGCGGCCGGCGCAACTTCGCGGCCCGCCGCACGCTCACGGCGCCGCCGCAGCAGCCTCGTCGACGCGCTCGCCGCCCGCGCCCGCGCCCGCGCCCGCGCCTGTGCCCGCGCCCGCCGCCTCATGCTCGAGCTGCGCGGCATGGGCCAGGTGCTCCGCCGTGATCGCCGCGTCCTCCTCGGCGGCCACGAACGCGGCGCGCAGCACCGCGCGCTGGATCTGGCCGCCGCTCATCACGTAGCGCCGCGCGAGCTCGTCGAGCCGCAGCTCCCCCGCCTTCGGCGCGCGCTCCGGCAGCATCGCGTGCCACAGCTGCTCGCGCTCCTCCACGCCGGGCATCGGGAACCGGACGTGCACGGTGAGCCGCCGCCGGACCGCGTCGTCGATCGCGCCGCCGTCGGTCGTGGTCAGGATGCAGACGCCCGTGAACCGCTCGAGGCGCTGGAGCAAGCAGCTCGTCTGCGGGGCCTCGCGCCGGCCGAGCAGCGCGCTGGCCTCCTCGAACAGGAGCAGCGCGTGGCCGGCCGCCGCCGCGTCGAGCAGCGCCGCCACGTGCGCCTCCGCCTCGCCGCTGTACCACGGCACGATCCGGCGCATGTCGACCCGGTACAGCGCGGCGCCCAGCTCGCGCGCGACCAGGCCAGCGCACGTCGACTTGCCCGTGCCCGGCGGCCCCGAGAACAGCGCCGCCACGCCGGGCCCGCGGCCCGGCTCCTCGGCGAAGCCCCAGTCCTCGAGGACGCGGCGCCGCGAGCGCACCCGCGCGACCAGCTCGACGATCGCCGCCGCCGCGCCCTCGGGCAGCACCAGGTCCGCCCACGTCCGCGTCACCTCGACGCGCTCCGCCAGGCCCGCGAGCCGACCATCGACCACCGCGCGCACGCCCGCCTCGACGTGCGCCGGGGCGAGCTCGGCCTCGCCGGCCATGTGCGTCGCGAGCGCGGCCGCCGTGCGGATCAGCGCCGGCGCGAGCGGGTACCGCGCGGCGAGCACCTCGGCGCCGCCCGGGTGCACGGCGGGCAGCGCGCGGTGCCACAGCCGCGCCCGCGCCGCGCCGCCGAGCGGCGGCAGATCGATCGCGATGTGCGGCCGGCGCCAGCGGTGCGCCGGCGGCCGCTCCGCCGTCGCCAGCACGAGGCCGTCGAGCTCCGCGTCGATCAGATCGAGCCGGTCCGGCGCGTCGTCCGACGCCGCGAGCGCGTCCAGGTGCAGGATCAGCGGCAGGAGCCCGAGCAGCCTGCCCTCGCGCGCCACGATCCGCAGCTGGCGCTCGGCCGCCGCGCGATCGGGCGCGAGCGCGCGCGCGTCCACCACCAGGACGCCGCGCCTGGCCGCGCGCGCCGCGGCGAGCCACAGCGAGCGCCGGCCCACGCCCGCGCCGCCGTGCAGGATCGCGAGCCCGCGCGCGCGCGTGAGGCAGCCCTGCGCGAGCTCCTTCGCCTCCGCGTCCGCCTCGAGATCGTCGAGGCTCCGCGCGTCCGGCGCGCGCGCCGCGATGCCGGCGAGCTCCTCGTCCACGGCCTCGTCGCCGTGCACCAGCGCGAGAACGCGGCGCGCGACCCGGAACGTCATCCGGTGCGCCGGCCCGTCGCCGCGGCCGATGCTCTCGATCAGGCACGCGCGGCGCAGCGGCCCGCTCGGCGCCAGCTCGCGCCACGTGCGCAGGTCGGCGCGCGCGCCGTAGACCACGCGGCGCAGGACGTCGAGCGTGACGTCCGCGAGCTCCTCCGTCGCGAGCGCGCGCAGCCGGTGCCGCGTCTCCGGGCACAGCTCGTGCGCGATCAGCACCCACAGCACCCGCTCCTCGGTGTCCGCGAGCCCGAGCCGGCGCCGCGCCCACGCGATGGGCAGCACCACGCCGTGCGCCAGCGCCGCGGCCGTCCGCTCCTCCAGCGCGCGCTCGGCCGCGCGCGCCTCCTCGGCCGCGGCGGCGTCCCCCTCGGCGGCGTCGAGGTAGCGCCGCGTCACCGCGAGCCACTCGGCGATGAGCGCGCCGAGATCCAGGTAGGGCCGCGCCGTCACGGTAGCCCGCCCGTGGCAGGCGCGCCGACCGGCGCGGAGCATCGGGAGCAGCGGGAGCCGAGAGCGAAATCGAGATCGTGGTCGCGTTCGAGGCATTCACTCACTGAGTCGCTACTAGCACGAATTGCCCTGTCCACTTCCATCAAGATTAGCAATCAGGTAATATTTGTCTCGAATGGCATTAAACTTCACAGTTCTTGTGACTCGAAGGTCGTTTTCAACCCCTCAGTGCACGAACTCCACCTTTGCTGCGCGCCCCTGCGCACCCCCTCCCGTGACCTCACCCCGCTGAACCACTCCACGGATCACGGCGGCCGTGAGGCGGCTTACGGGCCTGTCACGCGGCCTCGCTTCCGCCCCTGGCCGTCGCCGAGCCGTGCCCCGTGGCCCCCCTCCGCAACCACCCGCCCCCCTGACCGATACGTCGCAACCATGTCCACCACCCCCACGACCACCGACCAGCGCCGCGGCTGGCGCATCGTCGATCCGGTCTTCCAGCTGCGCGCGCTCGAGACCGGCGAGATCTACGAGCTCCCCGATCCGCGCGCGGTCTGGAAGTCGACCCTCGGCACCGGCGCGTCGAGCCAGATGCGCCTCCGCGATCCGTCCGGGCGCGCCTCGCGGCGGCACGGCTACATCGAGTGGGACGGCGAGCGCTGGACGATGCACGACTTCGAGAGCAAGAACGGCATCTGGGTCGACGGCATCCGCCGCCGGTCCGCCGAGCTCGCCCCCGGCCTCGCGGTCGGGGTCGGCGGGCTGACGCTGCTCGCCGAGAGCGCCGATCTCTTGCAGCTGCGCGCGGTCGTCGCCTGGCTGATCGGCTACGCCGCGGCGCAGGAGCACGAGGTCGATCGCGCGCTGCGCGGCCTCCGCGACGCGGCGCTGCTCCGCGCCTCGCTCGTCCTGTGCGGCGAAGGCGATCTCGTCCCGCTGATCCAGCGGCTCCACCGCGAGACGCTCGGCGCGGACCGCCCGTTCATCGCGTGCGAGCCCACCGATCGCGCGCTCGAGCTCTTGAGCCAGGCCGGCGACGGCACGCTGTGCGTCTCGGCGGCCGATCCGCCCGAAGACTTCGCCGACGCCGTGCACCAGCTGCTCACCACGCCGGCGGCGACGCGGCTCGTCCTGTGGGCGTCCGACGCCCGCGACGCCTCGCCGCTCGGCGCCGCGCTCGGGCCCACCGTCTGGATCGAGCTGCCAGCGCTCGCCACGCGCAAGGACGAGCTCCCGCGCATCCTCCGCGAGGCCGCCGCCGCGGCCGCCACCGATTTCGGGCAGCCGTTCGCGCCGCTCCGCGAGGGCGACCTCGAGCGGCTCACCATCGAGCCGTTCGACGGCCTCGCCGACGTCCACGACGCCGCGCGCCGCGTCGTCGCGTTCCGCACGTTCGGCGTCACGGCTGGCGCCGCCAAGCTCGGCATCAACCACGGCGCGCTCTCGCGGTGGATCCGCCGGCGGAAGCTCACGTAGTCAGACCTCGTGGGCTTCAGAACAGCGGCACATCACCGGCGCTGGCCGGAGGCTCGTTGTCACCGATGTCGTTCTTGTTCCCGTGGCCTAGCTGGCCAAAGAAGCCGTACCCCCAGCAGCGGATGTTGCCATCAGTCAGACGTGCGCAGGTATGAGATTCAAGTACAGAACCCGAAAAACCAGCGGCAACCTGTGCGACGGCCTCACCAACGTTGACATCGCCGGCACTGGACGGTGGTTCATTGTCACCGATGTTGTTCTTGTTGCCGTAGCCGAGCTGGCCAAAGAAGCCGTACCCCCAGCAGCGAAGGTTGCCGGTTTTAAGGAGTGCGCAGGTGTGAGCGCTCCCCGCGGCAATCTGGTCGACGGCGCCACCGACCAGGACGTCGCCGGCGCTCGCCGGACCCTCGTTGTCGCCGATATCGCCCATGTTGCCGTAGCCGAGCTGTCCTGAATTCCCGGCTCCCCAGCAGCGAACCTCGCCAGTTTCGAGGAGCGCGCAGGTGTGAAGGCCACCTGCGGTAATCTGGCTCACGGTGTCACCGAGCGGAACGTTGCCTGCGCTCCCCGGAACCTCATTGTCACCGATGTCGTCCGGGTTTCCGTAGCCGAGCTGTCCTCTGATGCCCATCCCCCAGCAGCGAACGTGGTGAGTATCGAGGAGCGCGCAGGTATGAGCGCTACCAGCAGTAATCTGCACGACAGTACCGCCAACCAGGACATCACCGACCCCCGCGATGGTCTCGTCATCGCCGATGGAGTCTTTATTACTGTAGCCGAGCTGCCCTCTGGAGCCCATCCCCCAGCAGCGAACATTGCCGGTATTGAGAAGCGCACATGTGTGATCACCACCCGCGACAATCTGAATGACGGCGCCAGTGATCGGCACGTCGCCAGCACTCGCCGGGGTCTCATCATCACCGACGGGATCCTTGTTACCGTAGCCGAGCTGTCCATACTCACCAGCTCCCCAGCATCGAACCTTGCCGGTATCGAGGAGCGCACACGTATGCCTAGAGCCCGTTGCAAGCTGCACGACAATGCCGTGGATCGGAACGTAGCCAGCGCTGGATGGAAGCTCGTTGTCGCCGATACTTTGGTCATCGCCGTACCCAAGCTGCCCGAAGCCGCTCGCCCCCCAGCAACGAACCATGCCCGTATCGAACAGTGCGCAGGCATGCTTGCCGCCGGTACTGATCTGCGTGGCAGCGGCACCGACGGTTATGTCGCCGGCGCTGGCCGGAGATTCATTGTCACCAATCGGAATATTATTACCATAGCCAAGTTTTCCATGGGAGTTCGCTCCCCAGCAACGAACGGCGCCAGTCGTGAGCAGTGCGCACGTGTGAGAAGCTCCGGCAGTAATCTGGACCACGGCTTCGCCAATGGGGACGTCACCCGCGCTGGATGGAGTTTCATTGTCACCGATGTCTGTTGGGTTACCGTAGCCGAGCTGCCCTTCGCTACCTTTTCCCCAGCAACGGATGGTTCCAGCCGTGAGCAGTGCGCAGGTGTGAAAACCTCCGGCAGTAACCCGGGCCACGGTTCCACCGATGAGGACGTCACCTGCACTGGACGGAGCTTCATTATCACCGACATCTGTTTGGTTGCCGTAGCCGAGCTGTCCCAAAAAACCATCCCCCCAGCAGCGGACCGCGCCGGTATCGAGCAAAGCGCAGGTATTTTCATTAGAAGCACTAATCTGAACCACGCTCCCCCCGACCAGAACGTCTCCCGCGCTGGCCGGAGCTTCGTTATCACCGATGTCTGTTTCGTTGCCATAGCCGAGCCGCCCGAATTGGCCCTCCCCCCAGCAGCGAACGCTGCCGGTGTTGAGGAGCGCGCACGTATGCACAACCCCAGCCGCAATCTGCATGACAGAGCCGCCAACGGGGACATCACCCACAGTGGCTGGAATTTCATTATCACCGATGTCTGTGATGTTGCCGTAGCCAAGTTGCCCCGCAAAACCACTTCCCCAGCAACGGACGGTACCGGTCGCGAGCAGCGCGCACGTGTGCTCTCCGCCGGCAGTAATCTGCACGACGGTACCGCCGACCAGAACATCTCCCGCGCTGGCCGGAATCTCATTGTCGCCAATGTTATTTGGATTGCCGTACCCGAGCTGTCCTCGCGAACCTGCACCCCAGCAACGGACAGCGCCGGTCGTGAGCAGCACGCAGGTGTGATCGGCACCAGCAGCGATTTGAACGACGGTGCCACCGACCGAGACATCACCCACGCTAGCTGGGATCTCATTGTCGCCGATGTCGTTGAGGTTGCCGTACCCGAGCTGTCCAAAGGTGCCGCGACCCCAGCAGCGAACCTTCCCCGAGGCACGCAGAACGCAGGTGTGATTCTGGCCTGCGACCACCTGCACGACCTCCGGGGTACGGCAGTCCGTGTTGCAGCCATCGCCGTTGATCGCGTTTCCATCGTCACAGAGCTCGGAGCCGAAGTGCACGAAGCCATCACCGCAGGTCGGCGCCTGGCAGGTTTTAAGACAGGAGTCCGTTTCGATATTGTTGCTGTCGTCGCAAGCTTCGACACCGACCTGAACGTGGCCATCGCCGCAGGTCGCCGCCACGCACGTGGGGAGGCAAGCCGCGGTGTCCGCATTGGCCTCCCCAGCGTCACACTGCTCCTGGGGATCTTTCACGCCGTCCCCACAGACCTCGATCTTGAGGCAATCGGCGCGGCAGCCGTCGCCGCTCGTCCGGTTGCCGTCGTCGCAGATCTCCTCGGGATCGAGCGTGCCATCGCCGCACCCTTCGAGGTCGCGCAAGCAAACCTCGTCGGCCGTGTCACAGAAGTGGCCCGGTGGGCAGAGGCCGTTCACTCCGCAGCGAAGATCGCCGGCAAACTTGTAATCGGTACAGCCCACGACCGCGAGCGCGAGCAAGGCTAATGCGGCGAAGACATGAGTGCGCATATTAGAAGCTCCCTTCTGCGAACATCACCGCGCCTCCGGGCACAGGGGCCGCGGTGATGCGTTTTGAATCCATGGCCGGCGCGGTCTCGGTCTTTCGCGTGCCGACGAAATAGAGAACGCCGCCCGTGATCGCCACCGCGCTCCCGATCCCCAGCAAAAGAAACATCGTCCGTTCGGACGACTCGGCGCGATCGACCTTGCGCTGCGCCGCGTCAGTCCACGTCCCGGTTACTTCCGAGGCCTCACGGCTCAGCGTGCGCGCGCGGAGACCGAAGAAGGCTGACGCACCGACCGTGGCGATCCCGGCACCGCCAGCGGTGAGACCGGCGATGCGGAGGTTTCTCGAGATCGTCCGGCGGCGCGCCATATCGGATTCGGCGACGCGGCGTTGCGCCGCCTCGGCTGCGACTCGGCGCGCTGCTTCGTCATTCGCCAGACGTGCCGCCTCGGCCTCCGCTGCCTCGGCGCGCATCTCAGCCTCGAGGACCGCGATGTGCGACCGCGCAGAAGACACGCCGTCCCCGTTCGGATCGAGGTCGACGTACTTCTGGTAGAAGTCGAGCGCCATCCGCTTGTCGCCCTTGGTCCGGTACGTCTGGGCGATGTTGAACACGAACTCCGGCGCACAGGTCAGATCGAACGCGGCCTGGTACTCGCGGATGGCATCATCGTAATTTCCAAAGTTGTAGGCATTGCGTCCGCGTTCGAAGTGCGCGGCTGCCTTTTGTTTGGCGGCTGGGCTCACGACCTGTGGACAAGGCTGCGCGCTCCCGACAACTACCAGACTCGGGATGAAGGCAAGTGTGATGACGAGGCTTCGAATGTTCATTAGATCCCCCTTGGTCTGAGCATTCCGTCTGGCGATACGGCCGGCGCGGGTGGCTTCTGTTTGGATTCCGGCGCGGGTGGCTTCTGCTTGGGTTCCGGTGCGAGTCGCTGTCGGGACTCGATCTTCGCCGGCGCCTTGGGCACGCTCGCCGGCGGCCGGGGCGGCGTGACGACGGCAGGTGACGCGTCTGGTGGTGCATCTGCCGGTGCGTCTGGTGGTGCATCTGCCGGTGCGTCTGGTGGCATCACCGCGATCGCCGCATCGGGCCCTGGAGCCGGCGCGGTCGCCAGGGTCGCATCGAGCGACGCAGTCGAGCTTGCTGGCGGAGCTGGCTCGATGGTGTCGTCGCTACCGCGCGACACCGCGCGCACAGCGATGACGATCGCAGCGAGCACCACGCAAGACATGACGGCGAACGGCAGGCGAGACCGCCAGCGCCGCGGTCGGGTGCGCTCGTCAGACGCCGACGACGCCGACCACGACGGCCCAGGCGGAGCAAGCGCTGCCACGACTCCTTGTGCCGAGGCTCCCTCCGACACCTCCGACACCGGTCGCTCGACCGCGAGCGGGATCACCATCTCGCCCCGGTCGTCGAAGTCGAACGTGCCGAAGTCGGGTGTCTGCCGCGAGCTCGGATACGCCTCCACGCGGCGCTGCAGGTACATTCCGAGCTCGGAGCTCGTGGTCACCCGGATCCCGGATTGCCCGAGGCCGTGCGTGAGCCCCTCGATCAAGCACCCGGTGAACAGCGAATGTCCGTGCACCGGGCCGCTGTCGAGGGCCAGCTGGTCGTCGAGCGCAGATGTGATGATCCGCCGGCTCCGGCGCAACTTCAGCGTCGAGAGCGGCGTGTCCTGCCACGTACCGGTGTCCCGCCACTTGATGATCGGTCCCAGCGCGATCCCGCTGTGGCACGCGTCGAGGATCACCAGGACGTGCTTCGCGGGCAGCAGCGAGATCGCGCGCAACCAGGCATCCAGCTCGATCCACGTGGCGGCCCGTTTCGACGCATCGGCCGGGATCAGGTAGCCGGTCTTGACCACCTGGTCTCCGAGGCGATGGGTCCGCGTGGCGCCGTGTCCGGCGTAGAACAGCACGAGGCTGTCGTCCGGCCCCAGCGTCTGCAGGTCATCGGTCACCAGCGCCTGGATCGCATCGCCGGTCGCTCGCTCGTCGAGCAGCGGCTCGGTGACCAGCGCGAACCCGAGCGTCCGGAACAGCTCCGCGGCGCCGCGCGCATCGGACACGGCATTCGTGAGTCGCCGCCAGCTCGCGTAGCGATCGATCCCGATCACGGCGATGACGTTGCGGCCGGAAGACCTGACCGCATCCTCCGCTGCAGGCGCGCACTCGACGTCCCGGCCCTCGTTCATCCCCGACCCACGCCCATGGAGGCGACGCACCGGGAACCATCCCGACACGCAATCTGCGCGATTTTAGACCGGGGAACGCGCGCCTGCGGCGCGGAGGTGACCCAACGTACGCCGATCTATGTTATCGGCGCTGCCATGGGGTCGCTGGCGCGCTCGTCGCGATGGCTCGTCGCGGAGGCTCACGGCCCAGGGGCATCATCGAACGCTCGACGCTGTCGCGACCGCGGCTAGACTTGGTGCTCGTGCCGGGAGCGCTCTGCATTCTGGGTTCGTCGGGCCGCATGGGCCAGGAGCTGCAGCGCCTGGCGGCCGCGGCCGGGCTCGCGCTGGTCCCCACCGCCGACGAGGCCAGCGTGGTCATCGTCTCGATGCCGTCGAACGCCGTCTCCGGCGAGCTGCTCGGCTCCCTGCTCCCGGGCCGGAGCGTGATCGACATGTCGGGCACCGCCAAGCGCATGGGCACCGCCCGCTATGGCCTGCTCACCGAGGAGGGCCGGCTGCTCGACGGCGCGGCCCCCCCGCGCGGCCTCCTCTACGGCAACCCCGGCTGCATCGCGGGCTCGGTCCTCGTCGGCCTGTTGCAGGCCGGGCTCGCCGGGAAGCTGGCCGGGCCGCTGCACATCACGGCCGTGGGCAGCGCCAGCTACGCGCCACCGGGACAGGAGGGCGAGATCCGGCTGGCGCGGCGGCTCCGCGCGCACCCGCACGTCGCGGAGATCGAAGCCGCGCGGCCGGGGCTGCGCATCGGAAGCTTCGCGCCGGTGATCGCGTACGGCACGCCGCACGGCCTGCTCACGGTGATCTCCGGCGAGCTCGCGGAGCCGGCAGCGGACGCCGCGGACGAGCCGGTGCCGCTCGACGTGAAGGACGTCGTCGGGACAGCGGAGGTGCGGTACCGGCTCGAGCAGGCGGAGGCCGCGTTCACGCTGGCGGTCGCGCTCGACAACCTGACGTTCCCGGCGGCCAACGCGATCGCCCTGGCGCGGAGCCTCGCGTGACGCGGCCCCTCGTCGTGACGTACGGCGGCACCGTCGAGCCGATCGACGACGTCCGCGTGATCACCAACCTGAGCCGCGGCTCGCTGGGGCTCGCCGTGGTGGAGCACGCGCTCGCCCGCGGCGCGCGCGTCCACGCGTTGATCGGCCGCTTCTCGCACGAGCCGCCGCGGCACCGGCGCCTGCACGTCGAGCGCTTCGGCTCGGCGATCGATCTGGGGCGGCGCCTGGCGGCGGCGCTCCGGGCGCCCGCGCAGCCGCCGGGGCTGGCGATGCTCGCCGCGGTCGCCGACTACCGCCCGAAGCGGCGGGTCCGCGCCAAGATCCGCTCGGACGCGCCGGGGCTCGATCTCCACCTGGTGGCGAACCCCAAGCTCGTCGATCGCGTGCAGCGCTGGCGGAAGGGCGCCCGCGTCGTCTCGTTCAAGCTCGGCGGCTCGGCCACGGGGCAGCGGGCGCTGCTCGAGCTGGCGGAGGCGCAGCGCCAGCGCACGGGCTCGCTCGCGGTGGTGGCCAACTACCTGCCGGGGCGCGTGCACCAGGCCTGGTGGGTCGCCGAGGACGGCGTCGTTCGGCTCGACGACCGCGCCGCGATCGCGCGCGCCGTCGTCGCGGCGCTGCTCGCCGAATAGGTCGCGCAACCGGCGCCAGCGATATCACTACCAGCGCCGATGGCGCGGGCCTTAGGATGGGCTCGCGTGGTCGGGTGTCTATCCGAGAACACGATCCAGGAGCTGGTGGCCGGTTCGCTGTCGAGCGACGTGCGGGCACAAGCGCAGCAGCACATCGAGACGTGCGCGCAATGCCGCATGCTCGTGATCGAGCTCGCGCGCGACAGCGATCTGGAGGCGGTCGGCACGACTGTCGTCTCCGAGCCTGCGGCGAGAGCTACCTCTAGCCTGGCGCCGCGAGCGCTGGTCAAGCGGTTCGAGCTCGTCCGCCCGCTCGGCCGCGGCGGTATGGGCGTGGTCTACGAGGCGATCGATCGCGAGCGCGGTGCCCGGGTGGCGCTCAAGACGCTGCAGAGCGTCAGCGCCGACGGGCTGCTCCGGTTCAAGACCGAGTTTCGCGCGCTACAGGACGTGCAGCACCCCAGCCTGGTGACGTTCGGCGAGCTGTTCGAGGATCGCGGCCAGTGGTGGCTCACGATGGAGCTGGTCGAGGGGACCCCGCTCCTCGATCACGTCCGGCCCGGCGGCCGGCTCGACGAGCGCCGGCTGCGGGCCGCGCTGCCGCAGCTCGCCGCGGCGCTGCAAGCGCTGCACGCGCACGGGCTCGTGCATCGCGACGTCAAGCCGCACAACGTGCTCGTCACCTCCGCGGGCCGGCTCGTGCTGCTCGATTTCGGGCTGGTGGCGAGCGTGGCGCAGAGCGAGAGCAACGTGGTGGGCACGCCGGCGTACATGGCGCCGGAGCAGGCGCTGCTCCAGGAGATCGGACCAGCGGCAGACTGGTACGGTGTCGGCGCGCTGCTCTACGAGGCGCTCACCGGCGCGCTGCCGTTTCAAGGCGCACCGCTGCAGGTGCTGATCGCCAAGCAGCACGAGCTGCCGCGGCGCCCCGGTGAGCTGGCGAGCGTGCCCCAGGATCTCGACGCGATCTGCATGCTGCTCCTCGCGGTGGAGCCGGCGGCGCGGCTGTCCGCGATCGCGGCGCTCGCCGGGCTGGATCCAGACGCGGCCGTGGCCTCACCATCGACCGCACCCGCAGCATCACCCGTGTTCGTGGGCCGCGAGCGCGAGCTCGCCGGTCTGGCCGACGCGTTCGCCGAAACCCGCGCGGGCGGTGAGGCGGGCGGTGAGGCGATCGTGCTCGTCGAGGGCGAGTCGGGGATCGGCAAGAGCGCGCTCGTAGGGCAGTTCCTCCGGGATCTTTCGGCGCGCGCGCCGGCGGTGCTGGTGCTCCACGGCCGCTGCTACGAGCGCGAGACGGTGCCGTACAAGGGCATTGACGGCGTGGTCGACGCGCTCGCGCGCTACCTGCGCAAGCTCTCCCCCGCCGACACCGCGGCGATCCTCCCCCGGCGCGCCCGGGTGCTGGTCCAGGCATTTCCAGTCCTCGGCAAGGTCTCCGCCCTGAGCAGCCTGCCGGCGGACGACGTGCTCGATCTCGCCGAGCTCAGGCTGCGCGCGTTCGCCGCGCTGCGCGATCTGCTCGGCCGGCTCGCCGAGCGCACTCCGCTGGTGGTCTGGATCGACGATCTGCACTGGGCCGACGCCGACAGTCTGGAGCTCTTGACCTGGGTCATGGCCCGGCCGGAGGCGCCGCCGCTGCTCCTCCTGCTGACCTGCCGCCCGCCACGCGAGGCGGCCGATGGCTCCGGCGCCGACGCTACGATGGCGCGGGTGCGCGCGCTGCCCGGGCTGCGCCGGCTCGAGCTCCCGCCGCTGCCGCGCGACGAGGCAGTCGCGCTGGCCGAGCGGCTGCTCGCGGAGGTTCCGGTCGCGGCAGGTGCCAGCGCCGCGGCCGTCGCCGACGAGGCCGCGGGGCACCCGCTGTTCATCGACGCCCTGGTCAGGCACACGGCAGGTACGTCGACGGCGCCTCCGCCGCTGCGGCTATCGGACGCCCTGTGGGCGCGGATCACCGGGCTCGATCCGTCCGCGCGGCAGCTGCTCGCGCTCCTGGCCGTCGCCGGATGGCCGCTGTCGCACGAGCTCCTCATCGCCGCGAGCGTGCTCCCCGCCGATGAGCTCGATCTCGCCCTCGGCCGGCTCCGCCGCGCTCACCTGGCGCGCGCCACCGACGGAACCGGTACGGGCACCGTCGAGCCCTATCACGATCGGATCCGCGAGGCGGTGCTCGATCACCTGGACCCCGAGCTGCGCAAGCAGTGTCATCGGGCGCTCGCCCGGGCGCTCCTGGCCATACCGCCCCCGTCGAGCCCGAGCAGCGGCGCGTGGGGCCCCGAAGCCGTGGGCGTACACCTCCAGGCGGCCGGAGATCTCGAGCAGGCCGCGCAGCACCTGGTGCTGGCCGCGGATCAGGCGGCGGCGGCGCTGGCGTTCGATCGCGCCGCGCGCCTGTACCGCCAGGCGCTCGCGCTGCACGATGAGTCCGGGGCGGCAGCGGGGCCGCTCGGCGATCCCCGCGACGTGCTGACGCGCCTGGCACAAGCGCTGGTGAACGCGAGCCGCGGGGCCGAAGCCGGCGCGGTCTATCTCGAGCTCGCGCGCAGAGCCAGCGCTGCGGGCGGACAGGATCTGGAGCTGAGGCTCCGCGCCGCCGAGCAGCTCCTGCGCGGCGGTCACCAGGACGACGGGCAGCGCGTGCTCGTCGGCGTCCTCGAGGAGCTCGACCTGCGCCCCCCTGCGACCCGCGCGGGTGCGCTGTGGCGCCTGCTGTGGCGCCGGGCGCGGGTGCGCGTCTCCAGGCTCGGCTCGCTCTCCCGAGGGCATCGGGCCGAAAGCGGCGAGGCACCGCCGCGCGTGCGCCTGCGTCTGGAGGCTTGCCGGGTCGCGGCGTTGTTCGCGGACCTGGCAGTCGAGTACACGACGCGCTATCAGGTCATGGCCCTGCAGACGACCGATCTACGGTGCATCGGCGAGGCGCTCCTCATCGAGGCCAACCTGGCGTTGATGCTGAGCGGCGCGACGACGCGGCGGACCGCGAAGATGGCAGAGCTGCTCGCAGCGGTGACAGAGCGGAGCGGAGATCCGTACCTCCTCGCGCAGGAGCAGCGCTTTCGCGGATTGATGGCGTTCGAGCTCGGGCAATGGGCGCGCAGCCGCGAGCACAGCGTGCGGGCGGTGCAGCTCTTCCGCGAGCGCTGCCTCGGCGCCGCGGTCGAGGCAGCGGCCCCGGCGGTCGTCTACATCCAGTGCTTGTTCAACATGGGCGCGCTCCGCGACTACGTACGCGCGCTGCCGCCGATGCTGCGCGAGGCCGAGGACCGCGAGGATCGCTTCACGCTGGCCTTGCTCTACGTCGGCTGGGCGGGCCTGATGTCGCTCATCCAGGACCAGCCCGCGGCGGCGCTTCAGCAGATCGAGCGAGGCATGGAGTGGAACACAGCCGCCTTCGATTTCCAGCGCCTGACCGGGCCGGCCTCGCAGGCAGAGGTCGAGCTCTACGGGGGCGACAGCACCGCCGCATACCGGCGCATCGATGAGGCCTGGCGCCAGAGATCCGCCTCGCCGCTCTCGCGCATGGTGTTCGTGCGCGCGCGGATGCTCAGCACGCGCGGGCTGGCCGCGCTGGCGGTCTGTCGATCGGCCGGACCCGATCCCGATCGCCGGCTCGTCCGCGCCGCGGCGCGCGACGCCCGCGACCTGCGCGCGCTGCGCCTGCCGTGGACCCGCGCGCTCGCGCGAATCCTCGACGCCGGCGTCGCGCTCGTGACCGGCGCGCGCACAGAGGCGCGCGCGCAGCTCGAGCGTGCCCGCGCCGAGCTCGAGTCCGCCGGCATGAGCCTCCACGCCACGCTGGCGCAGCGACGCCTCGGCGAGCTCACCGGCGGCGCCGAGGGTGCCCGCGCGGTCGCCGAGGCAGACGCGTGGCTGGCGGCCCAGGGCGTCCGGGCGCCCGCACGGCTGGCCCGTCTCTTCATGCCCGAGGTGGCCCCCCTCCGGCAGCTGTCGTCCTGACCGCGCGGCCGTCGATATCGGCGCGTGTTCGACGACGCTGGCTCGGCTCAGGGCGCGTCGCCGGACCCGAACACGTACACGGCGCCAGCGGCATGGGCGGAGTTGTCCGATTGATCGCCGTCGACTCCGGTCGCCGCGCTGTCCTCGGCGAGGGCCCCCACGACCAGGGTCGAGCCGTCTCTCGACAGCGCCAGGCTGATGCCGAACTGGTCCTCCTCGCCGGTGTTGGACGCCTTGACGTAAGCCGCCTGGGTCCACGTCGCGCCGCTCCGCTCGAACAGGTAGGCCGCGCCGGAATACTCGACCGTGTTGTCGGCCTGGTCACCGTCGATCCCGGTCGCCGCGCTGTGCTCGAACGGGGCGCCCACCGCCAGGGTCGAGCCGTTGTGCGACAGCGCGAGGCTATAACCGAAGTTGTCACCGGCCTCCGTGTTGGACGCCTTGACGTAAGCCTCCTGGGCCCACGTCGTGCCGCTCCGCGCGAACACGTAGACCGCGCCGGACCATGGGGCCGTGTTGTCGGCCTGGTCGCCGTCGATGCCGGTCGCCGCGCTGTCCTCGGAGATGGCGGTCACGGCCAGGGTCGCGCCATCGCCCGACAGCACGAGGTTGCGGCCGAATCGATCATCCTCGCCGGGGTTGGACGCCTGGAGGAGCGCCTCTTGGCTCCACGTCGTGCCGCTCCGCGTGAACACGTAGGCCGCGCCGGCCCCGAGGATCAGCGGATCTGCACCGTCCTGGAAGTGGTTCTCGGCGCCCACCGCCAGCGTCGAGCCATCGCGCGACAGCGCGACGCTGACGCCGAAGTACGCGTTCTCGGCGGTATCGGACGCCTTGACGTAAGCCTCTTGGCTCCACGTCGTGCCGCTCCGCGTGAACACGTAGACCGCGCCGGAAGACGGCGCCGAGCTGTCGGACTGATCGCCGCCGATGCCGGTCGCCGCGCTGTCCTCGCCCGCGGCGCCCACCGCCAGCGTCGAGCCGTCGCCCGACAGCGCGAGCCCCTCGCCGAAGACGTTGTTGTCGTCGGTGTTGGACGCCTTGACGTATGCCTCCTGGCTCCACGTCGTGCCGCTCCGCGCGAACACGTAGACCGCGCCGGCGGCGTAGACGGAGTTGTCTTGCTGGTCGCCGCCGATGCCGGTCGCGCTGCTGGCCTCCCAGCTGGAGGTCACTGCCAAGGTCGAGCCATCGGCCGACAGCGCGACGTGCTGGCCGAAGGAGTCGCCCGCCTCGGTGTTGGACGCCTTGAGGTAAGCCTGCTGGATCCACGTCGCGCCGCTGCGCGTGAACACGTAGACCGCGCCGGCGAAGTCCGCGGAGTTGTCTTGCTGATCGCCGCCGACGCCGGTCGCCGCGCTGTCCTCGCCAATGGCGCCCACCGCCAAGGTCGAGCCATCGGCCGACAGCGCGACGGCACCGCTGAAGATGTCGCTCGGGTCCACGGTGGACGCCTTGAGGTACGCCCGCTGGGCGAGCGCGCTGCCGGTGCAGTCACCGCAGGCGACCAGGCCGGCGCCGTCCTCGTCGCCCGCGAGCTGGCCGTCCTCGGTCTCCGGCCCCGGGCGCGCCAGCGGCGGACCGGCCGCTCCCCCCGAGCACGCGGCCAGCGCGGTCAGCGCGGTCAGCGCGGCGAGCGAGAGGACCCCGGCGAGCGCCCTCGCCGACCCCGCCATCTCCGATCGAGCACATGTGGATTCACCCTGACGATCACCCAAATCATCCAACATTCCTTGCTCTCCTTGCTTCCGACCAGCCAGCCGACCAGCCAACCAACGGCCAGCTCCCATCAACACGTCTCTGGTGAGACGCTTCGAGCCGGCCCTTGTAGCGCAAAGATTTCAGCTACAGCTCGATCGGGCTGGGCGGTGCCGAACGCCACTCATGGAGGCAGCGTCGTGGATGGTTGCCGCGCGTGCGGCGTCCACGGCAAGCACGCCATCACTCGAAGCGGCGGAGAACTGGATTGCAGAGCAGAGCAGAGCAGAAGCCAATTCATATCATGATGACATCCATTCCACCCATTCGACATGTCCACCCACCAGAGCAGTAGATCTCCGTCCTTGCCATGATGGATTTCTCTGCCAATTCGAGATCACGAAAATCGCGGCGTGCGGGGCGTACACGAGACGGGGCACCGCAGCAGCGGCACCCTGCTCAGATCAGAGCGGCCGCGGCTCTTCGGTCCGCGCGCGCACCCACTGCCAGATCAGGTCCGGATCTGGCTTCAGCTCGTAGAACTCCGTCTGCATCCGCCGCCCCGCGCCGCTCGTGGAGAGCTCGACGAGGGCGAGCTCGTTGTGCACGCGGCCGCGGATGTCGTCGCCGGGCCGGTGCGACGCCACCACGCCGAAGCTGCCGACAGCCGAGTACGGCAGCACCACCTGGCCGCCGCCGCGCGGCAGGAACACCTCCACCTCGCCCTGGTGCACGTGGCCGTGCAGCGCCAGATCGAGCGACGGCTTGGAGCGCAGGAAGCCGCGCACCGCGAGATCGACGTCGGTGATCGCGCCGGCCTGGCTCTGGAACGGGCGCAGGTTGTGGTGCCAGACGCCGACCCGGAAGCGCGCGCGCTGGACGTCCTCGTGGCTCAGGAGCTCCACCGCGGCCTCGAGCAGGTGGTGGCCGAACTTCGCGTCGCGCGTCGCCTGCGTGATGTAGTGCGCCGTCGACATCGCCACGAACGCGATCGACGGATCGGTGAACGTCACGGCGAGGCACGGCGTGTCGAGATCCCAGAACAGCGTCTTGCGATAGAACCGGTTCGCGAAGTTCGCGAACGGCCCGAGGCTGTAGCGCGCCCAGTGCTCGATCTCCTCCTCGCTCGGCGCGCCCGCCCCTCCGGGGATCCCGTTCGAGAGCGCCCACGCCGCCTCGTGGTTGCCGGGCACGATGATGAAGCGGCGGCGGCACTCGAGCTCGTCCCAGCCGCGCCGCCGGACGAGCCACGCCACCAGGAGCTCGAGGAACACCTCCGCATCGCGGAGCTCGCGCCGGTGCCCCGACCAGCTCAGATCGCCGGAGATCACGATGAAGTCGGGGATCCGATCGTCTCGCTCGAGCGCCTGGATCAGCCGGGTCGCCTGCGCCTTCGGCGGATCGATCGCGTGGCTGCCGAAGTGCAGATCCGACAGGTGCAGGAGCCGCGCGTGGCGCTCCCACTTCGGCGGCTCGGGCCCGCGCACGGCCACGGCCACGGGGCTGATCCGCGGCGTCGCCGCGCGGATCAGCTCCGCGAGCAGGCTGCTCGCGATCTCGGTCTGTCCGCCGGCGCCGCGGCGGAGCGCGCCGGTGGCGATCAGGATGTCGGCCTCCGGCCCCTCGGGCGCGGGCTGCTCGTACGCCGCGTCGACGAGGATCCGGCGCGCCGCGTCCGTCAGGCCGGTCAGGATCCGCTTGCCGAAACCGCCGAGGCTGACGACCGCGTCGACCATGCCGGCGGACTGCGCGCCGACGGCCTGCACGACGATCGCGAGCCGCTCGCTCGTGTCCAGCACCGCCGTGACCTGGCGATCGGTGAGCGGCCCGGGCGGGCGCTTGGTGTGCGCGAGCAGATCGCGCGCCTCGGCGTCCGAGAGCGGGCCGATCACGTGCCGATCGAGCTTGTCGATGAAGCGCTGCACGCTCGCGGGTTCCTGATCCAGCTCGAGGATGAACTGCGGCGCGCACGAGATCGCGACCACGCGCGAGCGCCGGATCACCCGGAGCAGCCGGTCGAGCAGCGCGCGGTCCCACTCGTGCCAGACCTCGGCCTCGTCGAGGAGGAGCACGTCCGGCGGCGACGCCTCGAGCGCCTCGAGCTCCGGCTCACCGACGTCCGCGAGCTCGAAGTACTGGCACGGGAGCCCGCGCGCGCGGGCGGTGCGCTGCACGCGGTAGAGGAACGACGTCTTGCCGCTGCGCCGCAGCCCGACCACGAGCTTCGAGGCGCCGCCCAGGATCTCCTCGATGGCGCGGTCGTCGCGCCGGTAGTAGTCCGCGTCGTCGCGGATCGGGGGATTGACGATGAACGCACACATCAGCGGTTCCCTTCTCTGAGCCACCACTCGATGAAGATCGGATCGAGCGTCATCGCGCGGCGCGGCCCGACGACGATGCCGGCGTTGCGCAGCGCCTCGGCGTGCTCGCGCGGGATCTGGCCGCCGGCCTCGATCACCGCCGGCAGGGCCGCGCGGCTCGCGTCGTCGAGCTCTCCCATCAGCTCACGGTACCAGCGCGCGAGATAGATCTGGGCCTCGTGGCGCGCCGCCTCGACGTGCGCCTCGGTGACTACCCGCGCGCCCTCCTGGCGCACCACCTCGAACGTGAGGTGCGCGAGCGCGTTCAGGAAGAACGGCCGACCCGCGCCGAGCTCGAGGAGGCGATCGAGCGCCACGCGCTCGTAGCGGTAGCGGCCGAGCACCGGCCGCTCGAGGAGCGACACCGCCTCCTCGCGCGTCAGCTGATCGAGCTCGCGGTTCAAGAACTCGTTGACGGGCGAGCTGCCGCGCACCGCGCTCGTCGTCAGCCGATCGACGTCGCGCAAGGTCCCCGCCATCACCACGCGGACGGCCGGCGCGTCCCACTTCGACATCGCGCGGAGCTGGAGCGAGACGTCGGGGTAGCGCGTGAGGACCGCCATCTCGTCGAGGAGGAGCAGGACCCGCCGCGTGCCCGCCGCGGCGAGCGTGCGCCGGAGCGCGAACAGCGGCCGATCCTCGTCGGGCGCGCCGACCCCGGCCGCGCGCGCGATCTGGCCCGCGAGCTCGCGCAGGAAGATGCGCTCCTCGAGCCCGCTGTAGCCGTGGAGGTCGACGATCACCACGGTCCAGCTGTCGGCGCACAGCTGCGCGAGCCGGTAGAGCACCGAGGTCTTGCCCGAGCGGCGCGACCCGAGCAGCACGATCGAGGCGTCCTCGAGGTGGCGCAGGAGGTCCTCGAGCAGCCGCGCGCGGCCGAAGAACCGCTCGCCGCGCACGGGCGGCCCGGCGAGGAACGGGTTGCCGAGCTCCTCGTTGCCGACCGGGATGGCCGCGTGCCACGCCGTGCGCGCCGCGTCGACGAACCGCACCGTGAGCATGTACGTGCCCCACGGCAGATCGGACGTGCTCGCCACGAGCGAGAGGCGGCCGGGCCCGTCGTAGCGAGCCTGCGCGGCGAGCGCGCGCACCTTCGCGGCGCCGCCCTCGGCGCTGATCGACGCCAGCTCGAGGCGGAAGCCGTAGTCGCCCGCCGGCTGCGGGTCGGCGGTCAACGGGATCGCGGCGGCGACCGCCGCGCTGGCGACGGTGAGCGAGACCTCGAGCTGGCTCGTGATCCGCGCCGACTCGAGCGCGGCCGCGCCGAGCACGCGCTCGGCGAGCCACGACGGCGCGAGCCGCTGCAGGAACGCCACCGCCTGTGTGAGATCGTACGGGCTGCCGGCCGCGGTGAGCTCCTCGATCAGCTCGAACAGCGTGCTCCGCACCTCGGGCGCGTCGCGGCGCTCGAGCGAGCGCTGGAGCAGCCCGACGGCCGTCCCGCGGCGCCCGAGATCGATCATGGCGCGGCCCGCGATCTCGAGCGCGCGCGCGGCATCGCTCCGCGCGAGCGGCTCGTCCTTGCCGTCGAAGACGCGCAGCGCGCGCGCCGCGAGCTTCAACGCGCTCACCGGCTCGTCGCCGCGCAGGGCGATCCGGGCGCGGAGCAGCGCGGCGGCGCCGTCGGCGGGGCTGCCGCGGCCGTGCACCGCGACGAACGCGGTGTGGGCCTCGCGCGCCTCGTGGCGCGCCTCGACCAGATCCTCGAGCTGCAGGTAGATGCGCGCGAGCGAGAGCCGCCCCTTCGCCACGATCAGCGCGTCGGCGCCGTCGCGCCGCAGCGCCGCGAGCACGCGCGTGAGCAGATCGCGCGCCTCGGCGGCGCGGCCGAGCCGGGCGAGCACGTCCGCCGTCACGAACAGGGCGTCCGGCACCCCGACGCGGAGCTGGTGCCCGGGCTCGTGGACGTGCGCGAGGATCGGCTCGAGCAGGCGCGCCGCCTCCTCGGTCTTGCCGAGCCGCGCGACCACGCGCGCGAGGCTCGCCGTCGTCTGCAGCACATCGGGGCTCAGCGGCTCCGACAGCTCGCGGCGAATCTCGAGCGCCTGCGCGTAGCGCACGCGGGCGGCCTCCAGATCAGTGGTCGCGTCGAGCTCGGCGAGCAGCTCGAGGATCGCGGCGGCCGTCGGGTGTATCGGCGTCATGCCGTGCGTTTGCAGCCCAGCGAGCGCGCGCTCGAGCAGCCGGCGCGCGCCCGTGGGATCGCCCTCGAGGACGTACGCGCGCGCGAGGTTGTACGAGGCCGCGGCGCCGTGCGGGTTCGCGCCGCCGCCGAACAGCTTCGCGCTGCCGGTGAGCGCGTGCTCGAGCAGGCGCTGCGCGCCCAGGTGGTCGCCGAGCCGCATCAGCACGCGCGCGAGGTCGTTCATCACGTCGATGATCGCGACGTGGTAGTCGGTGTGGAGCACGCGGCGCAGGACGTCGAGCGCGCGCTCGAAGCGCTCGCGCGCGCCGGCCAGATCGCGGCGCTCCTCGCAGATCGCCGCGGCGCGCCGGAGCGTGGCCGCCACGAGCGGGTGATCGTCGGTGGCGAGCAGCCGGCGCTGCATCGCGAGCGCGTCCTCGAGGAGGCGCGCCGCGCGATCGAGCTGCCCCGCCTCGACCTCGACGCCGGACAGCTCCGACAGCGTGGCGGCGATCGAGAGATCATCGTTGCCGCCGAGCCGCTTGCGATCGAGCGCGAGCGCCCGCTCGAGCTCGGTCCGCGCGCCCTCGTAGTCGCCGCGCGCGGCGGTCACGCGCGCCAGCGCGCGCAGCACCGGCACCACCTCGACGGCGTCCTCGCGCGCGGCGAGCAGCGCGCGCGCCTGCTCCAGCTGCGACGCCGCGTCGGACAGCTCGCCGACCTCGCGCAGCATGTTGCCGAGCGTGGCGAGCGCGTTCGCGAGCGCGATCTGCGGATCCGCGGCCCCGCCCGTGCCGGCCGCGCCGCCGCCCGCGCCGAGCTGCACCTCGAGCAGCGCGATGGCGCGCCGCTGCTGCTCGATCGCGCGGGCCGGCTCGCCGCGCTTCCACAGGCACGCCGCCGTGCGGACCAGGAGCCGCTGCAGCGCGTGCGGGTGCTCCGCCGCGGCGTGCGGATCCTCGATCGCCACGAGCACGTGCGGCAGGAGCTCCTCGGCCGCCGCCCACGTCTCCGGGCGCTCCTCGTCCCACGCGAACGCGGCCTCGAGCAGGACGGCGGCGGTGCCGCTGCACGCGGTCGCGCGGATCGCGGCCTGCACCGCGGCGTGCACCGAGAGCGAGCTGTCGTCGCGCGCCACCATGCCGAGCCGCACGAGATCGTCGAGCAGGCTGGAGAGCGCGCTGTCGTCGCGCGCGACCTCGGCCAGCTGCGGCGCGAGGTGCTCGACGTGCTCGCGCAGGAGGCGGATCGGGATCTCGTGCGGCGCCAGGTACGCGATCAGCTCGACGAGCGCCAGGACGGCCGGGCTGCGCTGCCGCGCGTCCGCCACCGCCATCGCGAGGATCGCCTCGAGGCGGCGGCCCGCGCGATCGCCCACCTCGGTGGTCAGCTGGTGGAGCAAGACGTCGAACGAGACGCCGCGGTCGCGCGCGAGCGCGCCGGCGAGCCGCACCATCAGCGGGTGCCCCTCGAGCCACGCCGCCAGCTCGTCGGCGCCCGCGGCCTCCGCGCGCCCGCTCGTGCGGAGCAGCAGATCGATCGACGCCTCGCGCGCGAGCGCGCCGAGCAGCACCTTCCTGCCCGCGTCGTGCCAGTCGTAGCCGCGCGACGTCACGAGCACGTGGCCGCGGGGCGGGCGCGGCACGTACGGCGCGATCACGCTCGCCGCCGGCGCCTCGTCGAAGATGAGCAGCCAGCGATCATGCGCGGCGAGCCACGTCCGCACGGCCAGCACCTCGGTATGCTCGTCGATGATCTCCGGCGCGGTCAGCCCGAGCTCGCGGGAGAGGAGCGCGAGGTCGAGCCGGATCGTCGACTCGCTCTGCGCGTGCACGAGCCAGATCACGTCGTAGGCGTCCTGCCAGCGGAACGCGTGCTGCAGCACGAGCGCGGTCTTGCCGATGCCCGCGGCGCCGATCACGATCAGCGGCTCGCCGGTGCCGCCCTGCCGCGGCTCCATCATCTTCGTCCGGATCGCGGACAGCTCGGACATCCGCCCGACGAAGTCGGCGCTGCCGAGCAGCGAGACGTTCGCGACCTGGCGCGCCGACTCCGGGACCGTCAGCTCGAACGCCACGGGCTCCGGCACCGCCGAGGGCTCCGGCGCGGCCGGGGCCGCCGCGGGCGCGAGCGCGGCCAGGGCCGGGGCCGCCGCGGGGGGCGCCGCGAACAGCGTCATGGGGGCGTGCGTGGGCGCGAGCGCGCGCGGGACGCCGAGCTGGCGCAGGAGCTGCTGCAGCTGCTGCGGCAGGTACACCGCGCGCACCGAGCGGAGCGAGTGCGGGACGGACATCGGCACGCCGTCCTCGAGCAGCACCGGCACGATGCGCTCCGGCTGCCGGCTCGCGAGGCGCGCGATCAGCTCCGCCTCCGGCGCGCCGCTCCCCTGGGCCGCGCGCCCCTCGAACGCGCGGCGGTACGGCTCGGTGCAGACCACGAGCACGCAGTCCGCGGCCTCGATCTCCCGCGCGCTGAGCAGCGAGCCCGCCGCCGCGCCCGGCCGCTGCGCGAGCGCCTCCACCGTCGCGTCGACACCTTTGTGTCGAAGCTGCTGCGCGAGCGAGAGGACGCGCGCGCGGTGCTCCTCGGAGTCCGCGCTGTAGCTGATGAAGACCCGCTTCACGTAGGATCCGCACCGCGCAGCTTATCGCGGTCGTTCTCGACGCGCCGGTGCTCGATGAGTGCGGATCGCCAGCGTTCATCCTTGAGGCTGAGCGATCGCGCCGGCGAAGAGTTGGATCGCGCCGGCGCCTCGATTCATTCGGCGCGCGGCGGCGGCGGCGGCGGCGGCGGCGGCGTGTCGGCGACCCGGCCCATCTCGAGCTCCGCCCGGGGGCGGACGTCCACCGAGACGCCGCCCAGCACCTGGCTCGCGGTCGCCCGGTACGCGACCGCGCCCGTCGCGGCGAGCAGCGCCGCGGCGCCCGCCACGAGCTTGCGCCGCCGCCGCCGCGAGACGCCGACCGCGCAGTCGCCGAACAGGATCGTCCCGTCGGCGCGCCGGTAGTACCGCACGCACAGCCGGCCCTCCTTCTCGAGGATCAGCGCCTCGGCCTCCTCGCGCGTCATCCCCGACAGGTTGTAGACGTACTGGCTGCAGTCCCCGCACGCGCGGACGCGCTCGTCGCCTTCCATCTTGCTCCAGTCCGCCGCGCACGGCGCCGCCACGCGGAGGTTGTCGAGCACCGGCAGGCGCGCGCGCCGCTCGACGTCGTCGATCATGCGCCGGGTCTCCGCGAGCTCCTGCTGGCGGGTCGACACCTCGCGCTCGAGGGCGTCGTGGCGGGCACGCAGGGCATCGAGGTCGCTGCGAAACGTCATGCGCTTTGAGACGCTCGCCGCCGCGTCCACCTTGGGCCGGACAGATTGTCACCCGGACGCGTCGTTTCGGCGCGGGCGCGGCGCGGCGCGGCGCGGCGGTGCTACGCCGCGAAGCGATCGATCAGGAGGCGGAGGCGCTTACGTAAGACCGCGACGCTCGGCAGGTCGACGAACAGGCCGTCGACGGCGAGCATCAGCACCTCGGCGAGCTCCTTGCCGCCGAGCACCCGCCGCGTCAGGCCGAGCAGCTTGCGCTCGTGCTTGGCGTGCAGCGCCGGGGTCACCTGCTTGCACGCGTCGTAGAACTCCTGCACCGCCGGCGCGTCCATCACGAGCGCCCACGGCTCGACGCACAGGAGCTCGTAGATCCGCAGGAGCTTGTCGCCGCGCGCGCCGCGCCCGGCGAGGATCGCCTCGGCCGCCGGGTAGCGCGCCTCGAACACGTCGTCGTAGACGGCGCCGAAGATGTCCTCCTTGTTGCGGTACTTCCGGTAGAGGAGCGGGCGCGAGAGGTTCGCGCGCCGCGCGATGTCGTCGAGCGACGTCTTCGCGTACCCGAACTGCGTGAAGCACGAGAGCGCCGCGTCCAGGATCACCCGCCGCCGCTCGGCGTCGTGCGCCGCTTGTACTGCCATCGCCCCCACCATGGTGGAGCGGGCCGTGCGCTGTCAAGCACCCGCCACGCGCCGGCCGTTACACGTTGACAAGATGAGCCTCCTTTGTAACTGTGCCCGCCGTGCCGCGCGCTCCCCTCGGTGTCGTGCTCGCGTCCGCCCTCCTGTCCGCGGCGGCAGCGCCGCGCACGGCCGCGGCCGACGAGCCTCCCTTCACGATCGGGTCGCGCCCGACGTGGTTCCTCCTCGGCGGCGTCACGAGCGGCGGCACCATCGCGCTCGCGGACCGCGGCGCGTTCGTCGGCGGCGAGCTCAGCCTCGCGCGCCTGCGCGACGGCAACTACTTCGGCTTCTACGCCGACGGCTACTACGACTGGGGGGCCGACGGCACGTATGTCACGGGCGGGGTCGAGCTCGGCCGCAAGTTCGTCGGCATCGACGGCGGCGCCGCGCTCCGGTTCGCCGGCGGCGAGCGCGACCTCGGCGTGGCGGGGCGCCTCAATGTCAGCGTCGGGCTGTTCGGCCTGTATGCTCGCTACGCGTACTTCACCGACGCCATGGCCGACGAGCACGTCCTGCAGCTCGGCCTCGCGCTCAAGCTCCCGCTGATGACGATCGGAGGCAACTGACGATGAAGCTCGTGGTCAACGGTAGGTCCGTCGAGGTCGCCGTCCCCGCCGACACGCCGCTCCTGTGGGTGCTGCGCGAGGAGGTCGGGCTCACCGGCACGAAGTTCGGCTGCGGCAAGGCGATGTGCGGCGCGTGCACCGTCCACGTCGACGGCCAGCCGAAGCGCTCCTGCGTCACGGCGGTCGGCGACGTCGGTGACAAGCCGATCACGACGATCGAGGGCCTCGCGAGCGAGGCCGCGCTGCACCCGGTGCAGCAGGCGTGGCTCGAGGAGAACGTCCCGCAGTGCGGGTACTGCCAGTCGGGCCAGATCATGTCGGCGGTCGTGCTCCTCCGCGCCCGGCCGAAGCCCACGGACGCCGAGATCGACGACGCGATGTCCGCGAACCTGTGCCGCTGCGGGACGTACCCGCGGATCCGCAAGGCGGTGCACCGCGCGGCGGAGCTGCTCGGCGGCGGGGCCGGGGAGGCGCCGCCGAAAACGGCGGCCGGCGCGCCGAAGGGAGGCCGGCCATGAGCGGGCTGTCTCGGCGCGGCTTCCTCGTGGGCGCGCTCGCCGGCGGCGGCGCGCTGACGCTCGCCGTCTCGTGCGGCGGCAGCTCCGGCGCGACGCGCGTCCGGCACGCCGATCAGACGGGCGAGCTGGTCGCGAACCTGTACGTGACGGTCATGCCCGACGGGCGGATCTCGCTGATCGTCAACAAGGCGGAGATCGGCCAGGGCGTGACGACGGCCTACGCGACCTTGGCCGCCGAGGAGCTCGACGTGCCGCTCGATCGGGTCGACGTGCAGTACGCCGGCTCGAACCCCGAGATGCGCACGAGCTTCAACATGCAGATCACGGGCGGCTCGACGAGCACGAAGGAGGGCTTCGGCGCGCTGCGGCGCGCCGCGGCCGCCGCCCGCGAGATGCTGATCGCCGCGGCCGCGGCGAGCTGGAAGGTGCCGGCGAGCGAGTGCCGCGCCGAGGACGGGTTCGTGCTCCACAGCGGCGGCAAGAAGCTGGGGTACGGCGAGCTGACGAAGCTGGCCGCGCGCGAGCGCGTCCCCGGCAAGCCGCGGCTCAAGTCGGCGAAGGAGTGGAAGCTGATCGGCAAGGCCGATCGCCGCGTCGACGCGCGCGCCAAGGTCGACGGCTCCGCACAGTTCGGCATCGACGTCCGGATTCCGGACATGGTGCACGCGCTCGTCATCCACGGCCCGGTCTTCGGCGCGCGGCCGGACAAGGTCTCCGCGGAGGCCGCGCGCGCAAAGCCGGGCGTCATCGACGTGTTCCCGTTCCGCTGGGGCGTCGCCGTCGTGGCCGAGAAGTACTGGCAGGCGCTCGCCGCGTCGCGCGACGTGACCGCGACGTGGGGCAAGGGCGACGTCGCCGGCCTCGACACCGAGAAGATGCAGCAGGCGATGCGCGCGTACGACGACGACGGCACCGGCGTCGTCGATAGCGGCAACGCCGGCAAGGCGATCGCGCGCGCCCAGACGAAGGTCGGCGGCGTCTACGAGGCGCCGTACCTCGCGCACGCGCCGCTCGAGCCGCAGAACTGCACGGTCCGCGTGGACGGCGGGCGCGCCGAGGTGTGGGCGCCGACGCAGAGCCCGACGCTCGTGCAGGCGTTCGTCGCCGAGGCGCTCGGCATCGACAGCGAGGACGTGCTCGTGCACACGCTGCTCTCGGGCGGCGGCTTCGGCCGGCGCTCGATCCCGGACGTCTGCGCGCAGGCGGCGGTGATCGCCAAGCGCGTGAAGCGGCCGGTCAAGCTGATCTGGTCGCGCGAGAGCGACATGACGCAGGGCTTCTACCGCCCGGTCTACGCGGTCAAGGTCGAGGGCGGCGTCGAGGGCAACAAGGTGACCGGCGCGCGCATGCACTGCGTCTCGCAGTCGATCGCGCTGTCGTCCAAGAGCATGCTGGGCGCCGCGATCCCCGGCGTCCCGGCGCCGCTCAAGTCGCGGATGGTGGACTCGCTGCTCGCGATGTTCTCGACGAACACGATGGGCGATCTGTTCGCGACGGAGGGGCTCCGCGACACGCCGTACCGGTTCGGCAACTTCGAGCTCACCGCGTCGCCGGTGCAGACGAAGATGCCGGTCTCGGCCTGGCGCTCCGTCGGCCACTCCGTCACCGGCTTCGTGATGGAGAGCTTCGTCGACGAGCTGGCGCACGCCGCGAAGCGCGACCCGCTCGAGCTGCGAAGGCAGCTGCTCCCCGAGGGCTCGCGCCAGACGCGGGTGCTCGACGCGCTCGCCGCGCTCAGCAAGTGGGGCACGCCGCCGCCCGCGGGCGTCGGCCGGGGCCTGGCGCGCCAATTCTCGTTCGAGACGGAGGTCGGCGAGGTCGCCGACGTCGAGATCGTCGACGGCCGCATCAAGGTCCGCCGCGTGTACTGCGTGGTCGACTGCGGCGTCGCCGTCAACCCGGACGTGGTCCGCGCCCAGATGGAGGGCGGGATCATCTTCGGCCTGTCGGCGGCGCTCGATCAGGAGATCACGCTGGTCGATGGCGTGGTGCAGCAGACCAACTACGACACGTTCCCGTCGCTGCGGATGTTCGAGGCGCCCGAGATCATCGTGCAGATCCTCGAGAGCGATCACGAGCCGACCGGCGTCGGCGAGCCGGGTCTGCCGCCGATCGCGGCGGCGGTGGCGAACGCGGTGTTCGCGCTGACCGGCGTGCGGCTGCGCCGGATGCCGCTGCAGCGCGCCTGGAACGAGCGAGGTGCCAAGTGAAGCTCGCTGCCCTGCTCACCGGCTGCGCCCTCGCGGCCGCCTCGGCGCTCGCGCTCGCGCAGGCCCCGACGAAGCCCGCGACGCCGGCCGCACCGGCCGCACCAGCCGCGCCGGCTCCTGCCGGCGACAAGATCGCCGCCGGCAAGGCCGCGTTCGTCGAGGTCGCGCGCGTCCTGCAGTCGCCGCGGTGCCAGAACTGCCACCCCACCGGCGATCGCCCGCTGCAGGGCGACCGCGGCGCGGTGCACGCGCAGAACATCTCGCGCGCCTCGGTGGCGGCCGGCCTCCTCTGCTCGACGTGCCACCAGGAGCGCAACTCCGAGGTGGTCGGCGTCGCAGGCGGCCCGCCCGGCGCCCCGCGCTGGGGGCTGCCACCGACCGAGCACCCGATGATCTTCCAGGGCAAGACGCCGACCGCGCTGTGCGAGCAGCTCAAGGACCCGGCCCACAACGGCGGCAAGTCCCTGGCGCAGCTCCTCGAGCACGTCTCCCACGACGCCCTCGTGCTCTGGGGCTGGAACCCGGGCGGCAAGCGCCAGCCCCCGCCCCTGCCCCACGACAAGTTCGTCGCGGCGTTCTCGACCTGGGTCGCCGCGAACGGCGCCTGTCCGTAGCGCGAGCTCATCGAGAGCCAACGCCGTAGCGCCCGGCCGACGAGGCGCCGTCGCGCTGTCATCCCGGCGGTCGAACCGGCGGTCGAACCGGCGGTCGAAGCACCATCCGTCCAGCAGCGCGACGCGGTCGTCACCGTTCCTCGAGGGGCGTAACGCGCTCCAGCCGTGATCGTGATCCAGATCGCACATATGGCCCTTCATTAATAAGGGGCCCACGGCGCTGCCCAATGGTGTTACTGTAGGACATGTGGTTGCGTGTCATCGCGCTCCTCTCATTCGCCCTCACCGGATGTGCCCAGGTCTTCGGAATCGAGGAGACCAGCAGCAGCACCCCGGACGCTCGGCCCGTCCCGCCGGGCACCATGGACGGCCGGCCGCCGTGCGTCGGCGGTGACTCGCGTGCCGTCGATCCGGACACCGGCAACTGCTTCATCCTCTTCTCGACGCCGATGTCCCGCGACGCGGCGCGGACGGCGTGCCGCGGGCTCGGCCTGGGCACGCAGCTCGCCAGCATCCAGAGCGCCTCCGAGAGCGCGGCGATCGCGAACCTGATCGGGACCACGAGCGCGTTGATCGGCGGCTCCGACGAGATCACGGAGGGTCAGTTCCTGTGGGAAGACGGCACGGCGATCCAGCTCACGCGCTGGAACACGGCCGAGCCGAACAACGGCGGCGCCGCTGGGTTCGAGGAGGAGTGCATCCAGGTGCTCGGCTCGACCGGCGGCCTGTGGAACGACGTGCCGTGCGCGCCGGTGGCGGGCACGACGCTAGGCTCGTATCCGTTCGTCTGCGAGCGCGACTGACGCGATATCTTCGGCCGCGAGCATGGCGGCCGAGACCAGACGCGGGATCGGAGACGATACGCAACGCGCCGACGCGGGCGCCGGGCCGAGCGCGCTGTCGGCGAGCGGCGCGCCCGTGCTCGAGAGCGAGCCGGTCCGCGGCGGGACGCTCGGCCGCTTCGTGCTGCTCGGCGAGCTCGGCTCCGGCGGCATGGGCCACGTGTACTCGGCCTACGATCCGCACCTCGATCGCAAGGTCGCGATCAAGCTCCTGCGCACCTCGATGCGCGGCGGCGTCGCGGACGCGCGCGCGCGCCTGCTCCGCGAGGCGCAGGCGATGGCCCGCATCAACCACCAAAACGTCGTCAAGGTCCACGAGGTCGGCACCCACGAGGATCAGGTGTACGTGGCGATGGAGTTCGCCGACGCCGGCACGCTGCGGGACTGGCTCACGCACCCGCGCTCGCAGCGCGAGATCATCGACGTGATCGTCCAGGCCGGGCGCGGGCTCGCCGCCGCGCACGCCGCCGGACTGGTCCACCGCGACTTCAAGCCCGACAACGTGCTGCTCTCGAGGGACGGCAGCGTGCGAGTGACCGACTTCGGGCTCGTCAGCCTCATGGCGTACCCCGACGCGGTGGCGGCCTACCCCGCCGACGCGGCGACCGGCGCGGCGACCGCGCCGAGCGCTGCCGGCGCTGCGGCCGCGACCGACGCCGACGCCATGGCGACGCTCGACGCGGCGGCGACGCTCGACGCGCCGGAGCCGCCCGTCGCCGTGCGCCCCTCCGCCCGGCCGGGCGCGCTGGCCGAGCTCGGCCCCGCAGGCCAGACGCCGCTGTTCCAGAGCCTGACGCGCACCGGCGCCGTCATGGGCACGCCCCAGTACATGGCGCCGGAGCAGTTCAGCGGCGCAGCCACGAGCGCGCGCACCGATCAGTTCGCGTTCTGCGTCGTGCTCTACGAGGCGCTGCACGGCGCGCCCCCGTTCTCCGGCAACAACTTCCAGGAGCTCTCGTCGAACGTGCTCCTCGGCCAGGTGGTGCCCCCGTCCGCGGACGCGCGCGTCCCCGGCTGGCTCCGGCGCGTGCTGCTCCGCGGCCTCAGCGCGAACCCCGCCGCGCGCTACCCGTCGATGGACGCGCTCCTGTCCGAGATCGCGCGCGATCGGGCGCGCCGCCGGCAGCGGATCCTCGCGTGGGCCGTGGGCGTGACCGTCCCGGCCGCGGTGATCGCCGCGCTCGCGATCCGCCCCGGCGAGGGCGCCGCCTGCGCCGCCGGCGAGGACCGCGTGGCCGGCGTGTGGAGCCCCGCGCGCCGCGATCAGATGCGGGCGGCGTTCCTCGCGTCGGGGCGCCCGCACGCCGCCGCGTCGTTCGAGCGGCTGACCCAGCTGCTCGACGCGTGGGGCCGCGCGTGGGAGCAGGGCTACCGCGACGCGTGCGAGGACACGCGGGTCCACCGCGAGCAGTCCGAGCGCCTGCTCGATCTGCGCATGCAGTGCCTGACGCGGCGGCTCGACGAGACCGACGCGACGATCGCGCTCCTGGCCGCTGGCGGCGGCGACGCCGTGGATCACGCGCTCGCGGCGGCCATGGCGCTACCCGGCGCCGCGCCGTGCGGCGACGTCGCGGCGCTGACGGCGCCCGTCGCGCCGCCGGAGACCGAGCTCTCTCGCGCGCAGGTCGGGGCCGTGCGCGGCCGGCTCGACGAGGCGCGCGGCCTCGAGCGGGTCGGGCGCTACGCCGCGGCGCTCGGGCTCGCGCGCGCCGCGCTCGATGGCGCGCGCGCCACCGCCTATGGCCCGGTCGTCGCCGAGGCCCTGCTCGTCGTCGGGCGCCTCCAGATCGAGCTCGCCAGCCCCGACGCGAGCGCCGCGCTGCGCGAGTCGATGCACGCCGCCGCAGCGGCGGGCGACGACACCGGCATGATCGACGCCGCCGGGTGGCTCGTGTTCGCGCTCACCTCGCAGGGCAGCCAGCACGAGCGCGCGCACGAGCTCGGCGCGATCGCCGAGGCCGCGGCGACCCACGCGCGGCCGCGCGCCGAGATCGCCGCGCGCTTCCAGACCAGCCTCGGCATGCTCGACGATGCGCGCGGCAAGCCGGCGGAGGCGCGCGCGCGCTTCGCGAAGGCGCTGGCGATCGTCGAGCAGGAGCTCGGGCCGGATCACCCCGCCGCGCTCACCACGCTGAACCAGCTCGGCAACCTGGCCAAGACCGAGGGGCGGTTCGACGAGGCGCGGCGGCTGCTCGGGCGCGTCCTCGCCGCGCGCGAGCGGATGGTCGGCAAGGACCACCCCGACGTCGCGAACGCGCTCAACAACCTCGGCAACGTCTACCGCTCCGAGGGCAAGCTCGACGACGCCAAGCGGCTCTACGATCGCGCGATCGAGATCCGCGTCGCCGCGCTCGGCCCCGATCACCCCGAGGTCGGCACCGCGTACAACAACCTCGGCATCATCTACAGCGACCTCGGCGACACCGCCACCGCGGAGCGCTACTACACGAAGGCGCTGGCGCTGTGGGAGAAGGCATTTGGCCTCGATAACGTCCAGATCGTGTTCGCCATCGTGAACCTCGGCACGGCGCTCGAGGCGCGGGGTGAGCGCGAGCAGGCGGCGAAGCAGTACGAGCGCGCGATCGCGATCTACGAGGCCGCGCACGGCCCCGATCACCCGGACATCGCCGCGCCCGTGATGAACCTCGGTGTCGTCCGCCAGGGCCAGCACCGGATCGACGAGGCGATCGCGCTGTTCCAGCGCGCGACGAAGCTCGCCGAGCGGGCCTACGGTCCCGACAACCCCGCGGTCGCGGACGCCGTCGGGAACCTCGCCGACGCGCTCAAGGATCAGGGCAAGCTCGCCGAGGCGCGCGCGCTGACCGAGCGCTCGCTGCGCATCGTCGAGCAGGCGTACGGGGCCGACCACCCCCGCATGGCGCTGGGCCTCGTCAACCTGGGCGAGCTGCAGCTCGCCGAGGGCGATCGCGTCGGCGCGCTCGCGACCTACCAGAAGGGCGCCGCGCTCCTCGAGGCCAAGCTCGGCAAGGACCACATCTTCGTGTCGTACGCGCTGAGCGGCGCCGGCGACGCGCTCCTGGCGCTGCACCGCGCGCGCGAGGGCCTGCCGCTCCTCGAGCGCGCGCTCCAGATCCGCACGACCTCGGGCGCGCCGCCCGGCCAGCTCGCCGAGGTGCGCGAGATCCTGGCCCGCGCGCTCGCCGCCGATCCGCACACGCGCGCGCGGGCGCAGAGCGAGGCCGCGGCGGCGGCCGCCGAGTACGAGCAGGCGCGCGACACCGTCAACGCGACCCGGGTGCTGACCTGGCTCGCGGCGCACCGCTGACGCGCCGCCTCCGCCGAGCTGCGGGTGCGGCACGGCCGCCAGCGTACACCGCGCGCGCCGCCTGTCAGAGGGGCTACGGGAACGGCACCAGCGCCAGGTAATTGGCACCGAGCAACTCGGCGTTCAGCCGAAGCTCGAGGGACCTCGCGCCGACGAGCCTGGCCGCGCGCTCCTCGGTGATCCAGATCAAGGTGCGCGGCGGCTCGAGCCCGCGGCCGCGGTCGTCGGCATGAAACCCCTCGGCGAGCAGTGCTGCGGCTGTGGCCTCGTCGATCGCGTAGGCCTCGCGCGCGTGCGCCAGCGCGGCGCGGAAGCGATCCCATGCCCCGTGCGCCAGGTTGCGCTGACGATACTCCCAGCGCCGGATGCGCGCGCGCGCGCGTACCGCCTTCACGCGCTCCGCGATCGTCATCGAGCCTCCAGCCGCCGCAGCAGCGTATCGACCGCCGGTCGCTGCGGGCGCGGGTCACGCATCGTCGACCCAGGCGCGCGCGAGCGCGAGCGTGCGGGCGTTCTCGGGGACGTCCTCGAGGAAGCTCCGCCGGAGGGCCGGATCGGGGACCCGGCCGGCGATCTCGAACAGGTGCGCGCGCGCCGCGGCGATCGCGCGCCGCGCGGCCCCGTGCGCGCCGGTCGCGTGCAGCGCCTCGGCGTGGGCGAGGCGCACGAACGCGCCGCGGAACAGGCCGCAGCCGCCCATGTCGCGGTAGCGGGCGAGAGCCTCCTCGGCTGCGGCGAGGGCGTCCGCGGCGCGGCCGCGGGCGAGGTGGAGCGCCGACAACGTGCCCAGGACGCCAGGGCGCTCGAGGGGCACCACCATCGCGAGCGCGGCCTCGAGCTCGCGCGCGGCGGCCGCGTGATCTCCCGCGCGGCGGAGCACCTCGGCGAGCGCCCAGCGGCCGCGGCTCTCTTCCAGCGGGAGGTGATGCGCGCGGCCGTCCTCGATCAGCCCGGTCGCGAGGACGCGCGCGTCGTCGAACGCGCCACGGTCGGCGAGGAGCCAGGCCAGATGGAAGCGCCGCAGCGACCCCGCCACGCCGAGCGTCACGTCCGCCCCTTCGATCTCCCGGAGCACCCGCTCGGCCACCTCGAACGCCCCGAGATAGAACAGGTTCATCCCTCGATAGAGCCGCACGTTCTTGAAGTTTCGCTCGCCGCCGATCGCGTCGAAGATCTCCTGGATCCCTGCGCCGTGGACGAGGCCGGTCCACGGATCCTCGTGCGCGTAGGAGCACCTCAGCCCGAGGAGGACGTTCCACCAGAAGCGCGAAATCAGATCCCCGCGGCGATGCGGTCGAATCGCCGTGAAGAACCGTGTCTCCAGCGAGCTCGCCTGGAACACGCGCCCGAACAGATCTTGCACGTAGATCGCGCCGAGATAAGCGAGGCTCATCTGCGCCAGCGCGTCGGGAGCCGGGTCGACCTCCCGGAGCAGCGCGACGGCCGCCAGGAGATCTTCGATTCTGCCGGCCGCGAGCGTGCCCGACAGGTACAGGCTGAAGCCCTGCGCCCAGGGAGTGGAGCCGCGCGGCGCGAGGCGCAAGAGCTCCTCGGCGCCGGGCATCGCTTCGCCGAGCAGGTGCACGCCCTGGACCGCGACCTCGCAGCGGATGCCGAGCAGGGCGAACCGGAGTTCCTGCGGCGGCGCGCAGCCAAGGCCGAGCGCGGCGCGGGTCATGGCGGTGTCGAGATCGAGGACATGGAAGGCCTGCTGCGCCGCGCGCAGGTAATAGCTCGCCGCCTGCGCGCGTGCGCCGCCGCGCTCGAGGTGTCCGGCCAGGATCATGGGATCGTCCTCGCCGTGCTGCGCGAGCCACTCTCCGGCGCGCCGGTGCCCGAGCTGCCGGTCCTCCTCGGAGAGCGTCGCGTACGCGCCCTCGCGGAGCAGCGCGTGCCGGAACGCGAGCTCGCGCTCGCCCGCGAACCGGCTCTGCGACCTCGCCGTCAACATCTCCTGGTCCACGAGCCGGGCGAGCCACTCGGTCACCTCGGACGGCCCCATGCTCTGCCGCAGGAGGGCGGCCACGCCGCCCTCCCAGCACACCCCGCCGAACACGCTGGCGGCGCGCAGCACGTGCCGCGCCTCGATGGGGCTCCGTCCGAGCCGGGTCTCGATCATCGCCAGCACCGTCTCGGGCAGGGCCAAGTCCTTGCCCTCCGCCGCCGCGCGGATCAGCTCCTCGAGGTAGAACGCGTTGCCGTCGGCCTGCTCGACCAGGCGCTCCATCGTGTCCGGATCGACGGTGTCGCCGAGCACCTGGCGGACCAGGCGCTCGCTGGCCTTCTTGCCGAGCTCCTTGAGCCGGATCTCCTGGACGTTCTGGCGCTCGGCCCACAGCTTGGGAAAGACGTCGAACACCTCGGGGCGCGCGAGCGCGAGCACCATCCACGGCCGGTCGGCGCGATCGCGCAGCGCGGTGTCGATGAAGCTCACGGTGCCGAAATCGCTCCAGTGCAGATCCTCGAGCACGAGCAGGACCGGACGCGCGGAGGTCTCGGCGCCGAGGAAGTCCAGCCACGCGTTGCGCATCTGCTCGCTCATGAGCTGGGCATCCTGGCGCGTCGCCTTGAGCTGCGCGCTGCCCGCCTCGCCGTCGGAGAACGGCGTGCCGACGAGCTCGCCGAGGAACTCGGCCACCCGCTGCTGATCGGCGGCCGGGACGTTCTGGGCCACGCGGGCCCGGATCCGGGCCCGGCGCTCGGGCAGCGGCTCGCCGCCGCCGATGCCGAGCGCACCGCGCAGCGCCTGGGCGAGCAGATCGAGCGTGGACCCAGCGCGCAGCGAGTCGCCGCGGCCGATCCAGATCGCCACCTCATCGCCGCGCTGCAGGATCCGGCTTACGAGCTCGGCGCCCAGGCGCGACTTGCCGATCCCCGCCATCGCGGTCACCACCACGACGTGCGCCTTCTGCTCCTCGATGCAATCGTCGAGGATCGCCGCCAGCGCCCCCAGCTCCCAGTCGCGCCCGACGCACGAGGTGGGCCGGCCGAGCAGCGTTCGCGCACCCTGCATGAGCGCACGCTCGCCGCGCAGCAGCAGCCCGGACTCGCGCTCGACCACGTCGAACCGCGCGTCGAGCAGGCCGGCGATCATGTCATCGAGCGCGATCTGCGGCGGACCGCCCGGCGCGCCCTGCTCCACCTGCGAGAGCAGCCCCGAGGCCCGATCGATCACTTCGCCGCCGAGCAGCCTGCCGCTCGCCTCGACCCGCCCCATCGCGATCGAGATCGGCCGGCCGACCGCGAGCGCGCGCAAGGCGAGCGCGCAGCGCGCGGCCCGCGCCGCGTGATCGGAGGCCATCTGCCGGTCTCCCGTGAGCAGCACCATGATCGAGCCGTCGGCGAGCAGCTCCAGGTGGCCGCCGTACGGCTCGACTTCGCGGTGCAGCGCCGCCTCGGCCAACACCGGCTCGCCCGCGGCGGCCGGCCCCAAGAGCACCACCGCCAGGAACTGCGGCTCGCCGCCGATCATCATCGCGTGCTTCGCGGCGGCGCCCCGCGGCGGGGTGGCCTCGCTGTACGCCAGCGGCCCGAGCATCGCGAGCGCTGCCGCCAGGTTGGCGCCGTCGCTGGGCCGCAGCGCGGGGTCCTTCGCCATCATCTTCGCGACCAGCGCGTCCAGATCCTCGGGCACGTCGGCCCGCAGCGCGCTCACCCGCGGGGCCTCGCCGAACAGGATCTTGCCGAGGGTGGCGGCGGGGCTGTCGCCCTCGAACGGGCGCGTCCCGGTCAGGCACTCGAACAGCACGCAGCCGAGCGCGAACACGTCCGCGCGCGCGTCGATCATGCCCTGGTTCACGCCCTGATTCCCCCCCTGATTCTCCCCCTGATTCTCCCCCTGATTCATGCCCTGGTTGCGCGCCTGCTCCGGCGCCATGTAGCCCGGGGTGCCGACCAGCGACCCGGTCTGCGTCAGCTGCGCCCGGCCCACGCGCAGGGCGACCCCGAAGTCGAGCACCTTGACCTGCTCGATCTGGCCGCCAGGGAGCAGCAGGTTGCTCGGCTTGAGATCGCGGTGGACGATGCCCCGGGCGTGCGCTGCGGCGAGGGCGGCGGCGACCCGCGTCGCGAGCTTGACCGATTCGCCCATCGTGAGCGGCTCGCGCGCGAGGCGGGCCGCGAGGTCCTCGCCGTCGAGCCACTCCATGACGAGGTAGAGCTCGCCGACGCGCGTCTCGCCATGGGCGATGTAGCGAACGATCCCGGGGTGTGACAGCTCGGCGAGCAGCTCCACCTCGCGCGCGAAGCGGGCGCTGCGAAGCTCGTGCCCGCCGGCGATGACCTTGATGGCCACCAGCGCGCCCGACGCGCGGTCGCGGGCGCGGAACACCGCTCCCATGCCGCCGCTGCCGATCTGTTGCTCGATCTCGAACCGATCGCTCAGCAGGTCGGCGAGCTCCATGAGGCCGACATTGAGCTTGTGCCGGCCGAGAGGGGGCTGACAAGGACCTGATCAGCCCCTTCACGGCGATCACACGCCGTACGGCCGAAGGTGGCGCGACCTCCAGCGCCGCAGCGGAGCCTCAGGAATAGATGTACCTCATTGCAGGACGTGTTCGTCAACAGGGCGGATCGATGTCGCGCACGCTGGCAGTTGCGCCCAGCGTCGATACCATGCCCCGTCCATGGTCGAAGACAGCGCCGAACGCGATGACACCCTCGAGGCCGCGCGCAACTTCGTCTGGGAGCTGCTGCCGCGCGCCGTGACCGCGTATGCGCGCGAGTGCCGGCGAGGCAACGCGGAGCTCGTCCGGGTTCCCATCGACATCCGGACGCGCCTCCTCGAGGCGCCGCCGGGGCTCGTCCCAGCGCTCGTCGAGGTCGTTCGGTCGCCACCGTACGAATCCGAAGACGATGATCTGTCCGTGGCTCGCGCGGTCGATCTGCTGGCGGTCCTCGGAGCGCGGGAGGCGCTGCCGGCGATCTTCGAGCTCTGTGTCCGCGACGAGTCCCTCCACGACGTCGTGGTCCACGATGCGCTCGCCTGCGCGCTCCGCGATCTGAACGCGCGCGATGAGGTCCTCGCCTTCGGGCGTTCGTGCGAGAGCGGACTCGGCGCGCTGCCGTACATCCTGTCGTGGCCCGGGCTCTACGACGACGAGGTCTTCGCCTGGCTCGTCGACATGTTGCCGCGCGACACGGCCAACGTCGCGCTGGGCCTCCGGTGTGCCGAGGACCGCAGGAGCATCCCGCACGTGCAGCGACAGCTCGCGGAGCTCGACCCTGCGCGCGGCGATTGGGCCGACTGTGTCTACGAGCTCACGGCCGCGCTCGAGTACTTTCACGGCACGTTGACGCCAGAGGAGCAGGCGCTGAGTGACCGCGCGGACGAGGCGCGTCAACGCGCCCGGGAGCAGGCGTCCCCACCGGTCGAGGAGCAGCCCCACCCATACATCGAGGCGACGAATCCCGGGACGTCAGCTGAGCGCCTCGAGATTCTCTCGGAACATGTGACCTCGGATGTGCGCCGAATGGTAGCGCTCCATCCCGCGACGCCTGTCCACGTCCTTGCACGCTTGGCGAGTGACATCGATCCCGATGTTCGGTGGTGCACGGGGCGAAACGCCGCGCTCCCTCACGAGCTTGTCGAGCAGCTCGCGCGCGACCCGGACGTCGAGGCGCGCGCGAGCGTGGCGGGGAACCCAGCCTTGCCCGAGCACCTCCGCGATCTCCTCTGGCGGGACGCTGATGGCGAAGTGCGCGCGGTCGTGGTCGAGCACATGCCACTCTCTGCCCTCGCCGAGGTGACGCGAGATCCCGATCCGCGGGTGCGGAACGCGCTGATCTTTCGCGAAGACCTACCGCTCGAGATCATCGAGCGTCTCGCCGAGGACGTCGACGCCCATGTCCGGCGGAACCTCGTCGTCAGCGCGCACACGCCCGCGCATGTCATTCGCCGCTTGCTCAAGGACAAAAGCGAAGCCGTCCGCCTGGCCGCAGCCGAGCGGCTGCCATCGGGCTCCGGGCTTCGCGTCATCGAGCCCGATAGCGAGCCCGATAGCGAGCCCGACAGCGAGCCCTGCTAGGGCGCTCGTCGAGGCCGTGCGACGCGCGCGATCGCCCGAGATCCGCACGCGGTCCACGGATCTGGACATTCTCCCTGCGGGCGAGTCCACGGCTGTGGACGCCGGCCGGAGCTCCGGCGTGGGATGTGGGTCCCAGGAGTTCCCACGCGTTAGCGATCCTCGCCCCCGGTCCTTGCGCCTGATCGGAATCGGTGAGGGCCGCATCGGTCCACGAACGCGGACGCAAGTCGCGCGCGCGAAGCTCCGCCGCGGCACTTGAGGTTCGGCCCCCGACGTGCACGAGCGAGGGGCCGGGTTCCGGGCCGAGGCGCAGCTCAAACACCATGTTCATCGCAGAGCGATTCGAGAAAGGTTGGATATCGAGATGAAAAGAAGCACTCGAAGTGACGCGTACCTGACGGCATTGCTGCCGGCCATGTTGGCCACGGCGTGCGTCGCCAGCGGAGAGGACATTGCAGAGACGGCCCCGGATGGCACGCCGGCATGTGCAGCGTCTTTCGACCCGGTGACCTGGCGGTTCCAGGCCGACAGCGTCGCCCGCGGAAGCGGCATGGAGCGTGTCGCGCACCCGGTCAAGGTCGCGAGCCCGTGCGAGGCAGCCATGCGAGATCTCGACGCCGAGGGTCAGAGCACGCCCCCCGAAGCGCTTGCGCGGCTCGCCGAGGGAGATCCGTCCTGGCGCGCCGCCGACGGAACCCGCTACGAGGCGATGCTGGTGCTGCCCGACGGCACGGCGTTCGGCCGCAAGGGCGTCGCCCCGGGGGCGCGCGCGAACCCCGACCAGGGCAACGCGTTCGGCGCGTGGATGGGCGATCTCCCCTCGGACGAGGCCATTCAGGCCGGCATCGACGAGCTCGAGCGTGCGCAGCATGAGCCGGCGGCGCACGACCCGTCAGACCCGTTCGGCGGCAGCTACCTGGTGCCGGGCGTTCTCGGCGACTCGCTCGACGACGACCGCCGCATCCGCATCACGAGCGTCACCACCCTCACCAGCTACCCGTACCGCACCATCGGCGCGCTGAACCAGACCTCGTCGGCCGGCTACACCAATTGCACCGGCACCAAGGTCGGCCCGCGGCACGTGATCACCGCAGCTCACTGCGTGCTCGCGGAAGACGGCAGCTGGACCACCAGCGGCTGGTTCCACCCCGGCCAGACCAACAGCACCCACCCGAACACCGGCGGCACCGCGGTGAGCTGGAGCGGCGTCTACGCGCGCGACTGGCGCAACAGCCGGCGCTACGACTACGCGCTGCTGTACCTCGACGATCGCGCCGACAGCTACAGCCTCGGCTGGCTCGGCGTCGTCTGGTGGAACAGCGCGGCCTCGTACAACGGCAAGACGGCGACGCTGTACGGCTACCCCTCCAAGACCGGCTCCATCGACATCGACAAGTGCAAGGCATCCGTGCTGGCGAACAACGACTGCGACGGGTGGATGTACGGCGACGTCGACGTCCTCGACGGCAACGCCTACCGCTCCGACGAGCAGCTCGAGTACGACATCGACACCGGCCGCGGGCAGAGCGGCAGCTCGGTGCGCGACGGCAACAACGTCATGGGCGTGCACTGGGGGTGCGCCGCCTTCGGAGGCTGCGGCCCCAGCGCCGCTCCCCGGAACCGCGCCGCCCGCTTCCGCCAGAGCATGTGGAACGACATCTGCTCGTGGATCGGCGAGGTCGACAGCGCGTTCGGCTCGCACTCGCTCTGTCCCTGACCGCCGCGCACGATGCGGTGCGGCATACCGGCGGCACGTCAGCCTTCAGACATCGAACCGGAGTCGGTAAATATGGCAAGTGAATGGCCGTCCATGGAACGCCGTGGTCCAGCAGTTGATGAGTCAGCTGTCGCTGCTCTCGAGGCTCGTCTCGGTCATACACTTCCTGATGATTACCGACGATTCCTGTTGGAGGTGAACGGCGGCCGCCCGGACGACATGAGATGCCGGTACCTGTTTGGTGTAATTAACCAGTTCTACAGTCTCGACGACCCCGATACCCGGCGGGGCGGCGGTCGTGACAACACGGCCGCGCGGCCGCAGGGCTAGCATCGCTCGCGGACGACGCGTGGCCGTTGCGGGCGGACGCCTCATCGATCTACCTTCGCCCCGGACGTGTACGGGGGGCGAGAGATGAACGACAGGCCAGGCAAGCGCACGCTGACGAGCACCCTGCCCAGCGCGCCGAGACGAGAGGCACCCGAACTCGCGATCGGCAAGACGTCGGCGGCCGGAACGCTCCACCCGGCCCCGCCTAAGCGCGTCGCGGAGGGACCTGAAGCCACGCCCGCCAAGCACGCGGAGCCCAACGCCGTCATCAAGATCGTGGCGTACGCCGGCGGCAAGCCCATCGGGCAGCCCTGGGGTGCGAAGGCGCGTTGGGAGGGACCGCTGCCGCAGCGATACACGGGTACGCGTGGCCCGGCCGGCTGGACGTGGGACAGCCCCGACGCGAAGAGCGTGCGCATCGGCAGCGACCTGCACGGCCAGGGCGGCAAGACCGTCGAGGCATGGGCTGGCGCGACCGCGGACCGGATCGTCATCTACGCGACCGCGCTGGACGCCGTCACGGACGCGAAGGACGCCGCGCCGGACTCGCATGCACCGGGACACGCGACCGACGCGCGGGCTGCTGGGGACGGCTCGAGCTCGGCCGCGCCCGCCGTGCGTGGCAACGACCAGGCCGGGTGGAATGCCAACCGGAGACACCGCGACCACGGGGCCGTTGGAGCGCCGACCGATGCGGACGAGCACGGGGTGGCGCCCCGAGACGAGTCCTCACACGACGGCGACGACCTCGACGGCGACCTGGGGCCGGTCGACGCCGATGAGCGGCTCGACGACGACATCGAGCGCCATCTCGTCGAGCTCTCCGCCGAGCTCGAGCGCCAGATCGCCGAGGATGCGGAGCACTGGGCCAGCGCAACACCAGACGGCGAGCACCACGGCCGCACCGGCGATGACACGCGCATCGGCGGCACCGGTCCGGGCGGCGAGCGCGCGCGACCAGACGGCGACGGCGACGGATCCGAGGACGGCGGCCGCGGCGGCACCCAGGACGGATCGCGTGACGGCGCCGAGCATGGCGCCCCTGACGGCATGTACGGCGGCGAGGGCAAGCTCGGGGACGCCGGCATCCCAAGCGGCAGCGGGATCATTGGAATCCTCGGCGTCCCGGCGGCACTCCGAGGGGCCGTCGAGGTCGCGCTGATCGCCGCCGACGGCAACATCACTGGCGCTGGCTCGGGCCTGTTCAAGAAGGGACTCGGCAAGATCACGTCGGCGGTCGCGGCGCGCAAGATGATCGCCTCGCAGGCGCGCGTCACCGCGGCCAAGGAGACGAAGGCCGCCCTCAAGCAGATCGCGACGAACCCGAAGACCGCCGCGGCGTGGAAGGCCGCCAGCAAGGAGGCGAAGGCAGCCGTCACCCGCCGCATGTACTGGGAGATGCAGCGCCGGTACTTCGACGCCTACCTCGCGGCGGCCAAGCAGGCCAAGCGCGACGCGACCGCCGCGCTGAAGCGGTCGGCGAAGGACGTCGCAGCTCGCCAGAGGCTCGGGGCAGCCGAGATGGCCGAGGAAGCCGCGACGGTGAAGCCCGTCGCGGGGCGGCTGCCGGTGAACCACGAGCTCGCCGGCAAGCAGTTTCCCGTCGACCAGTTGCCTGCGAAGTACCGCAGCAAGGGACTGCGCTTCACGAAGGAGGGTTACCCAGATTTCTCGCCGCATGCCAAGCAGCTGCCGAACGGCAATAACCACGTCGAAATCCAGCTGACTGGCTCGCGCGCCGCGGACGCGGCAGCAGCAACCAGGAAAGCCGGTCTCACACGCGACGTCGAGGACTACATCTGGCACCACGCCGAGGATGGGAAGACAATGTACTTGGTACCAAAGGAACTGCATCAGGCAGTGAGACACACAGGCGGCACGTCGTCGTACAGACATGCACGAGGAGTCGGTCGCTATGCACAGTGATTGGCCACGGATGGAGTACGTCAGGCCGCACCTCGACGCGGACACTCTAGAGAGGTTCGAGCAACACCTCGGCCACAGAATGCCAGATGGCTATCGCCGTTTTATGATCGAGATGAACGGTGGCCGCCCGCACGAGGAGTCGTGCCGATTTCCACTGGGCGTCATCAATACATTTTTTGGTCTTGGTGTCTCTGAGACCAGAGACCTCGCAGAGGCAAACTCCGGGATTCCGGTGCTGCCCAGCCGGGATCTGCTCTACATTGGCTATGCGGATTGCGGCGAGCTCCTGCTGTGCCTCGCAGGCGAGCGCCGCGGCCAGGTCTGGCTCCAGGACCCTGAAGCCAGGCCCTACGACGCGAACCCTCGTGTCCTGTGGCACGATCGCCGCGACATGAGGAAGCTGGCCGACTCCTTCGAGGAGTTCGTGCGCACGTTGAAGCCGCTCTCGGCTCCACAGTCAGCCTGACCGCTGCAAATCGAACCACCGCATCCGGACCGGGCGGTCCGACATCACGACCGCGCTGAGGCACACTGGCGGAACAGCGAAGTTCAGACATGTCACTGGGAGTGGCCCATATGCAAAATGAGTGGCCGACCATACGTCGGCGTGGCCCGGCTGTCGACGAATCATCCGTCGCGCCCTTCGAGCAGCGCCTCGGGCATCCTCTTCCGGAGGACTACCGGCGGTTTTTGCTCGAGGTGAATGGCGGTGTCCCGGACGATTCCACATGCGAGTTCTCGCTCGGTGCCGTCACCATGTTCTTCAGCCTGTGCGACACGAATGACGACCGTGATCTTGAGGACGCGAACCGGTGGTTCAACGTCAGCCCGAGTCGCAATGATCTTCTGTTCGTCGCCCACGACTCCAGCGGCGTCAACATTCTGGTCGCGCTCACGGGCGAACATCGCGGTCAGGTCTCGCGCTGGCGTGCGCTCGAGCGGGCGTCCCGCGCGTGACGCCCAACGACCTCCGCCGCACGTTCGCGAGCTGGCTCGTGCAGGCCGGCGAGTCGCTCTACGTCGTGTCGCGGCTCCTGGGCCACAAGAGCACGCGGATGGTGGACCTCGTCTACGGCCAGCGCGACGAGGTGCCTCTCACCAGGACCGCCGGTCGCTGCCGGCGCGATCGGGCATCCCGGGGCGCGGTCGCGACTTCGCCGCCAACGCGCTCGACGATCTCAAGAATGGAGCTGCGTGCTGGTTTGCGCACAGAAGCGCTCCAGGTCCGCGTCATCTCGCACCTCGGTCTGCGCGACCGCGACGGTGCTCAGGATCTTCTTGGCCTGCTCGTACACCTCGGGCTCGAGCGGCTCGGTGGGTGCCTGGATCACCGCCTCGATCACGGATTGCTGCCCGCCGGGGGAGCCGAGCACGTCCTCCGCCATGTTCGCGAACGAGCGAGCGCGCGCGATTCGCTCGAGGCTCGTCCCGTAATCGAACGAGATCGGCTCGATCCGATGGATCGCCCCGTTCCGATAGGCAAAGTCGAAGGTGTGCTTGACTCCCGACTTGCACTGCACCACACGGAGCTGTTGGGCCTCCTCATCATTCACGAGCTTCTTCAGAACTCCTAGCTTCTTGAAGAAGTCATTCATCCGGCTCTTGATGAATCGCGTCGAGCGGCGCTTCTCGCGCGGCTCGTCGTTGTCGATCTCCGCTGGCGCCACGAATGTCTCGAACAGATCCCCGATCTCGACGTCCAGATCGGCGCACCGCACCGCGCGCGGCTCGGTGAAGAGGATCGTGCCCGAGCCGCCATATCCCCGGAGCAACGTATCGGGATCGGTCTCGACCGCCTCCCGGAACGCAGAGAGGGCGATCTTGACGGCCCGCGCGCTGGCGGAGGGATAGAGCCGCTCGACACGACGGCATGAATCATCGAATCGCCACTTGAGGATCGCGGGCTGGTCGACCGGCCAGAGCGCTACTCCGACATTCACGGGCTCATGACGGAGTGGATCGTGGGCGTACTTGATGATCGCGTACCGACAGCGATGGGGAGAGGTCATGGTGCTCCTCCGGGTGCGGTCGCACCGAGTGCGGGACCCAAGCCCGGCCGCCGCGAGATCAGGCAGGCGGCAAGCGCCACGCGATCTGCGGGCCCGGGCTGCCATGCCTGAGGAATTCCGAGCGCGAGGTCAGCCAGCTCCTGCTGATCGATGGCGCCGACCCGATCGAGAGACTCCTGGAAGCAACCTGGCACTGCACACGCGCGCGCGGCGATCGCATGCGGTCCCAGTTTCTGCACCGTCGCTGGATCCTGCAGCTGCTGAAGCCGAGCGTGGTCCCAGCCGAAGCCTCCCAGCGCGTCGCCGAAATCGATGATCCAGACGATGTACTTGTTCTGCTCGCGGGGCTCGAGCATCCAGTTCCCGCCGTTGATCAGGTGGTCGGCGTCCTCGATCCACGAGCAGTAGATGACGCTCCCCGGCAGCTCGCGCTCGTTCTCGATCTGAATGTTGCCGCCGAGCTTCTGGAGCGCTCCGCCCCGCAGATCGAAGCTCCCGTTCGGCAGACGCGCGACACCGACGTGAAGACCAGGCGGATATCTGACGGCCGAGAGCTGCGGATCATCCGCGACGAGCTCCGCCGGCACGTCGATCGCGACGACGTCCGGAACGCGTAGCTCGACGCGACGAGCGAGCCGCGAAAACATCGCGTCGTTGAACGCGGTGCGATCGGGGGTGACGACCTTGGTGACGTATGTGATCCCATCGTCGGCCGTGAAGAAGTACGGGTCGGTCGCCGTTGATGGCTTGCCGATGATGTTGGCGACTCGACCATCGAAGCGACGAGCCGTGACTCGCTGGAGCTGGATGACGTTGGCCACGGCTTGCGAAGATGGCGAAGCAAGGACTACTGGGGGCCGAGTGCTTGGCGTCATGACTTATACCCCGACGCCTTCTTGCGGAGCCTAGATCATTCGCATCCCGACAGCTCGTGGCGGCTCGGCCCAGAGATCTCGGTGTCGCGTGAGGCATGCCCGCGGTCGCAGCCCCATCCATTCGCCTCGGGCCCGGCGCCTCGGCAAGCCACACGGAGGACAGTACACAGCGAACCGCCATCTTGATTTCGCCGATAGCCGCGCTCGGCTCCTTGATCTCGTGGGAAGGCTGCCTCCGGCAGCTGCTACGTGTCGCGCGCTCGCTTCGATCGTGGTCGAGCGGCCATCTGGTTGAGGGGATGCACGCGCTCATTCGGCCAAGCTCACCCCCTGTCACCGTAGAGCTGCGGACTGAAAATCCGCGTGTCGTTGCAGGGGGACCTGATCGAGCGAAATCTCGTAGGGCCAGCGCCGACGAAGGCATGTGCGCCGGGTCGGCGGGGACGCTCGCGGCCTCTGGAGCCGACACGGCACCTGACGAGCAGCCGGGGCCGGGCCGGGCGCTCAGCTCGGAGGCGCTCGCTCTTCGTCGAGGATCTTCGTGCCCAGGGTCGGAATTGAACCAACGACACGCGGATTTTCAGTCCGCTGCTCTACCAACTGAGCTACCTGGGCGGGTTTCGGGACGGAGAGACTACACAGACGGGAGCTACCTGGCAACCGGCGAACCGACGGATCGGCGTGGAATCTTCAGGGCTTCGTGGGCCCAAGGGGGGCGAAAGTGGCAGAATGGAGCGGCCCATGCCGAGGGACGGGACCGATCCGCTCGCGTTCGACGCCGGTGATACGGCGATCGATGGCGACGGCGACGGATCCGAGCTGATCGGCCAGACCATCGACGGCAGGTACCGCCTCGAGGCCATGCTCGGGCGCGGCGGCATGGGGCTCGTGTTCCGCGCGGCGCACGTCGGCCTGCGGCGGCAGGTCGCCGTCAAGATCCTCCACCCGTCGCTGGCGACGTCCTCGGACGTCCGCAACCGGTTCGAGCGCGAGGCGCTCGCCGTCGGCAAGATCGACCACCCGCACTGCGTCACCGTCTACGACGTCGGGCGGCTGCACGACGGCTCGCTGTACCTCGCGATGGAGCTGCTCGAGGGGCGCGCCCTCGCCGACGTGCTCGAGCAGGAGGGGCAGCTGGCGCCCGGGCGCGCGCTGCACATCCTCGCGGGCGTCCTGCGCGGGCTCTCGCATATCCACGCGGCGGGGATGATCCACCGCGACATCAAGCCGGAGAACATCTTCCTGATCCGGCAGGGCGCCGACGAGGATTTCGCCAAGATCCTCGACTTCGGCATCGCCAAGCCGATGTCGGGCAAGACCGATCTCGACGACGGCGTGAAGCTCACGCAGGCGGGCATGGCGTTCGGCACGCCGATCTACATGGCGCCGGAGCAGGCGCTCGGGAACCCGATGGACGGCCGCGCCGACCTCTACGCGGCCGCGGTGCTCGGCTACGAGATGCTGTGCGGCCAGCCGCCGTTCTACAGCGAGGACAAGCTCGAGGTGATGTCGATGCACACGGCGCGGCCGGTCCCGCCGATGCGCCAGCGGCTCATCCGGGGCGGCAAGCCGGTGCCGTCGTCGATCGAGCGGCTGATCGTCCGCGGGCTGACGAAGAAGCCGAGCGAGCGGTACCCGAACGCGGACGTGTTCCTCGCCGCCGTCGAGGGCGCGCTCAAGACGCCGGACGGCGGCGTCACCGACGTCTCGTTCGAGCGCCCGGAGACCGAGCACCCGGGCGCCCACGCGCTCACGTTCGAGGACGGCCGCGTGCGGATCACGGGCCCCGCCGAGTTCGTCGGCGAGGAGGGGAGCGCGCAGATCGCGGACGCGATCGATGAGGCGCTCGCGACGGCGCGACCCGCGGGCAATAAGCCTGCGGGCAAGGCTGCGCCGTTCCCGCTCGACACACCGACGAGCAACGCCGTCACCGCGCCGGGGCCGGTGGCGGCCGTCGCCGCGGCATCGGCGGCGAACCCCAAGCTGGCGGGCCGCAGCATCGGCCTGCCGTACACGGGCCCGAGCGGCGAGCCGATCTTCGGGCTGACGCCCGAGCAGCGGCTCGCGCAGGCGGGCGTGGGCTTCGAGTCGGGCGAGAACCCGAGCCTCGCGCGCGCGCTCGAGCCGGAGCAAGATCCCAGGCGCGCGGCGACCGGGGTGGCGGCGAAGAAGAAGCGCTGGGCGCTGTACGGCGGGATCCTCGGGGTCGCGATCATCGCGGGCATCGCGATCGCCGTTCTGACGATCCCCAAGCAGTCGGGCGACGAGGACGAGGAGGAAGGCAAGCCGGATCCGAAGACGCCCGCCGGGCAGGCGTACGCTGCGCTCGATCGGAAAGATCTCGACGCGGCCATGAAGATCCTCACCGACAACAAGGACGCGATCGAGAGCGATCCGTACGGCCAGCTGGTGCTCGGCCACGTGTACGCGTACCGCAACGACACGCGCGTCGCCGTGGTCGCGTACCAGAAGGCGATGCAGCTCGATCCGGCGCTGCGCACGCGTAAGCGGATGCGGACGGCGCTGCGCACGATGGCGGCGCTCGAGAAGGATCCGGTGCTCGCCATCGCGGCGATGCAGGTCTGGGTCCAGAGCGGCGACGAGGAGGCGCGCCGGGCGCTGATCAAGGCCGCCGAGAGCGAGGACATGCCGCGCCGCAAGGCCGCGCGTCCGGTGCTCACGCGCCTCAACCTGCACCGCGAGGTCAACTGGATCGCCTCGTACAACTACGATCTCCAGCAGGAGCCGGAGTGCGAGGATCGCAAGCCGGTGGTGGCCCGGCTGCGCGCGCTCGAGGATCCGCGCGCGATCCCGGCGCTGCAGCAGGCGATCGCGCGCAAGGGCACGCAGGGCAAGTACGCGAACAAGCCGATCAACGGCTGCCTGGTCGACGACGCGAAGGCCGCCATCGGTTACCTCGAGGGGCTCAAGAAGGGCGAGCCGGCGAAGGCGCCGTGACCGCGGGCGGCCCGCCGCGCGCGCCGGCACTCGATCTGCCGGATCAGCCGCGATACGTCGAGGCGCACGGCATCGCGGCGGATCCGGCGAGCTGGCGGCGCGAGCTCGGGACGGGCTTCGCCGTGGGCAGCGATCGCGCGCGGCTGATCGTCGTGTGCAACGAGGCGGATCCGGGCGCGACGCTCCGGCTCGCGCGCGAGCGCCCGCTGTACACGTTCCTCCTCATGACCGACGACCTCGCGGCGGCGCTGCGCGGCGCGGGGCGCGGCGTCGTGCGCGCGATCCTGCACACGCTGCCGGATCCGGCGGCGCTGCCGGATCTCGACGGCGCCGCGGCGCTCGCGCCGGACACCTCGCTCGCGCACACGCCGGAGGCGCTCGCCGAGGAGCTCCACGCGGCGCACGCATACAGCACGGTGTGGGCGGCCTGGGTCGACGGCGCGCCGGTGAGCTTTGCGTATGCGCCGTGGCGCAGCCCGCGCTGGTTCGACGTCTCCGTCGATACGCTCGCGGCGACCCGCCAGCTCGGGCTCGGCACGCTCGTCGCCGCGGCGATGATCCGCGACGAGCGCGCGCGCGGGCGCGAGCCGGTGTGGGGCGCCGACGAGCACAACCTGCCCTCGCTGCGGCTGGCGCGGCGACTGGGCTTCCGCGCGGTCGACGAGCTGTGGCTCGCGGCGCCGCCGTCGGGCTGACGCGTGCAAGCGCCGGCCGTGCCGAATGCGATCCGCCCCCGCGCACGCGCCCGCGCCCGCGTGCTGGCGATCGCGGCCGTGCTGCTCGCGCTGGGCGGCACCGCCGCGCCGGCGCGCGCCGAGCCGAGCGATCGCGAGCTGCTCTTCTGGGGCCTCGCCGGCGCGCCGCCGACGTACCTCCTCGGCGTGACGCTCCACGAGGGCAGCCACGCGCTCGCGGCCACGCTGGTCGGCGCCGAGGTCATGGAGGTCCACCTGTTCCCGCCGGGCCGCGATCCGAAATCGGGCAAGTTCCGCTTCGGCTGGGTCTACGCGCGCGGCCTCCGCACGCGCGGCGAGCGGGCCTTCTTCTATCTGGCGCCGAAGCTGACGGACGCGGCTTTGCTCGGCGGGTTCGCCGGCCTGGTCTTCACCGACGCGTGGCCCGACAACCGCTACGGCGCGCTCGCGCTCACAGTGCTCGCGACGGGGCTGTGGATCGACTTCTCGAAGGATCTGGTGCTGTTCTCGAAGCACAACGATGTCGTGAAAGCGTTCCGGTTGTGGTGCATGACGGGCTGGCGGCAGATCCCGGCGCGCCTCGTGTACGCGGGCGCGGTGGCGGGGCTGGGCCTTGTCGTCGCACGGGGGCTCCAGCGCACGTTCGACGATGACGCGCCGGCGCAGGCGCCGCGCATCGTCCCGCTCGCTGGCATGGCGTTCTAGCGCACGGCGCGCCACCTCGCTGAGCGGATCCGTCACGCGCCGCGCGCGCGGGTCCGTCCGAAATTCGCGATCGATGCACCGGATGAGCGGCCTCGAGGCCGCGGCAAGCGTCTTGCTCCGTAGCTCACCGAACCACTCAGAGAGATCGCCCATGCGAAAGATCCTCGCTCTCACCTTCCTCGCCGCCCTCGGTGGCGTTGGCTGTACCAGCTCCGATGACGACGGCGGCGGAGATGACAGCCCGCCCCCGCCCGGCGGCGACAATGTGCCGCCGTTCACGAACGGCGTCAGCATGCTGACGGGCGGCCCCGATCCCGGGTACGTCGACGGGCGCCGCGGGGAGGCGCGGCTCGCGAACCCGGTCAACGTGGCGCTCGGGCCCGACGGCACGGTCTACGTGGCCGACTTCGACAACGGCAAGCTCCGCGCGGTCGACGCCGAGGACGGCACGACCTCGACGTTGATCGCGTCCCAGGGCTTCCAGCGCCCGTTCGCGATGACGTTCGGTAGCGACGGCATGCTGTACGTCTCGACGGATCGCGATCCGCAGGGCATGTCCGGCCCGATGGCGGGCACGGTCTGGCGCGTCGATGTCGGCGCGCGGACGGCGACGCCGCTCGCGGTGCGCATCGGCCGGCCGCGCGGGCTGGCGGTGCTGCCCGACGGCAGGATCGCCATCGCCGACTACATGCACCACGTCATCCAGATCTTCGATCCGGCGACGGGCGCGCTCCTCCCGCTCGCGGGCACGTGGGACGGCAAGGGCTTCGCCGACGGGGCCGGCGCCGCAGCGAAGTTCTCGACGCCGTACGGGATCGCGTACGCGAACGGCGCGCTCATCGTCGCCGACTACGACAACCACCGCCTGCGCAAGGTCACGCTCGACGGCGCCGTGTCGACGTACGCGGGCAGCGGCACGGCCGGCTTCGGCGACGGCAGCCTGGCGAGCGCCAAGCTCAACCGGCCGCAGGGGCTCGCCGCCGCAGACAACGGCGACCTCTACCTCACGGACGCCGAGAACTTCCGCATCCGCCGGATCCGCGGCGGCACCATCGAGACGATCGCCGGCAACGGCGAGCCCGGGTACACAGACAGCGACGACCGGCTGCGGGCGCAGTTCTACGGCCTCGAGGGCATCGCGGTCGCGCCGGACGGCGCGATGGTGTACGTCGCCGACGGCAGCCGCGGCGAGAGCGTCACCTACCACCGCGTCCGCAGCATCAAGATGAACTGACCGCGGGGCGTGTGGCATCGTCGGGTCTCGCCCCGGAGGGGCAGGACCATGAAGCTCGCCCGCACACTCTCGCTGCTCGTCGCGCTCGCCGGCGCGTCCACTGTTCACGCGCAGGCGCCCAAGAAGGCGCCCGCGGCCGCCGAGAAGGCGCCCGCCGGCAACGAGCTCAGCCCGGCCGATGTCCAGAAGGCCGAGAAGTTCTTCGACGAGCTCTACAGCGCCGTGATGAAGAACCAGGCCGCGTGCCCGAAGATGGCGACCGCGGTGAGCGGCCTCCTCGACAAGCACCAGGACTGGCTCAAGAAGATGGTCGAGAGCGGCAAGGACATGCCGCAGGCGTCGCGGGACAAGCTGCAGAAGAAGCAGAGCGAGATGGCGGGCGGCCTCGGCAAGTGCAAGGACGACAAGGACGTCCAGGCCGCGATGCAGCGCTTCATGGCGCTCCTCGTGCCCCCCAAGCCGCCGGCCGAGCAGACCGAGGCCGCGCCCGCCCCGGCGCCCGCGAAGAAGTAGTAGCATCGCCTGCGATGCGAGCCCTACGCACCTTCACGCTGCTGATCGCGCTGGCGAGCGCCGGGACCGCGCACGCCGAGGAGAAGAAGGAGCCGCTCTCGGCGCAGCACGCCGAGCAGCTGCTCGCGTTCTTCAACGAGCTTGTCGACACCACGGGCAAGCACGCCGCCAACTGCGAGACGCTCGCGACCGAGGTCGGCGGCGTCGTGGACCGGCACATCAACACGATCCAGATGATGTGGGCGGCGCGCAAGAAGAAGCAGACGGTGCCCAAGGACGTCCAGGAGAAGCTCGACAAGCGCGCGTTCGAGATGGTGGAGTCGCTCCGCAGGTGCTGGGAGGACGATCGCGTGAAGGCCGTGTTCCAGCGGATGAAGGAGCCGAAGCCGAAGCAGTGATCCCGCCGGCGCGGCCCGCGATCACGGCCCGCGATCACGGCCTGGGGCCGATCGCGACGAGCAGCGCCGGAAGATCGCGCGCCGGATCGAGCCGGAGCAGCGCGGCCACGTCGTCGTCGAAGAAGGCGCCGATGCTGCTGACGCCGAGGCCGAGCGCCACGCCCTGGAGGTACACGCGGCCGCCGGCGATCCCGGCGTCGAGCCAACCGTAGCGGTAGCCGCGCGAGGCGTCGGGCCACGCCATCGCCGCCGCGTCGACGGAGAAGACCAGCACGGCGGCCGCGCGTCGCGAGACCTCCTGCGAGAGCGCGGCCGCGTGGATCGCCTCCGCCGGATCGCCGCCGGTGACGCGCACGAGCGCGCCGCCCTGGGCCTCGTAGACGCCGGGGGCAAGGCCCAGGACGCGCGAGACGACGACGTGCAGGCGCAGCGCGCGCTGCTCCTCGACGCTGGCGCCGAGCGCGCGCCGGGTGATGGCCGAGAGCTGCACCGCCGTCAGCGGCGCGTCGCCGAACCGGCGCTCGGAGCGGCGCCGCTCGATGACCGGGCCGAGCGGGTGGCCGTCGTCGATCGGGGCCGGCAGCTCGATCCGCTCGGGGGCGGGCGCGCCGGGGGTGCCGGGTGTGCCGGTGCCGGTGCCGGCCCGCGGCGCGAGCGGCGGCGAAGGCGGAAGCGGCGGCGCGAGGGCGCCCGTGGCCACGAGCGCGGTGCGCGAGGCCGCGAGCATCACCGGCACCGGCACGTCCGGCGCCGGGCCGCCGCCGCCGCCGCCCTGCCCTCGCCGCGCGGACCCGCGCACGAGGCCGAGATCCGCCGGGGCGAACGCCGGCTCGGGGCCCGCGGGCGCCTCCGCGGGCGCGCCGAACGGCAGCACGAGCAGCGCGCCCTGCCGCGCCGCCTCGATCTGCAGCAGCGCGCCGAGCCGCGCGTCGTCGAAGCGCGCGATCGGCCGGTGCGCGAGGCCGAGCGCGCCGGCCGCTGCGATCGCGTTCGCCGCCACGTGCCCGGCATCGAGCAGGCAGTAGCGGTACGCGCGCTCCTCGTACTTCCAGGCCGACTTGCGATAGATCGCCGAGAGCACCAGCGAGAACGGCGCGCGCGCCACGGCGTGCGGGTGCGCGATCGCGGCCGCGAGCTCGCCGCGCAGATCGCCCGCGCGCAGCAAGTGCAGCGCGTGCTCCTTCGGCTCGTAGTGGTAGAGGCCCGGCGCGAGGCCGTCGACGGCGCCCACCACGACGTGCGTCACCGTCGGGTACAGCGCGCCCGACGATGCCGCCGCGCGGCGGTAGAACGGATCGCCCGGCAGCCCCGTCACCGACGTGACGCCCTGCGCGAGGTGGAGGAGCGTCGCGAGGCGCGGCAGCGTCACCGGCGCCGGGGCGAGGCTCGGCGCGGCGGCGCGCGTGCCGTCGAGCGCCGCGCCCGCTGGCGTGGTCACCGGCTCGCGATCGTCCGGCAGCCGGACGATCGCCTCGGCCGGGTACGTCTCGAACGCGGGCGGCCGCGTCGCCGCGTCGAGCGCCGGGCCGCGCCCGACCGCGCTCATCCGCGAGAGCTTGCTGCGCTCGTGGTACCAGCGCGCGAGCGGCAGCTCCGCGCCGTCCTCGGCGACGAGCTGCTCGGGCATGCCGCCGCCCGGAGCCGCCGCCACCGCGCCCGCCACGCCTACCGCGCCTACCGGCGCCCCCTGCCGCACGGTGACGACGCTCGCCCCGCGCGAGTAGCCCAACCAGAAGCACGCGCCGCCGAATAGCGCGAGCGCCGCGCCGCGAGCCGCCCACCGCACCGAGGGGCGGAGCGCGCGGCCGTCCGCCGACAGCGCCTTGCTGCGCGTCCGCACGAACCGCGCGAGGAGCGGCCCGTTGATGACGACGTGGACCGCGACGAGGAGCAGCGTCAGGTAGCCGAACAGGTAGTGCGGATCGAAGACCGGCAGCTCCTGGTTGGCGACCCAGAAGATGCCGAGCCCCGCCGTGATCGCGAAGTACGCGAGGAGCGCCACGCCGACGACCGCGTTCAGCGCGAACCGGCGCACCGGCCGGCCGCGGAGCGCCCGCCACGCGGCCCACGCGCCGATCGCGGCGAGCGGCAGGGCGGCGGCGACGAGCAGCCTCATACGCCCAGCGTAGCCGACGCGCTACGCGGCGGCGTGGGCGCGCGTCCACGCGCGGGGCACCGCGACCTCGAGCCAGACGCGGTACACGCGCGCCGCGGCGTCGTTCTGGCCGTGCCGGCGCAGGCTCAGGTAGCAGTCGTCGACGAGCGTGTCCGGGCTGTCGCGCAGATCGGTGCGGCCCAGCTCGTCGAGGAAGCGCACCGCGAGGCGCAGGCCCTCCGCGCGGCGCGGCGCGCGCTCCTCGGCCGCCATCGCGGCGAGCTGATGCCGGTACTCGAGGCCGTCCTCGTCGATCACGAGCCGCGGGATGACCCACGCGATCGCGCCCAGGACCTCGCCGTCCTCGGGCGGCCCAAGCAGCGGCGGGATCGTGTGCTCCGCGAGGATGCGGGCGATCTCGCCGAACGCGACCGTGCCCGCGAAGCGCGCCGGGGCCGGCCACGCGTGCACGCGCTCCCACTCGACGCGCACGGAGGCCGCCTCCGCGGCGACCAGCGCCTCGCGGGCGGCCGCGATCAGGACATCTGGCGCGTCGACGGAGGCGAGCGCGTCCAGCCGCTGCCGGGCGACCTCCGCCGGGGGGATCAGCACCGCGTCCGCCTCCGCGACGAGCAGGCCCGCGCCCGCGAGCTCCGGGCGCACGACGACGGCGCGCTCGGCGAGCCACGGCGCCAGCGGCTCGGCGACCGGCCCGAGCAGCTCGTGCACCCGATCGACGTGCGCGCGATCGATCGTCACGCCGTCGTGGGCCAGGCAGCGCACGCAGCGCACCAGCTCGCCGGCCAGCTCGTCCGGGAGCGCCCCGACGATCGCCGGCGCGATCGCCGCCCCGAGCTCGCGCCGATCGAGCGGCCGCTCGTGCGGCAGCGCGGGGCAGCGCTGACAGCGCAGCTCCAGCTCGTCGTCGGCCTCGTCCTCGTCGGCGGCGCCCTGCATCGGCTGTCTATATACGCGGCCCGCCTGGCGAGCTGAAGCCTCGGCCCTCGCGCCCGCTGCTTCCCGCATCGCAGGGTGCCCGACCCACTTGTGCGCGCCCGCGGTCTATGGCATCAGTAAGCCCTCGCACGCGAATGTGGCGGAATTGGTAGACGCGCTGGTTTCAGGTACCAGTGGGTAAAACCGTGCCGGTTCGAGTCCGGCCATTCGCACAATAGAAACGGCGACGTGGTAGGTGGTCGTCTGGACGGTGCCACCGGAAACGGTGGCCAGTTCCCAGGCAGCTCCCCGCGCGATGGGCAATCTCGGTGATTGCCTACGCCTCTCGGACGGGCACGCGCCAGCGCTGCCTGATCCATGGATCGGCGCGATGCAGCGAAGGAGACGGCGGGTCGCGGGCGCCGCTGACCGCGGTCCGTTGTGTGCGGACGCCTCCTCGATCTACGTTCCGCCCCGGACGTGTACGGGGGGCGAGAGATGAACGACAGGCCAGGCAAGCGCACGCTGACGAGCACCCTGCCCAGCGCGTCGAGACGAGAAGCGCCCGAGCTCGCGATCGGCAAGACGTCAGCCGCTGCGGCCGCGCACCCAGCTCCGCCGAAGCGCGTCGCCGATACTGACGGCAAGGCACTGCCGAACGCGGTCATCAAGGTCATGGCCTACTCGAAGGGCAAGCTCATCGGCGAGCCGTGGGGCGCAAAGGCGCGCTGGGAGGGCCCGCTACCACAGCGGTACACCGGCACGCGCGGGCCGCACGGCTGGACGTGGAACAACCCCGACGCGAAGACGGTGCGCGTCGGCAGCGACCTGAACGGCCAGGGCGGCAAGACCGCCGAGGCATGGGCCGGCGCGCAGGCGGACCGGATCGTCATCTACGCGGCCGCGCTGAACGCGGTCACGTCGGACCGCGACGCCAAGCCGAACGAGGGCGCGCTCGGCCGAGGTTCCGAGGAGCGAGACGGCGCCGCTAAGACCGGGCTCGCGCAGGAGCCACACGGCCACCCGCCAGGCCATCGCGCGGTGGGCGCGCCAGATGGTGTCGGCGAACTCGGGCAGGAACGCACCCACGCGCGGGGTGATGCCCGAATCGGCGAGGACCGGGACAGACTCGTCGCCGATTTCGAGCGGTCGATCGGCATCGACGAGGACGGCGACGTCCAAACGCATGGACCGGGCGGCACTGGCTCAGCGTGGGGCCGGGCTGGGAAGGACACGCGGGACGGCGGTACAGGGCCCGGCGGCACGCGCGCGCGACTCGTCGGTGATGGAGCCGGCTCCGAGAACGGCGGGCACGGCGGCACTCGGCACGGGTCGCGCGACGGTGGCAAGGAGGGCGCCGAGGACGGCATGTACGGCGGCACCGGCCACATCGGTGACCATGGCGTGCCGAGCGCCTCGGCGACCGCGCTGGGCCTGGTCGCCATGCCCCAGGCTCTCCAGGGGCTCGTCGAACTCGCGCTGATCCTCGCGGCTGGTGACGCCGCGGGGGCCGGCGAACAGCTCTGCAAGCGCACCCTGGGCAAGTTCGCGTCGGCGGCGCTGGCGCGCGCGGCGATCGCGCAGGAGGCTCGCCACTGGGCGATGGAGGAGACTGAGCGCGTGCTCGAGCGCATCGCGAAGTCCGAGGATCGTGCGCTGGCGAGCGTCTGGTCGAAGCTCAGCGCGGCCGAGCAGAGCCGGGTGCGACGGGTCATCTACTGGGAGCTGCAGCGCAAGTACTTCCGTGGCTACCTGGAGGCGGCGAAGCGCGCCAAGCTCGAGGCGAAGGCGGCGCTCAGGGGCGCGCCGAGCTCGGAGCAGCTCAAGCACGCCGAGATGGCTGAGGAAGCGGCGCTGGCGCCGCCGATCGCTGGTCGGCTGCCGCAGAACCACGAGTACGCCGGCAGGCAGTTCCCCATCGACCTGCTTCCGCCCCCCTTTCGTCAGCAGGGGCTTCGCTTCACCGAAGCGGGCCACCCGGACTTCTCACCGTTCGCGAAGACCTTGCCCAACGGCAAGAAGTCTGTCGAGATCGAGTACACGGGCAGCCGTCAGTCTGACTTCGCAGCAGCTAACGCCGCGGCGGGATTCAAGACCACGCCACCGGAGTACAGGTGGCATCATCACGAGGACGGGAAGACGATGATCCTGGTGCCTGCGGATCTCCATGACGTCGTCAAGCACACTGGCGGAGTCGCCGCAGCCAAGCACGCATGGGGACTAGACTATGGAAATTAGATGGCCACCAATGGAGCGTAGAGGTCCTGAGGTCTCGACATCGGACATCCTTGCCTTGGAGCAACGGCTCGGCGTCTCGCTGCCGACCGACTACCGGCGCTTCCTGCTCGAGGTGAACGGGGGTAACCCCGCCGAGGACGTGAGGCTGGCGCAGCTTTCAGCCGGTAGACCAGACGTCAACTGGCTCCTAAGCGTCGACCAGGAAAACCTATCGCGCGATCTTGAGTCCAGCGCCGAATGGTCGCGTCGGCTGTTACCACATGCCGATCTGCTGCTGATCGGCTTCGCGGACATCGGGATGGTTCTGCTCGTCCATGCCGGGCCCCACCGAGGTGAGGTGTGGCTACAGGACACCGGCGACAGTGACATGTACATCGAACCCGACGACCCTGACGCGCTCTGGCACGACCGGCGCGACATGGAGAAGCTCGCCGACAGCTTCGAGGAGTTCATGAGCGGTCTGGTGCAGCTCTCGAAATCAGCCTGAGCGCGGCAGTTCGAGCCACCGCATCCGCGCCAGCCCATCCGGCATGACAACTGCGCTGAGATCCGCGTCGCCAATCGGCGACGTCCGCGGGTAGCCGGAGAGCTCGCTGAGCATCCCGCTGCCGCCGAGGCCGGCGTACTGCCACGCCCACAGGTCGTCGGGCGCGAAGCCGAGCTGCGTGCTCCACTCGCGCGCTGGCAGCCGCGCGACGTACGCGGCCAGCCACAGCGCCTCGCATCCCATCCGGTCGCGCAGGCCCAGCGAGCGGAGCCAGCCGCCAGCGTAGAGGATCGGCGCGAGCCTGGTGCGAGCCGTGATGCGCTCAACGAACGCCCTCCCAACCACTGAGACGACGCTGGCGCCCTCGCGCGCGACAACGTCGTCGTTGCCTGAGCCCTCCTCGATGTCGAGGATCGCGCGCAGCGTGGGCCCGGTCCCCGCGATGGTGCCCGCAAACCGGTCGGCCTGCTCGATCGAGAGCGGCGATGAATGCCCCGCCCTTGCCGTGCTGCGCGTAGTAAGCAGCAGCCTCGGCGATGTCGCGCTTCGCCGACCCGCACCCCCGCCGGTGTAAACTCGAGCCACTGCCCTGCGTGGCCAACGGCTCAGGGCCGCGCGATCGTCACCCCGGCCCAAGCTACTACGTCCCTCGCCCATGCGAAACACCCTGACGACCAGACCCTTGCGGAAGGCGGTAGTGCTTACGGCGCTTCCTGTCGAGTACTCGGCCGTCCGAGCCCACGTCGGCGAGTTGCGAGAAGAGGTACACCCTGCGGGAACGATCTACGAGTCCGGGCGCTTTGGCGAAGGCGCCGGCGGCTGGTCGGTGTCGGTCGCCGAGATCGGTCCGCTCGGGATCTCCTACTCGCAGGTTCCTGGTGGCCTTTACGTTCCTCGCGGCGCTGACATACACTCGTCGGCAGCAGCTAACCTATCGATACGACTAGGTCTGGTGCGACGTCCCGGGGCTGGTGGAGCGGGGTTCGGTCGCTTCGCGGGGGTGAAATTGTTCGTCAGCCGAGCCGACAACCGAAGCGACGCAGGACCGAGCCAACACGCGTTGGTCGCACATCCAGATCGCCCGAACAACGGGACGGCGATGCCCCTGACCTCGGGGAAGCTCGATCTCGAGCGCCTCCTGATGCTCCGCCTCGTGGTGGCATGCTTCGGCGAGATGGATCGCACGAAGTCCTGGAACACGTCCGGCCCGTTCGGACACCTCGGCGCCGCCGCGCTCCGTCGCGGCTTCCCGAGGACCCACCGCTTTCCCCCAAGCGCGTGCGGTGTACGCCGCGGCCGACCAACGCTGCGGGAAGCTCGTCGATCCGCCGGGTCAGCGGAAGTGCCTAGCGTCCGTGCCGAAGGCACTCATCCGCCAGAGGAGGCAAGTAGCGTTGAACGCCGTTGAGATCGAGCAGGCCATCACAGACCTTGCGGAGCAGCCCTTCGACCCCGCGACCTTCGCCTATGCCTTCCTTGAAGCGTTCGGCAACAAGGAGACGACGATCAAGCGCCTTCGAACGGGGGCGTCGAACAAGTCCGACATCGGCGGTGTTCTCCAGACGAGCAACATTCACATTCTGACCTGCGATAAAGACGCGGTGCCCAAGACGCTCAAAGCGCTCAAGGAAAGCCCCGCCACCGCCAAGGCAAAGGCGAAGTTCATTCTCGCTACCGACGGCACGGACTTCGAGGCGGAAGACCTGGCAAGCGGCGAGACGGTCGCCTGCGCCTTCAATGACTTCCCCGATCACTTCGGATTCTTCCTGCCGCTCGCGGGGATCACGACCGTCCGGCAGATCAGCGAGAACGCTTTCGACATTCGGGCGACAAGCCGCCTCAATCGCCTCTACGTCGAGCTTTTGCGGGACAACTCCGATTGGGGCAAAGCCGAGCGCCGCCACGATATGAACCACTTCATGGCGCGGCTCATCTTCTGCTTCTTCGCCGAAGACACCGACATCTTCGTCGGCAGAGGCAAGTTTACCGACACGGTCGCGCAGATGAGCGCCAAGGACTCGTCCAACACACACGAGGTCATCGGCACGTTGTTCCTTGCCATGAACACCAAGCGCGAGGAACGGGCGGCGGCCAAGATTCCCCGCTGGGCCGACGACTTCCCTTACGTGAACGGCGGCTTGTTTTCCGGCAGCCTGGACGTACCAAAGTTCAGCAAGATCGCCCGGTCGTACCTACTGCACGTCGGCGGTCTCGACTGGACCAAGATCAACCCGGACATCTTCGGGTCGATGATTCAAGCCGTCGCCGAAGATGATGAGCGCGGAAAGCTCGGGATGCACTACACGAGCGTCCCCAACATCCTCAAGGTTCTGAACCCACTTTTCCTCGATGACCTGCGGGCGCGGCTAGTGGAAGCGGGCGACAACGCACGCACCCTGCTTAATGTACGCAAGCGCATCTCGAGGATTCGAGTCTTCGACCCGGCCTGCGGCTCCGGCAACTTCCTTGTCATTGCCTATAAGGCGATGCGAGAGATCGAGGCCGAGATCAACAAGAGGCGCGGCGAGCCAGACCGGAGTTCGGAGATTCCGCTCACAAACTTTCGCGGAATAGAACTGCGGGACTTCCCGGCCGAGATCGCTCGTCTCGCACTCGTCATCGCCGAGTTCCAATGCGACGTGCTGTACCGAGGACACAAATTGGCCCTGGCTGAGCTCCTGCCCCTGAGCAACGAGAACTGGATAACCCGCGGCAACGCACTGCTTCTGGACTGGCTGAGTGTCTGCCCTCCTGGTACCAGTGGGGTTCGCGTACATAGTGAAGACCTATTCTCCAAACCGACAGATCAGGCGGAGCTCGATTTTCAAAATGAAGGTGGGGAGACCGTCTTATGTGGAAACCCACCCTACCTTGGAGGAAAGGATCAGTCGCCGGAACAGAAGCTTGAGCTTGAGACAGCGTTCGGAACGACAAAGAAAATCGGCGAACTCGACTACGTTACCGGCTGGCTTCGAAAGGGCTCTGAATACGCCGCCGAGACCGGCGCGCGGGTAGCGTTTGTTGTAACGAACTCTGTCAATCAGGGCGCGCAGGTTCACCAGCTTTGGCCCGGGATCTTTAAGCGCGGCATCGAAATCTTTTTTGCGTACAAGGATTTCAAGTGGTCGAACAACGCTGCTCGAAATGCAGCTGTCATCTGCTCGATCATCGGCCTCAAGAACGCGAGCAAAGAGCCGAAGCGAATCTATTCCGAGGACCTCGTCAGAGAAGTTAGCTGCATCGGCCCCTACCTGATCCCCGGCAACACTACCATCGTTACTCAAGCGCTATCTCCTATCTCGGCCTTATCGCCGATGCTGACTGGCAACAGCGCCTACGATGGTGGGAGCCTTCTACTGTCGGATGACGAACGGCGCGTAATGCTTCTGAGCGCGCCGCCAGCCGCCTCGCTAATTCGGAAGGTCTATGGATCCGTCGACTACATTAATGGGGAGCAACGCTACTGTCTGTGGATTGACGATGAACACCTTAAGCTTGCGCAATCGATTCCCGCGGTTCGTCAGAGAATCGAGAAGGTTCTCGAATTTCGCCGAGGCGGCGGGCAGGTCGCAAAGAGCCTTGTGAAGCGCCCCCATCAGTTCCGCTATACCCACCAGGCGAAACGGCAAGTCATCATTGTGCCCAGATCGTCATCTGGTCGCCGAACGTATATCCCTTTCGGTTTGCTCCCTAACGACAGCATCGTGAACGATTCGGCGCAGGCAATCTACGATGCGCCCCTTTGGCACCTAGCCATTCTTCTCAGCTTGATGCACATGGCGTGGGTGCGCGTCGTCGCCGGGAAACTCAAGACGGACCCCCGTTACTCGTCCGCCCTTTGCTACAATACATTCCCGGTTCCCCCGCTAACGGAGAAGAACAAGGCCGACCTCACGCGCTGTGCCGAGGACATCCTGCTTGCGCGGGAGCATCACTTCCCGGCGACCATCGCCGACCTCTACGATCCCGACGTCATGCCCGCCGACCTGCGAGCGGTGCATGATTGCAATGACGAGGTGCTCGAGCGCATCTACATCGGTCGCCGCTTCAAAAATGACACCGAGCGGCTGGAGAAGCTGTTTGACCTATACACGAAGATGACGGCCGCAGCGCCACCGACCAAGGGCAAGAGCCGCAAAGCGGGAGCCAGCGCATGAGCGACAAGATCAAGTCGGTTCCGTCCGTCTCGGTGACCTACGCCCGCAACGGCGCATCGACCAAGGCCAACTCCCTCGGGATGCGACCCATGCAGGAACGCGCCTACGAGAAGCGCGGTGAGCAGTACCTACTTATCAAGTCGCCGCCCGCATCCGGCAAGAGCCGAGCTCTCATGTTCATCGCGCTCGACAAGCTCAAGAATCAAGGCTTGAAGCAGGCCATCATCGTCGTGCCGGAGAAGTCCATCGGGGCCAGCTTTAACGACGAGCCGCTGTCCAAGTTCGGCTTCTGGGCCGACTGGCACGTGAAACCTAAGTGGAACCTCTGCAATGCCCCAGGCAACGACAACGGCGGCAAGGTCAAATTGCTCGGTGCGTTCCTCAAAGGCGACGACAAGGTGCTGGTTTGCACGCACGCGACGTTCCGCTTCGCCGTCGATGCCTACGGCGTTGAGGCGTTCGACGACCGCCTCATCGGGGTCGATGAGTTCCACCACGTTTCGGCCAACCCCGACAACAAGCTAGGCACCCACCTCGGGCAGTTCATCGCACGGGAGCGCACGCACATCGTCGCCATGACCGGGTCCTACTTCCGGGGTGACGCCGAGGCCGTACTCGCTCCGTCGGACGAATCCAAGTTCGATACCGTCACCTATACCTACTACGAACAGCTCAACGGCTACGAGTACCTAAAGAAGCTCGACATCGGCTACTTTTTCTACAGTGGGCCTTACGTCGATGACATCCTCGATGTCCTCGACCCCTCCGAGAGAACGATCATTCACATTCCCAACGTCAACTCGCGCGAGAGCACGAAGGACAAGATGCGGGAAGTGGAGCACATCATCGAGGCGCTGGGTGTATGGCAGGGCATCGACCCCGCGACGGGCTTCCAGCTTGTCAAGCGGCCCGATGGCCAGGTGCTACGCATCGCCGATCTTGTCGATGACGACGCTGCGAAACGCGACCGCGTATCCGCCGCGCTCAAGGACCCGGCGCAGAAGAGCAATCGGAACCATGTAGACATCATCATCGCGCTCGGCATGGCCAAGGAAGGCTTCGACTGGATCTGGTGCGAGCATGCGCTCACCGTCGGCTATCGCGCCAGTCTGACCGAGATCGTGCAGATCATCGGTCGCGCGACCCGCGACGCACCCGGCAAGACTCGCGCGAGGTTCACGAACCTGATTGCCGAGCCGGATGCCTCCGAGGAAGCCGTGACCGAGGCCGTCAACGACACTTTGAAGGCCATCGCCGCGAGCCTCCTGATGGAGCAGGTTCTCTCCCCGCGCTTCGAGTTCAAGCCAAAGATCGCGGACAGCGGCCCGACGCCTGGCTTCGACTACGGCGAGGGTGGCTACGACCCCGAAAAGTCTAACGTCGGCGTCAACCACCAGACCGGACAGGTACAGATCGAGATCAAGGGCCTCGCCGAACCCAAGAGCAAGGAGGCCGCGCGCATCTGTCAGGAGGATCTGAACGAGGTGATCGCCACCTTCATTCAGGACAAGACCGCCATCGAGCGCGGCTTGTTCGATGAGGAATTGGTGCCGGAGGAACTGACGCAGATCCGCATGGGCAAGATCATCAAGGACAAGTACCCCGAGCTTGACGCTGAAGATCAGGAATCCGTGCGCCAGCACGCCATTGCCGCCCTCACCCTGACGCAGCAGGCAAAGCAGCAAGCGACGGGCGGGGAAAGCGACGAGGCTCCCCCTAGCACCGCCTTGATCGAAGGGGTGCGCCGCTTTGCGATGGACGTGCGCGAACTAGACATCGACATGATCGACCGCATCAACCCCTTCGGGAATGCCTACGCCATCCTCGCCAAGACCATGAGCGAGGACAGCCTGAAACAAGTCGCGGCGGCAATCTCCGCCAAACGCGCGAACCTGACGCCAGACGAAGCGAAGGAGCTTGCGGTCCGCGCCGTACAGTTCAAGAAGGAGCGTGGTCGGGTGCCCGCGCTTGATTCGCAAGATGCGTGGGAGCGCCGCATGGCCGAAGGTGCCGCCGCGTTCATGCGTTACAAGAAGGAGGGGCGCTATGAGTGACCCCGACCTCGACGAACTGGCGGCGGCGCTTTCCGAGTTCGCCGCGCCGGAAGCCAGGGGCGGACGCCCGCCGCGCGAGGAGCGCATCATCGCGGGGTTCGAGGAAATCCATCGCTTTGTCGAGCAGCATGGTGGAGTCCCGCGCCATGGGGAGGATCGAGACATCTTCGAGAGGCTTTACGCCGTTCGCTTGGATCGACTGCGCGCTCTACCGGAATGCCGCGCGCTGCTTGCGCCGCTGGACCATCAAGGTTTGCTCGGGCGCACATCCATGGCCGCCGAGCCGTCAGCGACGTACAACGTGGACGATCTGGCCGCTGAACTCGCGGGCCCAGCCGCGGCGGACGACATCACCGTTCTGCGCCACGTCCGCACGAGTGCCGACAAGCGCGCCGCCGAGGAGATCGCCGACCGCAAGCGCTGCGAGGACTTCGAGAAGTTGAATCCGCTGTTTGAGCGCGTGGAGGCTGACCTCAAGACGGGCCTGCGCCAATCCCAGCCCATCGAGGCGGGCCGCCGTGCGATTGAGATCGGAGACTTCTTCGTTCTCGACGGTATCACCCTCTATATCGCGGAGGTGGGCGAGCCGTTGAAGACGACCGCCGGGGAAGTGGACCGCCGTTTGCGCGCCGTCTTTGCCAACGGCACCGAGAGCAATCTATTGCTGCGCTCGCTCCAGCGCGCGTTCTACAATGACCCCGCCGCGCGGCGGCTGGTCTCGTCCGAGAGCGGGCAGTTGACCTTCGGCGGCGAGTTGGAGGCAGACGATGTTGCGAGCGGCACGATCTACGTCCTGCGCTCCCTGTCGGATCATCCCTATGTTGCGCAGCACCGCGACCTGATCCATAAGATCGGCGTGACGGGCAGCAAGGTAGATGCCCGCATCGCCGATGCCGAGCACGACGCTACGTACCTTCTGGCGAAGGTCGAGGTGGTCGCGACGTACAAGCTGGCAGGCATCAACCGCACGCGGATGGAAAACCTGTTTCACAGGCTTTTTGCGTCGGCACGACTGAACATCACCATTAAGGACCGCTTCGGCCATCCCGTGCAGCCGCAGGAATGGTTCCTCGTTCCCTTGTTCGTCGTTGACGAGGCCGTCGAGCGCCTCAAGGACGGAACGATTACTAGCTACGTCTACGACCCCAAGGCGGCGCGGCTGGTGAAGGCGGCTAGAGGAAGCAAGAGCTTGACCTGACCGCTAACGCGACCCGTCCACGAATCGCTGCAACTTCAGTGCGCCTATGGCGGCTGGTCTTCCACGACACCTTCCCGGAGCGACGTCTTGAGCTTACAGAGATCATGAGTACGTCCACGTTGACTGTCGGCTCTCAGCTGCTATGGCCCCTGCCTTTTCAAAACCGTTCCACCCCGAGTTCCTGCTGTCGCATGACCTAGATGTTGCCGGATCTCCCTCCCCCTTGCACATCGCGACGAGCGTCTCGGCCGACTTGTCGCATGACCTAGATCAGTTGCCGGATCTCCCTCCCTTCTGTCTATCCGTTATGGCGGAGACTTCGACATAGGCGGCGGTGAACTCCGGATCCACCCTGCGGCGGTGAGTGGATCCAGCGGAGCCCGCTGACCGCTGAAGCATGTCGGCGGAGATGGAGCCAGTGGGCGTCGGTGCAAGCTGGGGCGCAGGCGCCTACCGTGCAAGACGGCGCGATGTCGAGGAAGAAGCGCTGCATCGTGTGTCGGTGCTGTCTTCGGGTCGACCACGAGCGACACTCGATCGACTCGGTACACCTTGCTATAGAGCTTGTGGTCGCGATCTGTCGATGAATCAACAAATCCTTACGAAGTAGCTGACCACACGTCGTGATGTGCGGCCGAATCAGCGCGACCCGATGCCGGGTGCAATGACCAAACGCAGCACCTATCGGCCCGAGCTGAAGCGGGTTGTGACAGCAGTTCACGCAGCTAAGCGGGTCCATGGATCACTTCCGTAGGCGCTTTCGAGTAGCTCGCTTGCGAACGATGGCCGTGACGCCGTGCTCGATCGTAGCGGCGTTTTGACGACCGGGCTGCACCGGGACGGTGGCTCGATGCGATCTTGCCGGGCAAGCAGGTGCGCGGGCGCTGCGGCCTCGCGTGGGCCGACGGACGCGTGGCGCGCCAGCGCTTCGAGGTGCCGTGGCGCGGCGGGCCATGGGATGTGCAGGCGTGGCCCGGGCCCACCGGACATGCACCCGTGACGGGCCGGTAGCGCGCGCCCGCCGGACGAGTACGGCAGGCGCACGCGCGACGAGCTCCCGGTGAGATCTCGACGAGCGCCGAGAGACCGCGCAAGGCAACGACGAGCCATTCACGCCGACGGCGAGTCAGCGAGCGCGTAACCTGGCGGCATTATGAGAGCTGCGAGAGCTGACGCATCGTCGCCAGCGGCGGGCTAAGCATTGATGCAAAATCGCGTCAGGTATTACAACTCGACCGTGACGTGAGAGCGGCGGGCGAAAACGCGGGTAGAACCGGCAGAGAGGCCGTGCGACCGAGGAAGCTTTCATGAGTCGCGAAGGGTGGTCGAAGCCCAGGCTCGTCGGCGAGCTGGCGGAAGACGGGCCGGAGCTCGCGGCGTCGGCGACGGTAAGCCTGTACCGGCACTGGGTGAACGCAGGACGCGAGCTGGAGCGACTCTCCCGCTGCATCACGCACCGCCGCTTCGACGAGGGGCTGCGCTCGCTCAAGCGCGCGTGCGCCTGGATCCGGATCGCCGAGGAGCTGGTCGCGCTGATCGCGCCGAACCCGGCCGATCAAGCTGGCGTGCACAGCTCGGCCGAGCTGCTCCGCAGGCACCTGCTCATGGAGGTGCGGCCGTGGCTCGAGGCCGCCCGGGAGGAGCTACCGGCCGCGGCCATGACGCTCTGCGCGTTCGTCGAGGACGACCCAGACGCGCAAGCCGCGGTGGCCGCGGCGCTCCGGCAGCTCGACGAGGAGCACGTCGCGGCGCCGGATCCGGCGAAGCGGAAGGCAGGCTCGTAGGTCCGAGCTGGCCCGCGGTACGGGGCGGCACGGATCGGACAGAGGCGGCAGATCGCGGAGATCGCGGCCGGCGGCGCGCGCAGGGTTCCATTTCGGCCGGCTCGCGTGTCCAAGCCGCATGAGACATGGACATCCGCCAGCGGCGCGCCAGCGCCACGGCCGGGGACGACGCTGGCTCTGTCCCCTCCTGCTCGCAGGGCTCGCCCCGGCTTGCGTGACCCCGATCGAGCAGCACCAGAGCGCGATCGGCGAGATCACGCGCGACTGCGTGGTGCCGCCGCCGGCCGGGGTCGCCGCGCTGGGCGCCCCGGCCGCGCTCGAGTATCCGGATCGATCGCTGTGGATCTGGGACGAGCTCGAGCTCGAGGGCGGCCGGCGCGTCGAGACGCCGGCCGCGGTGATCGCGAGCGCCGGAGCAGCCTGCCAGGACGGGCCGGCGCTCGTCCGCGACGGCGCGGGCGAGCCGGTGCCGCTGATCGCGCTCACCGCCGAGGAGCAGCTCGCGAACGAGACGCGCACCGACGGCCGGCGCCTCGCGCTGGTCCCGCACGGCGGGTTCGTCCAGGGCGGCGCCGGCTTCCTCTACTACGATCACGTGCTCCGCGGGCCGGGGCTGTTCGACACCGAGATCCAGGGGACCGGCCTGTGCGAGCTGGCGACGCCGGAGGCGCCGTGCCGGCGGGTGATGCGCGGCGGCTCGACGCTCCTGTGGCCAGCCGGCGCGCGCGTCTTCGATCGCGGCGGGATCGTCGTTGGCGAGCGCGCGTTGCTCTACGGCTGCCGGGCGGTCGCGTCGTTCTCGCGGCTGTGCACCGTCGCGAGCGCGCCGGTCGCGAGCCTCGAGGAGCCGGCCGCGTATCAGGTGTACAACGCGCTCCGCGGCTGGGTCGACGCGCTGACCGACGCCTCGGTGCTCGCCGATGAGCTCGGCGGCGTGACGGTGTCGCCGTACGGAGGCGGGTTCCTCGCGACGTCGATCGACATCTTCGACGCGCGGGTCTCCGTTCGCAGATCCGCGCGCCCGGAGAACGGCTTCGGGCACCGCATCGCGGCGTTCGACGGGATCCCGTCCACCTCGGGGTTCGGGCTCGTGAGCGGTGGCCGCGAGCACGCGGGCCTACGCGCGCGGCCGGACGAGATCGTCGTCAGCTACCGCACCGACGCGGGCGCGCCGGAGCTCCACCTGGTGGCCTTCCGGTTCTTCGGAGACTTCGAATGAGGGGCGCGACACTCATCGTCGTCGGAATCGGAGTCGGGATAGGGCTGACGATCGCCCCGACGGCGGCGCAGGCCGAGGGCGAGCACAAGGAGATCGAATCGCTCGGCCTGCCGCGCCGCATCCCGCGGAGCTGGTCCGCCTCGCGCGACACGCCCGCCATGAACCTCATGATCGTCCCGCGCGACGTGCGCACCGCGGGCGGCGAGCTCGCGATCGTCACGATCCCGCGCGAGACCGTGACGGTGCGCCTTGGCTTCGCGGGCCTGCTCGAGCTCGAGAGCGACGGCGAGACGACCGGCCTCGGGAACGCCTTCCCGGCCGCGAGCGGCAACTTGCTGTGGCGCGGCTCGTACGCCTACGTCGCCGCGGCCGCGCTCGATCGCATCGGCGAGCGGATCTGCGCCGGCTGCGCCCTCGAGCTCACGGCGCAGTACCGGCACGAGAGCCAGCACTACACAGGCAGCAACCACGGCGATCCGGGCATGGACGTCACGGATCAGCCGTTCGTCGGCGACGACGTCATCGCCGACGTCGCCTTCGCGCACGCGGCCGGCGACCTCCGCTTCGTCGAGCGCGCGATCGGCATGTGGTTTCTGCCTGATCGCTCGAGCTTCGCGGGCGGGCCGGCGCTCGATCTGCACGTGCGCTGGTGCGCCTCGCGCCGCGTCCAGCCGTTCGCGAGCGCCTACGCCGAGTACCTCTTCGGCGACGATCTCGCCGGGCGCCGCTTCCCCGACTCGTACCTCGTGCGGGCGCTCGCGGGCGTCGCGTTCCCGTCGCGCCTCGGCGACACGCTGGTCTACCTCGCGGCCGACGCCGGCCACCGCAAGGGCATCCGCGGCCTCACCGAGGAGGCCACGCTCGGCGTCGGCGTTCGCCTCGCGCTCGGCGCGCCCTGACGGCTCAGCGCGCAGGGGTGCCGGCCGGCGCGTCCAGCCGGCGGCCGCGGACGTACGTCGCGCGCACGAGGCCGGCGTCGTGCCGGAACAGCAGGTGATCGAACAGCGGCGCGCCCGAGACGCCCGGCGGCGCGTCGACGGCCACGAGATCGGCGTCCAGGCCCGCGGCGATCCGGCCGGTGACGCCCGCGAGCCCGAGCGCCTGCGCGCCGCCGGTGGTCGCGCGCCACAGGAGCGCCTCGGGCGAGACGCGCGCATCGACGATCAGCGCGGCGTCGTACGCGGCCGCCGCGACGCGCCGGAGCGAGAACGTCCGGCCGGCGCCGACGTCTGTCCCGAGCCCGATCCGGATCCCGCGGGCCGCCGCGCGCGCGAGCGGCATGCAGCCGCTGCCGAGGAAGAAGTTGCTGTCCGGACAGTGCGCGACGGCGACGTCGCGCGCCGCGAGGCGATCCCACTCGGAGGGCGACAGCCAGATGCAGTGGGCGAGGATCGTGCGCGCAGAGACGAGCCCGTGGCGCTCGTACACGTCCAGGTAGTCGGCGTGCTCGGGGAACGCCGCGGTCGTCGCGCGGATCTCGTCCTTGTTCTCCGAGATGTGCGTCTGCACGAGCAGGCCGTGCCGCGCGGCGAAGTCGGCGGCGCCGCGCAGGAGCGCCTCCGAGCAGGAGAGCGCGAACCGCGGGATCACCGAGAACGCGAGCCGGCCGCGATCGTGGCCGTGCCACCGCGCGTGCAGCTCCGCGCACGCCTCAAGCGCGAGATCTGCCTCGAGCAGGTTCTCGGGCGGCGCGCCGCGATCCATCAGCGTCAGCCCGGCGAACCCGCGCAGGCCGCGGCGATCGAGCTCGGCGAACAGCGCGTCCGTCGCGCCCGGGTGGCTCGAGCTGTAGATGGCCGCGCACGTGGTCCCCTGGGCGATCAGCGCGTCGCAGAGCTCGCGCGCGACCGCCTCCGCGTACGCCCGGTCGGCGAACCGCGCCTCCTCGGGAAAGATGCTGCGCTCGAGCCACTCGAGCAGGGGGCCGCTCGCGCTGCCGAGCACGCGCGTCTGCGGGAAGTGGACGTGCGTGTCCACGAACCCGGGCAGCAGCACCGCGCCGGGGTGCGTCTCGGGCACCGCGCAGCCGGGCGGCGCGGGGCCGACCGACGCGATGCGGCCCGCGCCGTCGAGCTCGATCACGGCGTCGGCGAGCTCGACGAAGCGCGGCTCGCCGGCGCGCGGGCAGAGCACGCGGCCGCGAAGCGTCTGGGGTGCAGGATCCGTGGCCACCAAGCGTGCGAGCCCGCGTTCGTCGAGGGGAGACCGAGGAGAACCGAGGAGAAACCGAGGAGAGACCGAGGAGGCCGCCGGCATGTTAGGCCGCACGGCGAGGCGAAGCAAAAAACACGCCGCGTCGAGCGTATGATGCGGTCCCGCGCATGCTGAGGAAGACCGGTACGGCGCTCCTGTTCCCGACGCGCGTGGTGACGTACGCGCTCGACGCGGCGCCGCTCGACGCCGCCATCCGCGCGCTCGTGCTCGAGCGCAGCCGGACCGTCCCGAGCGTGCCGCGCGGCGAGCGCACCGGCTGGCAGAGCGGCAACGACTTCTTCCAGTGGACCGCCGAGACGCGCGCGCTCAGCAAGCTGATCGCCGACGCCGTCATGAGCGCGCACGACGCGCCGCTCGAGGAGATCGCCCTGTTCGGCTGGGCGAACCTGTTCACGCGCGGCGTCTTCTTCAACCCGCACACCCACGCCGACGCGGCGTGGAGTGGCGTCTACTACGTCGACGCCGGCGAGAGCGGCGCCGCCGCGGGCGGCGTGCTGATGCTCGGCGATCCGCGCGCCGGCGCCGGCATGGTGCTCGGCGCCAGCAACCGCTTCGACAGCCCCACGGCCGTCGAGATCCCGCCGCGCACCGGCGAGCTGCTCATCTTCCCGTCGTGGCTCGTCCACTGGGTCACGCCGTACCAGAGCGACACGCCGCGGATCAGCGTCAGCTTCAACGCGCGCTGAGCGGCGGCCTGCTCGACGCAAGCCCCCGATCCTGCATCTGAACGAGGCCGCGCAGCCCCCGAGCTTTGCCCCGAGCGCGCGCGGGGCTCAGTCCGGCTGCAGCACGAACCAGTGGAACGCGCGGTATGGGCCGCTCGCGGTGACCCGCACCGAGACCTCGCGCGCCCCGGGCGCCGGCAGCTCGAGCGGCACCTCGACGAACGGGCCCGCCGGCGGCGCGAGCGTCGCCCGCGCCACGCCGCCCGCCGCCGCGACCTCGAGCACGACCGGCGCCGCGAGCGGCTCGTGCCACGGGTACTCGCGCTGCCCGCCCGTGCGCAGGACCAGGCGCACCGGCCGCCTCGGATCGCTCACCTCGATCGTGAACCGCTCGGCCGCGCCGCGGATCGTCCGCCCGCCGTCGAGCGCCAGCCCCGTCGCGCGCACGTCGCGGTGGAACACCGACCAGCGCGCCGTCGGATCGCCGAGCCGGCGCCGCCCCAGCGCGCCGCGCCAGCCGTGCGCGCGCTCGCTGGCCAGGTCCGCGACGTCGACGCGATCGACCACGCGCCAGCCCGGCACCTCGTCGAGCGGGCGCTCCGCCGTGTGCACGTGATCCCAGCTCGCCTCGATGAGCTGCATGTCGTAGTCGCCGACCAGCCGCCGCTTCGAGAACTGCGGGCCGAGCGGCGTCCGGCGCAGGACCTCGCCGAACAGCTCCGCCTGCCCCATCCAGCCCGGGTAGTACGCGAAGTGCGTCGGGCGCCGCTCCGGCGGCAGGCTCTCGAGCAGCTCGAAGCGCGAGCCCGGCCCGTTCGTTGCGACCTGCGCTTGCCGGTTCGTGACGAGGCCGAGCATGTCGTAGACGCGCGTGTCGCCGTAGTACGCGATCGCACCGGCGTCGTGGAACATGATCGTCGCGTCCGGCAGCCGGCGATGGATGTACTCGCCGAGCGTGACGACCTGCCGGTTGAGATCGGCCGCGTTCTGCGCGTACAGCGCGATGTCCGATCGCATCCCCGGCAGCGCCGACCACCAGAACAGCGCCGCGATCCCCGCCGCGGCCGCCGCCCCGCCCGCCCGCGCCAGCGCTGGCCGGACGCGCGCGGGGAGCCGGAAGGGCGCGATCGGCCCGAGCGCGCACGCGGCGGTGACCACGAGGAGCGGGAACGCCGCCGCGATGTAGCGGTAGTTCTGGAAGCTCCACGCGCCCGACGACGCGATCACCGCGCCGATCAGCGCGAGCGGCGACACCACGACGAGCGTGCCCGCGAGCCACCGCCGCTCCGCGCGCGCCCACCAGAGCACGCGCGCCGCGCCGAGGATCCAGGCGATGGCCACGAGCCGCGGCCACACGAGCGGGCTCGTGCGATCCCAGAACAGCCCCCGCAGCATGTGCCCCGTCTGCGACGTCACCGCGCCCCACCAGAACGTCCAGTCGAAGCCCGGCTGGTAGAAGTGGCTCTTCGCGACGCCCGTGTTCGGGAAGAAGTGCCCGGCGAGCAGCCGGTTCGCGATCACCCAGACGAGCGGCGCGGCCAGCGGCGACGCCCACCACGCCGCCGCGCGCAGCTCGCGCGCCCGCAGCCGCGCCACGACGGTGACGCCGACGACGAGCGCCACGAGCAGCGTCGCCTCCGGACGCGACAGCGACGCCGCCGCGAGGCACGCGCCGAGCAGGCGCGGCGGCGGCCCCTCGCGCGGCGCGCGCAGGAGCAGGATCGAGACGGCCACGAGCAGCGCGCTCGCGAACGCGACCTCCATGCCCGCGAGCGCCGTCCACGCGAACGGCGCGATCGCGAGCACGAGCGCCGCCGCGACGAGCCCCGCGATCGGGCCGGCGATCGCGCGCACCAGCCGGTAGCACCCGACGCAGGTCGCCGCGTAGAGCGCCGCGCACAGCCCGAACGAGACCCACACGAGCGCGTGGCCGCGCGCGCCGAGCGCCCAGAACGGCGCGAGCAGCACCGGCCAGAGCGCGCTCGTCGAGCCCGCCGAGTACCCGCCGCCCGGGTAGTACGAGAACGGTTCACCGCGCCCGAGCTGCTTGGCGTACGTCAGGTAGATGTACGAGTCGTCGAGCGGCAGCCCGAACGGTCGCGTGTGCCGGAGCACCTCCGCCGCGAACGCCCACGCCAGGGCGATCGCCAGGAGCGCGATCACCAGATCCGGCGCCCAGGGCCCGAGCCGCGCCGCGGCCCGCCGGACCCGCGCCCCCAGCGCCCGCGCGGCCATCAGCGGATGCCGTAGCGGCGCAGCTTGCTCTGCAGCGTCGTCGGCGGCAGATCGAGCAGCTCGGCGGCGCCGCCCGGGCCGTAGATCTTGCCGCCGGTGTGCGCGAGCACGCGCCGCAGGTACCGCCGCTCGTGATCCTCGAACCGCTCGAGTGGCTCGGCCTCGGCGAGCGGCGCCAGCGGCCCCACCAGCGGCCCCACCACCACCGGCGCCACCGCGCTCGAGAAGCACGCGCCCAGGCCCGAGCCCAGGCTTGAGCCCAGGCTTGAGCCCAGGCTTGGATCGACGTGCGCGACGTCGAGCTCGCCCGACGGCTGCAGGATCGCGGCGCGCTCGAGCACGTTGACCAGCTGGCGCACGTTGCCCGGCCACAGCTGGCGCGCGAGCACGTGGATCGCCGCCGGCGTCAGCGACCACGGGCCGCGGCCACGACCGCGCCGCTCGGCGAGCTCGCTCAGGATCGCCTGCACCAGGACCGGCAGGTCCTCCGGCCGCGCGCGCAGCGGCGGCACGTGCAGCGGGAACACCGCGATCCGGAAGTAGAGGTCCTCGCGGAACCGGCGCGCCGCGACCGCCGCCTCGAGATCGAGGTGCGTGGCCGCGATGATCCGCACATCGACGCGCACCGTGCGATCCGACCCGACCGGCTCGAACGCGCCCTCCTGCACGACGCGCAGGAGCTTGGCCTGCACGCTGAGCGGCATGTCCCCGATCTCGTCGAGGAACAGCGTGCCGCCGTGCGCGGCCAGAAACCGCCCCGCGCGGTCGGAGGTCGCGCCCGTGAACGCGCCGCGCACGTAGCCGAACAGCTCGCTCTCGACGAGGCTGTCCGGGATCGCCGCGCAGTTGAGCGTCACGAACGGCTCGTCGGCGCGCGGGCTCCAGGCGTGGATCGCGTTCGCGAGCACCTCCTTGCCCGAGCCCGTCTCGCCCGTGATGAGGACCGGGCTGTCGGCCCCGGCCGCCTGCTCGGCGAGCCGCGCCACGTCGCGCATCGCGGCCGAGCGCGCGGACCGCACGCGGTGGATCGCCAGCCGCCCCGAGCGCAGCTCCTCGCGCAGGAGCCGGTCCTCCTCGCGCAGCCGGTGCCGGTAGCGCGCCAGCCGCTGCGCCTGATCGGCGATCGTCATCGCCATCGCGACGATCCGCGCGTAGACGCCCGCCACCTCGACGGCGGCCGCGTCGTACTTCGAGCACACCATGCGATCGAGCGTGATCACGCCGAGCTCGCGCGGACCGGCGCAGACCGGGACCAGCATGCACGCGTGCCCCGGCGGCAGATCGAGGACGCCGTCGTACGGATCGCCGTCGTCGCGGTGCTGGCCCTCCCCGACAGCGAGCGGCCGCCGCGCCGTCAGCGCCTGCTGGATCAACGGGAAGCGCGCCAGGGACAGGCGCGCGTGGCGCACCGACTCCCCCGCCAGCGCGCCGACCGCCGTGCGCACCGTCAGCGCGTCACCGTCGAGCTCGTAGAGCGCCGCCAGGTCGTACGGCACGATCCGCTCGAGCGACGTCAGCGCGCGCGTCAGCACCTCGTCGAGCGCTGAAGGATCGGCCGCCAGGGCCGCGAGCCCCGCCAGGTCCGTCATGTAGCTGGCTTCGGCGAGTGTCACCGGTATTTCGGTGCACGACGTTATTTCGTTGTGAGCGACACCGCAATCGCGTTGCGCCCCGGATGTGCGCTCGCGCCACGAGTCAAATTCGAGGCGGATTTGCGGGCACATCACTTGCTCGGCGGCCCGCCCATGCACGGGGGGTGCGCATGATCAGACTTGTCGCGAGCACCGGTCTCGCCGCACTGGCCGCTGGATGTACGGGCATCGGATACGCCGATCCCACTCCGAGCGCGAACCATGGCGCCGCAGCGTTCGACGAGCAGCTCAAGAAGACCGACGCCCTGATCGCCGGCTTCGATCCCGCGGTCGCACCCAAGTGGGTCGATCCGGTCATCTGGAAGGCTTCCATCCCGGAGGACAACGCGCCGAACGCCGATCGGATCGCGCTCGGGCGCAAGCTGTACTTCGATCCGAAGCTGTCCAAGGACGGGACCGTCGCGTGCGCGACGTGCCACGACGTGACGCGATCGTTCACCGATCTCCGGCCCAACTCCGAGGGCATCGGCGGCAAGGTCGGGCGCCGCAACGCGCCGACCACGATGAACGCCGCGCTGCTCACGAGCCAGTTCTGGGACGGCCGCGCCGCGCGCCTCGAGGATCAGGCCGTCCTGCCGATCATCAACTCGATCGAGATGGGGCAGCCCGACGGCAACGCGGTGGTCGCGGCGATCAACGCCGATCCCGCGTACGCGCCCATGTTCCAGAAGGCGTACGGCCGCGCGCCCACGTTCGATGACGTCGGCCGCGCGCTCGCCTCGTTCGAGCGCACGCTGATCTTCATCGACGCGCCGTTCGATCGCTGGCTGCGCGGCGAGGCCGGCGCGATCTCCGACGAGGCCAAGCGCGGCTTCCTGCTCTACAACGGCAAGGCACGCTGCCAGAGCTGCCACCCGCTGAGCGCGGCGAACCCGCTCGGCACCGACGGCCGCTTCCACAACGTCGGCGTGTCGGCGCGGCACCAGAACTTCACCGGGCTCGCCGCCAAGGCGCTCGCGGTCCTCGCCAAGAACGGCAGCACCGCCACGATCGACGAGCTCGCGCTCGGCGGCGACACGTCGGAGCTCGGCCGGTTCGTGGTCACGCGGATCGAGTCGGACATCGGCTCGTTCCGCACGCAGCAGATCCGCAACGTCGGCATCACCGCGCCGTACATGCACGACGGATCGATGACGACCCTGTGGGACGTCATGGACCACTACAACAAGGGCGGCGAGCCCAACCCGTACCTCGACGGCGGCATCGAGCCGCTCGCGCTGTCCGAGACCGAGATCGACGAGGTCGTCGCGTTCATGTTCACGCTGACGGATCGTCGGTTCGCGGACGCGAACACCCGCGCGCTCGATGCCCAGCGCGCCAGGAAGGGCACGCGCCCGTTCCGCAACGACGAGATCGCCCAGCGCCGCAAGATCACGTTCACGTCGCAGCCCATCAACTCGCAGGGCGGCGCGCCGGGCGGTAACCCGCCCGCGGCTCCGCAGCCCACTGCTCCGCAGCCCCCCGCCGGGGCCGCCCCCGGGAGGACCCCATGAGCCGCAGGCACACGAGCGTCGAGACCCGCTACATGGAGGAGCGCGAGCGCACGCTGCGCGACCTCGGCCGCCTGTCGCGGCGCGGCTTCCTCAAGGTCTCCGCCGCGGCCGCCGCCGGCGCCGCGGCGCTCGTCGGCGGCATCTCGCCGCACACGTTCGCGCCGGTGCGCGTCGCCGGCGCGCAGCCCGGCAAGCGCGAGGCGTTCCGCTTCGCGTACATCTCGGACTCGCACCTCTACGAGGAGAAGGTCAACGACCGGTTCGTGCGCGGCCTCCTGCGCGCCGTCGACGACGTGAACCGGATGGACCCGCAGCCCGACTTCGTGCTGTACGGCGGCGACCTCGCCCAGCTCGGCCAGCCCGGCGAGCTCGCGCTCGGCGCGCAGATCCTGAAGACGCTCAAGGCGCCGCTCAAGATGATGGTCGGCGAGCACGACTGGTTCCTCGACATGGGCGAGAAGTGGCGCGAGCTGTTCGGCCAGCCCTCGTACTCGTTCGACCACAAGGGCGTGCACTTCGTCACCCTGATGAGCGTCGTCGAGAAGGACTTCTGGACGGCGCGCAAGCTCTCGCCGATGGAGCGCATGAAGACCGTCGCCGGGCTCGACAACGGCGCGCAGAGCTCGTTCGAGGTCGGCGAGGAGGGCCGCAAGTGGCTCGCGGACGACCTCGCGAAAGTCCCGGCGACCACGCCCGTGATCGTGTTCTCGCACTCGCCGCTCTACAAGCTCTACAAGAAGTGGAACTTCTGGACCGACGACGCCGAGCCCGTGCAGGCGCTGCTCAAGAAGTTCCAGCGCGTGACCGTGATCCACGGCCACACCCACCAGCTCCTGACCAACCGGATCGGCAACATCCACTTCCACGGCATGCTGTCCACCGCGTGGCCGTGGCCGTACGCGCCGGAGGGCATGCCGGAGCTGACCATCCAGATGGATCGGCCCGACCCGTTCGATCCGAACGACGGCTGCGGCGACGGCACGTTCGACGTCAACGCGGACGCGACGGTCGACGCGATGTACCGGCTGTGGAACCGCAACCCGGTCACCGTCAAGGCGACCTACGTGGCGAACGGCAAGGCCGATCGCCCGCGCACCAACAACCGACGGGGGTACTAATGACCGACGAGCGAGTTCAGGAGGGCGGAGCCCGCCTCGGCGAGGAGGTCGTATCCATGACCCGCCACATGTCACGACGAACCCACCTCGCTCTGGCGCTCGTGCTCCTCGCGGCGTCCGCGTCCGCGTGCGGCCAGCGCAAGTCGAAGCTCGATGGGGCGACCACCGGCTCGGGCGGCGGCGGCTCCGCGGCCACCAGCACCAGCACCGCCGGCAACACCGCCGATGGCGGCAAGACCCAGGTCCGGCTGTGCGACAACGTCACGACGGTGGCGCTCGATCAGCTGCCCAAGAGCCGCGGCGAGGCGCAGGCCGTCGCCGATCAGCTGATGGATCAGTGGCGGCGCCAGCACCCCGATCAGGAGTGGGAGACCGAGGTCCGCCGCTCCTGGACGGTGAAGCCCCCGTTCGAGAACAAGTCCGTGCTCGAGGGCCAGCAGGCCGAGGGCGCCTCGTACGGCCGCTACACCAAGACGGACATCCTCGCGTGGGCGCGCGAGTCCGAGCGCGCGGCCATGGAAGGCGCGCGCGTGTTCCACAACGGCGGGGAGCTCGGCAGCACGATCTCCGTCAGCTGCGACATGTGTCACCCCGACGCGGCGAACACCCATCCGGAGACCTATCCGAAGTTCCAGGTCCAGCTCGGCCGGGTCGCCCTCTTGCGGGACATGATCAACTGGTGCCTGCAGCACCCCGTTCGCGCCCCAGCCATGTCCGCGGACGATCCCCGGATGCGCGCGATGGAGGCGTACATCCTGGCGCAGCGCCAGGGCACGCCGCTCAACTACGGCAAGCACTAGCCCGCACTCAGCCCGCACTAGCCCGCCCAAGCCCACCCGAGCGCCACCCGATGGGGGAGCATCGGCCCCGCCCCCGGTGCCCCCATCGGGACGGGACGTTTCCCGTGTCCAGGCAAGGGTTTGGTCACCGTGGCGTCTTTATTTTTCGTCATGGGACGTCTACCATCGGCCGAAGCGGTAATTCGAGTCTGCGATGGCCAAGCTGATCGTCATTTCGGGGGATGAGCGACAGGAGTTCGAGCTCGCTGCGTTCAACACGATCGGTCGCCACCCCGACAACACGATCCAGATCCTCGATCGGATCATCTCGAAGGAGCACGCCCAGATCCAGCGGGCGGCGGACGGCCGCTTCCTGCTGCGCGACCTCAAGTCGCTGAACGGGACGTTCCTGCGCGGCGAGCGCGTGGGCGACCACTACCTGAACGACGGCGACGAGTTCACGATGGGCTCGACGCGGATCGTCTTCGTCGACAAGCCGCGGAACGACGACGCGCTCGGCCGCGTGACGATCGCGCCCGGACTGACCGAGAGCCACATCCGCGGCCGCGTCCAGGCCAACAACGGCGACTTCATGCCGGAGCGGCAGATCGGCGACGACAAGATCCTGCGCCGCGACTACGAGCGCCTGCGCATCGGCCACGAGCTCGCGCGCGCCGTCGGCAGCGAGCTCGATCTCGACAAGCTCCTGCCGAAGATCCTCGACAAGGCGTTCGAGCTCGTCGGCGCGGACCGCGGCGTGATCCTCCTGATGGACGATCGCGGCGAGCTGTCGCCGCGGTTCGTGAAGACGCGCAGCGGCAAGAGCGATCCGAACATCGTGCTGTCGAAGACGGTGATGGCCGAGGTCGTGAACCAGAAGGCCGCCGTCCTGTCGTCGGACGCGACGATGGACGCGCGGTTCTCGGGCGCGCACTCGATCATCATGCAGGGCATCCGCTCGACGATGACGCTGCCCCTGCTCCACTCGACCGAGCTCCTGGGCATCATGCACCTCGACTCGCTGTTCACGTCGAACGCGTTCACCGAGAAGGATCTCCAGATCTGCACCGGCATGGCGGCGCAGGCGGCGATCTCGATCCAGAATGCGCGGCTCGCGAGCCGGATCGAGCGCGAGGCGCAGACGCGCGCGCAGATCTCGCGGCTGATCCCGCCGTCGGTCGTCGAGCAGGTCGTGAAGGGCCAGCTCACGATCGAGAAGGGCGGCCGGCTCAACGAGATCACGATGCTGTTCTCCGACATCCGCGGCTTCACGACGATGTCGGACGGGCGGCCCGCGCAGGAGGTCGTCAACACCTTGAACGAGTACTTCGAGGTGATGGTCGACATCCTGTTCAAGTACAACGGCACGCTCGACAAGTTCGTCGGCGACGAGATCATCGGGCTGTTCGGCGCGCCGATCCCGATCGAGGACGCGCCGTTCAAGGCGGTGTCGTGCGCGATCGCGATGCTGCAGGCGCTCGAGGAGTTCAACCGCACGCGCGCCGCCGAGAACCTCGCGCCGATCCGGATCGGCATCGGCATCAACACCGGCAACGTCATCACCGGGTCGATCGGCTCGACGCGCGCGCTGCAGTACACCGCGATCGGCGACGCGATGAACGTGGCCTCGCGCCTCGTGAACCTCGCCGGCTCCGGCGAGATCATCATCTCCGAGGACACGTACCGCCAGGTCGCCGGCCGCATCGACGCGCTGGCGCTGCAGCCCGTGAAGGTGAAGGGCAAGGCCGACGAGCTGAAGGTCTTCCGCGTGGCCGGCCTGCGGCACATCTCGACGCCGCCGCCGAGCGAGTGGAGCGGCCCCACCAAAGCCTAGGCTAGAACCGGCTGCGGGCCCCGATCGCTTCGTTGTCGCTGCGCTTCCGGTCAGCCCCACTCCGCCTCGCGCGCTCCGCGCGCGCCGGTCGCTGCGCGCCCGGGGGACGCTGCGCGTCCCGGCGGAGACCTCGTGTACAGGAGTACACTCCGCTCCGGTTCTCGCTCCGCCTCGCGCTCGGGGCTCCTCGCTCGGTTCTAGCGGGCCCACTCGGCGTTAGCGGCGCTTCGCAGGCTTCTTCGCAGTAGCTTTCTTGGCGGGGGCCTTCGCCGCAGTCTTCTTCGGCGCGGCCTTTTTGGCAGGCGCCTTTTTCGCAGGCGCCGCCTTCTTCGCGGGCGCCTTCTTCGCCTTGGCCTTTGTCGGCGCCGCCTTCTTCGCGGGCGCCTCCTTGGCCTTGGCCTTTGTCGGCGCCGCCTTCTTCGCGGGCGCCGCCTTCGCAGCCTTCACAGGCTTCGCAGCCTTCGCAGGCTTCGCAGCCTTCGCCGGCTCCGCGGGCTGCTCGGCCGTGGCGTCGGGGGCCGCGCCGCCGCTCTGCGCCGCGAGCGCGGCCGCGAACTCGGCGTACGAGGCGTCGCTCTCGAGGAGCAGGCGCGCCTCGACCATCGCCGGCCCGAGCTGGCCCCGGACCGCCGGGTCCTCGCACTCGAGCCCGCCCTGGATGACCATCGCCACGTCCTCCGTCGTACCGGCCCGGAAGAACGTCCCGCTGTCCCCCATGTAGAACCAGGCGTCGTACAGGTGGCGCTCGCCGTCGACGACCCTCCACAGCTCCGTGTCGAACAGGCTGCCGTCGCCCTCGACCACGCCGCCGGCGAGCCGATCCTCCACCGGCCGGTCGTCACCATCGTAGAACCGGCCGGCCACCCGCAGCTGCTCGCGCTCGATCGGGTTTAGGTCCTCGACCCCGTTGATGATCCGCTTGTCGACGAACCGTGCGGGCATGCGTCCTTCTCCTTGCGGCGAGCGCTAGCCCGCGATCGTGAGCCCCATCTGAGCGCGTACCGTGAAGAACTCCTCGGAGATCGAGAACAGCACGAGCTCCTTGATCTTGTCCTTCACCTGCGGTCCGCCGACCGTGACCGGCTCCGCCGACACCATGCGCGCCGCGACCTCGAGATCGCCGCACACCACGAAGCCGGCGCGGTGCGAGGTCGCGTCGACCGCGTGACCCCACTTCGCCAGGTTGATCTCCGGCGCCGCCTGGATGAACCGGGAGACGACGGCGCCGAGCTGCTCGATCACCTGCGGCGGCATGCGCTTCTGCATCTCCGGCAGGTACTGCTGGACGAGCTGCACCATGTCGGGCGGCACCGGGAACCGCGGCTGCACCATGACGATCGCCGACAGCACGACCACCTTGAGCTCGGTGTTCGTCGGCAGGAGCATCTTCAGGTAGTACTCCGGCCGCATGAACGTGAGCCGGCGCGCCGACAGGAACGCGATCTCGCGCTCGCTCTTGCCCTGCAGGAGGTGCGGCCGCACCACGAACGACGGGCAGAGCTCGCCCTTCTCCATCGCGTTGGCGAGCTGGATGTCCGCCGCCTTGTTGTCCTCGACGAGGAACACCTCGGGCAGCGGGACGTTCAGCACCTGCGCGACGTAGTAGAACAGCTTCGAGAACATCAGCGGATCGCCCGGCAGCACGCGCTTGTCCTTGCGCTTGATGCCGAAGTCCTTGTGCGGGAACGCCTTCATCGCCGCGACGCCCTGCCAGCTCGCGCCGAAGATGGACGAGATGTAGCGGTTCTCGTCGGGGTGGATGAGCTTGCTCCACGTCTCCGGGCTCATCACGTTCTTCGCCTTGACGAGGCCCCGCGGCTTGTACTGCTCGTAGAACTGCAGCTCGTCGGGGTCCGCCTTCTTGAGGAACGCGAGCGTGTTACAGACGCACCAGGTCTTGTCGTACTGGTGCGCGTCCATGTAGATGCGGCGCAGCGCCTTGTACGAGTCGTACTTGAACGGCTCGATGCGCAGCATCCGCATGTGCTGCTCGATCGCCTTCTCGGCGTACTCCGGCCCGGAGACCAGGTACAGCTCGGCGAGGATCTCGGCGCGATCGGTGCCGTCCGCGCGCAGCTCGTTCTTCGGATCGAGCTGCTGCGCGATCTCGTACGCCTGCGACGCCGACTGGTAGTGCTTGAGGCGCGACCGGTAGATCTCGCCCAGGCCGTCGAACAGCCCGACCTGGATCTTGTGGAACACCGGGCTGCCCTGCTTGGGCATCCGCTTGATCATGTCGCGGTACGCGCGCTCCTGGGCCTTCCAGTCGCGCTTCGTCGTCAGCACCTTGTCGATCGCCTCGAACGACTTGAGCGCGCGCGGGATCATCGCCTCGGGCAGCTTCTCCGTGTTCGAGAAGAAGCTGTCGAGCGCCTTGTTGTAGTAGTCCACCGCCTCGTCGAGCGACTTCAGCTCGTCGCGGCACACCGTCGCGGCGGCGTGGTAGTACGCGCCGCACCGCACCGGGTCCGCCTCGAGCGCGATGAACCGCTCGATCGTCTCCACCACCTTCTTCCACTGCTTCGTGTTGGTGTAGATGTCGAGCAGCTTCTGCAGGAGCTGGTGGTCCTCCGGCGAGAACTCGAGCGCCTCGAGGTACGCGGCCGTGGCCTTCTGCGGGTTCTGCAGCTTCTGGTCGTAGATGCCGGCGACCTCGTCGAGGAGCTGGGTCCGCTCCTTGTCCTTCGAGGTGGCGATGAGGCCGCGCTTGGCGTGGATCACCGCCTCCCAGTCGCCCTGCTGCTGCTGCAGATCGATGACCGCCTGCAGCGTCTCGCGGTGCGTCGGATCGATCTCCAACGCCTTCTCGAACATGTTGAGCGCCTTCTTGCGCTCACCGAGCGCCTGGCGAACCATGCCGAGCCGGTTGTAGATGCGGACGACGTCCGCCTCCTCCTGACCGTCGCGGTGCTGGACCAGGATCGTCTGGTAGATCTTTCCGGCGTTCTCGTAGTCCGCCATCTTGAACATCAAGTCGGCGCGACCGATCAGCGTCGGTAGGTACGTCGAGTCGATGTCGTAGGCGGCCTTGTAGTAGTGCAGCGCGCGCTGGTAGTCACCCAGCTCGTCGGCCGTGCGCGCGGCGCGGTAGTACAGCTCGTTGAGCTCGCGCGGGTCGGCGTGGAGCTGGCCGACCTTGCGGCACAGCATCTCGATCACCGGCGACAGCTCGGCCCACTGCTTGTCCTCGAAGTAGATCTCCGCGAGCGGGCGGCCCGCGTCGACGTGCTCGGGATCGAGCGCGATGACCGCGGCGTAGAGCGCCTTCGCCTGGTCCCGCTGGCGCAGCCGCTCGTCGTAGATCTTGGCCGCCTCGTACAGGAGGCGGACCTTGTCGACCGCGACCTGCGTGTAGCCCTCGGCGCGCACCATCATCTGGGCGGCCTTGAGCCAGTCGCCGCGGTCCGAGTACTGGCGGGTCAGCGCCTCCATCGCGGGCACGTGGCTCGGATCGATCGCCAGCGCCCGGAGCAGGTTGGCCTCCGAGGACTCGGCGTCGTTGGTCTTCTCGTACTGGATGCGGCCCATCCGCGAGAACAGGTCGACCTGCTTGCGGGTGTCGTCGGTCAGCTGGGTGTGGTGCGCCATGATGTCGATGGCGCGGTCCCACTCGCCGATCTTCTCGTACATCCGCCCGAGGGCATCGAGCGCGCGCTGCTCGTCGGCGTCGAGCTGCAGCACGTCGGTGTACGCCTCGATCGAGCGATCGATGTCGCCGAGGTTCTGCTCGTACACGATGCCCATCGCGACGTAGAGGTCGACGCGCGTCTGCACGTCGGCCGTCGCCGAGATGTGGTTCCGGTACGTCTCGACGAGCGCCTCCCACTTCGCCGCCTGCTGGTACAGGCGGGCGAGCTCGCGGTACGCCGCGAAGTTGCGGCCGTCGATCGCGACGATCTTCTCGAGCGCCTCGGCGGCGCGGTCGAGCTTGCCGAAGCGCTCCTCCCACGCCGCGGCCATGCGCTCGTAGAGCGAGATCTTCTCGCCCTCCGACGGCGACACGTCCAGCTGCGCCTCGAGGACCTCGAGGTACTTCTCGGACTGGTTCGTCTTCTCGTACAGGCTCTCGAGGGCCTGCAGCGCGACCAGGTTCGCCGGGTCGACGTCGAGCACCGACTGGTACGCGGTGATCGCGCGGCCGGCGTCGTACAGCCGGAGATCCCACAGCTGGCCGACCTCGGTCCGGAACTTGACGATGTTCTGCTCGTCGGTCTCGAGCCCGGCGCGCCGGGTGAGCACGTCGATCAGCGGCTCCCACTGCTCGGTGCGGCGGTACAGCCGATCGAGCGCGATGAGCGCCGGACGCGAGCCCGCGTCGTAGTTGAGCGCCTGCTGGTACGAGTGGATCGAGCCGCCGAGGTCCTGCATCTGCCGCTCGAGCAGCTCGGCGAGGTTGATGTAGAGCTCCGTCTTCTTCTCGGCGGCCGGCTCGACGGCCGCGTGCCGCTGCAAGGTCTCGATCAGCTCGCCCCACGAGCCGCGCTTGCGCTGCAGCTCGGCCATGCCGCCGAGCGCGCCGGTGTGGGACGGATCGATCCGCAGCGCCTGCTGCACCGAGTGGATCGCGTACTCGAGGTGGGACAGGTGCTCCGCGTACCAGCGGCCGATCTTGACCCAGAGGTCGGCGGCCGAGGCGCGGTCCTCCGCCTCCAGCTCGTTGACGCGGTTCGTGTACTCGTCGAGCAGCTCCTGCCAGCGGTTCGTCGCCGTGGCGAGGCGCTCGAGCTCGCGCGCCGTCTCGTCGTGCGCGTAGTCGCGCTTGAACGCGGCCTGGAGGACGTAGAACGCCGACTCCTGGTCGCCGATCTCGGACTCGTAGATCCGCGCGACGCGGTTCAGGATCGTGATCTGCTGCTCGACGTCTTTGACGATCTCCGACCGCTCGAGCAGCACCTCGACGAGCTCGGTCCACTTGTACTGCTGCGTGTAGATCGCCTCGAGGCGATCCGACGCCACGCTGTTCGACGGGTCCGACGCGCGGACGCGCTCGTACACCGCCGCGGCGCGCGTGAGATCCTCGACCTTCTCCTCCCAGGTCGATGCGGCCTGGAGCAGCGTGTCGCGCCGCGCCACCTCGTCGTCGAGGACGAGCGCGCGCTTCTCGAGCACGTCGATCGCCTCCTCCCACCGGCCCTCGCGCGTGAACAGCTGCTCGAGCGCCGCGAGCGCCCGGAAGTCGCTCGGATCGATCGCGATCACGCGGCGCCACGCCTCGACGGCGGCGTCCACGCGGCCGAGCACCTCGCCCTCGAGCTGACCGAGCTGCGCGTACAGCTCGATCGTCTCGTGCTCGGTGATCTGGTCGGAGAGCTGGCCGACCTCGATGATCCGCTGCAGCGTCTGCGACAGCTCGTCCCACGCCTGCGTGGAGCGGTAGAGCCGCGCGAGCGAGCGCAAGGTCTCGAGGTCCTGCCCGTCGATCCGGTCGGCGGCGAGCCACGCGTCGAGCGCGTTGCGCTCGCGCTGAAGCTTCTCCTCCCAGACCCAACCGAGCCGCTTGTACAGCGTGATCTGATCGCGATCGCTCTGCGCGACCGCGACCTGACGCTCGATGATCTCGGCGAGCTCCTCCCACCGCTCGCGCCGCGTGCACAGCTCGGCCAGCGCCTGCAGCGCCTGCGGCTCCTCGCCGCGGATGTCGAGCACGCGGGTCCACAGCTCGATCGCGCGGTCCTCGTTGTTCAGCGCGTCGGACGAGATCCGCGCCATGCGCGCGTACACGTCCGCCATCTCGGTGTCGTCCGCGGCGACGTCGATCAGCTTCTCGTACGTCTCGAACAGCTTCGTCCACGCCTCGCGACGGAAGTGGATCGCCTCGATCGACTCGAGGGCGCGCCGGTTGCGGCTCTCCTGCTCGAGGACGGCCGTGTAGCAGGCGAGCGCCTGATCGAGATCGGCCATCGCCTCGAAGATCGCGCCGCGCCGGAAGTACAGCTCGAGCTGCTCGTCGGGGTCCTGGACCACCTCGATGCGGCGGCGCAGGATCTCGGCGAGGTCCTCGTACATCCCCGCGCCGAGGTACAGCCGATCGAGCGCGGCGAGCGCGTCGGCGTCCTTCGGCTCGATCTCGAGCACCCGGAGGTGCGTCTCGACGGCGTGCGCCGGATCGCCGAGCTCGAACTCGTAGACGCGCGCCATGCGGAGCAGCGTCGCCCGCTGGATCTCGCGATCCTGCGTGCGCTCGAGCGCGCGCGTGTACGCAGTGACCATCTCGTCCCACGAGCCGCTCGCCCCGGCGAGCCGCTCGCTCTCCTCGAGCGCGCGGTCCCACCGCGGATCCTCGATCAGCGCCTCGCTCCACCAGTGGAGCGCCTTCGGCTGATCGTAGAGCTTGGTCTCGGCGAGCTCCGCGAGCCGCTGGTACATGCCCTGGCGATCCGGGCCGGTGAGCTTCTGCAGCTCGACCTCGAGGATCCCGTGCAGCTTGTCGTACTCGCCGGCCGCCTCGTACAGCGGCTCGAGCACGGCGCCGATCTCCACCTGGAGGTGCCCCGCGTGGAACATCTCCTCGAGGGCGGCGTGCGTCGCCTGGTGCGCCGGGTTGTCCGCCAGGATGTCCCGGTAGACCTCGACGGCGCCCTTCTTGTCGTCGAGCCTGAGCTGCAGCGTCTGGCCGAGCCGGTACTGCAGCGACGACACCGCGTGCGGATCGGTGGTGGTGTCCGCGAGCATGATCTCGCGGCGCAGCACGTCGGCGAGCTCGGGCCACGCCTGCGTCTGCGTGTACAGCCGATCGAGCGCGAGCACCGCCGGCTTGTTGTCGACCTCGACCTCGAGGATCCGGCGGAACGTCCCGATCGCCATCGGGACGTCGTTCAGCTCCTGCTCGTAGACGCGCGCGAGCCGGCTCAAGAGGTCGACCTGCCGCGGCACGTCGAGCGACTTCTCGCTCTCGGCCTGGTACAGCTTCGCGAGCTGATCGAAGCTGCCGTTGATCTCGGCGAGCCGCTCGATGTGGCCGAGCGTCAGCTGGTTGCCCGAGTCGTCGCGCAGCGCGCGAGAGAACGCATCGAACGCCGCCGGCACGTTGCCGATCATCTGCTCGTGGAGCGCGGCGATCCGGTGCAGGAGCTCGACGCGCGCGAGCGGATCCTCGTTGTGCGCGACCATCACCTCGAGCACGTCGACGAGCTTCTGGTACTCGCCGCTCGCGTCGTAGATCGGCTCGAGGACGCGGGCCGCCATGACCGGCTCGACCTTGCCGTGGAGCAGGCCGTCGAGGGCGTGCAGCGTCTCGGCGTTGGACGGATCGATGTCGAGCGCCTCGCGGTAGCTCTCGATCGCGCGCGCCACGTCGCCGAGGCGGATCTGCCACAGGTGGCCGATCCGGTACTTGAGCGCGACGGTCTCGCTCGTGTTCTCGGCGAGCTCGACCTGGCGCTCGAGGTTACCGAGCAGGTCGTACCAGCGCTCGGCCTGGCCGTAGAGCCGATCGAGGTGCTGGATCGCCGGTAGCTCCTCCGCGTCGAGATCGAGGATCGCCTGGTACGTCTCGATCGCCTTCGCGACGTCCTTGGCGTGGACGTCGTGGACCTGCGCGAGGACGTAGAGCAGCGGCTTCTTGTCCTCGGGATCCTCGGCGAGATCGGCCTTCTTGGCGTAGATGTCCTTGAGCGGCTCCCACCGCTCGAGGCGGACGTAGAGCCGCTCGAGGGCGTCCATCGCGACCATGTCGACGTCGTCGATCGACAGCACCTGGCGGAACGTCGCGATCGCGCCGTCGGCGTCGGAGAGGACCTCCTCCTCGATCTGGGCGCAGCGGTAGAGCAGCGCCTTGCGCTCGTCGAGGTTCGGCAGGATCTCGGCCTTGCGCTTCAGGATCTCGACGAGCTTCGGCCAGTCGCCGGTGCGCTCGTGGATCGTCTGGATCGCGGTCGCGGCCTCGAGCGTCTGCGGCGCCGCGGCGAGGATCCGCTCGTAGGTGGTCACCGCCGCGCTGTCGTCGCGGAGGTAGCTCTCCTGGATCTGCGCGCGCCGGAACAGGAGGGCGACCTTGAGGTCGTCCTCCTGCGCCTCGCCGCCGACCTGATCGTAGAGGTCGGCCGCCTCGGCCCACTTGTCGAGCCCGCGCGAGAGGCGATCGAGCTGCTGGTGCGTGTTCTCGTTGCGCGGATCGTCGCGCAGCGCGCGCGCGTACGTCGCGAACGCGGAATCGGCGTTGTCGTCGATCTCCTGCAGCTCGGCGATCTGGGCGAGCAGCTGGATCTTGCGCGCCGGATCGTACGTGTGCCGGACCATGATCTCGTACACGCCGATCTGCTTGGTCCACTCGGCGCGGGCCTTGTAGATCGGCTCGAGGATCGTGGCGATCGTGAGCTCGTTCTCGGGGTTCGCGATCAGCCGCTCGAGGGCGGTCACCGCCTCCTGGTTCTGGTCCTCGAGCTCGAGGACCTCGCGGTAGGTCTCGACGGCCGCGGCGACCTCGCCGAGGTGCGTCTCGCGCAGCTGCGCCAGCCGGACGAGGAGCCGCACCTGATCGTGCTGCGCCGTCGGCGTCTGGCCGATCAGCTGGAGCTGGCGGCTGATGTTGTCGCCGAGGTCGCGCCACGCGCCGCGCTGCTCGTACAGCCGGTCGAGCGCGCGGAGCGCCTTCAGGTCGTCGGGGGCCTGGCCGAGGATCTCGTTGTACGTCGCGATCGCCTCGTCCTGGTTCTCCAGCTGCTCCTCGTACAGCGAGGCGATGCGGAACAGGAACGCCAGGCGCTCGTCGGGCTCCTGGGCGATGTCGGTGCGGCGGCGGTAGATCTCGAGCAGGTCGGAGAACTTCTCGTCGCGGGTGAAGATCGCCTCGAGGGCGGCCAGCGCGCCGAGGTCATCCGGCTCGATCGCGAGCGCCCGGCGGTAGAACTCCACCGACTTGGCGGTGTTGCCGAGGCGGTCCTCGTACGAGCGCGCCACCTTCGTCGCGAGCTCGTGGGCCAGCTTCGGATCGAGCTCGCTCGCGTTCTCGAGCGCGCCCTCGTAGAGCTTGACGAGCCGCGTCCAGCCGTCCTCGACGAGCGGGGCGAGCGCCTCGAGCTGCTCCTTGGCGGCCTCGGTCGAGGGATCGCCGCGGAACGCGCGCGCGTAGGCGTCGAACGCCTTCTCGCCGTCGAGCAGCTTCGCGCGCTGCAGCTCGCCGATGCGGAGCAGGAGCGACGTCTTGCGCAGCGAGTCGGTCTCGGCCGCGTACTGGATCTCGTGCACGCCGACGAGCGGCCCCCACTCGGAGAGCTGCTCGTAGACCGGCTCGAGGATCCCGGCGACGTTGAGCTTGTGCTTGAGGTCGGGGCTCGTGAGGTACGCCTCGAGCGCGACGCGCGCGCGCTCGTGGGACGGCATGAGATCGAGGATGTCGCGGTACGCCTCGATCGCGCCCACGGCGTCCCCGAGGTGCTGCTCCTTGACCTGACCGAGCCGGTACTTCAGCTCGGTGTGCGCGAGCTTGTCGTCCTCGGGCCCGATGATCGTGAGCTGCCGGCCGATGATGTCGGACAGATCGCTCCAGCGCTGATTGCGCAGGTAGACGCGATCGAGCGAGCGCAGCGCCGTCGGCTCGTCGCCGGCGGCGTCGATGATGCCGAGGTAGGCGGCGATCGCCCGATCGTCATCCTTGATCTCGTCCTCGTAGAGCTGGCCGATCTTCGTCTGGATCGCGATCCGCTCGTCCGCGTCGCCGGTCAGGCCGAGCTTGCGCTCGTAGATGCCGAGCAGATCCTGGAACTGGCCCTTGCCGAGGTAGAGCCGCTCGAGGGCGTCGAGCGCCTGCTCGTTGCCCTCGTCGATCTCGAGGATCTGGCGGTTCATCTCGAGCGCGCGGTCGACGTCGCCCTGCTCCTTCTCGATGACGCGCGCCATCACGAGCATCAGCGGCAGCGCGTCCTCCTTGCGCTCGAACTTCGGCAGCGACGCCCCGTACGCCTCGACGAGCTGGTTCCAGCCCGCGATCTCGGCGGCCAGCCGCTCGCTCTGGTTCCGGATCTCCTCGTCCTCGTAGTTCTCGGCGTGCGCGCGCAGCCACCACCCGAAGGCGGCGCCCTTGTCACGCAGCTTCTCCTCACTGAAGCGGGCGAGCTTCTCCATGCGCTCCTGGCGCAGGGGCGGCTCCTCCGTCGCGCGGAGCTGGATCTCGAGCACGCGCACGAGGGCCTTGGGATCGCGGCCGCCCTCGTACAGCGGGATCAGCGCCTCGGCCGCGGCGAGGTTCTCCTCGTCGAGCGTCAGCACCTTCTCGAACGCGCGCATCGCGCGGTCCGCCTTCTGGATCACGTCGCGGTAGAGCGTCGCGATCTTCATCGCGAGCGACAGCCGGTGCTGCTCGCTGCCGGCCTCGACCTCGCGCTCGAGCACGCGGATGTACTCGTCGATCTTGTTGCGCGAGCGGTAGAACTCCTCGAGGTCGTCCCACCGCGCCTCGGTGACGTACAGCTTCTTCAGCGCGTCCTGCGCGCGGCGGTTGTTCTCGTCGATCGCGAGCAGCCGCTGCCACGCCAGGATGGCCTTGGCGCTGTTCTCGACCTTCTCCGTATAGAGGAGGCCGAGCCGCTGGAGCGCGTCGGCGCGCGTCTTGTCGTCGGGCGCCGCGTCCGCCTGGCGGCTGCTGATGTCCGCGAGCTTCTCCCAGTCCTTGTTGCGCTCGTACAGCTTGTAGAGCTCGGTGAGCGCCTCGTCGTGCGTCGGCTCGTACTGGATGACCTTCTCCCACCAGTACGTGCAGATCTCGGGCTTCTTGACCTTCGTCGCGGCCATGCGCGCGACGTCGATGACCTTGGCGGCGCGCTCGGCCTCGGGCGTCCGCTCGACCTCGGCCTCGCGGAGCTTGATCAGCTTCTCCCAGTCGCGGCGCTTCTCGTAGACGGAGAGCAGGTGCGAGACCGCCGTCTCGTTGTAGGGATCGATCTCGAGCACGTTCTCGAAGGCCTTGATCGCCTCCGCCTGGTTCGAGAACCGATCCAGATAGAGCTGCGCCACCTGCAGGAGGATGACGACCTTCCCGTCGTTGCCCTCGGTGTGCCTCGCCTTCTCGGTGAGCACCTTGACCAGGTCCGGCCAGCGCTTCTTGGCCTCGTAGACCGCGCCCAGGCGATCGTAGACCTCGAGCCGCGTCGGATCCTGCTGCGACGCGCTCGTCAGCGCGGCGATCACCTGGTTGTCGTTGTTGAGCTTGCCGTACGTCTCGGCGAGTTCGAGGAAGACCTCGGCCTTCTCCGGGCCCGTGACCGCGGCCTTCGCCTCCTCGTCCTTCAGCGCGTCGGCGAGCTGCGCCCACGAGCTGTGCGTGCGCAGCACGCGCGCGAGCTCGCGCCGCGGCTCCCGCTCCGCCGGGTGCTTCGCGACGATGTCCTTCCACGCCGGGATGCCCTTGTCGGCGCCGCCTTCGGCGGCACGCGCAGCATCCATCAGGCTGGCCAGGTCACCGCTGACCGGCTTCGCCGGCTCGGGCCGGGCGGCCTCGACGACCGGCGCGGGCGCGACGGGCGCGGGCGCGGGCGCGGCCGCGGCCGCGGGCGCGGCGACCACCGCCGGCGCAGGCGGCGCGACCTCGGGCGTGGGCGGCGTCGTGTCACGGACCGCGCGCTCCGGCGGCGTCGTGTCACGGACCGCGCGCTCCGGCGGCTCCGCCGGCTGCGCCGTCATCGGCATCGAGCCGGCCGCGGCCGGCTGCGGCTCCTCGGCCGGCTGCGTGGCCGCCGGCTCGAGCCCGACGCCCTCGGCGCCGAGCCCGACGGCGCCGATGAACTCCTGCACGCTCGGGTTCTGCGGCTCGATCCGCGCCGCCATCGCGAAGAACTTCCGGGCGCGCTCGGTGTCGTTCGCCTTCTCGAACGCGATCTGACCGGCCTGGACCGCGATGAAGAGCTTCTCCTCCCCGGAGAGCCGGCCGATCACGGTGTCGGCCAGCTCGAGCAGCTGCGTCCACTCGCCGCGCGGCCCCAGCACCTGGCAGAGCAGCGAGAACGCCGCGACCGGCGAGCGCATGAACGAGCCGTTCGTGGCGGTGGACTTCATCGCCTCGTCGAAGAACTTCGCGCCGCGATCCCTGTCCTTGAACCGCTGCACCCACTCGAGCGCGAACGTGCGCAGCGCCTCGACCTTCTTGCCGTGGTCGGGCGCGCGCGCTGCGCGGCGGCGGTGGTGTGCCTCGAGCTCGTCCCAGCGGTTCGCGGCCGCCAGGAGCGTCTCGTACATGAAGTTCGCGGAGGGCTCGTCGATGTCTCGCACGAGCACCTGCTTCACCGTCTCCTCGAGCCGAGGATCCTCGGGCGCCTCGATCCGCAGGATGCGCGCCGCGCGCAGCAGCATGCGCTTGGCCATGGCCTCGTCGGCCGAATCGGCCTTGTCGAGGATGTGATCGACGACATCCGTCCAGAACTCCGGATCGTAGTCGAGCGCGGCGAGCGCGTCCTGGACGCGGACCGACTCGGGCATCCGCTCGATGGCGCGCTGGAGCACCGCGAGCGCCTTGTCCTTCTGGCCGCTGTCGAGCAGCGCCTCGCCGACGATCTGACCGAGCTCCAGCGAAGCCAGGGGGCTCCGGAGCTCCATCTCGCCGAGCTTGGCGACCATCTCGAAGCGGCCGATCTCGCCGTACACCTCGCGTGCCCGTGACAAGGCCTTGAGGTTGTCGGGGTAGAGCTTCCAGGCTCGCTGGTACAAGCCGAGCGCGCGCTCGCGCTCTGGAATCACGTCCTCGACGAGGGCGGCGAGCTCGTACAGCCGCTCGCTCTGCTCGGGCTTCGAGCCCGAGGCCTCCAGTTCCTTCTCAAGCTCGTCGATCGCAGCGACCCAGTCGCGCGACAAACGCAGGCGTTCCCGTAGCAGGTTGCGCGTATCCATCTGCGGTCTATCCTCCCGCAAACTCAGAGAAAAACCACGCCTCTACCCTACCCGGGAGCTTATATCACGCCTGATTCCGCGCGTGTGCCGAGCGCCGCGCGCATATTTCATGCGCGCTCTAGCGCTCGGACGCACGATCCGACGCACGATCCCCGCTGACGAGAGAAGCGCAACTCGTCGACGGAGAGCGATAGCAAAACGATGCATGTCGGAAGCGTCCGACACGCTGCTGAGAGACCTGCTTAGCCCTTCTTGCCTTTCTTGACCATCTCCTCGGGAGACTTCTTCTCGGTCGGCTTCTCGCCGCCCGGCGCCGGCTGCGTCGCCGTCTTGGCTGCGATGTCCATCAGCATCTTCGACGCCTGCGCCTTGGCGAAGCTCACCGACGCCCCGCCCGTCTTCGAGAACTCCTCGAGATCACGCTTGGCATTCGGGAAGTTACCTAGCTTGAAGTAGGCCTGGCCGCGCTGGAACTTGGCCTGGTGCAGATCGCGGCGCTGCTCGAGCGCCTTGGTGTACGCCTCGATCGACTTCTCGTAGAGCGACTTGTCGTCGTACGCCATACCGACCACGTACCAGAGATCGCCGGCCTCGTTGCTATCCGGCAGGATGCCCGGCGCGACCCCCTGCGTGGCGACCGCCAGCGCCTGATCGGTGTAGTCCCATGCGCGATAGAGGTCCGCGAGCGCGACCCACGGCGCGGCCTGCGGCGGCACGGCCTGCAGCGCCTTCGTGAACTCATCCGCGGCCTCCTTCACCTTGCCGCCGTCGCGGTAGATGCGCCCCAAATAGTAGTGCGCGCGCCACAAATCGTTATTGAGCTTCACCGCCTCCTGGAGGTGCTGCAGCGCCTTCTCGAAGCTCACACCGGACAGATCCGGCGTGACCTCCTCGGGCTTCTTGTTCTGGCTCGCGGCCTGCTGCTCCGTGGCCTGCTGCTTGGCCTTCTCGTACAGCGCGAGGCCGTAGAACATCTGGTACATCGCCGTGCCCGGCGAGATCTGCACGGAGTGCTGCGCGGCGTCGACGGCGTTCTTCCAGTCGTTCTTCCGGCTGTACGCGTAGCCCAGGTAGTACCAGGCGCTGTGGTGGTCGCGGTAGCGCTCGACCGCCTTCTGGTAGCGCTCGATCGCCGTCTCCCACTGGCTCGCGCCCAGCGCCTTGGCTCCATCGTTGGCGGCCTTCTTGGCCTCGTTGGGTGCGTCGTTCGGACAGCCCGCGAGGCACAGGAGCAGCGCTGCGGAGGTTGCGGCGACGAGCTTCATGGCGGAAACGGTAGAACGCTTCCAGGACCGTCTCAAGTTCAAGTCGACGATTCCGGGGCCGGTGTGGGCCGCGTCGAGGCCAAGACCGTCGACGCTGACGCGCAGCGGGCGCCGGCGCGGGCCGAAAACGCCGACGCCGGCTCGCGTGGCGAGCCGGCGTCACAGGCACAGAGGATGAGCGTACGGCTCAGCCGCCGCCGAGGCGGAAGATGAACGGGTAGTTCACCTGCACGTTGCCGCCGCCTTTCGGCTTCGGGAACTCGATGTTCCGGATCACGTCGGCGACGCAGTTGGCGACGTTCGGATCGACGCCGCTGCCGCTCGACGAGGAGACGTTGCCGTTCGGCGTGATGAGGAAGTTCGTCATGACCGTGCCGGAGAGGTTCGGCTTCGCGAGCAGCTCCTTCTCGTAGCAGTACTGGATCTTCTGCTGGTTGCGCTTGATGTAGCGGCGGATGATCGCCTTGTCGAGGTCGCCCTGCGCGTTGGGCTGGCCGATGGCGACCGTCGGGACCGCCGCCGAGCGGCCGCGCATACCGCCGCGGCCACCGCCGACGCCGTAGCCCGAGCCGGTGCCCGAGCCGTGGCCGATCGTGCCGTAGCGACCGGTGCCGATGGTGCCCCAGCCGGTGCCGCCGCCGCCCGGGCCGAAGCCCGACCGGCCGAAGCCGAAGCCGCCGTTCATCTCGCCGGCCTCGTTGCCGAGCAGACCGCCGTAGATGTTGCCGTCGTCGAAGCCGCTGGAGATGTCGCCGGTGCCGGTGAGCGAGGCGAACGCGCCGCCCTGGGTCAGCGCCGAGGAGCCGAGGATGCCGGCGTTGCGCGCCTGCTCGATCGCCTGCTGGCGCGCGAGCTGCGGGTCCTCCTGCTCCTTCTTCATCTTGTACTGGCCCTCGGCGCGGTCCGAGTCCTTCTTGCCCATCTTGCCCTCCTCGAGGGCCATGGCCGTGCCGGTGCCGCCCGACTCGTCAGCGCCGTCCTCGGGCTTGTCCTCCTCCTCGGGCGGCGGCGGATCGTCCTGGGCGGTCGAGTTCGAGCGGTTCGCCAGGTCCTCGCGCGAGGCGAGGTCGACGTTCGCGCCGCTGTCCTCGATCGGGATCTGATCGAGGATGAGCCAGAAGCCGAGGTGCACCGCGAGCGAGCCCGCGAAGTACACGAGCACGCGGCTCTCGAGCGCGGCGAACAGCGGGCTGACGTACCGGCGGGGCCGGGGCACCGACGAGACGAGGAACGTGGCCTTGCCGGAGCGGACGCGGATCTTGGCGCCCGACGGGATCGGGGAGATCGAGGTGCGGCCCTGCGCGGCGAGCTCGGCGAGCGCCGTCGTCTGGCCGTTGACGACCATCTCGCCTTCCATGCCGTGCGAGAAGTTGAACGCGAAGTCATCGCCGTGCGGCGCGACCATCGCGAAGTCCGGCGCGGGCGAGCTCTCCGTCGAGAACTCGACGTTGGGCGCCGTGCCGATGCGGTAGTACGGGCTGCGCTTCTCGGCGCGCATGCGCGCGGTGGCGGCCGTGGCCGAGCCGATCGCGAGCAGGAAGCCGCCGAACATCATGAAGTCGAACACCGGCGACAGCTGGCGCGGGCGGATCGAGTAGCCCGGGCGGCCGCGCTTGGTCAGCTCCTCGTAGCGGGCCTGGTTGTAGTCGGCGTTGTTGACGGCGGTGGAGAACGCGAACGCCGCCACGATGAACGCCACGGCCGAGAGCGCGAACATGCCGTACGTCGTCGGCGAGACCTTGCCGCTGCGCGGGTCGATGCAGTGCTTCACGTTGACGACGGAGTCGCCGAGCATCGCGGCGATCTCGACGGCGCGCGCGCCGCCGACGTCGTCGACCGACTCGGCCATCGCCTGCTGGAAGCCCACCGGGGGCGCCATCGCGGTGCCGAAGATCGGCGCAGCGCCGGGGAGCCCGGGCGGCGGGCGGACGGCCGGGGCCCCGGGCGGCGGCGCGAACGTCGGCGCCGCGGGCGGCGGAGCCGACGCGAACGTCGGCGCCATGGGCGCGGGCGGCGGCGCGAACGCCGGCGCGGGCGGCGGCGGCATCGGGCGCGGCGGCATCGGCATCGCCATCGCCGGAGGCGGCGGCGGCACGGGGGTCGCCGGGCGCGGCGTCGAGGAGATCACCTCGTTCGAGGCCCCGATCGCGCTGGTGTTGACCTTGGTGGGCTCGTCCTCCTCGCCCGCCCCGATCGCCAGCTCGATCCGGGTCTCGCCGACGACGATCGTGTCGCCGCTCTGGAGCTTGGCCTTGTTGACCTTCTGGCCGTTGACGAAGGTGCCCTTCGTCGAGCCGAGGTCGATGATGCTCACGTCACCGGGGCCGTTGACCTCGATGATCGCGTGCATGCGGCTGACCGTCTCGTCATCGAGCTTGAGGTGCGCCGAGGGCACCTTGCCGAGCTTGATGACCGACAGGCTCAACCGCTCCTCGCGGATGAGCTGGTCGCCCTTGAAGATGCGGAATGTGAGGGGTGCTTTTGCGCCGGCCATGAGTTTCTCCCAGTGGAGCGACTGCTACTGCGGTGGGGGGGAAAGACAGGCCGGGGATGACAGCAACGCCACCGTCGAAGACTCGACGGCGGCGCCCTGTCGCTACAAGTCCTCGGCCGACTTGATGATCTCGGGGATGAAGTCCTTGCGGATCCTGATCAGCGACGAGTGCTTGGCGAAGTCGCGAGCATCGACGGTCGAGCCCTCCGGCTTGACGAGGTCACCCTCGATCGTGTCGCCGGAGAAGTCATAGACCTTCGTCTTGCCCGCGCCGGCCGCTGCCTTGTCAGCCTTCGGCTGCGCGGCGGCGACCCCGGCCATGAACAGAACGAGAACGAGCGCACTGGATAGCTTCCGCATGGTCGACCTTCTGGTGAGGGTCGGGTTGCAGAGTTCCGCGTGCACGGAGCCTCGGACAACCCGCCTGTTTCCTGGTTCCGAGATTCTTTCCAAAAAGTTCCGCGATTGCGAGACACGTCGACATGGGGCAGGTTGCCACGCCTGATCGCGGCCCTGCCCCATTTGATTTCAGCTACTTACTTCTTGGGCGCATCCCCAGGGGCGGGAGCGGACGCCGGCGGGGCGGCGGGAGTGGGCGGCTGGTTGGCCATCGTCTGCAGGAACTTCTGGGTCTGCGTGACCGTCTTGGTGATCAGCGCGACCTGCTCCTTGGCCTCCGCGATGTCCTTGGGATCGGCCTGCTTGTTCTGGAAGTCCTGGAAGTACTGCTTGGCGACATTGTAGGTGGCGATCGACTCCTGCGGCGGCTGCTTCGTCGCGCGGAAGTCCTTGAAGAGGACGCCCAGGTTGTAGAACGCCTCGCCACGCTTCCCATCGATGTCCTTCGCCTTCTTGTACTCGCGCTCGGCGCCCTCGAAGTCGTTGAGGCCGCGGAGCGCGTTGCCCAGGCCGATCAGCGCGTCGTAGTTCTTCGGCTGGAGCTTCAGCACCTCGCCGAACTGATCCTTGGCGAGGTTGTAGTTGCGGAACCCGAGCGTCGTGAGGCCGACGTTCATGCGCGCCTCGACGAACTTCGGATCGAGCTCGACCGCGGCCTGGAAGTGCTTCAGCGCCTCCGACAGCGCGTTCCGGTGCATGTAGAGCAGCCCGTACGCGTTCTGGAGCGGCGCGAACTTCTCCTGGCGCTTCTTGCCCTCGTCGAGGAGCAGCCGCGCGAGGTCGAGGCGGTTCTTGTTCTTCTGCCAGCCCTCCATGTAGATGAGGCCGTAGGTCGTGTACGCGTGGTAGCTGTCGGAGTCGACGCCGAGCGTGCTCGAGAGCTGGAACCGCGCGTCCTCCTCGAGCTTCTTCCACTCGGGCGAGTGCGCCACGAGCTTGCGCATCTGCTCGAGCTCCATGGAGGCGATGTTGATGCGCGCGGCGATCAGCTTGCCGTTCGCCTTGATCGCGCTGTCCCAGTACTGCTTCGCCCCGTCGACCTTGCCGGCGCGGTAGTAGAGCTCGCCGAGGTTCGACAGCGACTGGCCGTGGCTCGGCTTGATCTTGAGCGCCGCCTGGTAGGCGCGCTCGGTGTCCGACGCCAGGTTGCAGCGCTGGTACGAGAGGCCGACCATGTACTGGGCCTCGACCATCTGCGGGTGCGAGCGCACGACGCTGGCGAACCGATCCGCCGAGGAGCGGCACGCCGACTCGTTCCACGAGCCGGCCTTCTCGTTCTTCTCGAACTGGTCCATGGCGCCGTCGTAGTCGCGGCGCTCGTCCTTGGAGATCTCGCGCTTGGGCTCGGCCTTGGCGTCACCGCCGCCGCCGCTGCCGCTGTCGGACACGATGGGTGGCGGCGGTGGCACGTCCTTGCCGCCGCCCGGGCCGAGCCCGGACTTCGGCTTCGCGCCACCGCATGCGACGAGGGCGGCGAGCGCCGCGCTGGAAAAAAAGAGCTGAGAGATACGCATGTGAATGGTCTCCTGCGTGTCTGGCGTGTCTGGCGTGTCTAGCGTGTCTTCTGGCGTGTCTAGAGACACCGTCGGTGGCGCGCGGTTACTCGAGCTTCCGGATCGCCGGCTCGACCGCGATGATCGGCGCCACCTGCTCGGGCTTGGCCCGGAGCTCGGCCGCCGTGGGGTACTCGTTCGGGTTGATCTGGCCGAGCTCGCGCTCGCACAGGCGCGACCAGTCGCTGAACCAGCCGAGCTCGGTCGACTTGCCGAGGCACACGCCGTAGGCCTGGAGCGCGCGCGTGTCGAGCGGCTCGGCGACCTCCGTCATCTTGTCGCAGAACGCCTCGACCTTCTCGTCGGCGAACTCGCCGGTGCGGACGTCCTGGGGGATCTGGGCGGTGAACAGCGCGTCGGACAGGTTCTGCGAGATCTGCGCGAGGCGCGCGTACGTCGCGATCGACGTGGCCGCGTCGTTGACCTGGAGGATCGACTCGTACTTGGTGCGCGCGGTGCCGCCGGTCTTGGTGCGCGACGCGAGCCACTCCTCGAACCGCTTCTTGCTCTTCGCGGCGATCGCCTTCTTCGCCGGATCGGGGTCGAAGTTCAGGCCCTGCGGGAACTTCAGATCGAGGTACGCCTCGAAGTCCTTGTCGGCCTCGGCGAACTTCGACTGCGCGTAGTAATACCGGGCGCCGCCCTCGTCGCCGCCGGTCTTGCCGGAGACCTTCTCGAACTCGCGCGCCGCCGCGGCGAACGCGGTGAGCGCCTCGCGCATCTTGCGATCGTCGCGCTTGACGACGGTCAGCTTGATCTTCGACTCGGGGCCGCACTGCAGCGGCTGCTCGGACTGGCCCTTCTTCCGCTTCTGCTTCTGCGTGCTGATCGCGCGCTCGCGCTGGATCGTGACGCACGAGCCGTCGAGCTGCTTGACCTTGCAGCTCTGCTCCCACAGGTTCAGGCCGATCTTGGCGTACGCGATGACCCGCCGGTCGGCGCCGCCCGAGGCGCCGAACTTGGCGAGGTACTCGCGGAAGTGCTTGATGATCGCGTCCTTGTCACCCTGCTTCTCGTAGACCGAGGCCAGCGAGAACATCGCGTTCGCCGCGTCCTGCGGCTTCTTTTTGCCGAACGTGTCGATGAAGAACTTCGTGTTCGTGATCGCCTTGGCGTCGTCGCCGATGCCCTTGCGGAAGAACACCGCGTCGCTCATCGCCGAGTACGCGTCCGCCTCGCCGGCGTACTTCTTCGCGTACTCCTCGAGCTTCTCGGCCGCCTTGTCGTAGAACGCGACGTCGCCGTACGCCTTGCCGATGCGGCCGACGGCGCGCGGCATCAGCTTCGAGTTCGGGTAGTACCGCGAGAGGGTGTTGAACGTGAGGATCGCGGCGCCGACCGACTTGCCCTCGTGGTAGCAGACGAGCGCGTTGTAGAGGACCTCGTCGTTCTCCTTGTTCTCGGGGTTGCGGTTGTAGATGTCGAAGTAGGCCTGGCCGCACGCCACGTACTTCGAGAAGTCCTTCGACTCCTTGGCCTCCTTCTCGAGCTTCTCGGCCTTCTTGCGCAAGGACTTCGACTTGATGTCCGCGAGGACCGCCGCCAGGTCCTCCTTGCCGTCGAGGAACTTCTTGTCGCCCTCGAGCTTGTCGGCGAGCGCGAGCATCTCGTCGTACTTCTGCATCCGGTTGTACGTGTCGAGGAGCAGGTTCGCCGAGAACTCCGCGGTCTCGTGCTGGCGGTGCTTGTCGAGGATCTCGTGGAAGATCGGCAGCGCCTTGTCGAACTGGTTGTAGCGCCGGTAGATGTTCGCCTTGAGGAACTTCATCCCGACGAGCTCGTCGTCCTTGGGGTCCTTGATGTAGTTGATGTAGATGTCGAACGCCGCGAGCATCTTCTCCTCGCGCGGCGGGATCGGCTTCGGGTCGGGGATCTTCTCGAAATCCTTGCTGACGCTCTCGACCTTGTCGGACTGCGCCCGGACGCGCGGATCGACGTTGAGCGCGTTCTTCCAGCCGAGCACGGAGGCGTACGCGGCCTCCTTCATCATCTTCGCGTCGACCTTGCCGGTCTTCACGACGTCGGTGAACGCGACGGCCGCGTTCTCCCACAGCTCGGTCTGCAGGCGCGGGTTCTTCTCCGCGTCGGCGCGCGACCAGATCAGCTCGGCGTAGAAGTACTGCGTCTGCGCGTAGTCCTCCGCGTCGGTGAAGACGTCGAGGTAGACCTTGTAGAGCTTCTCGGCGTACGCGAGCGTCTCCGGGTTCTTCGTCTTCGCCGACTCGGAGTGGTACGCGCGCGCGAGCTCGCCGGACATCGCGGCCGCGTTGTCGTGGCACTCCTGCGCCTCGGCCTGCGGCAGCGTCTTCTTGCCGCGCAGCCCGCCGTAGAGCTTCACGAGGTTCTCGATCTCGCGGACCTTGTCGTTGTTGACGGCCCCGGCCATCGAGAGCGTCGCGTGGGAGATGTTGTACTGCCACAGGCAGACGTTCTTGTTCGTCGGCGCCGTCTTCATCAGCTCCTGGTAGACGTAGATCGCCTTGTCGCTCTTACCCTGCTCGAGGTAGAGGTCCGCCAGGATCTGCAGCATGTCGAACGCGAACTTGTTGTCGACGCGCTGGAACGCGGCGTACGCCTTGTCGGCCTTGCCGATCTCGGCGTAGGCGCGGACGAAGTCCTTCTTCGACGCGCGGTTCAAGATCTCCTGCTTCTTGTCGTTCTTCGTCGCCTGCGCGACCTCGAAGAACGTCTCGAGCGCGAGCTGGAAGCGCTGCAGGTTCAGGTGGATCCAGCCCATCTTGTACTTCGCGTACCAGAACGCGTTGGACTTGGGGAACTTGAGGACCATCGCGTAGCGGCTCTCGGCGTTCGCGAGCTCGCCCTTCTCGAAGAAGTAGTCGGCGAACGCGAGGTGCGCCTCGGGCACGTACTTCGAGTTCGGGTAGTTCTTGAGCAGCTTGTCGTAGACCCGGCGGGCCTCGTCCATGTACCGGCCGCCCTGCAACGTGTACCCGTAGTAGAAGAGGGCCATGTCCATCTTCGGGTAGTTGCGGAAGGTCTCGTTGTCGGTGAGGCTCTTGTACGTCTTCACCGCCTTGAGCAAGTACTGCTTGGCCCGCTCGGCCGCCGCCGCGGACTCCTGCCGGGTCTTCTGGTTCTTGTTCGAGTCGGCCTGGATCGTCAGCTCGACGCTCTTCAGGCGCCAGAACCGCTGCTGCTTGGCGTACAGCTCGCCGAGCCGGAAGTAGTAGTCGCTCTTCTCGTCGACCTGGCGGTCCGGCGTGCTCTGGATCAGGTCGACGAGGATCTGCTCCTGCTCCGCGCGGATGCCGCCGACGAGGCCCTCGATCGAGAGCACCTGGTCGGCGCTCAGATCGGGCTTCTGCTCCTTCACGTCCTTCTGCTTCGGCTGGATCGGCTTGACCCGGTCCGAGAGCTTCACGTTGATCTTCACGTTGTCCTGGGCGCGCGTGTAGTTCGCCTTCTTTGGCTGCGCGTAGGCCGAGGACGCAGCGAGGGCGACTCCGAGGATCGCGAGCTTCATTCTGGTCATTGCGATTCCCTTGGTTGGCGGATCGGCGGACCGATCGAAAATCGAGTCAGACTCTAGCGAACCGTGACCTGGGGGTCGTCACGGGTTTGTCATTGCAGGAAAAAACAAGGGCTCGGGTCCTGTCAGACCCGAGCCCGGAGCGTTATGGGCGGTGGTGCCTCACTTTTTCGGGCAGCGCGAGCGGATGCGGAACCGGTAGTAGCCGAGCTCGTCCTTCCAGTACTCGCCGTTGAACTTCCACTGGAAGTGCTCGTCATCCACGATGATGGGCTCCTCGCGGGTGCCGCCGGCGACGCGGCCCACCTTGATCGCCTCGGCCGTCATCTTCTCGGCCTTGGCGTTCAGGATCTCGAACCGGATCTTGCTGCCGTCGCGGCTCAGCGAGCCGAGCTCGTCCGCCAGGCGGACGATGCGATCGCGGGCCACCTTGCCGGCGTCCGCCGCGGCGACCGACTGCTGGACGGTGAGCTCCTGGAGCACCTCGGCGGCGACCTGGGTGGTCTGCCACGCCTTGTCGCTCTTCTGCAGCATCATGAGCTCGTTGTTGAGCTCGTCGACCCACGCGAAGGTCTTGAGCAGCGTCTTGTCGTTGAGCACGCTCATCACGAGCCGCTGGGTCAGCGGATCGAGGCCGGCCTTGCCCCCCTTGACCTTCTTCACGTAGTCGTAGAACTCGGCGTTGTCGGCGTACTTGGCGACGATCTCCTCGAGGTTCTTGCGGAGCGGGCTGTACTTCTCGTTGTAGTCCTGGATCGCCTCTTCGGCCTGATCGTAGAGGCAGTAGTTGAAGTAGATGACGGCCTTGAGGAGCAGCGACTCGGGGAAGAACTGGTTCTCGAAGTACGGCGCGTTCAGCGTATGGACGTTGCCGAGGGCCTTCGAGTTGAGCGTCTTCATGTAGTACGCCCACGACGCCTCGAACAAGGACTGCGCCCAGTCGGCGGAGTTCTGGTCGAGCTTCTCGAAGTACTTGATCGACGTGTCGAACTGCTGCGTCGAGTAGAACACGCGCGCCATCTGGAGCTGCGCGAGCTCGTTGTAGTTCGCGATGTCGTCGGAGTTGTACTGCTTCGGCTTCTCCGCGCCGATGATCAAGATCTCCTTGAACGCGTCGACGGCGGGGCGGCCCTCGTACTTGCGGACGTACGTGACGCCCTCGAAGAACTTGGCCTTGATGAAGAACTCGCTGTCGCGCGAGACCTTCTGGAACAGGCCGATCGACTTCTCGAAGTCACCGTCGCCGCCGCGGCGGTAGTAGTGGCGGCCGAGGAGGAAGTAGAGCTCGTCCTTGACCGAGGCGAGCGACGGATCGTCGAGCTGGGCGGCGTCGTACGTGCCGATCTTCTCGAGGATGCCGGAGGTCTCGGGGAGCACGCGGGACAGGGCGGCGAGCCACTTGAGCGCCGCACCGTGGTAGGTGTGGCCGTCGCCGCCCTGCACCATCTTATCGAAGTAGGCGAGCGAGCCGGCGTAGAAGCCCATCTGGTAGAGCGTCTTGCCCATGAAGAACTGCGCGCGCTGCCGGTTGCGCTCGTCGTCGCCGCTCTCGTTGTCGAGCACCTTCT
>DATMCI010000100.1:0-36518 GCA_035558535.1 Kofleriaceae bacterium
GCGGCGGCGGCGGCGGCGGCGGCTGCAGCGGCGCGGTCGGCACCCCCGGCTCCGGCGGCGGCGGCTCGTTCGGCGTGGTCACGCTCGACTCGCAGGTCCTGATCACCGCCTCGATCGTGGCGGCCGGCGCGGGCGGCAACGGCGGGCGCGGCGGCAACGGCGGCGCGGGCGGCATCGGCGGCAACGGCGGTCTCGGCGGCCCCTACGGCGGCAGCAGCGAGCAGGACGACGGCGGCGACGGCGCCGCGGGCGGTAACGGCGGGCGCGGCGGCAACGGCGGCAACGGCGGCGGCGGCGGCGGCGGCCCGTCGGTCGCGGTCGTCTGCCTCGGCACGAGCACGACCATGGTCAACATCGTCGGCTCGACGCTCGCGGGCGGCACGGGCGGCGCGGGCGGCGCGGGCGGCGGCCTGGCCGGCCTGAGCGCGATGTCGTCCGGCTGCCCCTGATCAGAGCGGCCGGAGCGGCCGGATCGACCGGAGCGATGTGACGCGCGCCGCCACGGCGACCGCGTGACACGCGGGCTCGCTCCGGGCGCCAGCGGTGCGGCCGCGCTCGGGGCGGTCTGCGCGAAGCTCGCCAGGCCCCGCGGCGGCCGCGGCTGCGATCTTGCACCACTCGGGCGGGTGTCGCGGCCGATCGAAGACTACGCGCTGATCGGTGACACTCGCACCGCCGCCCTCGTCGGCCTCGACGGATCGATCGACTGGCTGTGCCTGCCGCGCTTCGACGCGGGCGCGTGCTTCGCGGCGCTGCTCGGCGACCCGAGCCACGGTCACTGGTCGATCGCGCCCGAGGGCGATCCGCCGCGCGCGGTGCGGCGGCGCTACCGCGACGGGACGCTCGTGCTCGAGACCGAGCTCGTCACGGGCGACGGCGCCGTCCGCATCATCGATTGCATGCCGCCCGACGAGGACATCCCGAACGTCGTGCGGGTCGTCGAGGGCGTCCGCGGCACGGTCGCGATGCGCATGGAGCTCGTCATCCGGTTCGACTACGGGTGGATCGTCCCGTGGGTGCGGAGGACCGAGAGCGGCCTGCTCGCGATCGGCGGGCCCGACGCGCTGCTCCTCCAGACGCCGGTCTCGACGCGCGGCGAGGGCCTCACGACCGTCGCGCGCTTCACCGTCGGCGCGGGCGAGCGCGTCCCGTTCGTGCTCACGCACCTGCCGTCGATCGCGCCCGCCCCCGCCCTGATCGACGCGGACGCCGCGATCCAGAGCGCGGAGCAGTGGTGGCGCGCGTGGGCGGCGCGGTGCACGTACCAGGGGGAGTGGCGCGAGGCGGTCGAGCGCTCGCTCATCACGCTGAAGGCGCTGACGTACTCGCCGACGGGCGGGATCGTGGCCGCGGCCACGACCTCCTTGCCCGAGCACATCGGCAGCACGCGCAACTGGGACTACCGCTTCGTCTGGCTGCGCGACGCGACGTTCACGCTCTACGCGCTCATGCTCGGCGGGTACCGCGACGAGGCGTGCGCGTGGCGCGACTGGCTGCTCCGCGCGATCGCCGGCGATCCGGCGCAGCTGCAGGTGCTCTACGGCGTCGCCGGGGAGCGCCGGCTCTCCGAGCAGACGCTGCCATGGCTTCCGGGGTACGCCGGCTCGACGCCGGTCCGCGTCGGCAACGCCGCCGTCACCCAGCTCCAGCTCGACGTCTACGGCGAGATGATCGACGCGCTCTACCACGCCCGGCGCGCGGGTCTGCCGGCGGATCCGTACACCTGGGGGATCGAGGGCAAGCTGCTCGACTTCCTCGAGCGGAACTGGCGCGAGCCCGACGAGGGGCTGTGGGAGGTCCGCGGCGGGCGCCGGCACTTCACGCACTCGAAGGTGATGGCGTGGACCGCGTTCGATCGCGCGGTGCGCACCGTGGAGAGCCTGCACCTGGACGGCCCCGCCGACCGGTGGCGCGCGATCCGGGACGAGATCCACGCGGAGGTCTGCACGCGCGGCTTCGATCCGGGGAAGCAGTCCTTCACGCAGTCGTACGGCTCGCCGCGGCTCGACGCCGCGCTGCTCATGCTGCCGCAGGTCGGGTTCTTGCCATACGCGGACCCCCGCGTGCGCGGGACGATCGCCGCGATCGAGCGCGAGCTCCTCCGCGACGGCTTCGTCCAGCGGTATCGCACCGAGGATGGCCCCGTGAGCCCTGTCGACGGCCCCGTGAGCCATGTCGACGGCCTGCCGCCGGGCGACGGCGTGTTCCTCCTCTGCACGTTCTGGCTCGCGGACGCCTACGCGATGACCGGCCGCCGGGCCGAGGCGCGCGCGCTGTTCGAGCGGCTGCTCGCGATCCGCAATGACGTCGGGCTCCTCGCCGAGGAGTACGATCCCGCCGCGCGGCGCCTGCTCGGCAACTTCCCGCAGGCGTTCTCGCACGTCGGGCTCATCAACACCGCGTACAACCTGACGCCGGCCGAGCGCGCGCCCGCGATCGAGCGCGAGGCCAAGGACGATCCCCACGCCGAGGAGCCCGCCCCGGCGCCCCGGCGCCGCCCGCCGACCGCGGCCGAGCCACCGGAGCTGTGACCGCGGCCGCGCCGCGCACCCAGCTCAGCGCGCGCCCAGCTCCGGCGGCGGCTCGTCCGGCGGCGCGCGCAGGTGCTCGCGCGGCGGAAACAGCGTGTCCTCGCGCACGAACGTGAACGACCACCACGCCGTCGGGATCGCCGCGCGGAGCTCGATCGATCGATCGCCCGTGTCGGCGTAGTCGACGATCGTCCGATCGACGTCGCGCCCCGGCTCGCCGGAGACCGCGAGTCGGGCGGTGCCCTCGCTGGCCGCCATCCAGTAGCGGCCGGCGAGCCGCTCGCGCAGGCGCACCCGCAGCTCGACGCCCGGGACGAACGCCGACGCGGCGATCGCCGGCGTGTTGAACGCCCAGCTCGGCGGCGCGTCGTTGAGCAGGCCCGCCATCGCGTCGTACGCCACGGCGAGGCCGGGGCAGACGTAGCCGCCCGTCCAGAGCGTGTAGCCGCAGTCGTGCCACGCGCCGTCCGCGCCGCGCGCCTCGACGGTGGCCGTGCCGCGCAGCCCCGCGCCCAGCTCGAGCGCGAGCGCGGGGCGATACTCGTCGCGGCACCCGCGCGCGACGAGCGCGACGAGCGCCAGCGGCACGCCGATCCGGACCGCCGGCCGCGCGAGGCGCCGCGCGCGCGCGCGGAGGCGCGCCAGGTGGCGCAGGATCCGCACCCGCCACCGGGGCACCGCCCACGCCGCGCTGCCCAGCGCCATCACGAGGAGCGCCAGCGCCGCCAGCGGCAGGCCGCGCCCGTCGGAGGGCAGCGGCCCGTCGGCGGTGAACGTCGTCCGCCCCGGCGCGACCCACGCCGCCACCACGTGCAGGCTCGCCCCCGGGTGCGACGGCAGCGCGTACACCGGCGCGGCGGCGCCGCTGCCGTGGCGCGCGCGCCACCGCGGGTAGAAGCCCGTGCCCAGCGCGACCAGCACCGGCGCCGCCGCCGCGACGTCGATCTCGACGGCTCGATCGTCGAGCCGCGTCACGCGGACCGTGCCCGCGCCGCGCTCGATCCGCGCGAACTGCCCGTCCCAGCCCGCGAGCGCGCGGATCCGGAACGTGCCCAGCGCCTGCTCGGTGGCCGGATCGCCCAGGGTCGGCGATCGGCCCTGGGCGATCACCCAGCGGACGTTGAAGCGCGCGAGGCTCGCCGGGGATGCGTCCTCGATCCGCTCGCGCAGCAGCAGATCCGGCTGCCACAGGAGGTGGAAGCTCGGCAGGCCCGTCTCCGCCGTCAGGTGGAAGTGCTCGTGCGTGTCGCTCTCGAACATCGCGCGCGCCCAGGCGTCGGGGCCGAGCTCCGCGGCGCGCGCGCGCGCCCAGGCCGTGAGCTGCGCCCGGCCCGCCGGATCTGGCGCGAGCACGCGGCTCTCGGCGAACGCGCGCGCCGACGCCGAGTCCCAGAGCGCCGGCAGCGCGCGCACGAGCGCGCCGGTGAAGACGCCGATCACCGCCGCCGCGAGCAGCCGGCGGTTGCGGCTCGCGCCGCGCCAGCCCGCGATCACCGGGCCGAAGAAGATCGCGAGCCCGTACGCGCCCGCCGCCGCGAGGAACGGCCGCGCGAGCTGCGCGAGCCGCTCGGTGCCCAGGCGCGCCACGCCCGTCCCCGGCGCGAGCCCCAGCGCGAGGTACGGCGCGTCGCACAGCCCCGTGAGCAGGACGAGCGCCGTCGCGGAGACGTACACCGGGGCCGCGCGGCGCGACCACAGCCCGGCGAGGATCCCGAAGTAGCCCGCGTAGGAGAGCATCGCGAACGCCGTGGTCGGCGACGGCGCCGCGAGGAGGTCCTCGAGGAGCCGCGCCGGTGTGCGCACCGGGTTCGGGAAGTGCTGGCCGTACTCGAGGATGCGCGTGGCGAGCGGCATCCACGCCGCGGCCCCGAGCGCGAGCCCGAGCGCGACGTGGCCCATCGCGGCGAGCGCGCGGCGCGGCGGCACGTCGTGCGCGAGCAGCGCCACCGCCGCCAGCGCGACCAGCGCCGCCGCCGCCCCGAGCAGCCCCGCCGGGTGCGCCGCGCACGCGAGCGCCGTCCCGATCCAGATCGCGAGCGCGCTGCCCGTCCGCGGGCGGCGGAGCGCGCCGAGGATGCCGAGCGCCGCGATCATGAACAGCGCGAGCGACAGCGCGCTGTGGAGCAGCGCCCACCGGAACAGCCCGACCGTGCCGCCGTGCGCGACCGCGCCGCTGTCGACGAGCGCGAGCGCGCCAACGATGAGCGCGATCGGCCGGGGCGCGACGCGCATCGCGATCAGCGCCGTCGCCACCGCGAGCAGGAGGTGCACCAGCACCGCGACGACCATCATCGCGAGCGGCAGATCGTCCTCGAGGCCGAGCGCGAGCGCGGCGTGGCCGGTGACCAGGTACCCGAGGCTCGGGTACAGCTCGAGCGGCGCGTCGCCGGTGCCGACCGCGTGGTTCCACACCGGCGCGCCCGTCCCTGGCAGCGCCGGCATCACGCGTGCGAGCACGGCGTGCTGCGGCCCCCAGTCGCCCCCCTGCCAATCCGGCGACACCGTGAGCGTCTCCCAGAACGTCGCCAGCCCGAGCATCACGACGACCGCGACGACGATCGCGGCCGACGTCTGCGCCGGCGGCGTGCGCACCCACGCCGGCAGCTGCGGCCAGGCGAGCGCGACGCCGACGCCGAGCGCCCCCGCCAGCGCGGCGAGCCCGACGGTGCCCGACACCCGCGACGGGAACGCGAGCGCCAGCACGGCGGCGCCGATGACGAGCTGCCAGCCCGGGCTCTCTGCCAGGCGCCGCCCGACGGAGCGCAGCCAGTCGATCACGGCAACCGCGTTACCACGGCCGCCGCACGCTGTCATGAGGCGCCCGGGCCCCCGCGCCTTCTCCGATCGCCACCCGGACGAGGCATGGATATTCGCCGCGGGTTGCTATCATCGCCCCCGTGGATCGCACGCCGCTCGCCTTGGAATACCAGTTCCCGGTCTTCCTCCCGAGGGAGATCCGGGCGGTCTGCAATCCATCGAGACCCCTGCTTCCGGAAGACGAGCCACTCCACGAGAACCTGTCCGCCGTCCAGGGCGGCGCCCGGTTCGAGAAGATCGAGAACCGGATCAGGATGGCCGACCACAGCCAGTTCGTTCGCGAGCTCGTCACCGGTCACGCAGGATCCGGCAAGTCGACCGAGCTGCTCCGCCTGGCCGCTCGGCTGCGGCAGCCGAAAGCGACGCAGGAGTTTCACGTCGTCTACCTCGACGCGTTCGAATACCTGTCGCAGTGGGGCGTGCGGCTCCCGCACATCTTGATCGCGTTGCTCGCGGGCCTCGCCCGGCAGGAGCGGGTGGATCTCAAGGAGACCCGCTCTGCGAGGACGCTGGTGGCGCGGCTCAAGGCGCTGGTCGGGGGCATCTCGAGCGAGATCGCGAAGCAGTTCGACTCACTGGCTCATATTCCCGTGTTGACGACGCTGCTCCGGACGAACCAGGAGTTCTCCTCCAAGTTCCGGGATCAGGCCGTCACGCAGATCCAGGATCTGCTCCGGCTCCTGAGCGATCTGGTGGCGGAGGTCAGCAAGGACCTGAACGTCGAGATCGTCTTCATCGTCGACAACCTCGAGAAGGTCCCCGAGCAATCGATGGAGGGAGCCGCGTCGCTGCACGAGGCGCTCTTCGTGCGAGATCTGCCGCTCCTCGACATCCCCGCTCACCTGGTGATCACGTACCCGATCTCGCTCAACTACTCGAACGCCGAGCTGCTGCGCGCGTTCCCCAACGCGAGCAAGACCACCTTGCCGATGGTCGGCGTCCGCCGCCCGCCGGGAGCCCAGGAGCGCGGCGACGATCCCGATGGTATCGCCGCGCTGAGGAGCTTGCTCCTCCGGCGCGTCGCGCCTGAGGTGTTCGCGGATGACGCGGCCATCGAGCACTTGATCCGATCGAGCGGCGGCTGCGTGCGCGATCTGATGCGGTTCACCGGCGAGCTCCCGATCGTCGCGGCGCCGCCCTTCACGCGCGATCACGTCGATCAGGCCATCCAGGACTTCCGGAACGACTACGAGCGGGTCCTGCAGGGCAAGCCCTACGTTCGGCACCTCCGCGAGATCGAGCAGACGGGACAGATCTCCGACGAGATCGCCCCGGAATGGAAGCGCGAGATCCTGCTCGGCCTCGTGGTGCTCGAGTACGATACGGACACCTGGTTCGATGTTCATCCGCTCGCCAAGCGAACCCGGGCGTTCATGGCTGCACGGAATGGATGAGCTCGCAGCCCAGGACCTCGGACCGGAGAACGAAGAGCAGCTGGCCCGGCTCCGTCGCGCGCTGATCCTGGGGACTGGGTTCCAGATCCTGTTCCTGGAGATCTCGAACCAAAACCTCGCGAAGGAGGTCTTGCGTCGGCTCCGCGCGTGGAGCGGCCATGACGGTGTTCCGCCGCTGGCGATCGTGCGGACCCGCCCGGGCCGCGATCCCGTGGCGTCGCTCCAGCACATGTCGGCCGGTGCCGTGCTCATCGGAATCGATCGTGTCTTCGACCTCCCCGGCCTCGATCGCGGCCTCGTGACCGTGGACGACGGTGGGCCCGACGCACGGGACGACGCGCCGGCCGAGACGCTGGTCGAGCGGACCATGACCACGCTCAACTGGAACCGAGACCAGCTCCCTTTGCTCGTCGATGGCCCGCTCGTGCTGATGTTGACTCCGGACGGGTTACGACAGCTGTTCGTTCACGCGCCCGATCTGCTCGCCTGGCGCGCGCACACGACCCGGATCACGCTGCCGCGGCCCATCGATCTGCAGATCCGGCCCCGGCCGAGCCGGCGCGCCTCCCTCGAGGAGAAGGCATGGCTCGAGCAAATGATCGCCTCAAGCGCCTCGGACGCTCGGGGGCTACTCGCGCGCGAGCTGCCGGGATGGCTGATCCGGCTCGGCGAGATCGAAGCGCGCGAGGGCGGGCCGTGGCAGCAGTGCTTCGCGCGCGCCGAGGAGCTGGCCGCCGGGAGGCGCGAGATCCTGTTCAAGGTCGAGCTCGCGAGAGTGCGCCACGCGTTCGACGAGGAGCGCCACGAGGACGCGGGAGCCCACATCAGCAAGGCTATGGCGTACGTCGCCACCGCGTCAGACAACAAAGAAGACGGCCTCGAATCGATGCTGGAGACGATGGGGTGGGGAGCCGCCGCGCGCGAGATCTGGACACGAGTTGCGGTGAACGAGATCTTGATGGTGGTGGCGGAGCACACGCTGCGCACTGGAGACGCTGAGTCTGCCTCCAACCTTGCAGAGTCCGCGCTGCTGGGAGCGCGCACCTTCGACGATCGCGCGTTCGTGATCGCGGCGCTCGGTGTCGCCGGGACGGTCACGAGCCATCGCGGCGATGCAGCCGCGGCCTCGGCACGATTCGACGAGCTGCGAAGGCTGGCTCGCGACGCACAAGACCGCGCCGCGGAGCTCTTCGCGCTGACCCACCTCATCGAGCTCGCCCCGGACGTATCGGACGCGCGCCGCCTGTATCTCCAGGCAATGTGGCTCATGGAACCCGAGGACCACGAAGCCCGTGCACGCGTAAGCCTCGAGCTGTCCCGGTTGGAGCTCCCGGTAAATCCTGACGAAGCTGAGCGCGTCTTGTCGCAGATCGAGGTAGCACAGCTGACGCCCAAGACGCGGATCCAGATACTCGCCAGCCGTGGCTCTGTAGCGATGACGAGAGGCCACCATGCAGCCGCGCTCGTGGCCGCCCGGTCGGCGTGGGACGATCCCCAGCGCCCGCAGTTGCCATCGCGGACACAAGCAATCATCGGCGTGATCCTCGGCTCGAGCGCGCTCCTCGCGGGTGACCGCGCGGCCGCGCGGGATGCATTCGGGCGCCTCGCCGAGATCGCGGAGATCCTCGCCGACCGCAACCTCGCCGAGATCGCGCGCGTCGGCCTGGCAGCCGCCGATGGCCCGCCCGAAGCCGCCAGTGGCACGCCCGAAGCCGCCGGCGGCACGCCCGAAGCGCCCGGCGAGCCAGCATGACGCGCCGCTTTCTCCTATGCTGCACCGGATGCCGCGCTGGCTCGGCACCGTGCTCCGCCTCGCCGGCACCGCCGCCGGGCTCGCGTGGATCGCGACGCAGGTCGACCTCGCCGCCGCCGGCCGCGCGCTCGGCCGCGTCGCGCCGGGCACGTTCGTGCTCGCGGCGGCGCTCGTCGCCGGGAACGTCGTCGTCGCGGCCGGGCGGTGGCGCGCGCTCCTCGTCGCGTACGGCGCCGCGCGCATCCCGCCGTTTGCCCGCCTGACGCGCCTCTACTTCATCGCGTTCTTCTACAACAACTACCTGCCCGGCGCGGTCGCCGGCGACGTCGGGCGCGGCGTCGTCACGCGCGACGCCTTCCCCGAGGAGGGCGCGGCCGGCGCGCTCTCCGTGGTGCTCGTCGAGCGGGCGCTCGGGCTGTTCGGCCTGTTCGCGCTCCTGGGCCTGGGCCTCGGGACCGCCGGCCGCGCGCTCGACACCGGCGCGCTCGCCGCGTGGACGGCCGCCGGGTGCGCCGGCTCGTGCGCGCTCGTCGCGGCGATCCCGCTCCTGCGCCGGCTCGCGCCGCACCTGCCCGGCCCGATCGGCCGGATCGCCGGAAAGCTCCCCGCGCTCCGCGACGCGCGCGCGTTCGTGCTCGCGCTCGCGCTCTCGACCGCCACGCAGGCGCTCGTCGTGCTCGCCGGCTGGATCTTGCTCGCCTCGCTCGCCGACCTCGGCATCCTCGCCTCGCTCCTCATCGTGCCGCTCGCCGCGGCCACCACGTTCTTGCCGATCACCGTCGGCGGCGCCGGCGCGCGCGAGGCCGTCTACGTCGCGCTGTGCGGCCGGCTGTTCGGCATGCCCGAGGCCGACGCGCTCGCCGCCTCGCTCGGCCTCTGGTTCGCGCACCTCGCCGTCGGCGCCGTGGGCGGCGCGCTGCAGCTCGCCGGACGGCGCCGCGAGAACGCTGCTATCGTGCGCCCATGAGCGAGCGAGTCACCGTGGAGCCCATCGCGAAGATCCGGGTGGCGTCGGCCGGCCGCGTCGTGGCCGAGACCGCGCGCGGCTACGTGATCCACGAGGCCGGCCTTCCAGATCGCTACTACGTGCCGCGCGAGGACATCCGCGCCGAGCTGTCCGACGGCACCGGCGCCGGCACGTGCCCGTGGAAGGGCAAGTGGAAGCACCTCGACGTCCGGATCTCGGACGAAAAGATCGCGAACGGAGCGTGGACCTACCACGAGCCCCTGCCGCGCACCGAGGGGGTGCGCGACTTCGTCGCGTTCTACGAGAGCAAGTTCGAGATCGAGGCCGGCTGACGCGCTACTGCAGGCTGTTGATCCAGTTCTCGACCGTGGTCTTGTCGGCAGCCGAGAAGTACACGATCCCGGCGTGGTCGCCCTTGGTCACGAGGACGTTCGTGTTGCCCGGCTTGGCCGTGTACTTGGCCATGAGCGTGCTGTACGAGGTCAGGTTCGGTTGCGAACCGCCGTTGCCGTGACAGCCCACGCACCGCATGACGACCGGCTTCATCGTCGTGGTGAAGGACAGCTCGTTGCCACTCGGGGCAGCGTCCGGCGTGCCAGGTCCATCGACGGAGCCGACCGAGCAGGCGGTGAGCAGGGCGAACAGGGCGGCCAGGGCGGCCTTGGCAGGGGCGGACATCACGAGGGACATCATGCAAATGTCGGCACAGTTTCGGCCATGGAATTTCAGCCGTCTACACGCCGCGGCTGGCGAGTCGAGTCCCCGACAAGGCCGCCCGGCGAGGTGAGGAGACCGCAACCTCGGAAAACTGAAGCGATCTCGGCCACAGCGGGCCGCCCCCGCCACCCTGCCCGCCGCTCGCCGTCCACTCCCGATCGAGCTCCCTGTCCTGGGCCGCGCGTGACGATTCATCCGATGGCCCGGCCCTCTGAGACCGATCGAGCCGACGCACTGCCAGACGCACCCATGTCGCATGCCGTAACAAACACGTTTGGCTCAGCTAACTCTCACGCAATCATCGATTGATTCCCACTCACTACGAGCTCCTCCGAGGAGCTCCGAGAAAATCTGCATCAAAAAATGAATTCTATCCTGTCACAAAGTGCTCCAACCGGCGTCTACTAGCTCACCATGCGGACGTCTCTCGACATCAAACTACTTGTCGCGCCTGAGCGGCTCTCGATGAGCCAGCGCAAGACGTTTCAAGCTGGGCTCGAAGCCATCAACCGCAGCGGAGCGCCGATCGATCCGGATCTGGCCAGCGCGACGCTCATGGTGGACGGCCGCCGCTCGACCGCGTGGGACAGCGCGATCCAGCACGCTCCCCAGGACGCGCCGTGGCGCAAGGTGTCGCCCGATCAGCGGCTCTCGATCTGGTGGACGCTCGGCGAGCGGCTGTTCGAGAGCCCCGGCCGCTACCAGCTCGTGCTGAAGGTCGGCGATCGCGAGTCGGTGGCCGAGGTCGAGGTCACGCCCTGATCACGTCCTGATCGCGCCCTTGGGGGCGCGGCCGGCGCGGGGCTCGCGTTCCCGCCGTCGAGCAGCCAGCGCCAGCCGCCGCCCGCGTCCCGGATCCACACGGTGAGGTACTTGCTGTAGAACCGCAGCGGTCCGGTGCCGTCGTCGAAGCTGTACGCCGCGGCGCCGACGGTGTACGCGAGGTCGCCGGAGGCAGCGGCGCCGCCGAGGACACCGCGCGCGACGCAGCGTGACGCGCGACGCTAGACTCGCGCGTCTACCGACGACGCGCGACGCTAGAACCAGGAGTCTACTGACTCGGGGATTGACCGAGGCAGACCTCGGCCTACGTTGCCGGGCTCATGGAATTGCTCGAGCTGCTCCTGTCGCTCCCCGATCTGCTCGCGTTCCTCTTCTACGTGTGCAAGGGGCTCTGGTGGCTCCTGAGGCTCCTCGGCGCGCTCGTCGTGCTGATCGCGCGCGGCATCGGCGCCGCCGGCCGCGCGATCGGCCGCGGCTTCCTCCGCCTGCTCGACTGGCTGCGCGCCCGCGAGCGCGCCCGCGACTTCCCGACCGCCAGCGTCGTCATCGACCGCACCGCCGAGCGCGCCGCCGAGCGCGCCGCCGAGCGCGCCGCCCGCCGCGACGCCCCCCACGACGCCCGCCACGGCGCCCCCCGCACCCTCCGGTAGCGCTAGCGGCTGCGGAGCTCCTTCGACAGCCGCTGGAAGCAGTCGAGGATCGGCGCCGCCACGTTGCGGCCCTCGAGCTGCGAGGCGTGGCGCACGCCGGTCGGCGACGTGATGTTGATCTCCGTCAGCATGCCGCCGATCACGTCGAGGCCGACGAGGATCTGGCCGTGGCGGCGGAGGAACGGCGCGATCGTCTCGATGATCTCGTGGTCGCGCGCGTCGAGCTCCGCCCGCACCGGCTTGCCGCCGACGTGCAGGTTGCCGCGCGCCTCGGCGCTCGCGGGCACGCGCAGGACCGCGCCCACCGGCTCGCCGTCGGCGAGGATGATCCGCTTGTCGCCCGCTACCGCCTCGGGCAGGTACCGCTGCGCGAGCGTCCAGCGCGTGCCGGCTCCCGTCGAGGTCTCGATGATCGAGGACGCGTTCGGATCGCCGTCGCGCACGACGAAGATGCCGAGGCCGCCGTAGCCGTCGACGGGCTTCACCACGATCGCGCCGCCCTGCGCGGCCTGGAACGCGCGCACCCGCTCGGCCGAGCGCGTCACGATCGTCGGCGGCGTCAGGTGCGGGAACCGCAGCACCGCGAGGTGCTCGTTCAGCTCGCGCAGGCCGCGCGGCTCGTTGACGAGCAGCGTCTTGCCGTGCGCGTGGTCGAGGATCCACGTCGCGTGCAGGTAGCTCACGTCGAGCGGCGGGTCCTTGCGCATCAGCACCGCGTCGAACCACGAGAGCCGGTGCGGCGCGCGGTCGCCCGTCGCGAACGCCTCGCGCGGCGTGGCCGCGTCCACGACGCGCGTCGGCACCGCGTCGGCGACCGCGTCGTCGCCTTCGAGCCCCAGGTGCTCGATCTGGCAGGTCCAGACCTCCCAGCCGCGCGCGGCGGCCTCGAGCATCAGCGCGTACGAGGTGTCACCGGCCAGCGCGAGCCGGTCGAGCGGATCGACGATGAACAGGAAGCGCACCCGGGGACTCTAGCCCAAAGCGCGGGCGAGCCGGTTACCCCGAGGCGCCGGGCTCACCACCGCCCGCCGGCGGCGCGGCCGGCTCCTCGCCGCCGACCTGGACCTTCGTCGGCAGGAGGTGCTCGAGGCCGTGCTTGCGCAGCCGGTAGTAGAGCGTCGAGCGGTTGATCCCCAGGATGCGGGAGGCGCTCGCGATGTTGCCGCGCGACTTCTCGACGGCGGCGATGATCTCCTTGCGCTCGCTGTCGAGCAGGCGCTCGGCGAGGCTCTTGCCGTCCTCGGCGGGCGCGGCGGGCGACGCCGGCGTCGGGACCGGCCCGCTGCCGGGCGCGGGCGCGGGCGCCGCGGCCGCGCGGCGGCCGAAATCGAGGTGGTGCGCGGCGAGCGGCGCGCCCTTGGCGAGGATCATCGCGCGCTCGACGATGTTCTCGACCTCGCGGACGTTGCCCGGCCAGTTGTACTCGCGCAGCTTCGTCAGCGCGTCGGGCGCGGGCGGCAACGGCGCGACGCCCATCTGGCGCGCGAACTTCGCGATGAAGTGCGTCATGAGCGGCCCCAGATCGTCGAGCCGGTCGCGCAAGGGCGGCAGGTTGATCGGGAACACGTTGAGCCGGTAGTAGAGGTCCTCGCGGAACTCGCCGTCCTCGATCATCTTCTCGAGGTTCCGGTTCGTCGCGCTGACGAGCCGCACGTCCACCTTGATCGTCTCGCTGCCGCCGACGCGCTCGAACTCGCGCTCCTGCAGCGTGCGCAGGAGCTTGATCTGGACCTCCATCGGCAGGTCGCCGACCTCGTCGAGGAACAGCGTGCCGCCGTCGGCGAGCTCGAAGCGGCCCGGCCGGCGCGACATCGCGCCGGTGAAGCTGCCCTTCTCGTGGCCGAACAGCTCGCTCTCGAGCACGCCGGGCGCGAGCGCGGCGCAGTTGACGCGGACGAACGGCTTCTCCTCGCGTGGCGAGTTGATGTGGATCGCGTGCGCCACCAGCTCCTTGCCGGTGCCGGTCTCGCCGCGGAGCAGCACCGTCGACGCCGTCGGCGCCACCTGCTCCACCTTCGCGAGCACCTCCTTGAGCGCCGCGCTGTCGCCGATGATGTTGCCGAAGTCGAACTCGCCGTGGATCTGCTGGTTCAGGTACCCCGTGTACTCGGCGAGCTGCGCGGCGAGGCGCTTGTTCTCGCGCGTCAGATCGTAGCGCTCGATCGCGTACTGCAGGACGCCGCGGACCTCCTTGGCGTCCCACGGCTTCGTGATGTAGCGGTAGACCTGCCCGAGGTTGATCGCCTCGATCAGGACGTCGACGTCGGTGAACGCCGTCAGGATGATCCCGACGCACTCCGGCTGGCGCTGCCGCACCTCGCGGAGCAGCTCGACGCCGGTCATCCTCGGCATCCGCTGATCGGTGACGACGACCGCGACCTCCCGCTCGGCGAGGATCTGCAGCGCCTCGGCCCCGCCGCCCGCCGTCAGGATGTCGAACGTCTTGCGGAAGTTGAAGCGGAACGCGTCGAGGTTGTCCTGCTCGTCGTCGACGACGAGGATCGGATAGCGCTTCACGTCGACGGTCATCTTGCTGCCTTGCCTGCCCTTTGCGTGCCCGAACATACACCGTCCCCGCCCGCGCGTGGTCAGCCGGCGGCGGGCGCCGCCGGGGCCGCGCCGGGAGCCGGATCGGGGACCGTGGCGGTGTCGGCGGGCGCGCCCGAGGGCGCGAGGATCCCCGAGCGCTCGGACGAGCGGATGAGCAGCGCCTCCTTCGCGAGCCGCAGGACGAGCGGCCCGAGGAGCAGGCCCCAGCCGCCGATCAGCGCGATGCCGCCGAACATGCCGATCAGCACGAGCCACGTCGGCAGCTGGAGCTTGCCGCGGCGCGCGAGGAAGGGCCGCGCGACGTTGTCGACGGTGCCGATCACCGCGACGCCGACGATGCCGAGCGCGATCGCCGCGGTGGTGCGGCCCGTCAGCGCGAGGCCGGCGGCGACCGGCACCCAGACGAGCGCGGTCCCGATCGCGGGGATGAGCGAGAACAGCAGCGTCAGGAGCCCGAGCGCGAGCGCCGACGGCACGCCGATGACGAGGTACGCGATCGTCGCGACGATCGACTGGATCATCCCGGTGCCGACGATGCCGAACCACAGCCCGCGCCCGGTCTCGATGAACGCGGCGCCGTACCGCGCGAGGTGCGCGGGCGCGATCGGCGCGTGCTCCTCGAACCACCGGTACCAGGCCGGCCCGGCGACGAGCACGCCGTACATCCCCGTCACCATGACGAGCAGGCCGATCACGATCTGCGCGGCCACGCCGGCGACCTGTCGCGCGATCGCCCACGCGCGATCGCCCTGCGCCATCAGGAGGTGGACGGCGCCCTGGACCGAGCCGAGCGCCTCCTTGGCGCTGGTCGTGGTGTCGGTGCCGTCGCCGCCGCCGCCGCCGCCGCCGCCACCGCCGCCGCCGCCGCCCTGCACGAGCTCCACGAGCATCGCCTGCGCCTGCTCGGACTCCATGAGGCGCCGCACGAGCGCGATCAGATCGAGGACGATCGAGGTCACGACCGCGGCGATCGGCAGCGCGATCACGAGGAGGAGGCTCACCGTCAGCGTGGCCGCGAGGCCGCTCCGGCCGCCGAGCCGCTTCGTCAGCGGCGTGTGGATCCGCCGCGCGTACAGGCCGAGCCACAGCGCGAGCACGATCCACGGCACGAACGGCCCGATCACGAGCGCCGCCGCCAGGAGCAGCGCGACCAGGGTCCAGAGCAGTCGCCTGTCGATCCCGGGACCTGGCTCGCTCATGGAGGAACCATAGCGCCAGCAGCCGATGTAGGAAACTTGGCCACCATCCTCGGCTCCGTTAGCGTTCGATCATGAGCTCTCCGAGACGCGCGCGCCGGCCCCCGAACCGCACCGGTCCGGGGGAGCCGGCCGCCGCGCCCGCTGCGGTGCCGCTGGCGGCGGTGCCCGCCGCGCCCGCCACGCCCGCCGTGTCCGCCGCGCCCGCCGTGTCCGCCGCGCCCGCGAACGCCGCGCCCGCGCTGCCGCCGCGCAAGCCGATGGCGCTCGCGCGGCGCGTGTCGCTGTTCGAGCGCGAGGTGGCGATCCGCCTCGCGCCGATGGCGCTCGATCTGCTCCACGGCGCCGCGCGGGTCCTGACGGAGGGCGAGCTCTTCGGCGACAGCTACGCCGGGTCGACGATGCTCACCGTGGATCTCGCGCGCACGGCGGACCGGATCAGCGATCCGCCCGACGCGTCGACGGCGCAGCGCGTGGCGACGCTCTACGTCCGGGACGAGCGCTGCCGCGAGCGCGCCCGCCGGATCGCGCTCGGCGAGGCGGCGCGTCGCGCTGGCTGCTCGCTCGCGGCCCCGCACGTCGACGTCGAGAGCCGCGCGCGGGGGGCCGAGCTCCACCTGAGCGTGAACGTCGAAGCCCAGCGAAGGACCTCTCCATGATCGAGCTGTACAGCGTCCGCGACGTGTCCCGCATCCTCGCCGTCCAGGAGTCGCGCCTGCGCTACTGGACGCAGACCGGCTTCGTGGGCCCGACCGTCCGCAAGGGCGGCCGCTTCTACTACACGTTCTGCGATCTGGTCGCCGTGAAGGCCGCGAAGGATCTCACCGAGGCCGGTCTGCCGCTGCAGAAGGTCCGGCGGAGCGTCGACGCGCTCAAGAAGGCGCTCCCCGGCGACACGCACCCCGCGTCGCGCCTGCGCGTGTGCTCCGACGGCGAGACGATCGTCGCGCTCGCCGACGACGTGGCGTTCCAGCCGATCGGCGGCCAGGTCGTGATGGCGTTCACCGTGCCGAGCTTCGGCGAGCACGTCGCCGAGGTGCTCGCGCTGCCGCGCGTCGCGCCTGTGGCCGAGGCCCCGGCCGCCGCCGCCGCCGCCGCCGCTGCCGCCGATCCCTCGGCCGCGCCCGCCCCTGTCGAGGACAGCCCGACGGAGGCCAACGGCGGGACGACCGCGTACCGCCACTTCGTCGAGGCGTGCGCCGCCGAGGATCGCGGCGACTCCGAGCTGGCCGAGCACCTGTTCCGCCAGGCGATCGACCTCGAGCCGAACATGGCTGCGGCGCTCACGAACCTCGGCAACCTGGTTTATCGCCAGGGCTCGCTCGAGGAGGCGCGCCGCCTCTACGAGCGCGCGCTCGATCACGATCCGATGCAGCCCGAGGCCCGCTACAACCTCGGCAACCTGCTCGAGGACCTCGGCGAGACCGAGCTCGCGATCGCCGAGCTGCGCCGCGTGTGCGCGACCGCGCCCGCGTTCGCCGACGCGCACTACAACCTCGGCCTCATGCTCGCGCACGTCGGCGGCACCGCGCAGGCGCGCCAGCACCTCGAGCGCTACCTCGAGCTCGACACCGGCAGCGACTGGGCCGGCCACGCCCGCAGCTACCTCGCGCAGATCGCCGCGTAGCCGCCAGACCCGGCGCTGCGCCCTGCGGCGGCGGCCGCGAATTCACGACGCCGCGAGGAAGACACGGGACACCTCGCTGTATAGAGTTGCTCGGTGCGGGGGAAGGTGGAGGGTGGCGGTGAGAGCGAGATCGCGCGCGAGGGCACCCCTCACGAGCTCGCGCCAGGCAAGCAATCGCTCACCGGGCTGCTCGGCCACCCCTCGAGCGCGCACCCGGCCACACCGGGCAAGCGGACGCTCACCGAGAGCGTCGTCGCCCCGGGGCTCGCCCCGCCCTCGTTTGCATCCCTCCTCGCGCCGTTCGGGTTCCTCGGGCGAATGGGGCCGGGCGGAGGGACGGGGCTCCCCGGGCCGAGGAGCCCGCAGCTCGACGCGTTCCAGTACTTCGAGAAGCACGGCGAGGCTCACTTCAAGGAGCTCCTGGACATGCAGCTGGGCGACCCGACCCTGGAGACGGGGTCGCCCTACGCAACATGGGAGGCCGGGAGCTCGAAGGTCTTCGTCGAGCAGATCGCGCACGAGCTGTACCTCGGCATGCAAGCGCGCCCGTGGGACCTCGCCGAGCAGACGCTCGCCCCGGCGAGCCTGTGGAAGCTCGTCGACACCGGACGCGACGCAGAGAACCAGGACGATCCCGCGCAGGCGAACGAGCACCACCTCGGCGTCACGCTCGAGCTGCAGAAGGCATATCGCGAGCGGCTCCGCGAGGCGCTCGCGCGCCTCATGCCGCGCCTCATCCGGGAGTGGAACCGGCGCACGGTCGCCGATCACGCCGAGCGCAGCAAGGACGCGAGCGTCCCGATCCCGGAGCACCCCGAGACCAACCAGCCGGGCCTCGGGATCCTGCAGTCACACCCCATCGATCGGTTCGTGCTCGGCGCGCTGTGGAGCCTGACGCGGCCCACGCTCAAGCCAGACTTCGCAGCCTACCGGAAGGCATTTCCGGCCGAGGCCAAGCCGAATGGATCGCGCGACGGCGACCCCGTCGCCGACACGCTGCGCAAGGTGCAGTTCCAGTGGCAGTCGCCCAACCAGGCGCGGCGCTGGATCAAGGTCACCGATCCGATCGACGCGACGCCGGAGGAGGTCGCGAAGGAGCTGCTTGGCGACACGCACCTGACCTACCTCATCACGTCGGCGGCGCCGCTGTTCGGGTTCGATCCGACCCAGCACGTGCTCCGGCCCGAGCACGAGCGTGCGTACGCGAAGCTCTACGACGACGGATCGCCCGGCGGCGACGTCGCGCACGAGCTGCTCGCCGGGCCGCAGGCGGACGACGCCGCGCTCAACCAGGCAGCTGCATTCACCGCTGCCAAGGCGTCGAAGCCAGCCGTGCTCCAGCAGTTCGATCTGGCGATCGATCAGCTCAAGACCGTGGCGGCCAGCACGCAGTCGTGGGTCACGCTCGACAAGGACGTCCAGGAGGCGATCGCGCGCGCCGAGCAGCGCAAGCAGAAGATCGCCGACGCGACCGACCTCCGCGAAGCGGACAAGTGGAACGCGCAGATACGCGAGCAGCTCGACATCGCAAGCAAGTGCGAGCGCGGCCTCGGCATCGTCGGCAAGCTCTACCACTCGATCCAGGCGACCGAGCCGCGCGAGCTCGCGCACGAGATCGGAACATTGTTCGTGAAGGCGGCCGGCCACTCCGACCTCGTCGTCACGGCGCGGCAGGAGCTCGACCAGGCCAACCAGCGCCTGCTCGCGTTCCCAGCGGATTGGGTGGAGGTGCAGTTCCGGTGGATCCGACGCGCGATCCTCGCGTCGCAGAAGAACGCGCGGACCGGCCAGGACGACTCGTTCGTGAAGCTGCTCGACGAGCGGGAGACAAAGCTCCGCCTCGAGCTGATGCAGGTCCGCAACAAGCTCCTGACCAATCCGCTGGCGGTGGAGCGAGATCTCGAGCGGATCACGCAGGAGCTGCAGGAGCTCGCGACCGGTGCCGCGGCCGCGCGCAACCTGGACCTCTGCGACGAGGCGTTCGTCGCCGTGAAGGAGGCGAAGTCGGCCACTGGCTGGATCCGCAGCCTCGCGAGCAACCCGATCACCGGAGATCACGGCAACGATCGTCTCGACGCGCTCGCCGGCCGCGCCGAGAAGTTCCAGGGCGAGTGGAGCGCGATCCAAAAGCAGTGGAAGGCCGGCGACAAGCAGGGCGCCGCCGACGCGCTCGAGCGAAAGGCCAAGTCCGACGAGTGGAAGCAGCTCTTCCAGGACGTCGCCAAGGAGATCAAGGACCAGGCGAAGTACGACGCGTGGATGACGTTCGCGATCCTCGTCGGGGTCGCGGTCGTCACCGGGTTCACGGGCGCGCTGCTCGAGCCGGTCGCGGCCGCCGCGGTCGGCCCGGTGCTCGGCTTCGTCGTCACGGCGACGACCGAGGCCGCGCTGTTCACGACGCTGTCCTACTTCCTCGTCGAGAGGCACCCCTCCCTGCAGGGGTTCGCGCACGAGTTCGGGAAGAACGTGGTGGTGTTCGGGGGCCTCAAGGGCATCTCGAAGCTGTTCGCGGGCCTCGAGCAGCTGCTCGCGCTCGAGCTCACGGAGGCCGAGCTGATCGCGCAGTTCGCGACGATCAACGGCATCGCGCTCCACGAGGCGAACCAGGAGAAGGCCAAGCGCGGAGAGACGCTGAGCGAGGCCGAGATCCTGAAGATCAGCCTCGACAACCTGATCTTCACGATGGCCGTGGCGCTCGGCGGCAAGGCGCTCGCGCCAGCGCTCGGCCGGTGGCGCGTCAAGGCGGAGGTCGGCAAGGGACTCCGCGAGATCGACGCGCTGTACGAGCAGGTCACCAGCCTCGCCGAGCAGGTGAAGGCCACCAAAGACAAAGCCGCGGCCCAAAAGCTGCTCGAGAAGCAGCGCGAGCTCCTGACCGCCGAGCGCGAGCTCCTCGAGGGCCTGCTCGAGCTGACGCAGAAGGGCAGGGACCACGCGCTGAAGCAGGGCATGACCGCGGCGCAGTACGACGCCCTCATGGGGGCCCAGAAGGATCTGGCGAGCGCGACGCGCGGGCTGCGCGAGGCCGAGCTCTTGGGCAAGCTCGAGCCGATCACGCAGGGGCAGTACCTGTGCGAGCCCGGCAAGACGTTCGACGAGGCGCGCGACCACTACGCCGGGGACAAGGCCAACCAGATCGGCGATGTCGTCACCGACACGACCAACGGCACGCGGTCGTTCGAGGTCAGGCTGCCCGACGGCAGCACGCTGCGGATCAGCGAGCGCGCCGGCGAGCCCGGCGAGGTCACGACCCGCACGCGGCCGGTGGCCACGGCTGGCGGTGAGCCGCCCGCGTCGCGCGCCGAGGAGGTCGCGAAGGCGCACGGGCTCTCCGATCCGGCCGCGCTCCTGGCATTCGAGGCGCTCTACAAGGCCCAGCCCAAAGAGCTGCTCACCTTCCTGGACGCCCTGAAGTCGCAGCCCGGCCTCGCGGGCCGCCTGCTCGCCCAGCTCGGCGAGTCCACGCTGACGCACGTCAGGCCGGCCGGCGAGCACATGATCAGCATCCACGGCGAGCTCGAGATCTCGCCGAAGAAGCTCGGCTCGCTGAGCGATGCCGACATCGCCAAGCTCGCCCTGGTCTGCAAGAACAAGGGCCCCGTCGAGGCCTTTGAGTACTTCGAAGCGACGAGCACCAAGGGTGGCCAACCCGGCGCGCGCCTCCGGTTCCAGTCGCGGCTCGCCTCGCGCGCGAACGAGGTCATCACCAAGATCCTGGAGAGCATCAAGATGGATCGCAGCGATCCACGAGCCAAGATCTTCGACGGCATGCGTGAGGGCGATGCCATCCGGCTTTGGGACCTCGTCAACGAGCGCGCCTATAAGGACGCCACGATCCGGAGGCAGGCGGCCGAGTGGGCGTTTAGCAAGAATCCCGCCAACGCGCGCGAGCTCGTCGCGGAGTTCCAGTTCTACGATGCCGAGATATCGAACCGCCGGGACAAGATCTACACCGAGGCCAAGGCCGAGCTGCAGAACGAGCTCGCGAGGCGCGAGGCCGCGAAGGGGAGCCCGCTGACCGAAGCAGAGGCCAGGCTAGCGATCCAGCAAGTCACCAAGGCCAAGCTCGGTAAGAGCTTCGACGTCGATGGGCCGGCGTGGGGTAAGCAAGCGACCATCAAGGCCCTCGAGGAGATGGCGCAGACCAAGACCGGCACAGACGGGAAGCCGACAACGGTGGGCGCCGAAGCGGCAGACGCTGCGTGGAGGACGAACCTGGAGGCACAGAAGGGGTCGAAAGCCGCTGGATCGAAGAACATTGGTGTGAAGTCGGACGCCGAGCTCCTGGGTCACGTGAAGTCAATCGCGGATACATTGGGATTTGGCACCAATGTCGATGGCGCGTACCACGCGCACAAGCACGCCCGCGAGCTATCCTCCAAGCCGCCGCCAGCGATTGAGATGGAGACGTACCTGCAGGCGGCGCGAGACTTCATTCGCACGAAGAACGGGGTCGTGCGCCACAACCAGAACGGCTCGCGTAGTGTGGTATTCGAGGCCGAAGGGATGCGTGCGATCGTGAGCGTCAGCGCCGACGGTAATGCATCGATCGCGACCTTCGGAAAGGCGAGCAACTGATGTCCATCGAACCCATCCTGCACGACGCCGATCTGGCGCTGGCGGAGTCGCTCCAGAGCGATGAGCAAGCGCGCCTCGATGCGATGACGCGATTCATGCGCTGCTTCGAGCAACTCGCACAAGAGATCGCGAGAGGCAACGCCACCTGGGACGTAGTGCGACTATGGACACGCGAGCGCGCCGAGCGCGTGCAAGCCGCGCGCCGCGCGCTCGGCGACTGGCAGCTCGAGATTGGCAGGATCTTCTACGACCCTTCAGGGAACGAGGTTGACGCCGAGGCCGCCCTGGACCGGCGCTCACAACACGCGTTCGCGCGCGAGGCGTTTCGCGACACCCCCGTCGATGCAATGCTCGCCGAGTTCGAGGACGCCGAGGTCGACCAGGACTTCAAGGAAGAGGCCGAGCGGCTCGCGCTCGATGCACCGTCGTACGCTCCCGCGTCTCACACGTGGTGGCGCCGGCGCGCCCCCGAATGATCCTGCGGGTGATGCAGTCGCGACAGCGGCGCTTGGCTACCTGTCTGCTCGACGGCTGTCAGGGTGGGCTCCTCCCATCCCACTGGGAGAGCGCCGCTTCCGTGGCGCACAATGATCCGGGCCAGGTGGCTACGGCGCCCGCACCACGGCCTTCGGCAGCTCGCGCCTGGAGAGCTGCGCAAGGCTCTTGCGCGTGATCGCGAGCCGCCGCGCCGTGCGCAGCGTCGCCAGGAACAAGGCGGCGAAGCCCAGGACGGAGTACACGACGAAGCGGTGGAAGATCGCCATGTAGATCACGGCGCCGACCGCGGCGAGATCGAGGAAGATCAGGACCACGAGCATGATCCGCGCGTTCGTGCGCTGGTCTCGCAATAGCTCGAGCACCGTGTCGATGTTCTGGCCGAACTCGTAGCCGCAGCGACATTGCCACTCATTGGCCACGTTGCGGGCGTGGCACATCGGGCAGAGCTTCGCCGGCATGGCCCCGTATCTTAGCCGCACCGCCGCGAGCGCGCACACGGCGCAGCCGCCACGGCGCGCGGCGGCGCTATAACCGGCGGTCATGCTGCACCAACCGCTCTCGCTGCGCTCCGGGGTCGTCCTGCCGAACCGGATCGCGCTCGCGCCGATGACGAACCTCCAGTCGCACGCCGATGGGCTGCTCGGCGACGACGAGCTCGCGTTCCTCGCGCGCCGCTCCGACGGCGGGTTCGGGCTCGTCGAGACGTGCGCCGCGTACGTCGCGCTGGATGGCAAGGGGTGGCCGGGCGAGCTCGGCGTCGATCGCGACGAGTGCGTCCCGGGCCTCACCCGGCTCGCGGCGCGCCTGCACGAAGGCGGCGCCGCGTGCATGGTGCAGCTGTTCCACGGCGGCGTGCGCGCCGACCGCGAGCTGACCGGCGAGCAGCCGTGGAGCGCGAGCACGTGGACCGAGGACAGCCCGACGTTCGTCGCGCCGCGCCCGGCCACGCTCGATGACATCCGCCGCGTGATCGGCCAGTTCGCCGACGCCGCGGCGCGCACCGAGGCGGCCGGCTTCGACGGCGTCGAGCTCCACGGCGCGCACGGCTACCTGCTCTCGCAGTTCCTGTCGCGCACGATGAACCCGCGCACCGACGGCTGGGGCGGCGACCTGCCCGGGCGCGCGCGGCTCGTCCGCGAGGTCCTGCGCGCCTGCCGCGCCCGCTGCTCGCCGCGCTTCTCGATCGGCGTGCGGCTCTCGCTCGAGGACTTCGGCAACGCGCGCGGCATGGACCTCGACGACAACCTCCAGGTCGCGCGCTGGCTCGCCGACGACGGCGCCGACTTCATCCACGCCTCGCTGTGGGACGTCTCGCGGAATTCGGCGAAGTACCCCGACCGCCACCCGGTGACGCTCCTCCGCGAGGCGCTGCCGCGCGACGTCGCCGTGATCGCGTGCGGCAAGATCTGGACGCCCACCGAGGCCCAGGCCGTGCTCGAGAAGGGCGCCGACGCCATCGCGCTCGGCCGCGCCGCCATCTGCAACCCAGACTGGCCGCACGCCACCGACTCCGACATCAAGCGGCTGCCGGTCACGATGGCCGAGCTGCACGAGCGCGCGGTCTCGCCGACGTTCGCCGGCTACCTCCAGCGCTGGAAGGGCTTCGTCGCCGACTGACGCCGGGCCTGACGGCGGGCCTAGAACGCGGACTTCACGAGGAGGTAGCCGTAGACGAACGGGGCGATGAACAGGACAGCGTCGATCCGGTCGAGGATGCCGCCGTGGCCGGGGAGGAGCGCGCCGGAGTCCTTCACGCCGACGGAGCGCTTGATGAGCGACTCGGTCAGGTCGCCGAGCTGGCCGAGGACGCCGCCGGCGAGCGCGATCACGGCGACGTCGAGCCAGGTGAGGAAGTCGAGGAACAGGAGCTTCATCGCGACCACGCCGAGCAGCGAGCCGGCGATGCCGCCGTAGGCGCCGGCCCACGTCTTCTTCGGGCTCACGGCCTCGTAGAGCTTCGCCTTGCCGAGGAAGCGGCCGGCGAAGTAGCCGCCGGTGTCGGCGAGCCACGCGATCAGGAGCACGAGGATCACGAGGTGGCCGCCCTCGCGCGCGGGCACGAGGCGCTTGAACAGCGCGAGGTGCGTCGTCAGAAAGCCGGCGTAGACGATGCCGGTGACCGTGGCGGTGAGCCGCCCGGCGACGCTCGGGATGTCGCGGAACCGGAACAGGTAGTAGAGGCCGGGCACGACGACGGCGCAGAACAGCGCGATCGTGGGCCCGCTCTCGCCGAGGCGCGCCCAGCGCGGATCGAGGCGGACGCCGAACGGCTCGGCGAGCGCGAGCGGGTGGAGCCAGTAGAGCGCGGCGCACGCGATCGCGCCCATGACGAGCGCGGGGCGGCGATCCTCCGCCGGCAGCGTCATCGCGAACAGCTCGTACATCGCGACGAGCGACGCCGCGAAGATCAGCGCCCACGCGGGCTCCGGCCGCGGCAGGTACAGGATCACGATCAGGATCGGGACCGCGACGAGCGCGACCAGGAACCGCTGCGCGAGGTTGCCGAGAGCCACGTGGGGGGCAGCTAACCGCAGCGCGCGCAAAGGGTCAATAGACCGAGCCGTGCGAGGTCAGTGATCGCTCACCGCGACTCGACGTCGGAGGTGAGCTGCGCCGCGGTGCGGCCGAAGCGGCGCTCGCGGCCGGCGTACTCCTCGAGGCACTGGTAGAGGTGCTGGCGCCGGAACTCGGGCCACAGGACGTCGACGAAGACGAGCTCGGCGTACGCGAGCTCCCACAGCATGAAGTTCGAGATCCGCTGCTCGCCGCTCGTGCGGATCAGGACGTCGAGCGGCGGCAGCCCGGCCGTCGGCAGGTAGCCCTGGAACCGCGCGACGTCGACGTCCGCGACGCGCAGCGTGCCGGCGATGGCGTCGCGCACCGCGTCGCGCACCGCGCGCGCGATCGACTCGCGGCCGCCGTACGACAGGGCGAGCGTGAGCGTCATGCCGCGGTTCTGCGCCGAGACGGCGCGCAGCTCGTCGAGCGGGTCGCGGACGAACGGCGGCAGGCGCTCGACGTCGCCGATCGCGTCGAGGCGGATCGCGTTGTCGAGGATCTCCGAGCGCTCGTCAGTCAGGTACTCGCGCAGGAGCTGCATGAGGCCGGCGACCTCGGTGGCCGGCCGCGCCCAGTTCTGCGACGAGAACGCGTACAGGGTCAGCGCCTCGATGCCGAGCTGGCGCGCCGCGCGCGTGATGTCGCGGACCGAGGCGGCGCCAGCGCGGTGCCCCTCGAGCCGCGGCAGGCCGCGGGACTCCGCCCAGCGCCCGTTGCCATCCATGATGATGCCGACGTGACGCGGGAGGTTGCGGGGGTCGGCTAGCTGCTCGGACATCGTCGAGGTGCGGCCGCTCTGCGTGCGTGCGCGCGGGCGTTCTCGAGGGCGTATCACGCTCGGTGCGAGCGTTGCAACGCCGCGATTGATCCCGTACCCTCCTGTGACCCATGGGGATCTTTTCCAGGCTCGGGACGCTGATCAAGTCGAACCTCAACGACCTCATCACGAAGGCCGAGGACCCGGAGAAGATGCTCTCGCAGGTGCTGCTCGAGATGCAGCAGCAGCTGGTCGAGGCCAAGAAGGCGGTGGCGGTCGCGATCGCCGACGAGAAGAAGCTCCAGAAGCAGTACACCGCCGAGAGCGACAAGGCCAAGGAGTGGGAGCGCAAGGCGATGGTCGCGGTGCGCGCCGGCGACGACAACCTCGCGCGCCAGGCGCTCGCCAGAAAGCAGGAGCACGAGACGATCGCGACGCAGTTCCAGCAGCAATGGATCTCGCAGAAGCAGGCGGTCGAGAAGCTCAAGGACGCGCTCCGCCTCCTCAACAACAAGATCGAAGAGGCGAAGCGGAAGAAGAACATCCTCATCGCGCGCAAGAAGCGCGCGGAGGCGCAGCAGCAGATCGCCAACACGATGCAGGGGCTCGGCGACACGAGCGCGTTCGACACGTTCGATCGCATGGCCGAGCGCATCCAGCTCATGGAGGCCGAGGCCGAGGCAGGCGCCGAGCTCGCCGGCGAGCTGTCGGGCGACACGCTCGAGTCGAAGTTCCTCCAGCTCGAGCAGAGCGGGAGCGGCAGCGAGGACGACGCGCTCGCCGATCTGAAGGCCAAGATGGGCATGCTCGAGGCGCCCAAGGGCGAGACGGCGAAGCAGCTCAACGCGGGCGCGTCCGCGGCCAAGGACGCCAAGGACGACCTGCCGGCATCGGCGGGGCACCTGTCGGCGGAGGATCTCAAGGAGCTCGAGGACCTGGATCTGTCGGAGCTCGACAAGGACGCGAAGAAGTCCTGAGCTCCCCATCGCTGCTCGGCGGCCGCTCGGCGACCGCTCGGCGACCCCGGCAGATGACAGCCGGATCGCCGGGCTGCCTGCGTTGTCTATCGAGCCCGGCCAGCGGGCCCGGCCCGGCCCGCCGGGCTCGGCCGAGCCCAGGCGAGGTGGCGAACCTCAGGCGGTGCCTGTCGAGCCGGACGACAGCGAGCCGGTAGATCGCGTGACGGTTTGCGACACGGGCTGCGCGAGCTGTGAAGGCCCGGCTACAACGAGCTGAAATCGCATCGAGATTGTCTCGAGTTTCAGCGGCTTGGCGCGGTGGGTTTCGGATCGCGGATTGCACCGCGAGGGACCTGATGCGCGTCGCCGTCGGCCTCCTGGCAGCTCTCCTGGCTCCTTCGATCGCGCTCGCCGAGGACGCCGCTCCGGTGCGGGTCGCAGTGAAGACCACAGAGGCGCCGAGCCCGACGCCCGCCCCGGCCGCGCCGCGGCAGAAGGTGCCGGTCCGCGTCGTCAAGGTCCTGCGAGACACGAACCAGGCGCTGCTGTTCGATCGGAGCGTCGGCACGCATGTGCTCGTCACGGTCGGCCAGAAGATCGGGATCTACACCGTCGAGACGATCGACGACGACGAGGTGACGCTGTCGGCGAGCGGGCAAGAGGTCGTCCTCGCGGCGCCGGATCGGCCCTGGCGCCGGCGCGGCGGCGAGGCGCGTGGGCAGATCGAGAAGCTGCGGTCGCCGCGCGGCGGCGAGGCGCCGGCACCGGCGGATCCGTACACCAGCGGCGAGCTGGTCAATCCGTATCAGGCGCCGAGCGCGGGCGCACCGGGCCCGGCGGATCCGTATCAGGCGCCGAGCGCGGGCGCACCGGGCCCGGCGGATCCGTACAGCGAGGAGATCCGCGAGGTGAAGGCGCCGAGCTGGATCAGGCCGGACTCGCCCGCGCCGAGGTCGGTGCAGGCACCGGCCGCGCCGGCACCGGCCGCGCCGGCTCCGGTGGCCGCGCCGGCTCTGGCACCGGCCGTGCCAGCACCGGCCGCGCCGGCCATCACGCCGGCCCCCGCCGCGCCGGCCGCCCCCGCCGGCGCCGATCCGGTGCTGGCCCGCCGCGAGGTCGACGCCGCGCTCGCCGACTTCGGCGCCCTCGCGACCGCGTTCCACGCCTCGTTCACCCCGGCCGGCGTGCAGGTCGACGCCGTCTCCGACGGCTCGCTATTCGCGAAGGCGGGCCTCCGCGCCGGGGATGTGATCGCCGCCGTCGACGGCAAGCCGCTACGCTCGCTCAATGATGTGGCCGCGCTCTACGCGCGCGCCGGCTCGCTGCGGGCCGTCACGGCGCAGGTGGTCCGGAATGGCAAGCCGCTGACGCTCCGCGTGATCGTCCAGTAGCCCCGGCCGCGCGGGGCTGGTTTAGGATGCCGCCGTGGGAGCGCAACGGCTCGAGCTCCGGCTCCGGGATCAGCACGAGTGGATCAAGATCTTCGATCCGCGTGACTGGACGGTCTTCGTCGCGAGCGAGCAGCGCGTCGAGAACGACGCGGCGATCCGCGTCGATCTCGACGTCGGCGGCTGGCTCGTGACCCTGCGCGGCACCGTGGTCGGGCTCCGCGAGGAGCCGCGCGGCCTCATCGTCGCGCTCGGCGCCGCCGAGCGCGACAAGATCAACTACCTGAACGGCTACGTCCGCGGCGGCCTCCTCAACCTGCGCGTGAAGCGGCGCCTGCCGCTCCGGCTCGCGGTGACCTACGGCGCGATCGAGGGCCCGGCCTCCACGTTCACCAAGGACATCAACGAGGAGGGCGTGTTCCTGCTCACCGACAAGCCGCTCCCCGAGACGTCGCAGGTCCACATGCTGGTGACGATCCCGGGCCGGCCGCAGCCGGTGTCGGTCGTCGGCAAGGTCACGCATACGATCCTGGCGCACGACGGCGCGCCCCCGGGCATGGGCCTCGTCTTCGAGCTCGACGAGACGCAGCGCTCGTCGCTCGTCGCCATCATCAAGGAGCTCGAGCAGCAGATGTACGCGGGCGAGCTGCCGACGAACGCCCTCGAGTGAGCCCCGAGCCGTACGGCGAGACCTGTCCAACGATTGCGGGACATGTCCTGAGCCCCGGATCGCCGATCGCCCGTCGCCGCGCGGGCGATTGCGCGGCCCGCCCGCGGGTGGCACCGTGAGGCCGTGGCGCGCGGCTCGCGAGCAAGCTCGATCGCGCCGGTGCGGTGGCGCGACGGCGTCCACCTCACCGGGACGCCGATCTGGTGCGACGCGCGTCGGCGGCGCGACGTCTGCTTCGTGTCGTCGGCGGATCGCGTCGGGCGCGCGGGCCACGGCCAGCTCGTCGGCTCGCCGCTCACGCTGGCGCTGCTCGACGCGCGCGACGGCGGCCACCTGGCGGTCCCGCTGCGCCGCCGGTTCACGCTCGGCACGCTGCGGCTCGAGCTGATCGCGTCGGGCCGCGGGCCGGGCGCGGCCGCGCTGCACGTCGACGTCGGCGGGCGCAGCGTGCTCTACGCGGGGCCGGTGCGCACCGAGGTCCCCGGCCTGCACGCGCCAGGGAGCGGCGAGGCGGCGCGCGCGCGGCAGATCTGGGCGCGCGAGGCGCTCGCCGAGCCGGCGGGCGTGCGGACGTGCGACGCGGTCGCGGTGGCGGCGCCGTACGGCGAGGAGCGCCACCGCTTCCCGCCGCTCGCCGACGCGATCGCGCAGACGCTCGCGTGGACGCGCGCGCAGCTCGCCGCGGGCCGGCACGCGGTCCTGTTCGTCGACACGGCGCTCGACGCGCTCGAGGTCGCCGCGTGCCTGGGCGCCGAGGGCGTCCCGCTCGCTGGCGATCGCGGCGCGCGCGACCTCGCGCGGCGGGCGGCCGGCCTCTGGGCCGGCACCGCGGCGGCGCCGCCGCCGCCGACGCCCGGGGGCGCCGGCCCGCACCTCGCTCCGCACCTGGCCGCGCCGGGCAAGGAGCCGCGCGCGATCGTGTGGCGCGACGGCGATCGCGACGGCGCCGCCCGCGCGCTCGGCGATCGGCCGCGCGCCGCGGCGCTGGTCTCGGGCCGCGCGCTCGACGGGCCGGGCGGCGCCGACGCGGGCTTTGCGTGGGCGAGCGCCGCGGGTCGCGCGGAGCTGCTCGCGTGGATCGAGTCGACGGCGGCGCGCGAGGTGTTCGTGACCGGCCCGTGCGCCGAGGCGATCGTGGCGGCGCTCGGGCCGCGCGCGCGGGTCGTCGGGCCGCCGCGCCAGATGACGCTCTTCGAGGCGGCCGCGCGGTGAGGCGCGTCCGGGTCGCGAACCGGCGCGACGGGGGCTGGTGGTGGCGGCTGCCGGTGCTCGCGCTGATCTGGCTCGCGATCGCGGTCCCGATCATCGCCGCGCTCGCCGTGGCGGTGACGCTGCGCGGCTGGACGCGCGAGCTGCCGGACGTCCCAGATCTGGCCGCGTGGCGCGCGTACGCGCCGCAGACGTCGCTCGTGCTCGCGGCCGACGGCGCGCGCCTCGCCGAGCTGCCGTTCGCGGACGGTCCGGCGGTCGGACACCGCACGCTGGTCTCGCTCGAGGAGCTGCCGCGGCACCTGGTCCTCGCGGTGCTCGCGGCCGAGGACGTGCGGTTCTTCCGCCACCACGGCATCGACTACGCCGCGATCGCGCGCGCCGCGCTCATCAACTACCGCGCCGGGCGCGTCGTCGAGGGCGCGTCCACGATCACGCAGCAGGTCGCGCGCAACCTCCTGCCGCGCGAGATCGGCAGCGAGCGCAGCGTGCGCCGCAAGGTGCGCGAGGCGCTGCTCTCGCGCGCGATCGAGCGCCGGTGGGCGAAGCGCGACATCCTCGACACGTACCTGAACTTCGTGTTCCTCGGCCAGAACGCGTACGGCGTCGCCGCGGCCGCGCGCGCGTACTTCGATCGCCGCGTCGCCGAGATCGATCTCCCCGAGGCCGCGCTGCTCGCGGGCCTCATCCAGGCGCCGGGCCGGCTCGATCCGTACCGCCAGCCGGCCCGCGCGCGCGCCCGCCGCGACGAGGTGCTCGCCCGCATGGCGCGCGCGGGGCTGATCGACGAGCCGGCGCGCGCCCGCGCCGCCGCCGCGCCGATCGCGCTCTCGCGCCCGCGCCGGACGTACGGCACGCGCGTGCCCTGGTACACCGAGCAGGTGCGGGCGTTCGTGGCGGCCGCGCTGCCGGACGAGAGCCAGCGCGGCGGGCTCGCGATCGAGACGGCGGCGCTGCCGGCGCTCGGCACGGCGCTGCAGGAGGCGGCCACCGCGCACGCGGATCGCTGGCGCGGCGCGCAGGTGGCGGCGCTCATCTGGGATCACCGCACGGGCTACGTCGAGGCGCTGATCGGCGGGCGCGGCTGGGGGCCGGATCGCTTCGACCGCATGCTGCAGAGCTGCCGCCAGCCGGGCTCAGCGTGGAAGCCGATCCTCTACGGCGCCGCGCTCGCGGCGGGCGCGATCACGCCGGGGACCCCGCTGCGAGACGCGCCGGTCGCCGAGTACGACGAGCGGACGAACGTGCACTGGAAGCCGCGCTCGGGCGAGCGGTTCCGCGGCGTCGTGCTCGCGCAGGACGCGCTCGCGGCCTCGATCAACGCGCCAGCGATCGACGTGCTCGATCGGGTGGGCGGGCCGCGCGTGATCGACTTCGCGCGCCGGCTCGGCATCTCGAGCGAGATCGCCGACGTCCGCCCGATGGCGCTCGGCTCGTCGTGCACGCGGCCGATCGAGCTCGCGCGCGCGTACGCCGTGATCGCGCGCCGCGGCTTCGCGATCGCGCCGCGCTTCGCGGTGCGGATCCGGCGCGGCGACGACGTCCTGTTCGACGCGGCGGTGCCCGAGGATCCGTGGCTCGATCCGGCGCGCCGCCTCGATCGGATCGCCGAGACGGCGGGCGCCGATCCGAGCGCGCGCATCGCGGCCGAGGGCGGGAGCCTGATCGACCCGGTGATCGCGTTCCAGCTCGCCGACATGATGGCGGCGGTCGTCCTGCGCGGCACGGCGGCCGCCGCGGCCGCGCTCGGCCGGCCAGCGGCGGGCAAGACCGGCACCACGAACGACAACACCGACGCCTGGTTCATCGGCTTCACCGGGCGCGCGCTCGGCGCGGTGTGGCTCGGCTTCGACGATCCGGCGCACAAGCTCGGCCCGACGGGTGACGGCGCGCACGCGGCGCTGCCGCTGTGGATGACGGCGATCCGCGCGGCGGAGGGGGCCCGGCCGGCGGTGGCGGTCCCGGGGCCACCGCCGGGAGGAGTGGAGCGGGTCGCGATCGATCGCGAGACGGGCCTTTTGGCGGCGCCGGGCGCGCCGGGGCTCCCGCTCTGGCTGCGCCGCGGCACGGCTCCGACCGAGGTCGCGGGGCAACCTGGGACATCTCCGACGGATTTCGGACGGTCTGCGCGGGAGTTTTGAAGCGGCCTCGGCCGGGCGCGAGCGCGACTGGGTGGTATGCTGCCCCCGCATGTTCGGCATGGGAGGCACCGAGATCATCGTGATCTTGATCGTAGCTCTCCTGTTTCTCGGGCCCGACAAGCTGCCGCAAGCAGCCAAGTCGATCAGCAAGGGCATCCGGGACATCAAGAAGCAATCACGGGCGCTCCAGCAGCAGATCGAGAGCGACGAGCAGATCGGCGGCGCGATCCGCGATCTGAAGAGCGCGCTGCGGGGCGAGGACGCCCCGATACGGCCGAAGCCGTACACGCCGCCCCCGCAGCTCAGCGAGGGGACCGCGGTGGCCACGGCGGCCGCGACGGCGGCGTCCGAGGCGGCGGCGCCCGACGCGGCGGCGCCCGAAGCGGTCGAGGTGGCGGTGGCCGCCGGCGCGACCGACGCGCCCACGGCGAGCCCGGGCCAGCCGGGGCTCACGCCGGGTCCGGGGCTCACGCCCGGGTCCGGGCTCACGCCGGGTCCGGGGCTCAAGCTGCCGCCGACCGCGGGCGAGCCCGATCCGATCGACGGCCCCGCGAGCGGGGACGACGATCTCGCCTCGCTGATCAAGCCGGCGCCGGGTACCGTCGCCAAGGGCAGCTGACGGAGCGACCCATGGCCACGGCGCGCAGACGAGACGACGACGACGAGGACGCCGAGGCCCAGGGCCCGAGCGACGCCGAGCTCGAGCAGAGCCGGATGCCGTTCCTCTCGCACCTGCGCGAGCTGCGCGACCGCGTCCGCAACGCGGCGCTGTTCTTCGGGGCCGGCTTCGTCGTCTGCTTCCTCTTCGCCGACGAGATCTACGCGTGGCTGCGGCAGCCGGTGTTCGACGCGTGGGAGGCCAAGAACGCCTCGCTCGTGGCTGCGGGCAAGCCGGCGCTCGGCGATCCGGCGCTCTCCTTCGGATCGCTCACCGAGCCGTTCTGGGTCAACATGTCGGTCGCGATGTGGGCGGGGATCTTCGTCGCGTCGCCGTTCATCTTCTATCAGCTGTGGCGGTTCATCGCGCCGGGGCTCTACAAGCGCGAGCGCCGGATCACCGTCAGCTTCGCGGTCTCTTCGGCGGTGATGTTCTCCGGCGGCGCGGTGTTCTGCTTCTACTTCGTGCTGCCGAACCTCTACGACTTCCTGCTCGGCTACGCGAAGCCCGAGAACAAGCCGATCCTGATGATGCAGTCCTACCTCGACCTGACGCGGGACATGATGCTCGCGTTCGGCGCGGTGTTCGAGCTGCCGCTCTTCCTCTACTTCCTCGCGATGATCGGGGTCGTCACCCACCGCGGGCTGTGGAAGTTCAACCGCTGGTTCGTCGTGATCGCGTTCATCATCGGCGCGATCCTCACGCCGTCGCCCGACGTGGTCTCGCAGATCATGATGGCGATGCCGATGATCGTCCTCTACAACATCTCGATCTTGCTCGCGTGGACCGTCACGGCGAAGCGCGAGAAGGCCGACGCGGCGCTGCGCAAGAAGGAGCAGATCGCCGACGAGGAGGAGCGCGAGGAGCGCCGCGTGAAGCAAGCCCGCTATGAGGCCGAGCAGAAGGCCGCGGCCGCAGCCGCGCCCGCGGCCGCGCCCGACGGCGGCGGCGACGGCGACGGCGGCGGCGGCGGCAGCAGCAGCAGCAGCAGCAGCAGCGGCGGCAGCAGCAGCAGCAGCGGCGGCAGCAGCAGCAGCAGCGGCAGCAGCAGCTAGCCTGGGCGCCGCCGGGCGTGGCTACTCGTCGCTGGGCGGCGGCACGCGGCTCGATGCCTCGTTGAAGCCGTCTCTCGCGCGCGCGTTGTCGGGATCGATCTGGAGCGCCTTCTTGTAGCTCGCCGCCGCGTCCTGGTTTTTGCCGAGGCTGATGTACGCATCGCCGATCAGCACGAGGACGCGCGCGTTCCGCGGCGCGAGGCGGACGGCCTTCTGGAGGTGCGCGAGCGCGTCGCCGAACAGGCCCTGCCGCAGCGCGATCTCGCCCATGCCGACGATCGCCGCCACGCTCTTCGGATCGAGCTCGAGCGCCTTCTTGAAGCTGGCGGCCGCGTTCGCGCTGTCACCGGCGGCGAGCTGCTGCGCGCCGACGCCGGCGAAGAACTCGGCCTGCTTCTGCGGCGTGCCGCCGCCGGGCGCGTCCGGGGTGCCGTACGGATCCTGCGGCGCGTCGGTGCCGCTGACGCCCTTGGGGCCGGGTTCTTTCGTTGGCGTCGGCGTCGGCGTCACGTCGGTGCCGCCGCCGGGGCGGCGGAAGTCGCCGTCGGGCGGCGGGACGTACGTGGCATCGTCGCCGCCGCGGGGCTTCGCCCCGGCGCCGGGACGGGTGCCGCGGCTGCCGCTGCCGCCGCCGCTACCAGATTTGCGATCCCGATCTCGATCCGTCCGCCCCGCGGACGCTGGGCTGGCGCCGGCATCGGGCGTGGCCGGGGGCGCGGCCGCGACGCCAGCGTCGGGCGAATCGATGATCGTGCTCGGCGTCGGGTCGCCGGGGACCGCGGGCGCCGCGGCCCGCTGCTCCTGCCGCTTGCCGCTGGACGAGCCGCCACCGGCGAGCGTCAGCGCGATCGCGGTGCCGCCGACCGCGATCGCGAGCGCGCCGATGAGGAGCCCCCAGCGCTTGCGGCGCGGCGGCAGCTCGTCCTCGAGGTTCAGGTCGGTGACGCTCGGCGAGCGCTTCCGCTTCACGCGCACGGAGCGGCTCGCGCCGGCTTCGTCCTCGTCGAACCAGACCTGCGAGATGTTCTGCGGATCTTCCTCGGCGGGCTGCCGGCGGATGGAGCTCGAGGAGGCCGCTCCCTCGCCGTCCGACGCGCGGGGCCGGGACAGCTCGATCACGCCAGCGACGGGCGCCTGCGACGGATCCTCCGGCGGCGACGCCGACGCGACCGGCGCGACCGGCGCGACCGGCGCGGCCGGCGCGGCCGGCGCGGCTGGCGCGGCTGGCGCGGCTGGCGCGGCTGGCGCGGCTGGCGCGACCGGCGCGGCCGGCGCGGGCCCCGGCATCACCGGCACGCCGAGGCGGGGCGTCCCGGTGCGCTTGCGCAAAAGCTCGACGGAGTCGGGCTTGGCCGATACGCCCATGCCCTGGCGGGTCTGCCCCGGCGAGAGCGGCTCCACGGTCGACGTGGCCGGCACGATCGGCGCGGCCGGCACGACCGGCGCGGGCGGCGCCGCGACCGGCACAGCCGCGACCGGCGCGGGCGGCGCAGGCGGCGCGACCGGCGCGGGCGGCGCAGGCGGCACGACCGGCGCTGCCGCCGACGCCGGCACGACCGGCGCGGCCGGCACAGGCGCCGACGCCGGCTGCACCGGCGGCTGCACGGGCAGCGCCGCGTCGCTCGCCGAGTGCCCGCGCGCTGTCTTCGATCCATCGTACGACGCGGACGCGGGCGGCGGCGGCGCAGGCGCAGGCGCGACCGCCGGAGCCACCGGCGGCGCAGGCGCGACCGCCGGAGCCACCGGCGCCGCCGGCTCCGCCGACGCCGCGAGCCCCATCTTGTGCATCACGCGCGACACCGACGGCGGCGGGACGCTCTCGCGGCGGCGCGCCACCTCGTCGTCCATCACCTCGCCGGTCTCGAGTCCGCGGCGCAGCGCCTCGGCCATCCGCGTCGTGGTCGCGAACCGGTTGTCCGGATCCTTGGCGAGCATCTTCGTCACCGCCGCCTCCATCCACAGCGGGACGTCGCGGCGCCGCGACGGCAGCGGCTGGGGGGCCTCGCTGACCTGCTTGGTCAGGATGTCGAAGACGCGGTTGCCGCCGAACGGCGGCGCGCCGGTGAGCATCTCGTACGCGACGCAGCCGAGCTGGTAGATGTCGGCGCGCCGATCGATGCGGTCGCCGCGCGCCTGCTCCGGCGACATGTAGCGCGCGTCGCCGAACGTCATGCCGAGGTTCGTCGCCGCCGCCGTCGCGTCGGTCTCGACGAGCTTCGCCAGGCCGAAGTCGAGGAGCTTGACGAAGTTCGCCCGGCCGCGGCGCACCGCGAGGTAGATGTTGCGCGGCCGCAGATCGCGGTGGACGTAGCCGATCGCGTGCGCCTCCATCAGCGCCTCGCCGAGCTGGATCAGGATGTCGGCGGTGCGCTCGATCGAGAGCGTGCGCTCGCGCGCGAGCACGGTGTCGAGCGTCTCGCCCTCGAGCAGCTCCATCGCGAGGTACAGCCGGCCGTCGGGCGCCCGCCCGAAGTCGTGGATCTCGACGATGTGCTCGTTGTCGATCTCGGCGACCGTGGTCGCCTCGCGCCGGAACCGCTCGACGGCGAGGTCGTCGCGCACGAGCTCGGTGTGGAGCACCTTGATCGCGACCTTGCGGCGCAGCGTGATGTGCTCGGCGCGGTAGATCGCCCCGGACGCGCCCTGCCCGATGAGCTCCTGGACCTGGAAGCGCTCGCCGAGCACCTTGCCGAGGAGCGCGTCGCCGCCAACATCGCGCACCTTCGGCCGGCCGCAGTTGGGGCAGAACAACGCGGTATCGGCGTACGAGTGCGTGCACCCAGTGCAGGTGATGTTCGCCTTCATGTCATGTGCGGGCATGGGTCGCGCGGACGACCAGACACCGAGCATAACCGCAAGCGTTGCCCGCTGCCCGCGGCAAACCCGGCGCCGGAGGGCGGAAAGGGCGGAAAGAGCGGCAAGCGCGGCCCAGGGCGCCGCAGACCCACCGCAGACTCCGCCGCAGACCCGCCTGGGCCGGGCCACTGTGGCGCCGGGGCAACAGCTCCGCAGCTACGAACCGAAGGTCCCCTTCAGCTTCCTGAGCGCCTCGGCCAGCTCG
>DATMCI010000101.1:0-71256 GCA_035558535.1 Kofleriaceae bacterium
CGGAGCCGGCGCAGCGTTGAAGAGCGGCGGCCCGCCGAGCGCGCCCGGAGCCGGCGCGTCGTCGAAGAGCGGCGGCCCGCCGAGCGCGCCCGGAGCCGGTGCAGCGTCGAAGAGCGGCGGCCCGCCGAGCGCGCCCGGAGCCGGCGCAGCGTCGAAGAGCGGCGGTGGTGCGAGCGACAGTGCAGCGCCGAGCGGTGGTGCGGCGAGCGGCGGTGCGGATGCGGCGTCGAAGAGCGGCGGCCCGCCGAGCGCGCCTGGAGCGGGCGCAGCGTCGAAGAGCGGTGGCCCGCCGAGCGCGCCTGGAGCGGGCGCAGCGTCGAAGAGCGGTGACGCAGCGTCGAGCGGCGCCGCCGCGAGCGGCACCCCAGCGAACGGCGCCGCCGTGAGCGACGCAGCGTCGAGCGGCGCCGCCGCGAACGGCGCAGCGTCGAGCGGCGCAGCTGCGAGCGACGGACCGGCGGCACCGTCGAGGCCGCGTACGCCGACGCCGCCTCCGGCGCCAGGGTCGGCGCGCGGGGCGCCGCCACCGCCGCCGGGCGCGGCGCGCACGGCGCCGGCGAGCGTGGCGGACAAGGCGCCCGCCGCGGCGCCCGTCGAGGTGCCAGAAGAGCAGACGTCCGAGGAGACCACGACTTCCGACGAGGACGTCGCGAAGCCCACGCGCGGGATCGGCGTCGGGCCGATCGTGCTGATCGTCATCGCGGTCCTGCTCGCCGCGGTCGCGGTCTTTCTGCGGACGCGCAAGAGCGATCCGGTCGTCGAGCCGCCGCAGGAGCAAGATGCGCCCGCGGGCGGCGGCTCCACGACCGAGCCTCCGCCGGGCCCGCCGGAGCCGCCAGCAGGCTCTGGCTCCGGCGGCACGTCCGGCTCTGGCTCTGACGCGACGCCCGGCTCCGGCGGGACGCCCGGCTCCGGTGCGACGCCCGGCTCCGGCGCGACGCCCGGCTCTGGCGCGACGCCCGGCTCTGGCGCGACACCCGGCTCTGGCGCAACGCCCGGCTCTGGCGCGACGCCCGGCTCCGGCGCAGAGCCCGGCTCCGGCGCAGAGCCCAGCTCCGGCGCGGACAGGGCAGCGCGGGCCAAGGCGCGGCTCAAGCAGGCAGAGGACGCGATCGCCGAGGGCGCGTTCGAGCGCGCGCTGCGCGCCGCCGACGAGTCGCTGGCCCTGAAGAAGTCGTTCCGCGCGTACCTCGTCCGCGCCCGGGCGCTGCAGCGGCTCGATCGAGTCAACGACGCGCTCGCGGCGATCGACGCGGCCGAGCAGCTGTCGCCGCGCAACCCTGCCATCTACGAGCTGCGCGGCCGGATCCTGTGGGCGGTGCGCCGCCGCGACGAGGCGCGCAGCCAGTTCGAGCTGTTCCTCGAGATCGAGCCGACCGGCGCGCGCGCCGAGCAGATCAAGAAGCTCCTCGCCGAGCCGAACTGATGCGCGTCCTTGGGCTCGAGAGCTCGTGCGACGAGACCGCCGCCGCGATCGTCGATGACGGCGTGCACGTCCGCGCCGACGTCGTCGCGTCGCAGCACGAGGTGCACGCGCGCTACGGCGGCGTCGTGCCCGAGCTCGCGTCGCGCGCGCACATCCGCAACATCGTGCCGGTCGTGCAGGCGGCGATCGATCGCGCAGGCGGGACGCTCGCCGACATCGACGGCATCGCCGTCACGAACGCGCCGGGCCTCGTCGGCGCGCTGCTCGTCGGGCTCCAGACGGCGAAGGCGATCGCCTGGGTCACGGGCAAGCCGCTCGTCGGCGTGCACCACCTCGAGGGGCACCTGTCCGCGATCTTCCTCGAGCCGGAGCCGCCGCCGATGCCGCACCTCGCGCTGATCGTGTCCGGCGGGCACACGTCGCTGGTGCGCGTCGACGGGCACGGCCGCGTCGTCGAGCTGGGCGCGACGCGCGACGATGCCGCCGGCGAGGCGTTCGACAAGGGCGCCAAGCTCCTCGGGCTCGGCTACCCGGGCGGCGCCGTGATCGATCGGCTCGCGCGCGCGGGCGATCCGAAGGCGACGCCGCTGCCGCGCACGATGACCGCGGCGTCGACGGGCGCCGAGTTCTCGTTCAGCGGCCTCAAGACGGCGCTCCTCCACCACGTGCGCGCCAACGGCGTGCCCGAGGGGCAGGCGCTCGCCGATCTGTGCGCGAGCTACCAGGCGGCGATCGTCGAGGTGCTCGTCCGCAAGACGCGGCGGCTCGCGCGGCGCGAGGGCCTCGCGCACGTCCAGATCTGCGGCGGCGTCGCCGCGAACTCGGCGCTGCGCGAGGCGATGCGCGCCGCGGGCGCCGAGGACGACTTCCGCGTCTACGTGCCGCCGCCGAGCCGGTGCACCGACAACGCCGCGATGATCGCCGCGGCGGGGTACCACCGGCTCGCGCGGGGCGACCGCGACGGGCTCGCGCTCGACGCGGCGCCGAGCGCGCCCTTGCCGAGGCGCGCGTGACCGCCGGCAACGGGCACGGCGCGGCCGTGCGCGAGCCGTTCCCGGACGCGCGCGTGCTGCTCGGCCGCTACGGGCTGCGCGCGAAGAAGTCGTTCGGCCAGAACTTCCTGATCTCCGAGCGCGCCTTCCGCGCGATCGTCGACGCGACCGTCCGCGCCGACGACGACTGGATCGTCGAGATCGGCGCGGGGCTCGGCACGCTGACGGCGCGGCTCGCGGAGCGGGTCCCCGAGGGCAAGGTCATCGCGCTCGAGCGCGATCCGGACATGCTGGCCGTGCTGCGCGCCGAGCTGGCGGGCGTCGACAACGTCGACATCGAGGACGCCGACGCGCTCCGCTACGACCTGCGCATGGCGGCGAAGTGGCGCGGCGACGCGATCTCCGTGTGCGGGAACCTGCCGTATCACATCGCCGCGCCGCTCCTGTTCAAGATCGTCGAGGCGCGCGCGCACCTCCGGCGCGCGGTCGTGATGATCCAGAAGGAGATGGCGGACCGGCTCGTCGCGTCGCCGGGCACGAAGGAGTACGGCGCGCTCGGCGTCATGATCCGGACGTACGTCGACGTGTCGACGGTGGCGCGGGTCAGCGCCGGCTCGTTCGCGCCGCCGCCGAAGGTGGACTCGACGGTGGTGCGCTTCGCGCCGCTGCCCGGCGCCGGGACGCGCGTGCCGATCGCCGATGAGGCGCACTACTCCGCGGTCGTCCACGCCGCGTTCGGCCAGCGGCGGAAGACGCTGCGCAACGCGCTGCGGGCCGTGTTCGACGAGGCGGCGGTGGACGCGGCGCTCGCGGCGACGAAGATCGACGGCGTGCGGCGCGGCGAGACACTCGACATCGCCGAGCTGGCGGCGGTCGCGGCGGCGCTGCCAGCTCGCGCGGCCCCTAGCCCCCGCGCGTGAGCGAGGGAGCGAAGGAGCGAGGCGCGGGGGACCCCGCGGGATCGTTCAGACGTGGCCAGCCTTGGCTCCGGGCTCCGGGCTTCGCGGAGCCATTTCCGCATCAGCTCTCGATACAGCGGCAGCCCGGACGCGGCGCCGATCCGCACAGCGCCTGCCGCCGGTGTGGTGGCCTGGCGGGCGCATCTGCTAAGCAGCGGGCGAGATGCCGGAGCTGCCCGAGGTCGAGACGGTCAGGCGGACGCTGACGCCCGCGATCGGTGCGCGCATCGCCGCGGTCTGGGACAGCGGCATGCCGCTGCACATGCAGCGGCGGCCGCCCCGCAAGAAGCTGCGCGCGCTCGTCGGCGCGAAGATCACGGACATCCGGCGGCACGGCAAGTACCTGCTCCTCGACACTGATCGGCCGGAGTCGCTGCTCGTCCACCTGGGCATGACGGGGCGGTTCTGCATCCACGCGCAGCGCGAGCCGCGCGCGACGCACACGCACCTCGTGCTGAGCCTCGGGCGGCGCGAGCTGCGGTTCGCCGATCCGCGGCGCTTCGGCCAGCTCGACGTCTTCGCGCGCGCCGAGGAGCGCGCGCACCCGGCGCTCGCCGTGCTCGGGCCGGACGCGCTGGTGCACGGCGTCGATCCGGCGGCGCTGCTCGAGGTGGCGCGCCGCCGGAGCCGCACGACGCTCAAGGCGTTCCTCCTCGATCAGAGCGTGATCGCCGGCGTCGGCAACATCTACGCCTCGGAGGCGCTATGGCGCGCGCAGCTCCGCCCGACCTGGCGCGCGCGCCGGCTGACGGCCGCGAGCGCCCGCCGCCTGGCCGACGCGGTCCGCGAGGTGATCGGGACCGCGATCGAGAACGGCGGCACGACGCTCTCGGACTTCGTCGACGCTGACGGCGCGGCCGGCGAGAACGCAGACTTCTTGTGGGTCTATGCTCGCGAGGGGAAGCCCTGCCCGCGGTGCCAGGGGCTCATCCGCAGGTCCGTCCAGGGGGGGCGGGCGACGTATTTCTGTCCAACGTGCCAGGCCCCGTAAGGGGTCTATGATGGCGGCGTTCCGGTGGGGCCCCGTTTGTCCGCGGGCGGCTGATGGGATAGTGTGGCGCCGAAAATCGGACGAAGTCGCAGACCTAGCGCACCCGAATGTTCAACGACACCGCCGACGAAGACCTGATGGTCATGTACCAGAAGGGCGAGGTCCGCGCCTTCGAGGTGCTCCTGTCGCGCCACAGGAAGCCCGTCTACAACTTCATCCTCCGCTTCATCGGCGACAAAGAGACCGCCGAAGACTTGCTGCAGGAAGCCTTCATGCGCGTCATCAAGGGCGCGGAGGCGTACAAGCGGCAGGCCAAATTTACGACGTGGCTTTACACCATCGCGCGGAACTTGTGCGTTGACCAGACGAGGCGACGCAAACATCGCAAGCACGCTTCGCTCGATGCCCCGATGGACAGCAGCGACGAGAGCGGCACGCTGATGGATGTGATCCCGTCGAACGAGATGGCGAGCGATCGGAAATCAGTGAACAAGCAGCTCCACGCGACGATGCAGCGCGCGATCGGGGGGCTGTCCGAGGAGCAGCGCGAGGTGTTCCTGATGCGCGAGTTCCTCGACATGCCGTTCAAGCAGATCGCGGACGTCGTCGGCGTGCCGGAGAACACGGTCAAGAGCCGCATGCGGTACGCGCTCGAGAAGCTGCGGCTCGAGCTCGACGAGTACAAGGATCTGGCGAAGGCCGTGCCGTGACGACCCTGGAGCACGAGGAGTACGGCGGCGGTCGCGACGGCGACGGCGACGGCGACGCCGGGCCGGGCGCTGGCGCGGGCGAGCTCGAGGACGCGCAGCTCCGCTCGATGCGGGCGGTGTGGCTGTCGATGCGCGACGAGGAGCCGTCGTCGGGCGGGCTCGCCGCGCTGATGGCAGCGGCGCACGCGAAGGCCGAGGAGATGCGGCCGCGGGAGCCGTGGTGGCAGCGCGTGCTCGCGGCGATGCGGCGGCCGCCGGTGCTCGCGATGGCCACGGTGGTCGTGCTGCTCGGCGGCGCGATCGTGATCGGCGCGCGGCGCGAGACGTTCGACGCGACGCCATCGATGGAACGGGCAGACGAACGGGCAGTCGAGCAGCGGGCTGGCGCGTCGGCGCGGGGCGCGTCGGCGCAGGGCGCAGCTGCGACGGAGGGCGAGCCGGCGGACCAGGCGCGAGACATGGCGGCGGCGCCGATGGCGGGGAGCGCGAGCGCGAGCGCGAGCGCAGGGAGCGCGAGCACGGCGCGCGTTGGCGATGGAGTCGAGGCGCCCGCGTCGCCCGCGCCGGTGACGACGCCAGCGGACCCGAAGCCGAAGCGGCCGGTGCCGCGGCCGGCGATGGTGGCGGCGGAGCCTGCCAAGCTCACGCCGCCGTCGAGCGAGCCGGAGTCGGTCGCGCCCGCCAGTGGCACCGGTGGCGCTGGTGGCGCCTCGGCGCCCGGCGAGGCTGCCACGGGCAACACCGGGCGCCGCGACGATCGCGCGCCCGTCGCTGATGGGCGCGACTACGCGCGCCCGCCGGCCACCGGGGGGCCACAGCCAGCGCCGCCGCCGCCGCCAGCGCCGGCACCGACGACGAAGCCCGCGCCGGCGCGGCCGCAGGGTGCGCCGAAGGCGGCGGGCGCGACGGAGAAGAACGACCTCGCGATCGCCGCCGACGCGGCTGATGCCGAGTCCACGACGGACACGTCCGCGCCGACGCTGGCCCAGCTCGCGAAGCGATCGCAGGCGGCCGCGGCGCGTGGCGACTGCGCCCAGGTCCGCGCGATCACCGCCCAGATCCGCAAGCTCGACGCCGCGTACTACAAGGCGCACGTCGAGAGCAGCGCGGCGGTGAAGCGCTGCGTGCAGTAGCGCCGCCGGTGGCCGTCGAGCCCAGCCCTCGCCGCGGAAGCTCGATCCGCGGACCGGGCGCGGTCAGAGCAGCGCGAGCTGCGGCGTCGGGGCCGTGAGCGGGCCGATGAGGTCCTCGACGTAGGGGTGCGGCCACGAGCGCCGCGCCTCGTCGGGGAGGCGGCCGTACCGCTCGCAGTAGGCGCGCACCCAGCGCCGGGTCGCGGCGTTCGCGTAGCCGCCGCCGGTGATCGGGCCGAGCTCCTCCTCGTAGCGGCGGCGGATCTGGTCGAAGCGCCGATCGCGGAGCACCTTCGCCACGACCGACGCGGCGGCGACGGAGGCGTGCTTCTCCTCGGCGCGGTCGAGCGACTCGAAGCGCTCGAAGCGCTGGCAGAGCGCGAGGAACATGCGCTTCCCGTCAGCGATGATCCGATCGATCCGGGCGACCTCGCCCTGCGCGCGCTCGACGAGCCGGACGGCGAGCTCGCGCTCGAGCACGTTGAGCTCGTTGCGCGCGACGCGCTCGTCGATCTCGGTGTGCTCGACCTCGATCGTCATCACGAAGCTCGCGCGCGCGCGGATCTGCTCGTCGAGCGCGACGCGGGCCGCGTGCGCGTCCTCGCCGGCGCCGAAGCTCTTCGAGTCGGTGAGCCCGGCCCGCGAGAGCGCGGCGGCGGCCTTGCTGTCGAGCGCGACGGCCGCCATCACCATCGGGCCGACGGCAGGGCCGCGGCCGGCCTCATCGATCCCGAGCGTGATCCGCGACGGCGGTCCTGGGCGCGGCGTGCGGCGGGGAGGGCGGGTTTCGGCCATGTGCGAGGCTTCCCGAGGAGGATCGAGCGCGAGCGCATCATAGACGCGGCGATGATCACGTACAACCCTGCCGCCTGCGCTCCGCGCGGGCTCAGGCTCAGACGCGGGCGGCCGCGAGCTCGAGCGCGCGGCCAACGCCCACCTCAAGATCGAATGCCTGGACATCGGCGCGCGCCCCCCAGTGCTCGAGCCGGCGCGCCAGGACGAGCAGCGCGTCGGTCGCGGCGCGCTCGAGCGGCTCGCCGAGCTCGTGATCGAGGTCCGGCGCGCCGCGCACGAGCGCGTGGTAGACGGAGTCCTCCTCGAGCTCGAGGCGCGGGACGTCGTTGCGGAAGAACGACTCGACGTAGCCGCCCTCGAGGAAGCCGCGCAGATACGCGCGCGCCCGGTCGAAGACGCGCGACAGCACGAGGCCGATCCGGTCCTCGGCGGCGCGCTGCAGGTCGCCCACGACGTCGGCGCCGAGCGCCTGGGCGAGCGTGCGCGCGGCCCCGTCGGCGGCGCGGCTCCTGGCGAGCAGGTCGTCGGCGACGCGGCGTCGCCCGGCGTCGATCGCCGCCTCGAACCCGGCCGACAGGAGCGCGATCAAATAGTCGCGATCGGCCGCGGTCGCCGTGTGCGACGAGAACGGCAGCCGGCGCGGGCGGACCAGATCGAGCACCTCGCGCGCCGCGCGCCGGTAGAGCGCCGCGGTCAGGTCCGACAGGAGCTTGCGCTCGGTGAGCACGGTCTCGTCGGCGAACGTCCGCGCCGAGGCGGCGAGCTCATCGCGCCCGGCGCGCGCGGCGGCGGCGGCGGTGGTCGCGCGCGCGCGTGCGGCGTCGCCGATGCGCTGCGCCTCGCCGATCACGTGGCGCAGGGTCCGCGCGCAGGCGTCGCGCTTGAGCTGGCGCGCCTGCTGGAAGAACCGCTCCTCGAGCGCGCCGGCGAGCGCGGCCCAGTTACCGTCGGGCAGCGCGCCGGGGGCCACGGCGCCGGACGCGGGCGCCCCGGCACCGGGCGCCCCGGCTCCCGGTGCGGCTTCCGGCGCCCGCTTCCACGCGAGCGCGCGCCGCGCCGAGAACGGCACGATCGCCTCGACGAGGTCGCCGAGCTCGCCGCGGATGAACGTCACGAGCTCGGCCGTCTCGTCCACCGAGAGCTGATCGGCCTTGTTGAGCACGCCGAGCACGCGCTTGCCCTCGTCGCGGATCGAGCGCAGCGCCTTCTTCTCGCTCGCCTTGCCGCCCTGCGCGGCGGTGAACACCCAGACGATCGCGTCCGCCTTCGCGATGAACGCGCGCGCGGTGGCCTCGTGCTCGGGCTGGATCGAGTTGAGGCCCGGCGTGTCGACGATGTTGATCTTCTCGAGCTGCGGCAGCGGCACGAGGATCTCGACGCGGTCGATGCCGCGCGCGGCCTCCGGCGTCAGGGCGCGCAGGTGCGCGAGCATCGCGTCCCAGCCGAGCTCGAGCGTCGCGCCGTCGGCGGTGAGGATCCGCCCGCCGCGCTCGCGGCCGTAGCGCACGACGTTGATCGTCGCGGTGGTCGGCGTGATCCCGGTCGGCGCGACGTCGGCGCCGATGAACGCGTTCACGAACGACGACTTGCCGCTCGAGAACTCGCCCATGACGGTGACGAGCAGCGGCTGATCGAGGCTCGCCGCGGCGCGCGCGACGTCGCCGACGAGGTGGCCGAGCTCGCGCCGGCTCTCCACGACGCGCTCGACGAACTTCGCGAGGTCGGCGATCTCCGCGCCGGGCGCGCCGAGCGCCGCGGCGTGCGCCTCCGTCAGGATCTGCCGCGCGCGCGCGTGGTGCGGATCTGCGCGCAGCGCGGCCTTCGCCGCGGCGGCGGCGCGCGCCGGATCCCCGGGGAGCGCGAGCCGCGCGAGCGCCACGTGGCCGTCGACGTCGTCGCGGGCGGCCGCCAGCTCGAGCAGCGCGCGCGCCGCCTCCGGCGCCGAGTCGACCATCGCGATGCCGCGCGCGACGAGGGCGCGCACGTCCTCCGGATCCACGCCGAGCAGATCGCTGCTCCACGCGAGCGAGCGGCCGGTGTCGCCCGCCGCGATCGCGGTGTCGAGCGCCGCGCGCAGGACGTCGGTGCCGGCGCCGAGCGACAGCGCGCGATCGAAGCTCACGAGCGCGGCGTCGAGGTTGCCGATCGCGCGGTGGGCCGCCGCGATCTTGGCGTGCAGCTCCGGCCGCCGCGGCCCGCCCGCGAGCGACTCGAGGTAGAAGTGGTGGGCGCGCATCGCGTCGCCCTGCGCGAGCGCGGCGTCGCCCTGCGCGAGCGCGATGTCGTGCCGGATCTGCAGCCCGAGCGGCGTCTCGTCGGCCGCGGCGAGCGCGCGGGCCCGCTCGAGGCGCTCGCCCGCGACGGCCGGCGCGTCCTCGAGGAGCGCGATCCGGCCGAGCGCGTACAGCGCGAGCGGCGGCGGCGGCGGGTCGCCCGCGGTGGCGCGCTCGAGGTGGCGCATCGCCTCGTCGAGCACGCCGCCGTCGGCGACGATCGCCTCGCCGAGCGCCGCGCGGGCCTCTGGATCGCCGCCGTCCTCGGTGACCGACTTGCGCAGCTCGCGCACGGCCTTGTCGAGGTCACCGGCGCGGCGCCACGCCATGCCGAGGCCGCGGTACGCCTCGGCGAGGATGGCCCGATCGCCGCCGGCCTCGGTGACGGCGCGCCCGAGCGGCTGGATCGCGGCCTCGGGGCGCCCGAGCGTCACGAGCGCGAGCCCGAGGCCCACGAGCGCGGCGGGGTCGCCGGCGCGCAGCCGGAGCGCGAGCTCGAACGCCTCGCGGGCGCGCTCCGGCTCGCGGGCGACGAGGCGCGCGTTGCCGAGCGTGACGAGCGCCTGGCCGTGGTCCGGCTTGGCGAGGAGCAGCGCCTCGAGGATGTCGATCGCCTCGGCGGCGCGGCCGCCGGCGAGCAGATCCTGCGCCTGATCGAGCTGGTCGCGGTACTCGTCGAGCACGAGCTCGCCGGCCAGATCGCTGATCCGCCGCTGCACGCGTGTCCACAGGGACATGGGCGCAGCCTACAGCGGAGCGGCCCGAGGAGCGAGCGGGGGCGCGAGCGAGCGAGCTAGCGCGAGCCGACGAACTTCGCCGTGACGGTGCTGGGCCCCAGGCCCAGGTTCAGCTCGGCCTGCCACACGCCGTCCTCGATCCGGTCGTTCACGCCGTCGCCGTCGTCGTCGACGAGCCGCGCGTCGCCCTTCGTGAAGTGCAGCTCCTCGACGACGATCGTCCCGAACTTCTCGCGCGTGAAGGCGACGAGCTTGTCGAGGCCGCCCTCGCACACCGCGAGGAGGTCCGCCTCGTGGCCGACGCACACGTCGAGCACGCACTGCTTGGAGACCGCGCTGGCGAGCGCGGGGCAGTTGATGGACGTGCCGAGCGTCCCCCGGACGGTGTCGCCGTACATGGCCGTCGACGCCGCGTCGATGCCGTCCCACGCGTGCGTGCCGTACGCGAGGCCGAAGCGCTGCTCGCCGAGCGAGAGCGAGCCGTCGGCCGCGATCGTGATCTCCGGCTGCTGCATCAGGTTGTCGCCGGCGACGCTCTCGAACGGCACCCGGACGTCGAGGCCGGCGGTCCCGAGGTCGAGGCCCGTGATCTGGTGCGTGCGGGCGACCTCGTCGAGCGCGCTCTCCACGTTGAGCTTGGCCAGCTCGGCGCCGCCCACCATCTTCATCGCGGCGAAGTACTCGGCGAGCGGCTTGCCATCGACCTGGGCCTTCGCGATCTCGAGGCTGATCCAGCCCTCGAGCCGGCTCGCGAGCACGAGCGGGATGCCGGAGCGGAGCGCGCGGACCTGCTCGACGCCGCCGAGCTCGGCGTAGTCGATGAGCGCCGGGCCCGGGGCCGTGCCGAAGTCGCGGAGCGGCTGGGTGATCTCGTCGAGCTGGCGCTGCGGGATGGCGCCGCTCGGGAGCTCGATCGTGCTGACGACACGGTACGGTCCGGTCTTGGGCTCGGCGTCGGTGCACCCGACGAGGAGCGAGGTGGCGAGCGAAGTGGCGAGGATCGAGGACGAGAGGACGCTGCGGCTGCTCATGATGGACGAGCTATTCAGCAAGCCCTCTGCCAGAGATCAGCCTCACCGATGGGATCGAGACTTCACGTGGTTGAGGAGCTGGCCAGAAACCCGTGCGTGGGGTGGTCTCCCCCCTGGCGATGGACGTAGCTGCCCACGGCAGTGTGCGGTCCCCTCTCCTCGGTGGTCCAAGTGCGCGGCGCGAAACGGCCTTCCAAACGAAAAAGCCCGCGCTGAGCGGCGCGGGCATCGGAGGAAGCGGTCCCAGGCTTGCGCGGCAGCCGGCGGATCGATCAGCCGGCGGGACGAGGAGGCGGCGTCAGCGCGAGCCAGTGAACGTGGCCGGCGCGTGGCGCAGGCCCAGACCCAGGTTCAGCTCGGCCTGCCACACGCCGCCCTCGATGCGGTCGCCCACGCCGTCGCCGTCGTCATCGACGAGCCGCGCGGCGCCGCTGGCGAAGTGCAGGACGTCGAGCCGCATCGCCGCGAGCTTGTCGTGCGCGAAGTCGACGACGGCGTCGAGGCCGCCGGTGCAGATCTGGCGGAGCTCCGTCTCGTGGCCGACGCACACGCCGAGCAGGCACTTGTCCGAGATCGTCTTGGCGAGGGCCGGGCAGTCGATGACCTTGCCGAGCGTCGGGCGGATGCCCTGGCCGAAGAGGACCGTCGACGCGGCCTCGAGCCCCTGCCACGCGTACTCGCCGTAGTTGAGCCCGAAGTGCTGATCGCCCAGCGTGAGCGCGCCGCGGGCGGCGAGCGTGATGTCCGGCTCCTGCGTGAGGATGTCGCCCGCGAGCCCGCCGATCGGCAGGCGGAAGTCGATGCCCGCCGGGTGCAGATCGAGCCCGGTGATGCGGTGCGAGCTGATCCCGCCTTCGCTGAGGTCGAGCTCGCTGTCGACGGCGAACTGGGTCAGCGCGATCTCGGCGAGCATCGCGATCTCACCGGCGTACGCGGTGATCGGCTTGCCGGCGATCTTCAGCTTGGTGATCTCGCCGTTGATCCACTCCTCGAGCTTGTCCTCGAGCGTGCCGGGCAGCGCGGCGCGCAGGATGCCGACGGCCGGCACGCCGCGGCGCTCGGCCAGATCGAGGATCGCCTTCGCGGGGTTCGTCGAGAAGGTGCGCAGGGTCACGACGACCTCCTCGATCTGGGGCGGCAGGATCGCCTCGACCGTGAAGTCGACGGTGGACACGAGCTGGTAGGGCCCCGTCTTGGCCGGCACCGGATCTTCCTGCGTGCCGACCGGCTCGAGGTCGTCGCTGGTCGATGGGCTGCAGCCGACGAGCAGCGAGGCGGTGAGGGACGCGGCGAGGATCGAGGTGGGCAGGGCCGTGCGCATGACGCGCATGCACAGCAAGCGCGCTGCCAGCGGCCGCTCGCGGCGCGGGCGCTGCGATCTCACGGCGTTAGCGAGGCGGCCCGGCGTCGGCCATGGGGATGGCCCCTCCGGGTGCCCACAGCCCGTCCCGGTGCCCAGTGGGCAGCGGTCCCCGGTGCGGCCGCCGGTGCGGCCCGGTGAGGCCCGGTCACGCCGGTTGGCCCGGTCACGCCGGTCGGGCCCGGTCGGGCCCGGTCAGGCGTCGCCGGACGGCGGCACGGGCGCGTTGCCCTCCGCGCTCTCGGCGGAGGCGGCGGTCTCGTCGTCGGTCGCCCACAGCCCCTCGCGGAGCTGGCCGAGCGCGTGCTTCGTGGCGGCGACCTGCGCGATCTGCGTCGTCGTGGAGGTGCGCAGCCCGTCGATCTCGGTGCCGTGCTCGCGCCGCTCGGCCATCGTGCGATCGAGGATCTCGCTGATGCCCTTGTAGAGCGTGTTGCCCGCGTTCGAGACGAACTCGGACAGCCGCCGGGCGAAGTCGTCGATCACCTTGTCGAAGTGCGGCTGCATCGCCTCGGCGGCCTTGAGCACGGCGGCGGGCACCTTCTCCTTGGCCTGGATGCGGATGTCGCCCGCGATCTTCGACTTCAGCACGATCGCGAGGATCGGCGCGGCGAGCGTGAGCAGGCCGCCGACGAGCGCGTTCACGAACAGCATCACTGTCGTGCCGAGCGCGCCGACCGCGTAGATCCCGACGTCGTACTTGAAGCTGTCGACGGTGATGTCGACCTGCGTGTCGCCGGGCCCCAGGCGCTCGGCGAGCGTGGCGGCGGCGGCGGCCACGTTCTCGTTCGTGATCTGGATGACCTCCTCGGCGAGGTGCTCGAGCATCGCGCCGAGCTTGTCGCCCTCGACCTCGGACCACTCCTTGAACTTGTCCTCGATGAACGCGGGCAGGTACGCCTTGATGTCGTTGGCGTCGTTGGCGTCGATCTGCGCCGGCAGCGCGGCGACGAACGCCTTCGCGAACTGCTCGAGATCGAGCGCGACCTGGTTCTTGATCGAGCCGGCGTCGGCGTCGATCCGGACGTGCAGCTCGTCGAGCTTGCGCTTCGAGGTGTCGAGCTGCTCGCGCACGGCCTTGATCCGCGTCTCGAGCTCGCCGAGGTCGAGGTCGTACGCGCGCATGCGGACGCCGAGGTTGTTCTGGAGGTACGCGGCCGTGCGGGTGGCGTCGGCGGCGGCGTTGTCGAGGATGACCTGGGCGCGGTCGCGCGCGAGGAACCGCTCGAGGTACTGCATGAGCTCGGGCATGCCGCTCGTCGGGTCCTTCGTCTTGGCCCAGTCCTTCGCCGAGAGCGGGAACACGACCGGCTCGGGCATGAGCTTGGCGAGGCCGCCGCGCACGTAGTCGAGGACGGCCGTCCGCTCGTCGGACGACAGCATGTCCATCTTGCCGAGCACGAAGATCAGCCGGTCGCGCGCGCTCTCGAGGACGCGGCTGCGGAGGAACTCGCGCTCGCTGTCCTTGAGCGCCTGGCCGGCGTCGAGCAGGAACACGACGGCGTCGGCGCGCGGCACGTAGCCGTACGTGACCTCGGCGCGCTGCTCGTTCAGGTCGTTGACGCCCGGCGTGTCGACGAGGACGACGTTGTTGCGGAGGAGCTCGCTCGGGTAGCCCAGCTCGACGTACGTGACCTCGGCGGCCTTGCCGCCCGCGACGGTGACCCAGTCCTTGATCTGAGACGGCTCGATGTACTTGCTCTCGCCGCTCGCCATCATCACGCGCGCGGCGGGCTTTTCGGCCCACACGACGTGGTTGATCGAGGCGGTGGTCGGCGTGATGCCGGTCGGCAGGATGTCGGCGCCGAGCAGCGAGTTCACGAACGTCGACTTGCCGTGGTTGAACTCGCCGAGCACGACGAGGTGGAAGCGCTCGGCCTCGAGCTTGGGGATCCGCGTGGTGCGGATGTCCCGCGCGAGCGTGACCATGCCGACGCCCTCGGCGACGTCGGCGAGCTGCGCGAGCCGCGCGACGATCTCGCGCTTGGCCTGCTTGTGGTGTTCGAGGAGGATCATGGCGGGTCCATTCTGGGGCAAGGGACGGCGAGGGACGGCGAGGGGACGGGACGGGCGAACGCGGCGGGCGGTTAGAACACCGAGATCAGATCGCCGACCTGCTTGTCGACGTCGGGCAGGCTGAGCTTGCCCGCGGGATCCTGCCCGATGACCTTGGCGTACAGCGCCGAGTCGGCGAACAGCCGCAGCGCCGCCACGCGCTTGGGCATGTACGGGTGCGCGCGGAACAGCTCCGCGTAGCGCCCGATGCCGCCTTTGATACCCCCCTGCTTGGCGTCCCCGACCGACTTCAGGTACTCCTCGGCATTGAACGTCGCGCCCTTCTCGACGCCGAGCTCGAGCTTGACGAGCGCGGAGAGCGTCTTGTCGAGGTCGCGCAGCGCGAGCAGCGCCGCGCGGTCGCACGTGACCTCGGCGCGGCGCGACCACGCCTGGAGCGTCATGATCGCGGGCTGCACCATCCAGCGCACGAAGAACACGGCCGCGCTCGACAGGTAATGGAGGGCCGTCGCGTAGAGGATGTGGCCGTTCTGGACGTGGCCCAGCTCGTGGGCGATCGCCGCGACGAGCTCGGTCTCGTCGAGGCGCTCGGCGACCTCGAGGTTCACGATCAGGTGCGGCGCGTCCTCGGTGCCGAGCACCTTGACCTTGATGCCCGAGCCCGGCGCGGCGAACACCGGCGGGACGCGCACGCGCAGCCGCTCGCCGGCGAGCTTGGCGGCGCGCCACACGCGCGGGTACTGCTGATCGGTGACCTTCACGGCCGTCCCGAGCAGCTCGGTGCGCGCGACGTCGCGCCACAGCCGCGTGGTGGCCTCGAGCGCCATCGTCACCGGGCGCGCCAGCGTGAGCGTGCGGCGGAACCGGCGCTCGTTGGCGAACGCGTACGCGGCGCCCTCGCGGGCCTCCTGCTCATCTTTGTTGCGACGGGCCGCGAGCCACCGCGCGAAGTCGAATTCGACGCCTACCGAGGACATGCCGGCAGTATAGCCAGTCAGGCGCGGCGGGCGATCTTACGGCGGGCGATGGCGAGGCAGAAGAGGCCCAGGACCACGGCGAACCACAGGGTCGCGAGGCGGGTCAGGAGGGTGGCGTCGAACGCGGCCGCGTCGGAGAGCCCGGCGGCGCTCTCGACGAGCAGGAGGATCATCGCCCCCTCGGTGACCCCGAGCCCGCCCGGCAGGAACGACAGCGCGCCCGCGATCGTCGTCGACGCGTAGATCACCATGGCGAGCGGCAGGCTCACGTGCGCGCCGGGGAACCCGCCGACGATCGCCGCGAAGCCGACGCACTCGGCGGCCCACGCCGGGATCGCGAGGGCCGTGGCGGTGACGAGGAGCCGGGGGCGGCACAGCCCGGCGAGGCCATCGTACAGCTCGCCGAGCGGCGCGCGGAACCGCTGCAGGCGGCGGGGCCGGGTCACGAGCGCGAGCAGCGCGCGGGCCGCGCGCGGCCACGCGAGCAGGACGAGCCCGCCCGCGACGAGCCCGCCCGCGACGGCGACGATCGTCGCGTGCATGCCGTAGGCGGCGACGCCGATCACGGCCAGCGCGAGCAGCGCCGTCAGATCGGTGATCCGCTCGGCGATGACGATCGGCGCGGTGCGGGTCGCGGGCGCGCCGCAGAGCTCGCGGAGGAGGAAGCTCTTCACGAGCTCGCCGACCTTGCCCGGCGTGATCGAGAGGGACAGGCCGGCGCCGAACACGAGCGCGCTCGTCCCGCGCGGCACGCGCACGCCCTGGTGGCGGAGGTAGAGCTCCCAGCGCACGAAGCGGATCGCGTAGTTCCCGAGCGCCAGCGCCAGGGCGAGCGCGAACGCGCTCCACGCGAAGCCGCCGAGCCGCGCGCCGACGTCGCGCACGTCGCCGAGCATCGCGTAGGCGGCCACGCCGACGACGACGGCGATCGCGACCCAGATCCAGCGCCGCACGCACCTGGGGTACCACGGCGCGGGCGGGCGCGGGCGGCGCGGTCCGGCGAGGGCGCGGACCGGCGAGGGCCGGCGAGGGCGGTTGAGGACGGTTGACGCCCCCGGTCCGCGCGCGTAGCGTCACGGCATGACCAAGGACCGGCCGGTGGCGAGCATCCTCGTCGTCGACGACGATCCCGAGATCGTCTCGATGCTCTCCACGCGCCTGGGCGCGCGCGGGTACAGGATCGTCACGGCGAGCGATGGCAAGCTCGCGCTCGAGCGCGCCAAGCGCGAGCTTCCGGATCTCGTGCTCCTGGACGTCATGATGCCCGGCAAGTCAGGCTGGGAGGTCGCGCGGGCGCTCAAGCAGGATCCGGTGACGCAGTCGATCAAGATCGTGATGGTCACCGCGATCGGCGAGCACGTGAACGAGCTGACCTCGCCGATCTACGGCGCCGACGCGCACATCGACAAGCCGTTCGAGTTCGAGCGGCTCGAGCGCGTGATCGCCGGCCTCGTCGGCGGAGACTGAAGCCCCGCGCGGCGCTACGACGCGCCGAGCAGCTGGTTGGCCTTCTGCAGCGTCGGGCTCTTGCCGTCGACCATGCCCTTGATCTGCCGGAGCTTCGCCTTCGCCGCCTCGGGGTTCGAGTTGATCTCCTTGGCGGCCTGGTCGTAGAGCTCCTTGGCGGCCTGCTCGAGCTTGTCGCGGACGAGCTTGGTGTCGCCGTTCGAGACGCCGTTGCCCTCGGCGGTCTTCACCGCGGCCGACGCCTGGGCGTACTCCTTGCGGACGTAGAACGACATCGCGGCCTTCGGCGCGACCTGCGCGAGCTTCGCCTTGATCTCCGCCGTGAACTCGCCGCCCGCGCTGCCGCTGTCGAGGTTGAGCGCGCGCCGCAGATCGTTGTAGGCCTCGCTCGGCTTGGCGCCCGGCGACATACCGCGGTTGTAGGCGACGCCGAGCTGCTGGTAGACGGACGCCTGTGTCCGGAGATCGGACGCCTCGGAGCCGGAGAGCCCCGCGGCGGCCTGGCTCAGCGCGCTGGCCGCCTCGGTGAACTTGCGCTGCCGGTAGAGCTCGCCCGCGCGGGCGCGCGCGGCGGCCGTGTCCGCCTTCGAGGCGACGGCGACCGTGGGCCGCGGCGGGGTGCGCGTCGGCGTCGGTCGCGGCGTGGGCGTGGTCCGCGTCGGCGTCGGCCGCGGGTCCTTGCGCGGCGGATCCGGGGTCTTCGCCGGCTCGCGCTCCGGGGTCTTGGCGGGCTCGGTCTTCTGCGGCTCGGTCTTCTGCGGCTCGGGCGCTGGAGTCTTGGCTGGCTCGGTCTTCTGCGGCTCGGGCGCTGGCTCGGTCTTCTGCGGCTCGGTCTTTTGCGGCTCGGGCGCCGGGGTCTTGGCTGGCTCGGTCTTCTGCGGCTCGGGCGCCGGGGTCTTCTGCGGCTCGGTCTTCTGCGCGATCTTCGCCGGGCCGCTCTTGCCGCTGTCGGGCTTCTCGCCGTCGGGCGTCTCGCCCTCGGGCGAAGTGCCCGACTGCTGCTTCGGATCGTCCGCGGTGGTCTCGGTGTCGCTGCCGTCGCCGTCGGGCTTCTCCTCGGCGCTCTTGCCGCCGGCGCCCTTCATGATCGCGATCGTCGCGATCGCGGCGAGCAGCGTCAGTCCGGCGCCAGCGAGGAGCAGCTTCGTCTTGCGCGTGACCCGGGGCGCCGCCGCGTACGTCGGCGCCGAGACCGAGGGCACCATGCCGAACGGCGTGGGCTGCACGAGCGCGGTGGACGTCGCGTCGCGCGGTACTCCGTTGCCAATGACGAGCATCTGCGGCCCGTGCTGCACCATCTCGGCGACGCTCGGGTAGCCGTACTGCATGTTCGGGTGCGAGGGCGAAGGCGGCGGGCCCTGGCCCGGGATCGTCGACGGCAGCGACGACGGCCGGCCCCCCATCGGATCGCCGAGCATCGCCGGCCCCTGCGGGCCCATGGACGTGCGCGCCAGGTGCGGCATCGGCAGCGTGCCCGGCTGCGGCTGCAGCGGCTGCGGGATGGACTGCGACTGCTGCATCGGCTGCTGCATCGGCTGCTGCATCGGCTGCTGCATCGGGCGCATGCCGGGGAGCGAGGGCTGCGGCAAGCGCTGCTGCATCGGCTGCGAGGCCAGCGGCTGCTGCTGCATCGGCTGCATCGACTGCGACGGCGGCGGGCGCGTGCCGGGGTGCGAGCGCTGCGGCATCGGCATCGGCTGCGGCTGCTGCATCGGCTGCTGCTGCTGCGCGAGCGGATTCATCGGCGCGCTCGGCTTCCCGGGTTGCCCGAGCGGCCCGAGCGGCCCGAGCGGCGGCGACAGGCCGGGCAGCCCGCCGGCCGCCGGTCGCGCGCCCGCGGCGTACGCCGCCTGCGGGTTCATCGGCGGCGGCGCGGTCGACGGCGCGCCGTTGCGGAGGCGGGGGAGCGGCGCCGGCGGCGGCGCGGTCTTCGGCCGGGACCGCGGCGGCGGCGGGGCGACCTGCATCGGCGTGGCGATCTCGTCGCTGCGCACCGGCTTGCCGGCGATGGTCGACGGCTCCTCCTCGTCGGGCGCGATGTCGTAGCGGCCGGCGATCGGTGCGGGCCGGGCGGCGCGCGGCGGCGCGTTCGCCTGCTCGAAGCGGAAGACGGTGTTGCCGATCTCGATCACGTCGCCGTTCGCGAGCACGAACGGCTGATCCTCGAGGTTGCCATTGACGAGGGTGCCGTTGCCCGAGCCGCGGTCGACGACGACCCACGCGCCGGCATCCTGGCGCAGATCGAAGTGCTTGCGCGAGACGGCGATGTCCGTGAGGACGAAGTCGTTGTCGATCGCGCGCCCGATCGTGTAGCTCTTGCCGGGCACGACCTCGATCAGCTGCCCGAGATCGTTGCCCTGCGTCACCACCAGGCGCGCGCTCGCGAGGCTCGGCGGCGCGATCATCGCGATCGCCGCGTGCGCGCGCTGATCGTCGACGGTCGGCTCCTCGAGGACGCTGTTGCCGGTCGACGTGATGTTCGTCATCCCGTTGCGGCGCGCGACCTCGTTCTGGAGCGCGCGGACCTTGTCGGCGACCACGCCCTGCTCGACGGTGGTGCTCGGCTCCTCTTCCCAGCCGGACTCGAGCGTGGTTCGCTCGTCCTCCGGAAACGCGGGCGCCTTTGGCACCACATGCGCAGATACGCGCTGTGGCGCTCCAGAGTTGGGAGCCCGCACCATCGACAAATTGTACGGGTCGCCACGCACCCGATCAATGACAGCCACCTGGCTGTGTCCTACCTTTCCGCCCATGCAAATTACCCTCGTTCGAGGCGCCGCCTCCGAGCCGTTCGAGCTAGTTCCTAGCAAGATCATCGGCATCGGGGTCAACTACCGGGCTCATGCCGTGGAGATGGGCAAGGGTCTACCGGAAGAGCCCCTGATGTTTCTCAAGCCGCGCTCTGCGCTCCTCCCGGAGGGCGCGGCGATCGAGCGGCCGGCTGGCTACGAGCGGGTCGACTACGAGGGCGAGCTCGGCGTGGTGATCGGGACGCGGACGCGCGGCATCTCGCGCGAGCGCGCGCTCGAGGCCGTGCTCGGGTTCGTGTGCATCAACGACGTGACGGTGCGCGATCTCCAGAAGCGCGACGGCCAGTGGGCGCGCGCGAAGGGCTTCGACACGTTCTGCCCGCTCGGGCCGCGGATCGTCGCCGGGCTCGATCCGTCGAACCTGCGGATCACGACGCGCGTGAACGGCGAGGTCCGGCAGGACTCGTCGACGGCGGATCTGATCTTCGACGTGCCGGCGCTGATCGCGTTCACGAGCGCGCACATGACGCTCGAGCCGGGCGACGTGATCTCGACGGGGACGCCGTCGGGCGTGGGCAACCTCGTGCCGGGGGACACGGTGTCGATCGAGATCGAGGGCATCGGCGTTTTGACGAACCCGGTGATCGCGCGGCCGTGACGGCGGGTCCGGGCGAGCCGCTCGTGATCGGCCTCGGCGGCAACGTCGGCGGCGAGGCGGCGATCGTCGAGCGGTTCCGGCGCGCGCGGGAGGCGCTCGCGGTGCTGGGCGAGCTGCGCTCGGCGCCGCTCTACCGCACCGGGGCGATCGGTCCAGAGCAGCCCGATTACCTCAACACGGCCGTGAGGCTCCGGGTCGCCGATCTCTCGCCTGACGAGCTGCTCGCGACGGTGCGCGAGCTCGAGCACCTGCTCGGCCGCGACCGCCGCGGCGAGCCGCGCTGGGGGCCGCGGCCGATCGATCTCGACGTCCTCGTCTGGGGCGGCCGCGTGCTGCGCTCGCCGGACCTCGAGGTCCCGCATCCGCGGCTCGCCGAGCGGCGGTTCGCGCTCGCGCCGCTCGTCGCGCTCCTCGGCGAGGCGTTCGAGATCCCCGGCGCGGGGGCGGCCGGCGCGCTGCTCGCGCGGGTCGGCGACCAGGCCGTCGTCGAGATCGCCGCGAGCTGGTAGCCGCCGCGGCGGGGTCAGCGCTCGCGGTCGCGGCGCTCGCGTCGAGCGCGGCGGGCGTAGAGCTTCGCGAGGTTTGTGCGGTGCGTATAGACGAGCAGCGCCGTCGTCGCGCACGCGAGGGCGGCGTACGGACCGCCGCCGCGCGCGACGAGGCCGATCGTGATCGCGAGCGAGCCGGCCAGCGATCCGAGCGCGGGCACGCGCGTCACCGCCAGCACGGCGACGAACACGAGGACGGCGATCCCGACCAGCGCGGGCGCGATCACGGCGAAGACGCCGAGCGCTGTGGCCACGCCCTTGCCGCCGCGCCCGCGCAAGAACGGCGAGAAGCAGTGGCCGAGGATCGCCGCGAGGCCCGTCAGCGCCACGAGCCGCGGCGCGGCGCCGACCGCGAGCGCGGCCGCGGTGGGCAGCGCGCCCTTGCACGCGTCGAGCACGAGCACGATGGCGCCCGCGCGCGCGCCGAGGACGCGCGAGACGTTCGTGGCGCCGATGTTGCCGCTGCCGTGCGCGCGGATGTCGACGCCGCGGCGGCGGGCGAGCAGGACGCCGAACGGGATCGAGCCGGCGAGGAACGCCGCGCCGAGGAGCGCGAAGGCGAGCGGGAGGCCGAGCGGGAGGCCGAGCGGGAGGCCGAGCACGAGGCCGGGCGGGAAGGCGAGCGGGAAGCCGAGCACGAGGCCGGGCGCGGGAGCAGGCAGGCCGGACATGTCACTCCCCGGGGCTCGTCCCGGTCCCGGTCCCCGTCCCGGCCGTGGCCCCCGCCGCCGCCGCCGCGGCCCCGGTGCCGTGGAACCAGCGCCGCACCTGCTCGAGCGCCGACGTCCGCGGCAGCCCCGCCGGCAGCGTGTCGAGGAAGACCCGGCCGTAGCCGCGCCCGACGATGCGCCCGTCGAGGACGGCGACGATGCCGCGGTCGTCGCGCCGCCGGATCAGGCGGCCGAAGCCCTGCTTGAGCGCGATCGCCGCCGCCGGCAGCTGGATCGCCGCGAACGGATCGGCGCCCGTCTCGGCGGAGGCCCGCATCCGTGCCGCGATCAGCGGATCGGTGTGCGGCGCGAACGGCAGCTTGTCGATCACGACGAGCGACAGCGCGTCGCCCGGCACGTCGACGCCCTCCCAGAACGAGCCGGTCCCGAGGAGGACCGCGCCCGGCGTGACGCGGAAGCGATCGACGAGCGTCGCGCGCGGGGCGTCGCCCTGGACGAGCCGCGGGTACGGCAGCTGCGCGAGCCGCGCCGCCGCCTCGCGCAGCGCGCGGTGGCTCGTGAACAGGAGGAACGCGCGCCCGCCCGTGATCGCGAGTAGCTCGCGCGTGCGCGCCGCCGCCTCGGCGGTGAAGCCCGCCTCGGCCGGCGGCAGGTCGCGCGGCACGTAGAGCATCGCCTGGCGCCCGTAGTCGAACGGCGAGGTGACGAGCAGCTCGTCGGCGTCATCGAGGCCCAGGCGCCCGCGCACGTAGCTGAAGTCGCCCGCCGCCGCGAGCGTCGCCGACGTGAAGACCGGCGTCGGGCCGGCCGTGACGATGTGGCGGCGGACCAGGTCCGCGACGTCGATCGGCGACGCCGTGAGGAACGTGCCCATCGGGCGCACCTCGCCCCAGTAGACGTGGTTCCGCTGGCGCTGCTCGGCGATCGCCGCCAGCGCGTCGCGCAGCTCGCGGGCGCGGCGGGCGAGGCCGGCGAGCGAGGCGCGCGCGCCCGCGTCCTCGTCGGGCTCCTCGTCAGGCGGCGGCTCGCCTTCTGCCTCGGCGATCCGCGCGAGGTCCTCGAGCGCCGTGTCGAGCCGGAACCACGCCTCGCGCCGCTCGTTGTGATCGAACAGGCCGGCCGGCAGCGGCACGCGGCCGCCCTCGCCGCCGCGCGCCGGGGCGATCGGCTCGCCCGCGAGCGCGCTACGCACCTGCGCGAAGAGGCCGATCCCCGCGCGCTCGACGGCGTGGATCGCGTCCAGCGCCGAGCGCCCCGTCCAGAGCGGCGTCCGCGCGAGGCTCCCGTGCGCGTCGCGGACCAGCTCGGCGAGCCGCGGCGTCGAGATCCGCGCGCCGAAGTGCTCCGTCGCCACGTCCTCGAGCTGATGCGCCTCGTCGAAGATCACGGCGTCGTGATCCGGCAAGACCTTCGCGCCCGGGAACGACGAGCGCAGCGCGCGGTCGGCGAAGTAGAGGTGGTGGTTCACGAGGACGAGCTGCGCCTGCTCGGCCTGCCGGCGCGCCTGCGTGACGAAGCAGCGCTCGAAGTACGGGCAGCGCGGGCCGATCCGCGCGTCCGGCGTCGTCGTGGCCTCGGCCCACAGCGGCGCGGACTCGGGGAGCCACTCGACCTCGGCGCGGTCGCCCGTCTCGGTGTGCTCCGCCCAGTCGAGCAGCGCGCCGACGGACGTCTCCCGCTGGCCCTCCGGCAGCGCGGCGAGCGCGGCGAGCTTGCGCCGGCAGGCGTAGTTCGCGACGCCCTTCAGGACCACGGCCGAGAACGGGCGCGGCAGGATCGAGCGCAAAAGCGGCACGTCGTGGCGCGCGATCTGATCCTGGAGCGCGCGCGTGCCCGTCGACACGACCACGCGCTTGCCCGACGCGAGCGCCGGGATCAGGTACGCGAGCGTCTTGCCGGTGCCCGTGCCCGCCTCGACGATCAGCGGCCGCTCGTCCTCGAGCGCGCGCGCGACCGCGGCCGACATCTGGCGCTGCTCGGCGCGATCCTCGTAGTGCGGGATCGCCCGCGCGAGGCCGCCGCCGGGCGCGAGCGCGTCGAGCGTCACCGGCGGGCGGCCTTCTCGGCGTGGCCGCTCGTGCCGAAGCGCCGCGAGAGCTCGGCGAAGACCGCGTCGATCGGCACGTCGCGCGCGACCAGGCCGACCATGACGTGGAAGATCAGATCCGCCGTCTCGTGGACGACCTTGGCCGCGTCGCCCGCGGGGAGCTCGGCGGCCAGCTCGCCGTGCTCCTCGGCGATCTTGGCGAGGATCTTCGGCATGCCTGCGTCGAGCAGCGACCTCGTGTAGCTCCGCTCACTCGTGGCCGCGTCGCGCCGCGCGACGAGGATCGCGGCGAGCCGCGCGAGGATCGCCGGATCGCCGGCCGGCGCCTCGGGCACGCCGTCGTCCGTCTGCTCGCCGGCCGGGTCGCCGGTCGGGTCGCCGGCCTGGTCGCCGCCCTCCGTGACGCGCGTGAAGAAGCAGGAGGTCTTGCCCGTGTGGCACGCCGGGCCCGCGGGGCGCGCGCGGACGAGGATCGCGTCGCGGTCGCAGTCGAGGCGCAGCTCGACGACGGCGAGCGTGTTCCCCGACGTCTCGCCCTTCTTCCACAGCGCGCCGCGCGAGCGCGACCAGAAGTGCACGGTGCCCGTCTCGCGCGTGAGCCGCAGCGCCTCGGCGTTCATCCACGCGAGCATCAGCACGGTGCCGGTGGCCGCGTCCTGCACGATCGCGGGCACGAGGCCGCGCTCGTCGTACGCGGGCGCGGGCGCGGGCGCGGGCGCGGGCTCAGGCGCGGTGGCCGCCGGCGGGCCGTCGATCATGGCGCTACGTTCGCCAGCGCGGATCGCGCTGTCAACTTCCGTCGGCGGGGTCGTCCTCAGCGATCCGGATCTCGGCTGTCAGCTCCCGGCGGCGGGTCGTCCTCGTAGGGGTCGGGAGGATCCGCAGGGACGCGCAGGATGGCTCCGAACGGGCGATCGTGGCACCGCTTCACCGGGCAGACCTCCAGACAGTCGCCGCGGCACTCGTCGCCGTCCCGCGTGTTGCCGTCGTCGCAGGCCTCGCCGGCCGTGACGATGCCGTTGCCGCACCGGGTCGCCTTGCAGTTGCTGTCGCAGCCGTCGCCGTCCTGCGTGTTGCCGTCGTCGCACTCCTCGCCGGGGCGCTGCAGGATGCCGTCGCCGCACGACAGGCACCGCAGGCCGTCGTCGGAGCACGCGGTGTCGAGCGGGCACAGGTTGCCGTTGCCGCACACCTTCCAGTCCATCCCATCGGAGGCGATGAGGCACGCCGCGCCGGCGAAGGCCAGCGCGAACACGAAAGAGAGCGCGTTCAAGATCATGATCCGTCTCGGCATGCGGTCTCCTCGTCTGCGGCTGGGCACTAGAACCACCCCGTCACGAGCGCGCCCCCGAGGCCCGGGCCGAGGAGCGGCGCGACGGCGGTGGCGCGCCGGGTCCGCGCCGCGGCGGCGGTCCGCGCCGCGGCAGCGCCCGCCGGCGCGGGCACGCGGCGGTTCATGTACGCGAGCACGCCGCCCGTCACGACCGCGGCGCCGGCGAGGCCGTAGGCGACGATCCCGAGCGCGCGTAGCTCGCGGCCGAGGTCGCGGATGCTCTCGTTCTCGCGCGGCTCGCAGCTCGCGCCGCTCTGCGTGCACACCTCGACCTCGCGCACGGCGCTCCGGAACATCGCGTCCGCGCTGCGCTGGAGCGCGTTACCCGTCACCCAGAACACGAGGCCCGTCGAGGCCGTCGCCCACGGCGCCCACGTCATGTTCTCCCACCGCCGCTGCATCCGCGGCGGTGGAGTCGCGATCGTGACGTGCATCGGCGCGCCGGGGCGGACGCGCCGGCGCGCCGGCACCACCTGGCCATCCGGCAGCTCGACGAGGATCGTGTGCAGGCCGGCCCGCACGTGCACCTGGCGCGTGATGAGCGCGGGCCGGGCAGCGGAGGCGCCGGTGTCGATGATCCACGCCCGGCCCTCGTCGTTGTCGACCGTGATCCGCGCGCCGTTCGTCCAGCACGTCACGAGGAGCGTCCCGAGCTCGTGCGTGAGGAGCCGCCGCCGCAGCGCGGCCGCGTGCTCGAGCACGCGCGCGTCGACGCGCCGCTGCTGCCCGTCCTGGATCAGCCGGTCCAGGTGCTCGTAGGCGGCGACCGGATCGCGGAGCTCGATCAGCACGAGCGCCAGGTTGTAGCGGATGATCGGATCGTCCCAGTAGCCGAGCGCCTCGCGATAGCCGTCGGCGGCCTTGCCGATCATGCCCGCGTCGCGATCCTGGCGCGCCTCCTCGAACAGCATCGCGGCGGTGCGCTGCCGCGCCGCCGCGATCGCCTTGCTCTGCATCGTCGCGAGCGGCGGCGCTCCCGGCGGCTCCGCGCGGGCCGGCTCCGCGAGCGGCGGCGCGGCGAGCACCGCCAGCAGCGCGGCGAGCGCGGCGGCGCGGCGCGCACCACCCGCAGCGCGGGGCGTCATCGCGGTCATCGCGGTCATCGCGCTCATCGCGCTCATCGCGGGCTCGCTCATCGCGGCGGCTCCTTCAGCGCCTCGTCTACGAACGCGGGGGGCCACTCGGGCATGGCCGGTCCGTGCACGGCCGGGATCACAGCCGGCACCAGCCGGATCGGCGCCGGGGCGCGCTCGGGCGCGCCGGACACCATGTCCTCGGCCAGCGGCAAGAGCGGCAGCGAGTCGATCCCGCGCAGCTCCTCGGCGCGCTTGCGCCGCAGCCGCTCCTGGTCGCGCAGGATCGCGGCTTCCCGGCGCAAGATCTCGGCCTCGAAGCGCTGCCGGCTGGCCTCTGCCATCGCGGCGTCCGCGGCGGCGTGCGCCTGGCGGGCGGCGTCCGCGCGCTCCGCGGCCTCCGCCTTGTGCCGCAGGGCGCTCGCGAGCGCGGCCTCGCGGGCACGCGCCTGCCGATCCACCTCGCGCGCGCGCGTGTCCAGCAGGCGCGCGCGCTCCTCCAGCGCGCCCGCTTGCTCGGCGATCCGGGCGTGCGCGCGATCGAGCCGAGCCTGCGCGGTCTCGACCTGGCGCTGGCGCAGCGCCGCGATCTCGAGCTGGACCTCGAGCGCGCGCTTGGCCTGCGCGAGCTCGGCGTTGTGCGCTTTCTCGCGCGCGGCCGACCGCTGCGAGACCGCCGCCACCGCCAGCGCGCCGACGAGGCTCAGCGACACGAGCGCGGCGCGACCGATCGCCAGCGCGCGGCGGCGCCGCCGGAGCGCGGCGTCGTCGTGGACGACCGCCTCGAGGAACGCGCGCTCGGTGTCTGCCAAGAGCCCCCGGGTGCCCTCGGGGCCCCGGTAGCGCGCCTGCAGCCGCCGCACCTCGCCGGCGGAGGCGCCGCGCCAGAGCAGGCCCGGATCGCGGCCCTTGGCGGCCCACTGGCGTGCCGCGACGCGGAGCTGCTCGAGGATCACCGCGTCGTCCTGGTGCTCGTCGAGCCAGCGCCCGAGCGCCGGCCAGCCGTGCACGAGCGACTCGTGCACGAGCTCGACCGTACCGCCGTCGGCGCCGTCCGGCGCCTGCACGACGAGCAGGCGAGCGGCGACGAGCCGATCGATCAGCCACGCCACCTCGCCCGGCTGCCGCGACAGCTCGCGCAGCTCGGCGAGCGGCACGATCGCGCGCGTCCGCTCGGCGGTGACCAGCCGGAGCAGGATCGCCCGGACCAGCGGCGCCTGGGCGGCGCCGAGGTCGCTCACGACGCGGTCGGCGTGGTGGGCGAGCGCGCCGGCCACGCCGCCGAGCGCCGTGTAGCTCTCGTGCGTGAGCACGCGCCGCGCGCGGTCGCGCAGGTCCCACAGCCGCGCGGCCGTGAACTGGAGCAGCGGCAGCGCGCCCGGCGCCGCCTCGAGGTGATGGAGCATGTCCTGTGCGATCGCCGGCTCGAGCTGGAAGCCCGCCAGCTCGGCCGGGCTCGCGAGCGCCTCGCGCAGGCCGGACCGGTCCGGCGGGCCGAGCAGGCACAGCCCCGCCGCGAGCTCGCCGAAGAACCGGCGGTCCTCGGCGGCGCGATCGAGGAAGTCCGAGCGGAGCGAGAGCACGACGCGCAGCGGGCTCGCCGCGTCGTCGGCGACCGCCGACAGGCAGGCCGTGAACGCCGCGCGCTCCGCCGCGTCCTGGGTATGGGTGTACAGCTCCTCGAGCTGATCGACGAACAGGAGCAGGCGCCGGCCCTCGCGCCGCGCGTGGAGGCGCAGCACGTTGCCCAGGTAGCCCGGCTCGTGGCGCAAGGTCTCGGCGAGCCGCCGCTCAGCGGCCACACCCTCGGCGAGCGGTTGCGCGCGCGGTCGGTCGCCCTCGCCCGCGACGATCGGCTGGATCGCCGCAGCGAGCGCCTCGAGCGGCGCGCGGCCCGGCCGCACGACCAGCGCGTCCCACCGCTCGCCGGAGCGCTTGAGCGCGGGGATCACGCCCGCGCGCACGAGCGACGACTTGCCGACGCCGGAGCTGCCGACGATCGCGAGGAGCGGCCGCTCGTCGAGCCGCGCGAGGGCCGCGGCGATCTCGCGGGCGCGGCCGAAGAACTTGCCGGCGTCGCGCTCCTGGAACGGCGCCAGCCCCGGGTACGGGCGCTCGTCGGGCGCGAGCTCGAGCGCGCGCGGGCCCGGCAGGAACGGCGCGAGCGCGGCGGAGAGCTCTCCGGCGCTCTGCCAGCGCTCGGCCTTGTCCTTGCGCAGGCAGCGGTCGACGATCTGGACCAGCTCGGGCGGCACGCCGCGCGGCGCGGCGCTCGCCAGCGACGGCATCGGAAGCTCGAGCACCTGCGTGTCGAGCAGCTGGCCCATGGGCAGCGGCCGGCGGCCGCAGATCATCTCGAACAGGACGAGGCCGCACGCCCAGATATCGGTGCGGTGATCGATCTCGATCCCGATGCCCCACTGCTCCGGGGACATGTACGGCGGCGTGCCGGCGGTGGTGTCGCCGGTGCCCGTCTCGCCGAGGATGTCGATCGTCGGGGCGTGCGCGTCGCGCGCGTCGGCCGCGGCGAGGGCCGCCTGCCCCGCGACGTTTGCGGCCCGCCCCATGGCGCGCGTGCGGCGCGGCCGCAGCACCTTGGCGATGCCGAAGTCGAGCACCTTGATGGCGCCCGCTTCGGTGACGATGACATTGTCGGGCTTGAGGTCGCGGTGGACGATACCCGCCGCGTGCGCGCACGCGAGCGCGCGCAGGATCGCGCACACGATCTCGACGGCGCGCGCGTACGGCAGGCGCTGGCCGCCCCCGAGGAGCGCGGTGAGCGGCCGGCCCGCGAGGTACTCGAGGACCAGGTACGGCGTCCCGCCGTGCACGCCGACGTCGTGGATGACGACGATGTTGTCGTGGCGGCAGCGCGCGGTGGTGCGTGCCTCGTCGAGGATCCGCCGGGTCTGCTCCGCCGCGTCGCCCGGATCTTCCGGCCCGCCCGGGTCCCGCTGCAGGAGCTTGATCGCGACGCGCCGGCCGAGCCGCAGGTCGCGGGCGAGGAACACCACGCCCATGCCGCCCTTGCTGAGCGTGCGGATCAGCTCGTACTGGTGGATGCGGGTGCCGGGCAACAGCTCCGGCCGCGCCGGGCCCGCCGACGCCGCGCCCGCGCCGGGTGCCGGTGCCGCGCCCGCGCCGGGGGCCGGTGGGGGGCCCGCTGCTGGTGCCGGGCCCGCCGCGTCGCTCGGGCCTGCGCCCGCGCTCGGGGCCCCGCCGGGTGCCGGGCCGGGGACCGGTGCCAGGCTCGCTGCCGGTGCTCCACCCGCGCGCGGCACCGGCACCGGAGCCGGTGCTGGCACTGGCACCCCGGTCGGGGCGTGCTCGAGGGCGTGGTCCGCGTCCTCCTCGGGGGACGGCGCTGCGGCTGCGAGGGCGGCCAGATCCGCCTCCAGCCGCGGCAGTGTCGCCTCTCCCGTGGTTCCACCCATCCCGCCCTCCACGAAAAGACACTATCAAAGCTCCCTGGGTTCCTCCTGATTTTTTTTCTGTCAGCCCGTAACCGGATCCAGCGCCTCCCCGGGCGGCGGCGCCAGCGCGGCGTCGCAGGGGCCACGGCTCCGTCCGCAGGACGGACAGCCAGGCCGCGCCCCGTCCTGGAAGCGATCTCCGTCCCGAGTGCGTGTCCCGCGGATGATCAGAGTGGCCTGAGAGCATTGCCTCCATGCCTGCAAGGAAGGCTGCATCGCTCCTCAAGGTTGCTGTCCGCCAGACAGATCCTTATCCCGTTCTGGAAGCGGCGCTTCGAACCCATCTCGTCGGCGCCCTGGGAGGCGATCCGTACCGCGACATCGACAGCATCGAGGTGCTGCGTGACCCAGACGGCCAGCTCTACTGGGGCAAGTGGCGAGGCCATCTGCGATTGACCGTCGGCGTGATGATCGACCACGCCTCCACTGCCGAGGTCATGCTCATCGCGACGAAAGGAGCCCGTGTCGCTGACGACCTGTGCCTCGGGAAGACCGGTTCCGACGTCGGAAACTCGATCCTCGTCGCGCGGCTGCTTCACGTGGCCCTGTTCGCCCTTCGCTCTACCGGGGTCGTGGCCGTGCGGAACGAGCCCTATGATGCACGCGTCCGTCGGAAATACGAAGACATGGGATTTGCCCACGGCGAGCATCTGCCGCTGGACGATGCTGCTGCATTGACGAAGGCATTCGCCTTCATAGAGCAGATGTACCAGCACGAGTCCGTCGCCGGCCGGCTCAGCCTCGCGACGCCACCGCTCCCACTGTGAACGGAGCCACGATGTCCATCTCGAACCGATTCGCCTCATCTTGGCGCGCGTCCGCATCAAGCGTCTCGGACCAGTGGGCGACATCCGCGTTCAACGCGGCATCCTCGATGTGCGCGAGCTTGAACCCGATCGCCAGGCGCACGTGCTCGATCGCGAGCCAGCGATGGAGCGCCGGATCCTCCTGCTCTTGCGTGGCGTCCGCGGCGATCTCCGAAACCAGCTCGCGCCACCGGCGGAGCGCTTGCTCGTCCCGTTCATGGACGAAGGCGTTCCTGTGGACGCTCGCCAGGGCCATCATTGCCTCGGCGTCGTTCGCGACACCCAGCGCATCGTGGCGGGCTTCGCGTGCCCGCTTCATGAACTCTGCGACCGATGTAGGCTTCATCTTCCCATCCTCTGGAGCCGATCTCTTACGGAACGGGCCGGGACAGCGCTTCGTGACAAACTTTCTCTCCGACTTAACCAGGCGTCTCTGAAGCACAAATGGGAAGCCTTGCCGAAACAGCGGTCGCCGAAACGCTCGAGCTCGGGCATCGGATCTCATCCGTCCTGCGTAGCAAGGAAGATCTCGGCACCTGGCTCCAGACCCAGGACGCCGCGCTCGGAGTTTCGCTGAGTCCCGCGCTGGTGGCGTTCGCGTTGGCAAACGCGGAGGGGGCCGACGCCGGGGACGTCGCAAACAAGCTCGCGTTCCTGATCCTGAGTGCGCGGCCGCGCTCGGCCGTGATGCAGCTGATCGACGAGGTCGCCGCGCGGACGTCTCGCCGCGCGGGGGCTGCGCTCAATCCGTACCTGGACGCCGATGATCTGCGCTCACTCCTGCGCTGGAGGCTCTGGAAGCTCGAGGTCGGCTACTTCAATCCCGCGCGCATCCTGAAGCATCCGGGCCTCGCGGCGTACGTGTCCGTCGTCGCGCGCCGGATCGTGATCGACGAGGTGCGCGCGCTCGGCAACCGTTCGCGCGCACCTGCGGAGGCTAGCGATCTCGAGCTCGTGGTGGATCCGCGCGAGTCCATCGAGACCGTGCTCGACGACCTGGATGTCTTGCAGCGGCTCTCCGCGGAGCTTCCGAGCTGGCAACGGCCCATCTTGGGAGTGCTCGCCGGTGAGATCGACCGCGCCGACGCGCTCGCTGCTATCAACTCGGCTCGCGAATCGGAAGGCCTGGCTCCGTGGACGCAAGACTCGCTGCGGACGGGAGTTCGCAGGAGTCGCGTGCTGTTGCGAGAGCTACTGGAGCAGCAACACGAACCACCGCCGGCAACGCCACCGCCCCCGGTAACGCCGGTGGCGACCGCGCCAGTGCATGCATGGCGCCGCTTCTGGACCAGGCCAGAACAGTCGTACATCTTGGACGAGGGCGGCTTCCTCGTCGATCCAGAAACAGAGTACGGCCGGTACCTCCAACCCAATGCGACCGCGCTCGATCGACTGGACGACACTCCGTGCCTGGTGTTGTTGGGCGAGCCCGGAATGGGGAAGTCCACCACCCTGCGACAGGAACAGCAGCGTCTCATTGGCGGAGGCTGCAACGTCGCGTTCGTCGACCTGGCTCGCGTCACCGGGCTCGGGGCGCTCCGAGTGGCCTTCCAGCCAGTGCTGCGGGGCTCGTCACAGCTTTCATTCCTGATTCTGGATGGCCTCGACGAGGGCCTCGCACGGAGCCCGAACCTGGCCGCCGATGTCATCGCCTCGCTGCGAGGCATCGATCGCACCAGGACGCGGCTCCGTATCTCGTCCCGGACCCTCGAATGGCCGGCCCACCTCGAGTCCAGCCTGCGTGAGCAGTGGGGCGCCGACGCGGTTTCTGTCTATGAGCTCCTCCCCTTGCGACTCGAGGACGTGCAGTTGGCGGCACGCAACCATGGACTGGATCCGAGCGCGTTCGTCGCGTGCGTTCGCGAGCGAGAGGTCGGGCCGCTGGCGAGCAGACCGCTCTCGCTGCGCTTTCTCCTCGAGATGTTTGCGGCTGATGGAACCCTTCCACACTCGAAGGTGCGCCTGTTCGACGAAGGGATCCTGGTGCTTTGCTCGGAGGAGGGCGCATGGCAACGAGGCCGGCGACGTGGAAATGCCGATGTCTATCGGCGCCGCGCGATCGCGGCGCGGCTGGCGGTGCTCTCGACCTTCACGAACAGCCAGGTCATCGATCGGGCGCTCAGTCCACCGAGCGGCACGCTCTCGGTGAACGCTGCCGTGGGCGGAACGGAGGAGACCGCGGGCGCCACGTATCTCGTCGATGCGTCCGCCGTCGAAGACGTTCTGACTGGCACTGCGCTGTTCACGGCGAGGTCCGGCAGCTCGTTTGGCTGGAGTCACCAGAGCTATCGCGAGTTCCTGACAGCCTGGTATCTCGCGCCGCGCGACATCCCCACCGAGGTTGTCAGCACGCTCTATTTCCCGCGGTCGCGGTCACGCGTTCCTTCCGCGTTGCGCGAGGTCGCCGCGTGGCACGCAACCCTCGTTCCGGCGGTCTTCGAGCTCCTCCTGGAGCGAGACCCGGAGGTCCTGCTGCACAGCGACAGCGGCGCGACCTCCCAGGAGTCCAGGGCACAGCTCACGGAAGCGATCCTCGCGCGACTCGCAAGCTTCGAAGCCACCGATAGCAGCTACTGGAGCAGGCATTACCAGCGACTGGCGCACCCCGGGCTGGCGGCGCAGCTCCGGCCGTACATCGTGAACAAGGGCGCGAACATCATGGTTCGCCGGGCGTCGATGGACATCGCTTGGGCCTGCAAGGTCCGCGACATCGTCGACGAGCTGATCGCTGTTCTGTGCGACGTGAGCGATGAGATGCACATGCGCGAGCGCGCGGCACGTGCACTCGGACAGCTCGGAGGACGAAAGGTTCACGATCTCTTCCTTCGATCGCTAGGAGATACACTCGAACCGGATCCAAACGACGAGATTCGCGGAAGTATGCTCGAGTGTCTGTGGCCGGCACACCTAGACGCGGCCGCACTGTTCCGCGCGATGCCTGCACCCAAGCACGATCGCTCTGTGGGGGACTATCAGCGCTTCATCGACCACTTGCCAGAAACACTACGCCCTGGTGACATCTCGCACGCGGTCTTGTGGGCGGAGCGATTAGGTAATCATGTTGGGTATCACCTGGGGCAAGCTCAGCAGCGAATCATCGATCTGGCACTTCGACATCTCGAGCATCGAGAGATCCTCGAGCACCTGTGCCGCATCATCCATGGTTCGTTCAGGTCCCGCCGGGGGCCATGGTTCTCGCCCAGAAGCAGACATGATGCACCCAGGCCAGCACTCTCCACACAGGATCGCCGTGCGCTTGTTCGCGAGCTGGTCAAGGTCGCACACACCAACGCTTATCTAGGGTTCGGACTACTCCTCTCCGATCCAGCGCTCCTGCTCGCAGAAGACGTCGAGTGGCTGGCTCAGAGCGCTACTGCCGCTGATAGCGAGGCGGTCATGCGCGCCTACGGAGAGCTCGTCGCCTGCGTGTACCGGCAATTCGGGTACCCGACTGACGTGGCCACGCTGGATTCGGTCCTCGCAGTCTCGTCATCAGCGTTCAGGGCGCCGCTCGCCTCGTTCCTTGATCCCGTGGCGCTGGATTCGGAGGATGCGAGGAAGCTGCGCGAACGCTGTGACGAAGCGCAGCGAGCGTCGGACGAGGTGAACCACGATGAGGAAGAACCGGCGCGCTGGCCGCTCGCGCTTCCGCACCTTGAACGAGTCGAAACCGGTAACCCCTCCAGTTGGGTCACGTTCATTCTCGCTTGGTCCCAAGAATATTCGACGTCGATCGACGAGGTCTCGGAGTGGAGCCAGCTTCCCGCGGAGTCGCATGACCGCGTGGTGGCGGCAGCGCTGCGATTTCTCAACGAGGCAGAGGCTCCGGCGCTGACGTGGCTGGATGAAAGCGGCACCCCCCCGTGGGCTGTGGTCGCCGGGCGGGTCGCGCTCGAGCTTATCTGTAATATCCGCCGGCCGCTGCTCGAGCAGATCACCGAGAGCGCGTGGCGGCGGTGGTGCCCTGTGCTCGTCGGCCTCTCGTTTCCGGAGCTGCACGATGACACCCACAACGAGCTATGGCGGCGGAGTAACGAACGAGCCCCCGACGAGCTGAACGCTGCGATTCTCAGGATTATACGGCGTGATGATCGCGACGATGCTGCGAGCTCCGTTCTGAGGAAACTGCCTCGACCCCTATCGGAGGAGCTTCTGGCAGAGCTCCTTCCGATGCTGGAGGAGCTCAACGACTACACCTTCGAAATTGCGCTTGAGCTACTCGTCGAGAGCGGCAGCACGGCGGCCTTGGCTCATGGCATCGCCGCGATCGAAAGCGCTTTACCAGGCCGTGCAGCCCGCGCTGCTCGGCTCGTGCTTCCCCGTGCTCCATCGCAGTGGCCGCCGACCATCGCGAGGATGCGACGCGATCAGCCATTCGCCGAGGTGCTTGCTTCGTTGCTGGACGACGAACGCGCTCGGTCTGCGCTGCATTCGTTGACTGAACAGCAGGCTGCCGATCTGTTCCTGACGCTCTTCCGGTTGTCTCCGCCTGCGCCGCGCCGGCGGCGTCGCGGCGGCCGGTTGACAGCACAGGACCATCTGTCGCGCCTCCGCGATCGAATGATCCGCAAGCTCGTCGATGCAGGGACCGACGCCGCGATCGAGGCGCTCGCGTGGATGATCGCACAGGAACCCGAGCACCCCGAGCTGCGCTGGCACCTCGCGGAGGCGAGGGGAAAGCACGCCGATGCCGCGTGGCAGCCACTCTCGGCCACCGAGCTCTGGTCTACCATCCATACCTCGATCGATTCGAGTTCCGGTGGAGGCGGGGCCTGCACCGTGGCCCTCCGGCAGCCGGCGAGCCTCCAGCGAATCGCCGAGCAGCTGCGGACAGCCATCCCCGGCATGCGCGTCGCCATCACAGCCGACGGGCTGTCGGTCAGCGGCTCGCGCGAGGCGCTCAGCCATCTCCAAGAGGCCGTAGAGACGACCCCGGCGCTGCGTGACGCGATCCTGTCCATGCGTATTGGCGAGGACTGGATGTTCGAAGCGGTCCCCGAGATAGAGATGGCGACTTCGAGACCTGCAACGCGAGATGCGAGCCACGAAGAGCTCGAGAGACTCATCCTCGCCGTTCACGTGCTCGTCGAGACCGCGACCGACCTCGAGACGCGGGTCCTGCAGCAAGCGATGGCGCCCTTGCCCGGGGAGGCCGCGCTCGTCGTTGGGAGCCTCGAGGCGGGGACGTACACACTCGGACGGCTCGGCAACTATGCGGTTGCTCATCTGCAGACCGATGTGGGAGCGGAAGGGTCGAATGCGGCGCAGCTGGTAACGTCCGATGCCATCCGCGAGCTAAAGCCGAAGGCCGTTCTCCTCGTCGGGATCGCTTTTGGGATCAATCGCGCGAAGCAGCGACTGGGGGACGTACTCGCAGCTCAGCATGTGACGAGCTACGAGATGGTGAAGCTCAGGCCCGAGAGCCTCGAAGAGCGTGGTGAGACTCTCCACGGGAACCCCGTCCTCTGCGAGCGAGCCAAGGCGCACAGGCGAAGCTGGGAGCTGTTGCGCGCAGACAAGTCTGGGGTCGAGGTGCATATCGGCCAGGTGCTTTCGGGCGCGAAGCTCGTGAACAACCGGGAGTTCCGCGACTCGCTTGCGAAGCGTTTCCCCGGGGCGCTCGGTGGAGAGATGGAGGGTGTGGGGGCCTATGCAGCGGCGTTTCGCAAGAACATACCCGTGCTCCTCGTCAAGAGCATCTGTGACTGGGCCGATGGCCTCAAGAACGACCGCGCGCAGCCATTCGCCGCCGCGGCGGCGGTGAGCTTCGTCCGATACATTTTGAGCAAGCCGGACGCGCTCAGGGCCCTGGACATCCCCGCGATCGAGGAGACGCTCGAAGCTACCGCGCTGCTGGTCAAGCAACACCTCGACACATTGCATAGGCGCTGGGCGTCGCATCGTCCGCTGGGAGGCCTCTCGGAGCGAGTGCCATGGCGCTCGGACGTGAGGAGCGCGGATGTCTTCGTCCTGCCGCGGATCCGCCGCAGCGGGCAATCTACCGGGGCCGAGCTACGTGCAGATGTGATCCTGGAACGAGCCCGCGCGGGTGCGTCTGTGGCGCTCCTGGGCGATGTGGGGAGCGGCAAGTCCACGCTCTTGCATTGGTGCGCGTCCGAGCTGGCTGAGAGCGGGCGCGCAGAGCGTGACCCGATTCCGATCCTCGTCCACGCGCGCGAGCTTCGCGAGCGCGCGTGGACGGAGCTGGTCCAGCGGGTCTTTCCAACGGCGCATGGATCGCTGGCGTCGTCACGGTGGTATCTGCTCGTCGATGGCGTCGACGAGTTCGGGATCGGGGTGTGGTCGTCGCTGGCGACCCTGCGGCGTGAGCAGCCTTCGATCGTGGGTGTCATCGCGGCGTCACGGCCAGTCGCGAGCCCCGCGGCTGGAGAAGGCTTCGAGTCCTTCGAGCTGGTGCCCTGGTCGCAGATCGATGTGGAGCGCTTCTTGCGCCAGTGGAGCCGGAGTGATCACGACGCGGTCGATCGCGTTCACACGCAGCTTGGCGGTCGCGTGGACGTTGACCTGTTGAGCAATCCACTCACGGCGACGGCGGCGTTGCTGATCGCGAGCGAGGGAGGTACGCTTCCGCAGAGCCGTGCAGGCATCGTGCAGTGCGTCGCGGAGCTGTTGTTTCAGACGTGGCGTCGCGAGCGTGGAGGCTCGGTGCCCCATTGGGAGGCGGTCCAAGAGCCGCTCGCGGAGCTTGCAGCGCAGTCGATCCGTGGCGAGTCGCTCACGATCGAGCATGTGAGAAGGGCCTTCACCGCGCAGAACCATGCCGCGGTGAGCAGCCTCTTCGACGACACAGAGCGGCCGATGGGTGTCCTGGTGCGGCGCGACGAGCGCCACTTCGATTTCGTGCTTCGCGCCATCGCCGAGCACCTCGTCGGAGATGCGACACGATCCCAGCCACCGGCGGCGGCCGAGCGGTACGCGCGCGCGTCCTGGGGATACGAGGCTGTCCGTCACGCCGTGGGCATCAGCGCCGAGCGCGAGGAGCTCGGCCATGTGAATGAGATCCTCTTCCGCATCTGCACAGTGGCGCGAGCAGCGTTGCACGACATGTCCGCGTTGCGGGCGCTGCTGAGCGCGATCGATACGACGGCAGATCTATCGTTTGCCGGAGTCGATCTAGCGCCCGCCACGATCGCGGCATTCGTGGACGCGGTGATGCCTGCGTTGTTCGAGGAGACCTCGACCTGGATCGGCGATGCGGTCGCCGAGCGGCTGAGGCGCGTGGTCGAGGCCGGGGGTGCGGTGTGGGAGGCGCTGCTCTCACGAGCAATCGCTGCGCTCGGTCCTTCGCAAGCGGATCCGGTGGGCTGGTATGCACAGGCTCAGCTGACGGTCGAGGGCTGGTTCGATGTGCTGCAGCACCGGGATGCTGGCGTCCGCGGCATCGCCGTGGATCGGCTGGGCGAGCACCTCTACCGCGAGGACGTCCGGCAGGCGCTGCTGACCGAGATCGAGGACGAAGGATACGACATCTGGAATGCGCCACCCGCGGTGCGAGCGGGCCTGTGGTGGCGGACAATCCCCCGCGGTCCGCACACGGTCGAGCCCGTCCGCTACTTGAATCAACTCGTGACCTCTTCGAGACAGATAGAGGCGGGTGCCGCCGCGCTCGCGTTGCTTCCCGGCGAGGCCTCGCCGCGAGAGCTCGCCAGCGCGCTCAGGTTCTTATCCCAGGCCTGCTATTTGCCCCGCTTTGTCCTGGACGATCTGAGATCTTCGGACGAAGGCAGGCGTGCTGTAGATGAGATCTGGCCGGATTGGCTGACGAGGGTCCGGGAGTCGGTGACCCGCGATCGGCTCGAAGCGCTGCCGCCCGATGTGCAACGTCCCCCACCATCGGGGCTCGCACGCAACCGTGTTGTCCGCGCGTTTGGCCCGCGGCTCGGCGAGCTGGATTCGTCCACATTCTCCATCATTCAGGCCCGCGTGCAGATGGCGGCTGCGGACGAGCTTGTCGCCACGGGACACGTCGAACGAGTACTCCATCGCTCCCCCAATGACGTCCCCATCGATGCGCAGCTCGCGCTCGGCGCGCTCCTCGTGAGATCTCCGCAGGCGCGAGCGCATGTGCTCGCGCTACCGCCGTCGGAGGAGCGCCTGTACCCGGGGATCGCACTCGAGCCACTGGTCGAGGCGGGTGATCCGGAGGCTGCGCGCGTCTACGCCGAGTGGCTGCCTCGTTCACCGTACCACTGGGGGTTCTTGCGATTGAAGCGCGCGCCATCGCGGGTTGTCCTCGAGAACCCGCTCGTGCTCCCCGAAGCGCGTCGCCTCGTGAGGGAGGTCATCGAGCGTGTCCACGTTCCGGACGCCGATGGCTCCCGGCTCTCGGTGGTCTCTGCCGCGACCGTTTTGTGGAGCTTCTCGGCCGTGTGGTGCACCGAGCCGACGCTGGTGGATCGGGTGTGGTCCATCGTCGATGCAGACGAAGAGGAGGGGCTTCGCGGCTTGCTCATCGCGACCGACGGCGTCGAGCTTGACCCGATACGCCTCGGAGATCTCCATCGCCGCGTGCACGCGAGCCTCGAAGCCACCTGCCCCAGCAATGGAGGGGAGGTCGACGGCATACGCGCGCTCCGTGCGGAGCGAGAAGTGATGTGGCTCGAGGAGCGCGGGTTCGTGCAGCAGTCACAGGAGGTGCTGCGCGTCCTCGCAGGCCTGCGCCGTCCTGTGGGGTGGCTCGCGTCAGCGGTGCTCTGGCCAGTCCTTACCGAGAATGATCGGGTCGACGCTTCGCATCAAGTCGCTCGGGATGCGGTCGCGTCGCACTTCGGCGAGCCCTCCGAGCGATATCTCGAGCGCTTCGTCCGCGTCGCACCGGGCTACTGGTGCAACGCGATCGTGCGCATGGTCGAGGAATATGGCTCGCTCGCCGGCTCCATCGGAGTGCGCGCGTTGCAGCTGCTGCCTCGAGTGTTGCAGCTGCGCGTCGCGCGTGTCCTGCGAGGATCGCAGCTGGCCGAGCTGGAGCTGCCATGGAGAAGCACGGGAGGGCTCGACCAGTGCGAGCGGGACGCAGATACGGTGCGGAGGCTCCTGTTCGACATCGGCGACGACCCGTCTGACGCGTCCGGCACCGCGTAGTGGGTCGAGAGTCTCGATCGCGAGGTCGTCGCGAGGATGTGATCTGCTGTGGATCGACCAGCCAGGCCGCGGGCCACTGGCGCTTACGGTGTCGGGCGAGCTGCCAGCTGCTTCTCGATGGCCGCCGCCAGGAGCGGTGCCTGCTTCCGGAGCAGAGCCAGATCGAACTCCTTCTTTAGGTATCCATCGTAATAGACGCCGCGTCGCTTGATGGCGCGCTCGTCTCGGCCGATCGGCAAGCTTTTCAAGGTCTGCTCGGCCCGTGCCCGCTTCTCCGGAGGGACCTTCGAGGTGACCACGAGCTCGAGCGTGGGGAGCAGGATCTCGAACCATCCCTCCTCCACCTCGTAGGGGTCGAGGATCTCGGTGCTGACCACGTGCTGCTTGCTGCTGTTCACCCAGCCTGCGACGTAACGATAATTGTCCCAGTCGTATGCTCGGGATCGATCCTCATCGATGCTGACGAAGTGATCGACGGTCCCGTCGGTGGTCCACAGCGTCATGTAGCCGCAGAGGAACTGAAATCCTTCCCCGAGCTTGAAGCTGAACTTACGCCAGTAATCCGGCGGTCGCTTCTTCGCGTTGGGGTTCCGCGCGAGCCAGTCGTTTCCGCGCTGGCTCGTGCTGGCAAGTCGGAGGGCGCTGGCACTCACGCGACAGGCTTCATCCCGGCTCCTTCGCTGGCGCCAGTACGGCCTCCCAGCGGATCATGAATGGATCATCGCTGGACAGGACGCTGTGGAGCTGCCTGGTGATCTCCGCCCTGGCCTGAGGGTCTGGCTGGGGCGTCTTCTTGACGAAGTCCCTCGCCGCGGTGATGGCGGCCTCGGCCTCGGCCGAGCGGGCCGTCTTGAGCCCGAATGCCTCGGACACCAGCCAGTAGGAGGCGTCGCCTTGCTTCGCCCAGGCGCGCTCGTGGACCTTGGCCGCGCGGTCGACATCGTCCACCACGAAGTGCAGGAGCTTGTCGATGGCAGGATCGAACACCGGCTCGAGCGACGCGGTCACCAGCGGTGAGTGCGTGCTCGCGACGACTTGAACGGGCAGCTCCTCGCTCAGCGCCCTCACGGCCTCGAATAGCGCGGGGAGCACCCTCCGCTGCCAGATCGGATGCAGGTGAGCCTCGGGCTCATCGAAGAGCATGACCATCTGCCCGACGGGCTGTACTCCGGCGAGGCGTGCCGCCGCGCGATGCTCGTGCCAGGTCCACACGAGGAGGTATGCGAGCCCGAAGATGCGCTTCACGGCTGCGGAGGCGTGAACGATCGGGATATCGCCGTAGGGCATCCGCAGGGTAGGGAAGTCGCGAGCGTCACGAATCGAGAGGCGCTGGGGCGCTGCCAGCTGCATCGGCGCATCCGGGTCAGACAGCGTGCTGAGCACCCGATCGAGCAGGTTCGAGAGCTCCGGTCGGCGCGCCTTCCAGTCGATGACGTCGTGGATGATTCCATTACAGAAGACCACGCCTTCCTCGGTCTTGAGCCCATCCCACAGGTCATGTGGTCTGAAGCCAAACGCCAGCCTCTCCGGAGATCGACTCTGCCCCTTTCGCTTGATGCTGCCTGTCTCCCGGTCCCGGACAGGGTCCCAGACTGCGAACCCGCCGTCGGCGCGGCAATAGATGGCCAGCGCCTGGATGCTGCCAAGCTCCGCCGGGCGCGACCAGGTCTCATCGGTCGGCGAGTAGTGGCACGCGACCGCGCGCTCTCCTGGTAGGCCAATCGAGATCGTCGGCTCCACCTTGCCGGAATCTCGTCTCGGCCATGCGAATCGATCGGCCCACGTCCCGGTCAGTGCCCACCACAGGACATCGAGGATGAACGTCTTGCCCGTGCTGTTCTGGCCTGTGAGCAGCGTGAGTCTCTGGGCGAGCTGCACCGTGAGCGAGAGCGCAGGTCCCACGCCCACGAGCGAGATCCCATCGATCCGGTCAAAGGGGATCGATGCTGGCGATTCGGGGGAAAGCTTGGGCCATGTCGCCGACGCCGATATGGAGCTCGTCCAGTTGACGGTGTCGTCCGCCGAGACCTCCCAAAGACGAGCCACGTCGTCGCAATAGCATGGGAAACCCGTCGCTGTCGCGCAGGCGCCGCCCTGTGGTCTGGCTGGTCAACGTGGGGACGCGGGCGCCACGGGTTGATCGCGGGGCGGACGGCCAGGCCGCGCGCGACCAGGAATGCCTTGGCCTCCCCGATCGTGTGCCGGCCGAAATGGAAGATCGAGGCCGCGAGCACCGCGTCGGCGCCGGCTTCGAGGCCGACCGCCAGGTGGGCGAGCTCGCCGCCACCGCCCGAGGCGATTGCCTCGTGTAACCCGGGCCGGGTTCTCGTGCGCCGATGTCGCTGGCTCGCTCGATCGAGGGCCTGTATAAGAGACTTCGAGATCGGAGGGGGCGACGTGAGCTATAGCCGCAATCATGGGCGAGAACGGGCGGACGTGGGAGGGGGCTGCGGCCACGGAGGTGGGCCGTCGATAGGAAAGCGAACGCTGGTCGAGGCGTGCGGCAGCGTGCAGCAGACCGCGGCTGCGGCCTCGGCCCCGGCCGCGCAGGGCACCGACGCGGTCCGCCGGGCCGCCGAGCAGGGGCACGATTCAATCGGCCTGAACAGGGGCGGGGCCGCACGGCCGCAGCAGCCTTCGCACCACTTGACCGAGCTCGCGAGGATGGCAATCGCCGAGCTCGGCGGCGACCAAAGGAGGAAGGTGCTGCTCTCCACGGTCCTCGCAGCCAAGCGGCGCGGTGAGCTGCCCGCCTTCGCAGCGATCCTGAAGGCGACACCACATGGAACGCATGGAGACCACTTCGTCTTCCTCGTCAACGAGCTTCACGAGGACTTCGGCTCGAAGAACACGGTCTCGATCCTGCAATTCTTCGCTGAAGATGGCGTCGATATCACTTCTCAGCTCGATACTTCTGATCTACAGCCGCTGGCAGCAGTCGCGAAGTTCAAATCTGTAGTCGCTCGATTCAAGGAGCTCGTTCAAGCTGGCGAGCTATCGGAGGCCGATCGACGACGCGTGGGTCAGCTGATCGCCGACGCGGAGGCCGCGCTCCGGTCGATCGAAGGCGGGCAGCGGCGGCCGGGACCGCAGGTCCAGCAGGCAGGGGGCATGGGCGTCGCTGCCGCCGCTGGCGCTGCATGGAAACTGGCTGGCGCCCTCGCGATCGACGACGTCACGGGGATCGGCGTCGCCGATGATGTCGCGATTCCCTTCGTGATCGTCGGTGCAGCCGCGCTCTCTGCGATCGCGCTCGTGACCGGCGGCCCCAAGCCCGTGACCCTCGACTACGGGCCAGCCAGAGCCAAGATCGAGGCCGCGCTTCGGCAGATGGCAGATCTCCTCGCCGTGTCGACGGCAATGGCGGTCCAGGGAGAACGCGCGCAGGGGCAGCTCAAGAACGTCGCGGTGCATTTGGCTCGTCTTCTCGTGCTGGCGTCGGTCGGTGGCCACCCCCCGGGCGAGCCACCCAAGAAGGATGATCGCAATGACAAACACTGGTGGGCCGAGATCAAGGCATCGTTGAAGGCATACTTCCAGGCCACCAAGGGAGCGTCGAACAAGCAGATCATGCGCGAGCTGCTGAAGCGAGGGTTTACCGAGGCGCAGATCGCGGATCTCGAGGCCGCGCTGGCGCGCGCGGAACAGATGATGGGCGAACAGCTCGGAAGGATCATTCCCCCGCCGTGACATCCACAGAGTCAAAGGATGAGCTCGATTATCATTTGCAGGAGCTGCGGGCCGACCTCGGCTTGATCCTCGCGGATCTCGAGGCCATGGCCTCAGCCGGCGAAGCTCTGCCGATGGCGCAAGCATGGGTAGGAGCGGAGGCGCTGCTGGAGCACGACCTCGAGGTGCACTTCCCGCGCGCGCTCGAACTACTCGGCGCGCCACAACCATCAGACGTAGGTTCGCCGGAACTGCGCACAGGAGCGCAGCGGCAGTCCCCTCTGCACGGCAGCGACGTCGGCGATCTCGCCGCCACTGCGAGAGATGCTGGTCGACTCGTGGCCGCGGCGCTGGCAACCCTGTCCGATGCCGATCCGGATCGGCCGACAAACGCCGTGAGCGCGGCAGCCCAAGCTGGCGCCGCCGCACACCGGATCCTTGCAGGAGTGCAAGACCTGGTGTCGCGCATCTTTGAAGCATTGTAATGCACCACCTCGGCCGAAGCGGACTCCGGAGCAGGGCCGCGGAGTGGCAGCGTGATGCCGGCGGTCAGCGCGGCGACGCGGGCGCTACGGCTTCGGCTGCGGGGCGGACGGCCAGGCCGCGGGCGGCCAGGAACGCCTTGGCCTCGCCGATCGTGTGGCGGCCGAAGTGGAAGATCGAGGCCGCGAGCACCGCGTCGGCGCCGGCCTCGAGGCCAGCCGCCAGGTGGGCGAGCTCGCCGACGCCGCCCGAGGCGATCACCGGGATCGAGACGGAGGTGGCGACGGCGGAGACCAGGTCGGTGTCGTAGCCGGCGCCGGTGCCGTCGCGATCCATGCTCGTCAGGAGCAGCTCGCCAGCGCCCAGGTCGGCGACCTGGCGGCACCAGGCGAGCGCGCCCTGCCCCTCGGGCGTCCGGCCGCCGTGGCTGTAGACCTCCCAGCCGCCGCCGGGCCGGCGCTTCGCGTCCACGGCGACGACGATCGCCTGCGAGCCGAAGCGCGCGGCGCACGCGGCGACCAGCGCGGGCGCGCGGATCGCGGCGGTGTTGATGGCGATCTTGTCGGCGCCGGCCTCGAGCAGGCGCTCGGCGTCGGCGATCGAGCGCACGCCGCCGCCGACGGTGAGCGGCGCGAAGACCTGGTCGGCGGTGCGCGCGACGACGTCCACGAGCGTCGCGCGGCCCTCGGGCGATGCGGAGATGTCGAGGTAGCAGATCTCGTCGGCGCCCTGCGCGTCGTACGCGGCGGCCTGCTCGACGGGATCGCCGGCATCGCGCAGCGCGACGAAGTTGATGCCCTTCACGACGCGGCCGTCCTTCACGTCGAGGCACGGGATGATCCGGCGCGCCAGCATCAGCCGCGCACCGGCGGCACCGGCGGCACGGGCGGCACCGGCGTCCCGGGCGGCACCGGCGTCCCGGGCGCGGCGTGCGCCACGGCGGCCGCCTCGGCGACGGTGAACCGGCGATCGTAGAGCGCGCGCCCGACGACGACGGCCCCGATCCCGGCATCGCGCAGCGCCGCGATGTCCGCCAGCGAGCCGACACCGCCGGACGCGATCACGTCGCAGCCGGCGGCCGCCGCGAGCGCCGCGGTCGCGGCCACGTTCGGCCCGGTGTGCAGGCCGTCGCGCAGGACATCCGTGTAGAGCAGCGCGGCCGCGCCCCAGCCAGCCGCGCGGCGCCCGAGCTCGAGCGCGGTGACGCCGCCGCTCGCCGTCCAGCCGTCGACGGCGACGATGCCGTCGCGCGCGTCGACGGCGACGATCACGCGCCCGGGGTGCGCGCGGCACGTGCGCTCGACGAGCTCCGGCGAGCGCACGGCGGCGGTGCCGAGGACGACGAACGCCGCGCCGAGCGCGAGCGCAGCCTCGATCGCCGCCGGATCGCGCAGCCCGCCGCCGACCTCGACGGGGAGCGGCGACGCCTCGAGGATCTGCTCCACGAGCGCCCACTGCCGCGCCTCGCCGAACGCGCCGTCCAGGTCGACGACGTGGAGCCGATCGGCGCCGCCCTGCGCCAGCTCGGCGACGAGCTCGACGGGCCGCTCGTGGAACACGGTCGCCCGCGCGCGGTCGCCGGCCTCGAGCCGCACGGCGCGCCCACCGAGGAGATCGATCGCAGGGAATAGCTTCACGCGGCCTCCACGAAGTTGCGCAGGATCTGGAGCCCCACGGCCTGGCTCTTCTCGGGGTGGAACTGGCAGGCGAACAGGTGGTCCTTGCGGATCGCGGCGGTGATCGGCACACCATGCTCGGCCTCGAGCACGACGAGCCCCGGGTCCGCCGGCACCGCGTGGTACGAGTGCACGAAGTAGACGTGCGCGTCCTCGGGCACGCCGGCCATCATCGGCTCGGGCTCGGGGCGCAGGCGGCGGACGCGGTTCCAGCCCATGTGCGGCACCTTGAGCGCAGGCGACGGCGGGCGCAGCCGCACGACCCGCCCGGGCAGGATGCCGAGCCCGGCCGCCCGCTCGCCCTCCTCGCTCTCCTCGCTCGCCTCGAACAGCACCTGGAGCCCCAGGCAGATCCCGAGGTACGGGCGCCCGCTCGCGATCGCCTCGCGGAGCGCGCCGCCGAGGCCCCGCTCGGCGAGGCCGCGCATGAACACGCCGAACGCGCCCTGGCCGGGCACCACGATCTTGTCCGCCCGCCGGACAACGTCCGGATCGCGCGTCACCACGGGGCGGCCGCCCACGCGGGCGAGCGCGCGCTCGACGGAGCGCAGGTTGCCCGAGCACGCGTCGACGATCGCGATCACGCCCCGAGCGTGCCCTTCGTCGACGGCACCGCGCCACCGAGGCGCGGATCGATCGCCGTCGCCATGTCGCACGCGCGCGCGAACGCCTTGAAGATGCACTCGATCGTGTGGTGCGCGTTGCCGCCGTAGTGCAGGAGCACGTGGAGGTTGCACTGCGCGCGCGTCGCGAACGCGGCGAAGAACTCCTTGGCGAGCTCGCAGTCGAAGGTGCCGATCCACTTGCCATCGAGCCCCGCGACGTTCCACACGAACGCCGGCCGGCCGCAGAAATCGACCGCCACCGTGGCCAGGACCTCGTCCATCGGCAGGGTCGCCCAGCCGTAGCGCACGATGCCGGCGCGGTCGCCCAGGGCGCGCTCGAACGCCGTCCCGAGCGCCAGCCCCGTGTCCTCGACGGTGTGGTGGCCGTCGATCTCGATGTCGCCGGCCGCGCGGACCTCCAGGTCGAACACCCCGTGGCGGGCGAACGCGTCCAGCATGTGCGACAGGAACGGCACCGGCGTCTGGATGGCACGCGCCCCGGACCCCTCGAGGACGAGCGAGACCTGGATCTGGGTCTCCTTTGTGTTCCGCTCGATCGACGCCGTGCGCGCCACGCCTCCTTGTATCAGCTAGGGACCGATCGTACAAACAAGCGCATGGTGCGCCAATTACGGGGGATCGCTCGCGTTCTACTTCCTCTAGTCCCCCTAGGAATCTCCTGCATCTCCCTTGGATCCCTGGCGGCGTGTGGCGGCGGCAAAAAGGCGCCCAAGGATCCTCAGCTCAATGACCCGGCGAAGCGGACGCCCGCGACGCCCGAAACCGAGGAGGAGCGCGAGAAGAAACGCGAGGCCGCCGCGCGGGCGATGGTGCCGGAGGGCTCCAACTGCCTGCCGGCCGCGCTCAAGGCCGCGGGCGCGCCGCGCCTCGAGATCGGCGTGATCGAGGTCCAGGCGGTCGTGTGCGCGATCGACCACGAGCGCGATCGGCTGCTCGGCCCGGTCGCGTGCTGGAAGCTCGACGTCACCGAAGGCGGGCTCGAGTACCAGAAGCCGGCGCCGCTGCCCGGCCACGGCTTCCCGGTGAAGCTCGACGATCGCTGCGCGCGGGGCTACTGCCTGCCCAAGGACGCCAAGACCGACGCCAAGGTCGCGCACATCGTGTGGAGCCCCGACAAGAGCAAGGTCGCGGTGCACGCCGGCGACGATGTCCACCTGTTCGACGCCGCATCGAAGGCGCGCGAGAGCAGCTTCACGATCCGCGGCGACAAGGGCGTGTCGGGCGATCCGATCGGCATGTACTGGGTCGGGGACTCGATCTTCGTCGAGGCCTCCGAGGGCGGCGCGAATTCGCCGGTCTGGCAGTTCAAGGCCGCCGACGGCGCGCCGCAGGGCGCCCTCGAGGGGATCGGCAAGGGCGCCAAGCCGCTCTCGACGGGCGGCGGCTCGTTCGTGATCCTCGACGAGGGCCGCATCGGCGTGAACGAGCAGGGCCTCTCGTCGATCGTCATCGTCGAGGTGGCGACGGGCAAGCGCTCCAAGCTCGTCCGCAAGCTGCCGAAGACGCCGTGCAAGGCCGAGGAGACCGACGCGTACTGGGCCAACCAGACGGACAAGGTCCCGGACAAGTGCAAGGAGCACATGGAGAAGAGCTTCGGGCACTTCGTCGGCGCGGACGCGTTCGCCGGCAAGAAGAGCATGGTCGTGCTGCTGCGCCCGACGCGGCTCGGCGAGCTGGCGGTGCTGGACGCCAAGACGCTGGCGGAGACGCGGGCGCTCAAGATGCCGTGGTGCGACGAGGGCGGGGACAAGGGCGGGGACAAGGGCGCGGCAGGCGCCAAGGCAGAGAAGGCTGACAAGGCCGACAAGGCCGAGTGACGGCGCGCGCCGCGGCAGCTAGCGGCGGAGCAGCTGCATGCGATCGCGCGCGGCGGCCCCGTCCTGCGGCTGCAGCGAGCCGCGCAGATCGAGCTCCGCGCGCTGCTCGGCGCCGGTGAGCGCGTCGCGCGCGGAGACCTGCAGGATGCCGGCCTCGTCGATCGAGAACGTCACCTCGATCGACGTCTCGCCGCGCGGCCGCGGTGGCAGGCCCTGCAGCACGAGGTCGCCGATCACGGTGTTGTGATCGAGGCGGCGCGACTCGCCCTGGCAGACGACGATGCGCACGACGTCCTGCCGATCCCGCGACGTCGTGAACACCTTCGTCGTCGTGGTGGGTAGGCGCGAGTTGCGCCGGATCAGCTCCTCGCAGTAACCGGCGACCGTGCCGATCCCCAGGCCGCGCGGGGTGACCTCGAGGGCAATGGGCAGGCCCGGCGGCGCGAGCTGCGCGGGCGCTATGAGCGTGCGAGCCGCGGGCGCGGCGAGCGGCACCCCAGCCCCGGGCGGCCGCGGCGGTACGGCGAGCGGCAGCGGTGCAGCAGCGGCGAGCGGCAGCGGTGCAGCAGCGGCGAGCGGCGCGGCGGCGGCGAAGAGCGGAGGCGGCGGGGGCCGGACCGGTCCGGCGGCGTCGCTCCAGCTCTCCGGGTTCGGCCGCCTGGCAGCACCGGGCGGCATGGCGCCCGCGATGCCCGCGACGCCCGCGGCGCCCGCGACGCCCGCCTGCGCGCGCTCGCCTGCGCCCGGCTCGGTCCCGCCGCGGAGCGTCGGGATGTCGAGCGTCGACGAGGCCGGCCCCGCCGTCCGCGGCACGGGCGCGCCGCGGGCCGCCGCGATCCGGGGGATCGGCGGCGGCAGCGCCGTGTCGGGCCGGGCGGCCGGCATGCCGATCGCCGTCCTGCCGAGCGCGGCGCCCGCCGGCTGCGCCGCCGCCTCGGCGACCGGCCGGCCGACGCGGGCGAGCGGCACGCCCTGCGGCAGCGGCGTCCGCTCGTCGAAGCTCGCGGCTGCGGCCCCGGGCGGGGGCGGCGACGTGGGCGGGCGGCCCTCGTACGTGTCCTTCGAGCCGCTGCGGGTGACCGAGTACGCCGTGCCCGGGGTCGTCACCGTGGGCTCCGACGCCGGCCGGTGCCCGCCGATCTCGCTCCCGATCTCGCTCCCGATCTCGCCGCCGATCTCGCTGGTGTCCACCTCGATCGTCTCGGCTCCGGTCGCCGTGGTCTCCTCGCCGCTGCCGGACTCCGGGCGCGCCACGGCCATCTGCCGCGAGACCGGGCGCGGCCGCGCGAGGATCTGCTCGAGCGCGGCGGCCTGCAGCGCGGCGCCGACCGCCACCGCCTCCTCGGGCGCGAGGTCGGTGCGCGGCGGCTTGCCGAAGAACCGGGCGACCTGCTCGCGCACGTACGGCATCTTCGTCGTGCCGCCGACCATGAGCACGTCGCTGATCTGCGCGGCGGAGACGCCCGCGGCCGCGAGCGCGTCCTGGCAGAGCGGGAGCGTGCGCTCGACGAGGTCGGCGACGTCGCGCACGAAGTCGTCGCGCGAGATCTCGATCTGGAGGTGCAGCGGCGCGCCGCGCGGCCCCTCCGCGAGCTCGTCGACGCGGACCACGGCGCGCGCGCGCCGCGACAGCTCGATCTTCGTCTGCTCGGCGACCGCGCGCAGTCGCATCATCGCGATCTCGTCGCCCTGCAGGTCGACGCCGTGATCGGCCAAGAACTTCGTCGCCATCCGGTCGACCAGGCGCTCGTCGAGGTCGTCGCCGCCGAGGAACGCGTCGCCCGCGGTGCCGAGGACCTCGTAGACCTCGTCCTCGAGCCGCAGGATCGAGACGTCGAACGTGCCGCCGCCGAAATCGTAGACGGCGATCACGTCGTCGAGCGCGCGCGCGTGGCCGTACGCGAGCGCCGCCGCCGTGGGCTCGCTCAGCACGCGGACCACGGTGAGGCCGGCGATCGCGCCCGCCGTCGCCGTCGCCGAGCGCTGCGCGTCGCCTCCGCTCGCGGGCACCGTGATCACGGCGCGCGAGACCTCGGCGCCGATGCGCGCGGTCGCGATGCCGCGCACGTGATCGAGGAGGATCGCCGAGATCTCGGGGACCGCGAGCTCGCCTTGGCGGGTCACGACCACCGGCTGCTGCTCTGGGCCCGCCTTGGGGTCCGCCTTCGAGCCCGCCTTGATGAGGAACGGCATCCGGCCCATCGCCGTCTGCACCTCGGTCGAGCGGAAGCCGCGCCCGAGCAGCCGCTTGACCGAGTAGATCGTGTTCTGCGGATCGATGACCTTGCGCTGCTTCGCGGCGGCGCCGACCACCACGCGGCCGCTCGGGGGGAACGACACGACCGACGGGTGCAGCTTCGTCCCGCCCTCGTCGGCGATCACCTCCACGCCGCCCGCCCCGTCGGCGTACGCGACGACGGTGCTGGACGTGCCGAGGTCTATGCCGAGGATCGGATCGCGCAGAGCCCCCATCCTAACGGACGAGCGCGACGGTAGCCAGGACGCCGTCGTACCAGCGCTCGAGCCCGGCGCGGAACGGCCACATCCAGCCGTACGCGGCGCCCGTGAACTGATCGATCACGCGGCGCCGGTACGCTTCGCTCCGGGCGTGGTCGATCCCCCAGACCTCCGCCGCGGCGCGCACGCTCTCGGCGTACGCCTCCTTCTCGAAGTAGGCGCGGCACCACGCAAGGCCCATCGGCAGCGGCACGAACAGGTAGAGGATCGCCATGCCCGGCAGCGTGAACGTGCGGAACTGGCGGAGGTGGATCGCCTCGTGGCGGAGCGTCACGTAGCGCTCGTCGGGATCGCGGTCGTCCCAGTCGGCGGTGACGTAGAGGGTGTCGCCGATCGTCGTCTGGTACGAATCGAGGTACGCGCGCATCCGGCCGAGCGTCAGCGCGCGCAGCGCGTGGTGGATCGCCACGTGCAACGGCGAGCGGTCCTTGCGGACGATCCGGAAGCCGGGAAACTCGCAGCGCAGCACCTCGACGAGCGCGTCGTAGCGATCGCTCGCGCGGCGGTTCATCGCGCGAGCATAGCGGGAGTCGGTTGACGTGGTGGCACAGGATTTATAGCGTCGGCGGCCCGTGGTCGATCTAGGTCAGCTCAACCCGCCGCAGCGCGAAGCTGCGGGGCACGGCGGCGGTCCGCTGCTCGTGCTCGCGGGCGCCGGCTCCGGCAAGACGCGCGTCATCACGTTCCGCATCGCGCACCTCCTGGCCGGCGGCATCCCGCCGCAGGCGATCTGCGCGGTGACGTTCACGAACAAGGCCGCCGAGGAGATGCGCGAGCGCGTGGCGGGCCTGCTCCGCGACAAGGCGACCGCGCGCGCGCTCACGATCGGCACGTTCCACGCGCTCGGGCTCTCGATCCTGCGCGCCGAGCGCAAGGCGCTCGGGATGCCGCGCGGGTTCACGATCTACGATCAGTCCGATCAGCTCGGCGCGCTGCGCGAGGCGTTGCGCGCGGTGCGCGAGTTCGGCAAGGACGGCGAGCGGCGGTACGACGTCAAGGCGATCCTGACGCGGATCTCGCTCGCGAAGAACGCGTTCGTCGCGGCCGACGCGTACCAGGGCAACCCCGCCGACGACTACGACGCGATCACCGCGCAGGTCTACCCGAAGTACCAGGAGCAGCTGCGCGCGTGCGCGGCGTTCGACTTCGACGACCTGATCGTCGAGCCCGTGCGCCTGTTCGAGCGCGACGCGGAGGCCGGGCGGCGGTGGGCCGAGCGGTTCCGCTTCGTCATGGTCGACGAGTTCCAGGACACGAACCGCGCGCAGCTCCGGCTCGTCGAGCAGCTGACGCGCGATCACGGCAACCTGGTCGTGGTCGGCGACGACGACCAGTCGATCTACAGCTGGCGCGGCGCCGATCCGACGAACATCTTGCGCTTCGGCGACCGCTTCCCGAGCGCGAAGATCGTCAAGCTCGAGCAGAACTATCGCTCGACGAAGACGATCCTCGGCGCCGCGAACCAGGTGATCGCGAACAACAAGCAGCGCCACGGCAAGGTCCTGTGGTCCAAGCTCGGCGACGGCGAGCCGATCACGCACGCGGTCGCCGCCACGCCCGAGGACGAGGCGAAGTGGGTCGCGCGCGAGATCCACGACCTGCACAAGGGAGGCCCTGACGGCGGCCGCCGGTGGTCGGACATCGCGGTCATGTACCGCTCGAACTTGCAGGCCAAGATCCTCGAGGAGGAGCTGCGCGCGGCGTCCGTCCCGTACGTCATGTACGGCGGCCAGCAGTTCTTCGAGCGCAAGGAGGTCAAGGACGTCCTCGCGTACCTCCGCGTCGCGCTGAACCACCGCGACGAGCTGGCGCTCCGCCGCGTGATCAACTACCCGGCGCGCGGCATCGGCGCGACCACCGTCGAGCGGCTCGTCACCGCGGCGCACGCGCGGCACGCCACGCTGTGGGACGCGCTGCGCGGCGCGATCTCGGGCACCGGCACCTTGCCCGGCATGGGCGCGGGCGCGGACCTGCCGCGCGATCCCGAGGATCCGGCGCCCGAGAGCGTGGACGTCGGCGATCTGCGCGGCGCGGCGCGCAACGGTATCATCGAGCTCGTGCACGTGGTGTCCGAGCTCGGCGCGGCGCTCGAGTCCGGCGGCGACGTCGTGGCCGCGACGCGCACGCTCATCGAGGACATCCGGCTCTACGACGACCTGCGCGCGGCGTCGCCGTCGATGGCGGCAGCGCAGCGCCGGATCGAGAACGTGGAGGGGCTGCTCGGTACGCTCGGCCGCTTCGCCCAGAAGGGGCGCGGCCGCGAGCAGCTCGCCGAGTACCTGCGCCTGCTCTCGCTCGAGACGACGCAGGAGAAAGAGGAGAGCGGCGATCGCGTGATCCTGACGACCCTGCACGGCGCCAAGGGCCTCGAGTTCCCGGTCTGCTTCATGATCGGGCTCGAGGAGGAGCTCCTGCCGCACATCCGCACGCTCCAGCCGAACGCGACGGACGTGACGCGCGGCGCGGACGGCATGGACGCCGATCACGCGACCGACATCAGCGAGGAGCGCCGGCTCTGCTACGTCGGCATCACGCGCGCGCAGCGCAAGCTCTACCTGACGCGCGCGTGCACGCGGGTGACGCGCGGCCGCACCGTGCCGCGGACGCCGTCGCGCTTCTTGCTCGAGATCCCCGACGAGCTGCTCGACGTGCGCGACATCGCCGAGGAGGCGCGCAAGGCCGTGCCCCAGGACGAGGTGCGCAGCTTCTTCGCGAGCTTCTCGCTCGATGACTGAGCCGCGAGCGCGAGCGAGGGGCGAAGCTCGGGGCCTTCCGCTGCTTTCGTTCAGCTTCTCGGGCAGGTCTCGAATGCAGCACCTTGGCTGCGACCAGGGTGCTGCTCACCTCCGCTGCTTCGCTCAGCTTCTCGGGCGGATCTCGAGTTGAGTGAGCGGACTGAGCGATCGACTGAGGCAGGCGCGCGCGCCGCGCCGCGTCGCGAGTGGTCGCGCAGACGGTCGCGCGCCGTCGCGCGCCGTCGCGCGCCGTCGTTGCTTCGTCGTCGCACCTGTCGCGGTACGTCGCGGGCGCACGCATCGCGTGCGCCGTTGCGCGTGTCATCCGCAATCGATCGCGAGCGGCGCCCGATCTCTGGTATGTCGTCGTCCATGCAACGCATCGCGTCTCTCGCGCACCTCGCGCTCCTCCTCGTTGCTGCGTGCAGCGGGGGGAGCAAGAACCAGGTCACCGGCGGCATGCTCGGGACCACGCACGACACGAGCGGGATCAAGATGGCGGACGGCGGCGGCGGTGGCGGCGGCGGCGGCGGTGGCGGTGGTGGTGGCGGGATGCCGGCCAAGGCCGATCCGAACCTGCCGTTCCGCATGCAGTATCAGAACGCGGGCGGCATGTGGATGCCGTCGCAGATGACGCTGCCCGGCCACGTCGAGACGTTCCAGAAGATGGGCGTCGCGCTCGACGCGAAGGTGCTCGCCGATCCGCTGTCGGCGCCGCTCGCCGCGATCGTGTGGCTCGGCAGCTGCTCGGCATCGTTCGTGTCGCCGCAGGGCCTGATCGTCACGAACCACCACTGCGTGCAGGGCGCGCTGCAGTTCAACTCGACGGAGAAGGAGGACCTCGTCCAGAACGGGTTCCTCGCCAAGACGATGGCCGACGAGCGCCCGGCCGGCCCCGCGCAGCGCGTGCTCGTCGCCCAGGCGTTCAAGGACGTGACGAAGGAGATGCGCGACGGGCTCGACAAGGTCAAGGATCCGGTCGCGCGCAAGGAGGAGTCCGAGAAGCGGCTCAAGGCGCAGATCGCGGCGTGCGAGAAGGATCGGCCCGGCCTCCGCTGCCAGGTGAGCAGCTTCTTCCGCGGCGGCCAGTACATCCTGATCGAGAACCTCGAGATCCGCGACGTGCGCCTCGTCCACGCGCCTGCGCGCTCCGTCGGCAACTACGGCGGCGAGATCGACAACTGGGCGTGGCCGCGCCACACCGGCGACTACTCGTTCTATCGCGCGTACGTCGGCAAGGACGGCAAGCCCGCCGACTACGCGAAGGACAACGTCCCGTTCCAGCCCAAGCACCACCTGAAGGTCACCGCGCAGGGCGTGAAGCCCGGTGACTTCGTGATGGTCGCCGGCTACCCCGGCAGCACGAGCCGCACCGAGACGGCGCTCGAGACGCGCCACGACGTCGAGTGGCTCTACCCGTACCTCATCGCGTACCTGAAGGAGCGCTACAAGATCGCCGAGGATCACCTGAAGGCTCCCGGCGAGACCGCGATCAAGGCCCGCGTGCTCAAGCAGGGCATCCAGAACGGGATCGAGAACCGCGAGGGCGTCCTGAAGGGCCTGACGTCGGGTGATCTGCTGCAGCGCAAGATCACGCTCGATCAGAAGGTGAAGGCGTGGGCGGCGCAGCCCGGCCACGAGGCGCACAAGCAGGCGATCGAGAAGCTCGAGAAGATCCTCACCGAGGAGATGCGCACGGCGCAGGCCGACTTCGACCGCGGCATCACGTTCAGCGGCTCGCGCCTGCTCGGCACGGCGCTGTCGTTCACCCGGTGGGCCGAGGAGCGCGCGAAGAAGGATCCCGAGCGCAAGCCCGGCTACCAGGATCGCGATCTCTCCCGCGCGGTCGCCGGCCAGAAGCAGTTCGGCAAGCAGTACGACCGCACGCTCGATCGCGCGCTGTTCCGCTCGTCGCTCCTGCGCGCGTCGAAGCTCCCGGAGGCCGAGCGGCCGTGGCTCGCCGCGATCCTCGACACGAAGCCGGGCACGAAGATCGACGAGGCCCTGATCGACAAGACGCTCGACGCCTGGTACAGCGCGCAGCAGCTCGAGGACGAGAAGGTGCGCCTCGAGCTCCTGCAGCAGGGCACGACGGCGCAGCTCAAGGCGTCGAAGGATCCGTTCATCCGCGCCGCGCAGCGGATCTGGCCGACGTACAAGGCCGAGGAGAAGAAGCAGGACGCGCGCTCGGGCGAGCTGCTCCTCGTCATGCCGTACTACGCCGACGCGATGCGCGAGGTGCTCGGCGGCCTGCTCGCGCCGGACGCCAACTCGACCCTGCGGATCACGTACGGCACCGTGCGGTCGTTCAAGCCGCAGTCGAAGGAGCCGGCGGACTGGCCGTTCACGACGGCGTCGCAGATCCTCGCCAAGGACACCGGCAAGGAGCCGTTCGACGCGCCGAAGAAGGCGCTCGACGCGATCAAGGCCAAGAAGTACGGCCCCTACGCCGATCCCGCGCTCGGCGGCGAGCTGCCGGTCGACTTCCTCTCGGACCTCGACATCACCGGCGGCAACTCCGGCTCGGCGACGCTCAACGACAAGGGCGAGCTCGTGGGCCTGGCGTTCGACGGCACGATCGAGGGCGTCGCGTCAGACGTCGTGTTCAACGGCGAGACCACGCGCACGATCCACTGCGACACGCGCTACATGCTGTGGATGATGGACGCGATCGACGGCGCCGATCACCTCATCAGGGAGATGGGCCTTCAGCCCAAGCTCTAGCGCTCTGGCGGAGGGCGCCCGGAGGGCGCCGGAGGGCGCCGGAGGGCGCCGGAGCACGCCGGATCGGCGTGACGAAATAGCGCAGCGGGATCGGCGATGGCGCGGTCGGCGTCGGGTGTGCTGCCAATTCGGCAGCGTGCCAGCCGGCGCGGTCCAAACTGGCAGCGGGAGCGCACGAGCGGCGGCCTAACTGCGGGCGCCGGCTCGGTTTCCGTGGCACGGCCGCTGCACTCTTGCTCGGGACCCATGCCGAGGTGGGTGTCGCATATCGCCGGATTCGTCGCGCTCGCGCTGCTCACGCTCGTGCGCGGCGACGGTCGCGCGCCCGCGCTCCGGCACGTGCTCCCCACCGTCGCGGCGACGGTGTCTGCGCCCGCGACGGCAGTGGTTGCGCCCGGGGCGCCGGCGCAGGCGCCGAGCGCGGCGCTGCCGATCGCCGGCTGGATCGTCGACAGCTACGGCTCGCCGATCGCCGGCGTGCGCGTCACGCGGCGCGGCGTGCGCGCCGCGGGCGACGGCAGCGCGGCGTCCGACGCGATGGCAGCGATGGCTGCGACCTTCGCGCCCGCGGCGCCCGCGGCGTCGGCGGCGCCGGCGGCGACCGAAGCGCCCCCGGCGACCGCGGTCAGCGACGAGCTCGGCGCGTTCCGGATGTCGCCCTCGAGCGAGCCCGTGCAACAGCTCGTGCTCGACGCGCCGCACGTGTTCCCCTCCGAGCTTGTGTGGCGCGCCAGCGATCCGGTGCCGCGCATCCTGCTCGCGCGGCGCGTGCACCTCGAGGCGCGCGTGATCGCCGCGGGCGCGCCCGTCGCGGGTGCCGAGGTCCAGCTCAGCGATGGCAGCGGCCCCGCGATCGCCACCGCCGTCACCGATCGCGACGGCATCGCGCGGTTCCGCGATCTCGTGCCCGGCCCGTACGAGCTCTGGGCGCGGGAGGGCGCGCGGGTCTCGCCGCTGGCGCGCATCGCCGACGCCGCCGAGGCGCGCGATCTTCTGCTCGCGCTCGAGCCCGCCGGCACGGTGCGCGGCCAGGTCACGGCGGACGGCCCCTTGCCCGCGGGCGGCACCGTGCAGCTCTCGCCGCTCGATCTCGATCACGCGCCGCGCACCGCCGCGCTCGACGCGCAGGGCCGGTTCGCGATCGCCGGCCTGCCGCGCGGCCGCTGGCGCGTCGAGATCAGCGTGCCCGATCACTTCGCCGAGGGCGAGCGCGTGCTCGACGCGCGGGGCGCGGTCGACGAGCTTTTGCTGCGCGTCGCGCGCGCCGGCATCGTCAGCGGCACCGTCGTCGATCCGGCCGGCGCGCCCGTCGCTGGCGCCACGATCGTGCTCCGCCTGCAGGGCGCGGGCGCCCCGGTCGTGCGCCCCGTCGCCGAGCGCCCGGCGCTCGCGCCCTCGCGGCTGCGCTGGGTCCACCCGCTCGCCGGCCCGCGCGCGATGCCCGTCATCGCGCCCGCCCGGTTCGGCGCGCACCGCCCCGGCCACCGCGCCGCCGAGTGCGGCCTGGGGCACTGCGGCGTCGACATCGGCAACAAGCGCGGGACGATCGTCCACGCCGCCGCCGACGGCGACGTCATCGCGGCGTTCACCGACATCCGCGGCGAGGCCGGCCGCTTCGTCGCGATCGATCACGGCGGCGGCCTGCGCACGCTCTACATGCACCTCGACGAGCTGCGCGCCGGCCTCGAGGTCGGGCAGAAGATCCGCGCCGGCGATCCGCTCGGCACGATCGGCACGACCGGCTTCGCGCTCGAGGCCCCGCACCTCCACTTCGCGCTGACGCAGGATCACCACGGGCGCACCTGGTACGTCGATCCCGAGCCGATGCTGCGCCACGCCGTGGTGCTCGCGGCGCCGCGGCCGCTCGATCCGATCGACGCGGGCGCGCCGGCTGGCGCGGGCCGCGTGGCGGTCATCGCGGCCACGCCGCGCCGCGAGCTCCCCGGGCCGGTGCCGGCCGCAGGGGCCAGCGCCGCAGGCGCGGGCGCCGAGCCGGCTGCGCGCACGTTCGTCTCCGACGCCAAGGGCCAGTTCCGGCTCGAGGGCGTCGCGCCCGGCTCGTACGTCGCGGTCGCGTTCGCCGACGGCTTCGCCCCCGTGGCGAGCGCGCCGTTCACGGTGAAGAGCGGCGCCGAGACCGACGGCGTCACGATCGCGCTGCGGCCCGGCGTGCTCGTGTTCGGCCGTGTCACCGGCCGCGACGGCCCCGTCGACGGCGCGACGATCACCGCCGCCGCCGGCCTCGGCGAGACCGCGCACAAGGTCGCGCTGACGTACACCACGCGCACCGGCGAGTTCTCGCTGCGCGCGCTCACCGGCAAGATCACGCTGACCGTGAGCGCGTCCGGCTACGGCGACGTGGATCGCGCGATCACGCTCGACGACACGAACCCGAGCCGCGCGCGCCAGCGCGAGGACTTCGCGCTCGTGATCGAGGACGGCCAGCTGCGCGGCCAGGTGCTCGCGCCCGACGGCGGCGCCGCGGACGGCATCTCCGTGCGCGTGATCGAGGGCCCCTCGCGCCGGAGCGCGGTCACCGACGCGCTCGGCCAGTTCGCGCTCGATCGCGTCGCGTCCGGCAGCTACCTCGTCGAGGTCACGTCGGCCGAGCACCCGCCGCTGCGCGCGCGGCTCGCCACCGGCACGTGGAAGGAGCTGCGCCTCTTGCAAGGCGGCGCGCTGCGTGTCCGGCTTTCGGACGCCCGCAGCGGCGCGCCGCTCGCGTCCGTCCGCGTCGAGGCGACCGGCCCCGGCGGACAGACCGCGAGCCGGACCACCGATCTGCAGGGCGTCGCCGACCTGCGCGCGCTCGCGGCCGGCGAGTGGACCGTCTCGGTCCGGGCTCCCGGCTACACGGCCGCGCGCCGCGCCATCGCCGTCGCCGCGACGCGCGTCCCGCCCGAGGTGCGGCTCGATCTCCTGCGCAGCGCGACGGTGGCCGGCGTGGTCCGCGACCGCTTCGGCCGCCGCGTGGCCGGCGCGCGCGTCTCGCTCGGCGGCGTCACGGCGCGCACCGAGGACGACGGCAGCTTCCGCATCGCCGACGCCCCGGCCGGCCCCGGCACGCTCGAGGCCGAGCACGAGGGCGCCCGCGGCGCGCTGCGCGTCGAGCTCCGGCCCGGCGACGAGCGGCTGTCGCTGACGATCGAGCTGGCCGAGTAAGCGCGCCGCTACGCGTCGGTCATTCCACGCGCCGTTCCGCGCCGCTACGCGTCGCTCACCGGCAACCAGCTGGAATGACGGCGCTCGCGGCCGCGCCAGCGGGCGCGCCGGCCATCGCAGGCTATGGTCGTGAACACAGGAGTTCTGCCGCCGTCTTCTCAAGCAAGAGGTGACGTCGGTCGATATCGCCGATGCCGCAGTACCCGGAAGCGCCCGATGACCAGATGGCGGCTCAGTTCGAGCGGATCATCCGCCGGGTCAAGAGCTCGATGAGCTACCGCGGCTCGTACAGCACGCGCGACATCCTCGGCTCGCTCGTCGCGCGCTGGCTGCAGAGCGGCGAGTGGGAGCGCCTCAAGGAGCTGCCGCCCGAGCAGCGCCACATCGGCGAGAGCGTGCGCCGCTTCATCCTCGATCGCATGGGCCAGCTGCGCCGGCGCGGCGAGCGCGAGGAGCTCACCGAGGATCAGGTCGTCTTGCCCGACGACGCGACGCTCGTCGAGCTGATCGAGACCGCCCAGCTCCGGGCGTGGATCGAGGCGCGGATCGACGAGCTCGAGCAGGGCGTCGTCGATCCGCGCGTCGTGATCCCGCTCGCGAGCCCGCGGCAGATCGGGCGCGCGCTGCGCCTGTACATCGACGGCCAGACGCAGCGCGAGATCGCCGCCGCCATCGGGATCTCCCTCGGCGCGGCCAACAAGCGGATCCTCGAGGGGACGAACTACCTCGTCGTCCTGCAGGACATCGAGTCCGGCGGCTCGGGGAGCGCGGCGTGACCCGCGCGGGCATCCAGCAGACGCTCGCCCGGCTCTCGCGGCGGCCCCCGGCCGAGTGGGCGCACGAGCTCGAGGCGGCGTTCCCCGACGATCCGGCCGCGCGGCGGCAGGCGCTGCTCTGGCTGCACGCCGAGCGGCAGCGGCCGGAGCTCGAGGGAGAGCCGCCGTCGCTCGGCGAGGCCGCGGCGCAGCGCTACGAGCTCGCCGTCCGCCTCGACACCGGGTCGACCGCCTCGGTGTGGCAGGCGTTCGATCGCAAGCTCGGGCGCAACGTCGCGATCAAGGTCTTCCACGAGGAGGGCGAGTCGGAGGTGCTCGAGCAGGTCCTCGCCGAGGCGCGGGCGGCGAGCGACGTCGTCTCGGATCACGTCGTCCGCGTGCTCGACGTCCACCACGACCACGGACACGACCACGGGCACCCGTATATCGTGATGGAGCTCGTCGGCGAGTACGATCCGGAACAGGGCGAGCTGGTGCTCGGCAGCGCGAGCGCCGCGGCGCGCCCCCGGAGCATCGCCGAGGTCGCCCGCTGGACCCTGCACGTCGCGCGCGGCGTCCACGACGCCCACCTCCGCAACGTGTTCCACAGAGACTTGAAGCCCAAGAACGTGCTCGTCACCCCGCACTCGCGCCGGGCGCGCGTCGCCGATTTCGGCCTCGCCGTGAGCGGCGCGAACACCGACGTCGCGCACCCCGCGATGATGCTGCTCCGGCGCGGACCCGGCGGGCCCGTCAGCGTGCGCGGCACGCCCGAGTACATGGCGCCCGAGCAGGCGCGCGGGCTGCCCTTGTCGCTCGATCCGCGCGCGGCGGCCGATCGCGAGGTGCTCGCGGCCATCGACGTGTGGGGGATCGGCGCGATCGCCTACGATCTCCTCGCCGGGCGCCCGCCGTGGCTCCCGCGCCCGGCCGAAGATCGGAGCGCGTGGGAGCTCGCGGCCTCCGGCGCGCCGCCGCCGCGCCTCGAGCGGACCGCCAGCGGCGAGCGGATCCCGGCGCGGCTGCGGCGCATCGTCGAGAAGGCGATGGCGATCGATCCCGCCGCGCGCTACGCGACCGCGGCCGCCGTCGCCAACGATCTGCAAGCGTTCCTCGAGCGCCGCCCGACCACGCTCGATCGCGCGCGCGCGCTGCGGCTCGGGCTGTGGTGCCGGCGCAACCCGCAGCTCGCGCTGACGGCGCTGGCGGCCGTCGTCCTCACGCTGCTCACCCTGGGCGCCCGCCAGAACGTCGAGCGGCTGCGCGGCGAGCGCGACGAGCTCTACCGCGAGAGCGCGCAGCAGCTGGTCGAGCTGGTGCAGCTCTCCGAGGGCGTCGAGGTGACGCGCCGGGCGCTCGACGGCACGCGCGCGCGGCTCGCCGCCGAGCGGCAGAGCCTGGCGGGCGCCGAGAAGGCGCTCGCCGAGGCGCGCGCGGCGTACGACGCGCTGCGGGACGCCAAGGAGCGGGCGCTCGAGGACGCCAACGCCGCGACGCGCCAGCTCCTCGAGAAGCTGGAGGAGACGCGCCGCGAGCAGCGCGACACGGAGCAGGCCCGGCTGAGCCTGCAGCAGCTCGTCGAGAGCATGCGGCGCGACGCGGAGCGCGCGGCGAAGGACCGCGACCGGATCCGGCGCGAGCGCGACGCGGCGCGCGCCGAGCGCGATGCCGTGCAGCGCGAGCGCGACGCGGCGATCGCCGAGCGCGAGGGGATCGAGCAGCAGCTGCGCGGGCAGTCCGAGGAGCTGGCGCGCGTGCGCGCGGCCCGTGGCGAGTCCGCCCGCGTCGACGGCGCGCGTGCGGCAGGCAGCGCCCCCGGCGACGGCGCGCGGGCGGCGGGCGGCGCCACCCGTGGCGACGGCGCGCGTGCGGCAGGCAGCGCCCCCGGCGACGGCGCGCGCGGGGCAGGCAGCGCCCCCGGTGACGGCAGCGCCGCCCGCGCGCGGCTGGCACCGTGAACGCCGCGCCTGCTCCGGCGTCTCCGGAGATGTGAGCGCAAGGCGAACGGCAGGCAGGCTCGCGCTGGTCGTGCTCGCGTGGCTCGCGTGGGCGGCCGCTCCCGCGCAGGCCGAAAGCGCGCGCGCGCGGCACGTGCGGATCGCCTCGGAGCGCGGACCCATCCACGTGTGGGCGCCCGCGCGGTACGACGCCAGCACGGCCGGGATCGTGGTGTACGTGCACGGCTACTACATCGGCGTCGATGTCGCGTGGAAGCACCACCGGCTCGCGCGCCAGTTCGCCGACTCGGGGCAGAACGCGCTGTTCATCGCGTGCGAGGCGCCGCGCGGGCCGAGCGAGCCGATCGCGTGGGGCAGCCTCGCCGAGCTGCTCGCGACGGTGGCCGAGAAGCTCGACGAGCTCCTCCCCGAAGGCCCCGTCGTCGCGATCGGCCACTCCGGCGCGCACCGCACGCTGTCGGCCTGGCTCGATGCGGACGGCGCCGACTCGGGCGGGCCCGACGTCATCGTGCTGCTCGACGCGATGTACGGCGGGATGCGGCAGCTGCGCGAGTGGCTCGACGCCGCGCCTGGCCGCCGGCTGCTCGATGCCGCCGCCCTGACGCGGCGGCAGAGCGAGGCGCTGTACGCGGACCTCTCGGAGGTGCTCGTGCTCGACGGGTTCCCGTCCCCGCGGACGCGCGCGCTCCCCGGGGCGCGCGACGCGCGCGTCGTGTACGTGCGCTCGCAGTTCGGCCACATGCAGCTCGTCACGAGCGGCGTCGCGATCCCGATGCTCCTGCGGGCGATCCAGATGAGGAGTGGCGGGCCTCCTGCCACGGACCAGGATCGATCGAACGATCGATCGGTCTCTGCACCCCAGGGAACAAGCAATCACCGCCGGGACAGGAGGCCCGCCATCCCTGCAAGACGTCCGCGGGCGTGGTTTGTTCACGGGGCGGGCCGCCGGGCGGGCCTGCGCGCGCGGCGGGCGGCCGGTCGTTCGCGGACGCTCCCGTGAACATGTCCGTGATGCGGACGTCCTCCTCCGCGGAGGAGCCATGCTTCGAGCCAGTATCGGTGCAAGTTTGCTCACGTTCAGCCTGTTGGCGTGCGGGAGCCCGGTCGTCTTTCAGGGCGAGCGCGCGCTGAAGATCACGGGCACGCCGCCGGTGGCCGCCGCGCCCGCGCCCGCGGCCGCGGCGCCGCCGCGCGTCGAGGTGCGGGACAACCGGATCGTGATCAACGAGAAGATCCAGTTCGAGTACGACAAGGCCACGATCGTCGCGGTGTCGTTCGACCTCCTGAACGAGGTCACGGCCGTCATCCAGAAGAACCCGCATATCAAGAAGATCCAGATCGAGGGCCACGCGAGCGCCGAGGGGTCCGCCGGCCATAACCGGAAGCTCTCGGACGACCGCGCCCGCGCCGTGATGCGCTACGTCGTCGATCACGGCGTCCCGCAGGAGCGGCTGAGCGCGCGTGGCTTCGGGAGCGATCGGCCGATCGCCGATAACGACACGCCGGCGGGCCGTGAGCAGAACCGCCGCGTCGAGTTCAACATCATCGAGCAGGACGTCACGCAGCGCCGGGTGGAGATTGGCAAGGACGGCAAGGAGCGGGTCCTCGAGGAGAAGCCGCTCGCGTCGCCCACCGCGAGTGCCAACTCGTCGAGGTCGGCGCCATGACGGCGACGGCGACGGTGACGGTGACGGCGACGGCGACGGCGACGGCGACCAAGCGCGCGCCCGGCACCGCGTTCGCGGTCGCGTTCGCGGTCGCGGCGGCGGCCGGGTGCGCGGGGACCCAGCGGAGCCCGCAGGCGTACCGCGCGGACACGGAGCGGGTCCTCGAGACGCGCACCGCGGAGATCCGGCGCTGCTACGACCGGGTGCTCGCGAGCGAGGCCGGCGGCACCGCCGGCGGCACCGTCACGGTCCGGTTCGTCGTGGAGAAGAAGACCGGCGCGTTCATGCAGCCGACGGTCGACCCCGGCGCGTCGAACGCGAGCGAGCCGCTCGTCTTGTGCGTGCTCGAGGCGCTCCGCGGCCTCAAGCTGGAGCCGCCCGATAGAAACGAGGGGCAGGCGACGTTCCGCTACGACCTCGCGCCCGCCACGGCCTCCAAGTAGCGCCGGCGCTAGTGGTGCGCGTGGGCGCACAGATAAAATACGTATTATAAAGGATTATTGTGAACGATAATGATGAGTCAGTATAGCGACTCATCACGTCGAAGTGTGAGCATGCCCCGCGGCGCAGATGTCCTCTGCGCGCGGAGGGAGTCATGCTTCGATCTCATCGTATTGGTACTGGTATTGGTACGAGCTTGCTTGTGTTCGGCCTCGTGGCGTGCGGGAAGCCGGTCGCCTTCGAGGGCGAGCGCACGATGCTGGTGGCAGGCGCGCCGCCGGTGGTGGTGCGCCCGCCGATCCCCGTGCCTGAGCCCGATCCGCCGCCCCCGGCGCCGCCGTCTCGCGTCGAGGTGCGGGACAACCGGATCGAGATCAGCGAGAAGATCCAGTTCGAGCAGAACAAGGCCACCATCGTCTCGGTGTCGTTCGATCTCCTGGACGAGGTCGCGGCCGTCATCCTGAAGCACTCTTTCATCAAGAAGATCCGGATCGAGGGCCACGCGAGCGCCGATGGCATCGCCGCCTACAACCGGAAGCTGTCGGATGACCGCGCCCGCTCGGTGATGCGCTACCTGGTCAAGCAGGGCGTCCCGAAGGAGCAGCTGGTTGCCCGGGGGTACGGGAGCGACAAGCCGATCGCCGACAACCGCACGGCCGTGGGTCGCGAGAAGAACCGCCGCGTCGAGTTCAACATCATCGCGCAGGACGTCACGCTGCGCAGGGTCGAGGGCGCCGCCGCGCCGAAGTGAGCGCGCGGCTCCTGGCCCCAAGCCAAAATCCAGAGGATCAACCAGAGGAATCAGATGCTGAATCAGCGTGCTTTCGTCTTCATGTGTTCGTTCGCGGCGGTGGTCGCGGCCGCCTGCGCCGGGTGCTCCAGCGGGCTCAAGCAGCGGAGCCAGCAGGCGTACCGCGCGGAGACCCAGGAGCTCCTGGACAAGCGCAGCCTGCGGATCAGGCGCTGCTACGATGAGGTGCTCGCGACCAAGCCCAGCTCCGGGATCTCCGGCACCGTCACGATCCGGTTCGTCGTCGAGAAGGAGACCGGCGTGTTCAGGCGGATGACGATCGATCCCGGCATGACGACCGCGAGCGAGTTCCTGGTCGAGTGCGTGCTCGAGTCGCTCCGCGGCCTCCGGCTGTACCCGCCCGACGGGAACGAGGCGCGGGCGAAGTTCCGCTACGAGCTCAAGCCGGCGACCGCGCGGCTGTAGCGAGCGCGCCGTCCACCTCGGCGTAGGCGTCGCCGCACCGCGCGCACGCGAGCGAAGCCGGCAGCGTCTCGCCGCAGCGGCACGCCCAGCCGATGCGGCGTGCCGGCGTGCCGACGACGAGCGCGTGGGCCGAGACGTCGCGCGTGACGACGGCGCCCGCGCCGACCATCGCGTACGCGCCGATCGCGACGCCGCACATGATCGTGGCGTTGGCGCCGATCGTCGCGCCGCGCCCGACGCGGGTCGGCGCGTACGCGTCCTTGCGCGGCACGTGCGCGCGCGGGTGCGCGACGTTGGTGAACACGCACGACGGGCCGAGGAAGACGTCGTCCTCGAGCGTGACGCCGTCGTAGATCGAGACGTGGTTCTGGATGCGGCAGCCGTCGCCGATCCGCACCGCGCCGACGAAGCAGCCCTGGCCGATCGAGCAGTGCGCGCCGATGTGCGCGCCCGGCATCACGTGCACCCAGTGCCAGATCCGCGTGTCTGCGCCGACGCGCGCGCCCGGCTCGACGATCGCCGTCGGGTGGATGAGCTCTGCCTCCATACCCGCGGTCATAGCTCGGCGCCGCCCCCGGACACCACCCGCGTGCGCGCCTCCCACCGCGTTTCCCCCTGCATGGCAGCCGCGTGCCGGGCTGGAATCATAAAAGCATCATTGACCGGGCGAATTCATATTCATATTCGAGCTTGATGTGTCCGCAGCGAAATATCCACTCGAGCTCAGGATGCTCATCGACGCACACTGGCCCGACGCGCCACGCGTGATAGGAGATCGTGTATCAGTACCGGCGCGGCCGGCTCGTGCCGGTTCCGGTTTCCGAGCCGGAGCCCGTGGTCGTGCGGCGCTGGCAGCTCGAGCTGCAGCCGCTCACGTCGCAACAGCAGGCGGTGGTCACGACGACAACCGTCGGCGGCGCCATGTTGCTCGTGATGATGCTACTGCTCTCTCCCCTCGGGATCTGATCATGCTGCTGCCTGCCATCCAGTACGGCCCCTGGCGTGAGGTGAAGAAGCGAATGCGCACCGTCATCTCGCAGCTCAAGCGCGGTAAAGATATCGGCGAGGTGATGCTCCGTGACGGGCTGATCGAGTCCTCCGAGCATCCTGGGATGCTCGTGCTGAGCGGGATCATGACGGGTCCGGTGCCGCACTTTCACTGCTTCATGCCGTGGAAGAAGGCGTGGGATGAGCTGTTCGACCTGCGCACGACGCCGACCTCGCCGGCCCCCATCGAGGACGCGATCTTCGAGGCGTCGCTTCAGACGCCGTGGGGGCTCCTCGGACTCATTGCCCACGATAGCAATTCGTGGATGATACCGACGCGGTACGAGCCATTCCTGCACGCAGTCCTGGGTGCCTGGAGCGAGCTGGATGCCGTCGGCGACCGATACTGCGTCTCCTTTTACGGTCGACGGCTCTGGTCGGCCCCGAACAACCTGCATTACGTCCTGGGCAACATGGGTGTGCCGCTCGATCTCCTCAATGCGCCGCTTCCCGCCGAGGGCCCGCGCGCTCTGCTCCGCTACGTCCGGCCCGTCAACTGACCTGGCGCGTCGTCGCCGCGTCGCCGGGCGCGCGTTCAGTCGCGACAGCGCCGGAGGCTCATTGCGCGCCCGCGTAGCCGCGCAGCTTCCGCCACAGCGTGTTGCGCGCGATGCCGAGCCGGCGCGCGGCCTCGACCTGGTTGCCGCCGCACGCCGCGAGCACGCGCCCCACGTGCTCGCGCTCGACCTCGGCGAGCGTGCGGAGCTCGGCGCCGCTCGGCGGCAGCCGCGCGGCCGGTGCAGCCGGTGCAGCCGGTGCAGCTGGTGCAGCCGGTGCAGCCGGCGGTGCGGCGTCCGCCGCCGGCCGCTCGAGGAGCTCTTCCGGCAGGTGCGCCGGCTCGATCTGCTCGCCGCGCGCCAGCGCCACCGCGTGCTCGACGGCGTTGCCCAGCTCGCGGACGTTGCCCGGCCACGCGTGGCGGTGGAGCGCCTCGCGCGCCGCGGCGCCGAAGCGGGCGTCCGGCGCGCCCAGCTGCTCGGCGAACATCTGCGCGAGCGGCAGGATGTCCTCGGCGCGCGCGCGCAGGGGCGGCACCGTCACCGCGAACACCTTGAGCCGGTAGTAGAGATCCTCGCGGAAGCGGCCCGCCGCCACCGCGGCGCGCAGGTCGCGGTGCGTCGCGCACACCACGCGGACGTCGACCGCCGTCGTCTTCGCCTCGCCCACGCGCCGGATCTCGCCCTCCTGGACGGCGCGCAGGAGCTTGGCCTGGAGCACGAGCGGCATCTCGCCGATCTCGTCGAGGAACAGCGTGCCGCCGTGGGCCGCGGCGAACACGCCCGCCGTGGACGAGACCGCGCCCGTGAACGCGCCCTGGACGTGGCCGAACAGCTCCGACTCGAGCAGCTCGCCCGGCAGCGCGGCCACGTTCAGCGCGACGAAGCGGCCGGCGGCGCGGCTGCTGTTGGCGTGGACCAGCCGCGCGATCACCTCCTTGCCCGTGCCCGTCTCGCCGTGGATCACCACCGACGAGCTCGTCGGCGCGATCGCCGCGACACGGCGCAGGACGCCGCGCATCGCCTCGCTCTCCGCGATCACCCGCGAGCAGCGCCGCAGGCCCTCTCGCGGCTCTGACCGCCGGCACAGCTTGCACAGCTGGGTCCGATCGAACGGCTGGACGCAGGCCAGGCGCGCCGAGCGGACCGGCCGTGGCTCCGGCCGCGGCGTGCCCGCCGGCTCCCGCGTATGCTCCATCTTTGTATTCCAGCATGTTCCACTCTGGAACAGATAAATCAACCCCGGAGCGGGGCGTGCCGCGCAAGCTACTGAAATCAGCCGCGCCGCCCCCTGGCCACCGCCTTGCTCGAGAGGGGGGCATGCGCACCCGCACGCTCTGGATCGCCCTCGTCATCGTCCTCCTCGGCTCGTTCGCCGTGCTCCTCCGCCAGGGCCGCGCGATCGATCGCGAGAAGCCGCCGATCCCGGCGCAGGTCGTCGATCCCGCCGGTCGCGTCGTCTTCACTGGTGACGACATCCGCCGCGGCCAGGAGGTGTGGCAGCGGCTCGGCGGCCAGCAGCTCGGCTCGGTGTGGGGCCACGGCGCGTACCTCGCCCCGGACTGGTCCGCCGACTGGCTCCACCGCGAGGCGGAGCTGATCCTCGATGACTGGGCGTGCGCCGAGGGCGCCGCGAGCTACGCGGACGCATCACCGGAGCGCGCCGCGGCGCTGCGCGCGCGCCTGCACACGGCCATGCGCGCCGGCGGCTACGACCGCGCGCGAGACACCGTCACGCTCGATCCGGCGCGCGCGGCTGCCATCGAGGCGCTCGTCGCGCATTACACCGCCGTCTTCCGCGACGGCGTCGCCGCGTACGCCATCCCCGCCGGCACCGTCGCCGCCGCCGCCGATCAGCGGCGCCTCGCCGCGTTCTTCTTCTGGACCAGCTGGGCCGCCGTGACCGAGCGCCCCGGCACCGGGCAGAGCTACACGCAGAACTTCCCGCACGAGCCGCTCGTCGGCAACGCGCCGCCCGACGGCGCGCTCGGCTGGAGCATCGCCTCGGTGATCCTGCTGCTCGCCGCGATCGCCGGCCTGATCGTCGTGCACGCGCGCGGCGATCGCGCGCCGCCGCCCGAGCCTGGCGCGCACGATCCGCTCGGCCGCTTCGCCGCGACGCCGAGCCAGCGCGCGGTGAAGAAGTACTTCGTCCTCGTCGGGCTCCTGCTCGTCGGCCAGCTCGGGATGGGCGCGCTCACCGCGCACTACGGCGTCGAGGGCGACGGGTTCTACGGGATCGATCTCGCCGCGATCCTGCCGTACGCGGTGACGCGCACGTGGCACACGCAGCTCGGCATCTTCTGGATCGCCACCGCGTGGCTCGGGACCGGCCTCTTCCTCGCGCCGCTCATCGGGATCGAGCCGCCCGGCCAGAAGCGCGGCGTCGATCTGCTGTTCGCCGCGCTGCTCGTCGTCGTGGGCGGCGCGCTCGGCGGCACCTGGGCCGCCGCCACCGGCCGGCTCGGCGACGACGCCGCGTACTGGATCGGCCACCAGGGCTGGGAGTACGTCGACCTCGGGCGCGTCTGGCAGATCGCGCTCCTCGCCGGGCTCGGCCTCTGGCTCGGCCTCATGCTGCGCGCGCTCGCGCCCGCGCTGCGCCGCCGCGACGAGCGCCGGCCGCTCCTCGTGCTGTTCGTGCTCTCGACCGTCGCGATCGCCGGCTTCTACGGCGCCGGCCTCATGATCGGCCGCGGCAGCCACATGGCCAACGCCGAGTACTGGCGGTGGTGGGTCGTGCACCTCTGGGTCGAGGGCTTCTTCGAGGTGTTCGCGACCGCGGCGATCGCGTACCTGCTCGTCGTGCTCGGCCTCCTCGACGCGCGGCGCGCGACGCCCGCCGTCCTGTTCGCGACGATCGTGTTCCTCGGCAGCGGCGTCCTCGGCACGCTGCACCACCTGTACTTCTCCGCGACGCCGCCGTCGGTGATGGCGCTCGGCGCCGTGTTCAGCGCGCTCGAGGTCGCGCCGCTCACGCTGCTCGGCTTCGAGCTGTGGCACCACCTGGGCCTGCTCCGCGCGCGCCCGTGGGTTCTGCGCTACCGCTGGCCCGTCTACTTCTTCGTCGCCGTCGCGTTCTGGAACCTCGTCGGCGCCGGCCTGTTCGGCTTCCTGATCAACCCGCCGATCGCGCTCTATTACATGCAGGGCCTCGATCTGACCGCGCTGCACGCGCACACCGCGTTGTTCGGCGTCTACGGCCTCCTCGGGATCGGCCTCGCGCTGTTCTGCCTGCGGGTGCTCCGGCCCGAGGCGCGCTGGGACGAGCGCTGGCTCAAGGTCGCGTTCTGGGCGCTCAACGGCGGCCTCGCGGCGATGGCGCTCCTCTCGCTCCTGCCGCTCGGCATCATCCAGACGGCCGCCTCGATCGAGCACGGCACGTGGTACGCGCGCTCCGCCGAGCTGCGCCAGGGCGGCGCGATCGAGGCGCTGCGCTGGCTGCGCTTCCCCGGCGACGTCCTGTTCACCGTCGGCGCCGTGGCGATCGCGCTGTTCTTCGCCGGGTTCGGCTGGCGCGCGCGCCGCGAGGGCGAAGGTGCGTGAGGCCGCGGGAGCTCCGATGCGTGAGCCCGCGGTGTGCGCGCCCGCCAGCGGCCGGCGCGCCCGATTGGCGGCCGCTGTGCCCGTGGTGGCGCTGCTCTGGGCGGGCCTCGTCCTCGGGGTGTCCTTCCTCGCGACGCCGGTGAAGTTCCAGGCACCGAGCCTCTCGCTCGCGGTCGGCCTCGACGTCGGCCGGCACACCTTCGCGGCCTCGCACCAGGTCCAGTTGCTCCTGGCCGCGATCCTCCTCGGCGCCGCGGCGCTCGCCCGCGCGCCGCGCGGGGCGCTTGTCCTCTTCGCGACCGCGGCCGTCGTGCTGCTCGCCCAGCACCTCGCGCTCCTGCCGGTGCTCGACGCGCGCGCGCAGATCTGGATCGACGGCGGCACGCCCGACGGGCCATCTCCGCACGTCGCCTACGTGGCGCTCGAGGCGCTGAAGGTGCTGCTCCTCATCGCCGCGTCGCTGCGCAGGACCTGATCCGCATCGCCCGCGCCGCGGCGCCGGCGCGCCGGCGCCCTGGTCAGAGCCTTCGGCTAAGGTCTCCCGGCCGTGCCGAAGCGCCCGCCCCGCGTGCTCCAGGAGCTGCCCATCCCGCACGACCTGCGCGGGCCCGGGCCGACGCGCGCGCGGCTCGGCGCGTCCGCGGCGTCCGGCGAGCTGTGGCGCGCCGACGTCCTCGAGCTCCTCGGCCGCCTCCCCGACGGTTCGGTCGACCTTGTCGTCACCGATCCGCCGTACGCGATCGCGAAGGCCGAGTGGGACGAGTTCGAGTCGCTCGAGGCGTACGTCGAGTGGTGCGATCGCTGGCTCGCCGAGGTCGCGCGCGTGCTCGCGCCGCACGGCTCGGCGTACGTCTGCGGCTTCTCGGAGATCCTCGCCGACGTCAAGGCGAGGAGCGCGCGCCGCTTCGCCGGCTGCCGCTGGCTCGTCTGGTACTACCGCAACAAGGCGAACCTCGGCCGCGACTGGGGCCGCTCGCACGAGTCGATCCTGCACCTGCGCCGCGAGGGCGCGAAGCTCGACGTCGACGCTGTCCGGATCCCGTACAACGGCCACACCACGCGCTACCCGGCGCGCGTCCAGGCCGTCTCGTCGCAGTACGGCGGCGGCAAGCGCCGCGACCGCTGGGAGCCGAACCCGCTCGGCGCCAAGCCGCGCGACGTCCTCGAGATCCCCGTGATCTGCAACGGCATGGCCGAGAAGACGCCGCACGCGACGCAGAAGCCCGAGGCGCTGATCGAGCGGCTCGTCCTCGCCTCCAGCGCGCCCGGCCAGCTCGTCGTCGATCCGTTCGTCGGCTCCGGCACCACGGCCGTCGTCGCCGCGCGCCTCGGCCGGCGCTGGATCGCCGGCGACGCCGACCCGCGCTACGTCGGCCTCACCCGCGAGCGCCT
>DATMCI010000102.1:0-30441 GCA_035558535.1 Kofleriaceae bacterium
CCTTGTCCTTGTCCTTGTCCTTGTCCTTGTCCTTCTTCAGAACCTCAATGGCCGCGGCCGGGATTCCGGCTTTCCGCATCTGCTTTTCGCTGACGTCGGACTGCCAGCCCGCCGCGGCCTGGTAGCGCCTGAACACTTCGGAGTTCTGGTCGTGAACGGCGTGGCCGAACTCGTGGTTGAGCACCTGCTCGAGTGGTTTGATCTCATCGCCGGTCTTGGACAGCTGCTGGCCATTGACGTCCTTGAGCTTCGGATCCGCGAGTTCGTGCAGGTCGCCGGTATGGCCATAGGGGCCGGTGACGCCGGGGTTGTAGATCGTGATCACGCCGTCGCGGTACTTGCCGCCGGCGAGTGGGCGCTCTTTGTCGGCGATGTCACGATTGATCTCCATATTGCCATTGATATGCTCCTTGGGCATGTGCGCGAGCGCCGATTCGATCTCATCGAGCCCGCTGTCGGTCCACGCGAGCTTCTGGCCGTCGGTGTTCTTGTCCTCTTTGTTCGTCAAGTTGACGTTGTACTTGAGCTCGATCTGGTGCTCGTGCTCCTTGCGTCTCTCGAGCTCCTTGATGTCGGCCTCTGTCAGCGTGCCGGCCTTCTGCTTCTCCAAGAACGCGATCTCGTCGTCGACCTCGTCCTTGGTGTCGGAGACGGTCTCGTTGCGGACCTTGTTCTTGTAGAGATTCTTGCGCTGTTGCTCGTTGGACTCGATCGGCGACCACCTGACGTCCGCGGTGGTCTTCGCGTCGTTCTCGACGTGTAACTTGTGGTACTCGCCCCACAGCTTCAGCTTGCGCTCGGGGTCATGCGTGTTGTCGACGCGCGACTTGAGCTCCTCAAGGGACTGCTTCTTCGCCTCGTCACGCCGCTCCGCGTTCGGCACGCCCTTGGCGTGCCCAGCATGCGTCGCGTCGGTGTGAGCAGACACCTCGACCTCTGTGACGCCCATGCGGTGTCGCACATCGTGTGCTGCCGCGTGTAACTCCGGCTCCTGCTGAGGCTCAACGCCGTCGTCGATCGCGTCGGCGACCACGTTCATCGACGACGCAGCCTCAGCGGCGGTCCCGCCGATATCGGCACTGATGCCGCTGATGTCGTGCCATCCAAACGAACGCCGGATCGCATCGTCGTGCGGCAGTATCGATGCGTGGCCGGACACATCGCGTTGCTCGGCGGCGACTTCCAGGTCGCCTTGAAATGAGCCGGATCGGGCGGCGGCGAGGACATCACTCTGTCCGCTGACGTCACTGCTGGATTGCACAGCAGCGCCCGTTTCGAAATAGAACCCAAACGGATCAGTGGTCGCGCTGTTGGCTCCGACCCTGGAGCCCGCCTCATGGTCGTGAAGACGTGTAGGCTGGACCGATTTGCCTACCGGCCCCGTAGGGCGCAGCAAGCTGGTCAACGTCTGCTTGCCCGGGGAGGCCGACCGCTGAACTGTGTTGGAATCGTGTCCATGCCCGCGCTCCGTTCGCCAATCTCGCCTCATGTGCACAACATACCAAATTACAACCCGAAGCTTCCTTCCGGCGAGGCAATAGCGTTTCAAGCAGCGGGAGATCGTGGCGCCGCCGTTGCTAATCGCTGCACCAATGTTGCCAATCGCTGCACCAATGTTACCGATCGCTGCACCAATGTCGCTGATCGCTGCACCAACGTTGCCGATCACTACACCAACGTTGGCAGTCGCGGCGGCAACGTTAGCGGTCGCGATGCCAACGTTGGCGGTCACGGCGACATGGCATGGTGATCGCGATGCCAACGTCGGCGGTCGGAGCGGGTTCTCACACACATCCACCCAGCTGCGCCCGCAACGGCGGGCTGCGGCGCGCCGGTTCGGGTAGCTTCGTCTCGTGCGTCCCTCGTTCAACACCGCCGGACCGTGCCTCCCCGGCGAGCACTACATGGTGCCGCCGGAACGCAGGCTCGGTCCGGCGCTCGAGCTCATCGACGAGGGCAAGTACTTCACGCTCACCGCGGGTCGCCAGACCGGCAAGAAGACGAGCCTGCGCTGGCTCGTCACGCACTACCGCGACACCGGGACCCACGCGGCCATCTGGGTCGACTTGCAACTCGCGCGCGAGGAGCCCGACCCGGGCGGTGGCGTTCGATGCCATACTGCGCTGCCTCGACCGGTCGGTCGAGAACGACCTGCCCGAGGTCGGCATCCCCGCGAAGCGCGCGGGCTATCTCGCCACTCCGGCCACGGCCCTGGTCCTCTATCTCCGCGACCTCGCGCGCCGATGCCCGCTGCCCCTCGTGGTGCTGTTCGACGAGGCGGACGGGCTGGTCGGCAAGACCATGGTCAGCTTTCTCACGCAGCTCCGCGCCGGGTACATCGCGCGGCCCGAGCAGCCGTTCCCACACAGCGTCGCGCTCGTCGGGATGCGGCAGACCGACGCGCTCACCCTGCCCACGTTCACGCGCGTGGACGTCGAGGATCTCCTCGCCCAGCACACGGCCGCCACCGGCCAGCGCTTCGAGCCTGATGCCATCGCCCGCATCTTCGACCTCTCCCAGGGCCACCCGTGGCTCGTCAACGCGCTCGCCGACCACGCCGTGCGCCGCGAGGCCCCCGACCGCGCCACGCCGGTCACTGCCGCTCACATCGAAATCGCAAAAGAGCGGATCATCCTCGATCGGCGCACACACATCGACTCGCTGATCTCCAAGCTGCGCGAGCCGCGCGTGCGCCGCATCCTCGATCCGATGATCGCGGGCGAGCGCACCCGGGGTGACGAGCTCGACGACGACTTTGCCTATGCCATCGGGCTCGGGCTGCTGCGCCGGAACAATGACACGTACGAGATCGCCAATCCCATCTACCGAGAGGTCATCCCGCGCGCGCTCACGTATGTCGATCAGGGGCAGATCCAGATCCCGACTGCGCCCTTCGTACAGACCGACGGCTCGCTCGATCTCCCGAAGCTGATGGCCGCGTGGCAGGCATTCTGGCGAGAAGACGGCCACCTGGCCGCGGAAGGCTTCCATTATCGCGAGTCCGGCCCGCACCTCATGCTGATGGCGTTCCTGCAACGGATCATCAACGGAGGCGGCCGGATCGAGCGGGAGTACGCGCTCGGCCGCGGTGCGCTCGATCTGATCATCGAGTGGAAGAATGCCCGTCACGTCATCGAGGTGAAGGTGCGGCGTGACTCGCATACCGAGGAGAGAGCCATCGAGCAGATCGTGGCTTATCTCGATTCCATGGGCCTGACCGAAGGCTGGTTGATCCTCTTCGATCTCCGCAGCACCCAGTCGTGGGCCGAGCGGCTCTGGACCAAGGACGTCGAACACGCAGGCAAGCGCATCCACCTCGTCGGGTGCTGACATTCACATCGGCGCCGAGTAACGATCATGGTGTCATCAGATTCATCGACCGAGACGTACTGGCGACTCCTCGCGATCGGTCTCGATCCCGACCAGCGCGATCCTCAGCTGTACGGCCTGATCTTCGAGGGCGAGACGGATGTCCCCTGATGATCGACGGCCGCATCGCGTTGCTTGCAGATCCGAAGCGCGCGGCCCCGCTCGTTCAGCAGTACGGTGCGCCCGCTGACAAGATCGATGTCGAGCGGCCGTTCTTCTGGTGCGACGTCGCGCAAGCGCTGTACCTCCTGTCAGCTGGTGGGATCGATCACGGCACTGCCGTCCTCGACGCAGTGAACGCGCTGCTCACGCTCGTCGCCGCGACGGACCTCGAGATGGTCGATAGCCGGCGGCGGGCGCTCCATGACATCGCCAACTACTGCACGACGAGCAAGGACCTGACGAAGTACTTCGAGGAGGTGGGCGATCACTCGCGCCGGGAGCTGATCGATGCGGTGCTGTGGTGCGTGGGCGCGGTCACCGTGAAGTCACGGATCATCTAGCGCGCTTGCACAGCGGGGCGGCTGCGAGCCGAGGCAGGCATCAAAGGCTGTAGCTGAGCGTCAGGCCGATGCGATCGCTGCCGCAGCTGCGCTCCCACGACAGCTCGGCCTGATGGGAAATAGCACGGCCAGTCAGGCGAGCTCGCCGCCCCGGCCGGTCTCCGCGACCTCGCCGAGCACCTGGAGTCAGTTGGCGCCGACCGCCACGCACGCGCTGTGCTGGCCGGAGATCTGGGTCGAGTCACGTCCAGCAAGCTACCGGACAGGTCCGGCATGTGGTTAGATGCCCGTGATGAACACTGGGCCCCATCACTCGCTCGACGAAGTAAAGAAGCTCGTCGCAGCGGGCGATTTCATCGTCATGAAGGGGCGAGCACTCGATCTGCTCGTTCCGCCGCTCACGTATAACGCCGCCCTTGGATTCGTCGCCGCGGCCATTCAAATGCTGACGATCGACAATTTCTACAAGAGCGTGCAGCTCACCTATGACGTCGCCGACGAGTACGGGCTCACCATCGACGGCGTGGGTTGGTACATCAAGGTGTGCATCGACCGAACGATCCCCGAGGTCGTCGTGATCTCGTTTCACCCACCGCAACGGCCGATGCGGACAAAAGCAGGACTGGTCAAGGCATCGTAGGTCGTCCCTACGTGGACGCCCACAACGCGTCGAGCTCCTGCAGCCGACGCTTCGGATCCTGCGCGAGGAGCGCGAGCACGCTCACGACCTGCGCGCTCGCATCGCCACGCCGCCCCCGCAGGCGAGAGAGGTACCCCACGGAGAGCCCGAGGAGCTGCTCGAGCCTTCGCTGCGGGATCTGGGAGATCGTCAGGATCTTCTCGAGGGCGGCATCGAGACGCTTGTGGAGCGCGGCGGCGTACGCCTCCTGGAGGGCCCCGTCGAGCGCCTCGGCTGTCTTGCGATCGATCCACTCGTTTCCACAGTGATCGCAGGTCGGGATGGCCAGCGTGCTCGGAACAGGCAGGGTGGCCATGTTCCGAAATGGCATCCGGCGGCCCTTCTTTGCGAGCGGGCGAATCATCCCTTCTCCACATTCACGGCAACGGCGTGGCTTGAGCTCGCTCATGAACCTCGACCTCTGTCATAAGAGTGCGTGGGACTGAGTCCTATGTCAACCGTCGAAGCTCTGAAGCATGAAGGTGAGGCCAAACCCTGGAATCGCTCTCAAAGGCCGTAGCTGAGCGTCAGGCCGACGCGATCGCTGCCGCAGCTGCGCTCCCACGACAGCTTGGCCTGATGGGAGAAGACCACGGCAAGCAGGCGCGCTTGCGGTTGCGGCCGGTCTCCGTGGCGACCTCGCCGAGCGCCTGGAGCCAGTTGGCGCCGAGCGCCACGCGCGCGCCGTGCCTGCCGGGGACGCCAGGGACGGCGGCGAGCATCAGGCGATCGTCGAGATCAGTGCGCAGGTACGCGAAATTCGCGAAGTTGCTTGGAATTACGGATGGCTCGGGATCACAGATGGCGTGGCTTTGCCAAGATCTGTCCGAGCCTCGACACGTGGTCTATCTCATCCGCGGGCGGCACGGGCGGCGCTACTTCTTCTTGCCGACTTCCTGCTTGCCCTCGCCGTCGAGCTCGATCCACTTCGAGTCGCGCGAGCGCCACACCTCGCCCTGGATGCTCGACTTCGCGGCGGGCCGGGGCGCCGCGTTGCCCTCGGCGCGCGCGGCATCGACGGCCTGGTCGGCGCGCTTCTCGATCGTCTGCACGAGCTCCTTGGGCATCCGCTTCACGCCGACGTTGAACTTGTTCTGCGGCGACGGGCTCGAGCGGTGCGAGTCGATGCAGAACACGTCGAGGACGACGTCGACGGTGGCGCCGGGCGCGATGTCGAGCTCGCTGACCTCCTTGCTGTCGTTCGCGATCTGCATCGGGCCGACCGCGCCGAGGCGCTGCGGCGCGGAGTCGGGATCACCCTCGGGCACGAAGTAGAGCCCCTGCGCCGAGAACTTCTGCGCGGTCTTGCCGGAGTTCCGGATCTGCACGTGCAGGCGGCCGTTGGTCGAGCCGTCATACTGGACCGCGCGCATCTCGAGCTTCACGCCGGGCACCGCGCCGAACTTGGTCTCGTGGCGGACCGGGGTCGGCTCGACGTACGGCCGCGGCATGCGCCGCTGCCGCTCCGGGGCGCGCTCGGCGAGCGCGGTCCCGCCGATCAGGAGGACGAGCAAGGACAGCAGGGCGACGAGCGGGTTGCGACGAGCGGAGGAAGGAGAGGAAGGAGAGGAAGGAGAGGAAGGAGAAGAAGAAGCAGTGTGGCCGGACATGGAACCCTCTGGGCTGGTTGGTCCGACTGACGTCTCGATCGATCAATCGATCTACGCAGGTGCCCCCGGGGCGACGACGAGCCGCCCGCGCCCGAGCCATGCTGCGGGGTTGCGCGGCCGCCCTACACAACTTTTACAGAGCGGCGGCGATCGTACGGCCACGCGGCCGCGCTCGCGTCGCGGCGATCCGCGCCTGCATCCCCGTGTACGCTGCGCCCCATGTCCGTCGCGCGGCTGCGCCTGCTCCTCCCGATCGCGCTCTGGCTCTCGTGCTCTGCCCCGCCCCGCCCCCAGGCGCCGATCGAGCCGCCAGCGACGCCGGGCGCCGATCCGGGTGCCTCGGCGGCGACCCCGGTCACCCCCCCAGCGCCGGCCGCTGCGCCCACGCCCGCGGCGAACCAGGCGGTGACGGTCAAGCGCGCCGTCGTCGCTGCGATGACGCGGCCGTCGGGCTCGCTGATCACGACGACCGCGCCGGACGGCACCCTCACGATGCAGCTCGTCGTGCTGGTGAACGGGCGCGGCCCCAAGGTCGATACGACGCTGCGGCTCGCCCCCGACGGCACGATCGCGTCGCTCGCGGCGACGGGCAAGCACGAGTTCGGCACGAAGGTCGACGAGCGGTTCACGCGCGAGGGTCAGGGCGCGGCGGCCGTCGCGCGCTGGAAGAGCGAGGAGGAGGCGGGAGAGCGCGCGGCGGCCGGAGCGGCGTTCTACGTCCCGCTCGCGTCGGTCCCCGTCGAGGGCCTGCTCGTGCAGGCGGCGCTCAAGGCGGGCGGCAAGCTCCCGCTGCTCCCGGCAGGCACCGCGACGCTCGAGAAGATCGGCGAGCTCGAGGTGGCCGCGGGCGGCGAGCGCCGGCGGGTCACCGGCTACGCGATCTCGGGCCTCCAGCTGGGCCCGACGTTCACGTGGATGAGCGCCGACGGCAGCTGGTTCGGCACGGCGAATGTGTGGCGCTCGATCGTCCCGGAGGGCTGGGAGCCCGCGATCCCGCCGCTGATCGAGCGGCAGGAGGCGTGGAAGCGCGAGCGCGATCAGCGGATCGCCAGGGCGCACGCGCACCGGCCGCCGAGCGCCGGCCTCGCGTACACGAACGCGCGCGTGCTCGACGTCGAGCGCGGCCGGTGGCTCCCGGGGCAGACGGTGGTGGTCGTGGGCGACACGATCAAGGCGGTCGGGCCGACGGGCAAGCTCGCGATCCCGGCGGGCGCCGAGGTCATCGACCTCGCGGGCCGCGCGATCGTGCCGGGCCTCGTCGACATGCACGCGCACCTGGACGCGGCCGACGGGCTGCTCGCGATCGCGTCGGGCGTCACCACGGTGCGCGACGTCGGCATCGATCCCGACGATCTCGACGACTTCAAGCGGCGCTTCGACACGGGCGCCGCCGTGGGGCCGCACGTGGTGCGGTTCGGGTTCATCGAGGGGCGCAACGAGAAGGCCGCCGCGAGCCGCGTGACGGCGGAGACGGTCGAGGAGGCGAAGGCCGCCGTCGACTTCTTCGTCAAGCGTGGGTACGACGGCGTCAAGATCTACAACTCGGTCAAGCCGGAGCTGGTGCCGGTGATCGCCGCCGCCGCGCACGCCAAGGGGCTGCAGGTCACCGGCCACATCCCGGTCCACATGCTCGCGCACGAGGCGGTGAAGGCCGGCTACGACGGGATCGAGCACGTCAACATGCTGTTCCTCAATTTCTTCGCGACGCACGAGACGGACACGCGCGACACGACGCGGTTCACGCTCGTCGGCGAGCGCGCGGACGCGCTGGATCTGAAGAGCAAGCCAGTGCTCGAATTCTTCGAGCTGCTCCGCACGAAGCGCACGGTGATCACGCCGACGCTCACGGCGTTCGAGGACCTGTTCGTGGGCGAGCAGGGCAAGGTCCCGCCGGGCCTCGAGGAGCTGGTGGCGCGCCTGCCGGTGGTGCCGCAGCGCCGGTTCCTGCTGGGCGGGCTGCCGATCGGAAGCCCCGCCCAGCGCGAGCAGTACCTCGCGGCGTGGGGCAAGCTGCTCGCGATGGTGAAGGCGCTGCACGAAGCGAAGATCACCGTCATGATCGGCACGGACTCCATCGGCGGCCTCATGGTGCACCACGAGATGGAGCTGTTTTCGCGCGCGGGGATCCCGAACGCGACGGTCCTGCAGATAGCGACGCTCGGCGCGGCGCGCGCGATGCGCACCGACGGCAAGGTGGGCACGATCGCCGCCGGCCGGCGCGCCGATCTGGCGATCATCGACGGCGATCCGCTCGCCGACATCCGGGCGATCCGCGCGGTCACGAGCACGATGCGGGCGGGCGTCGTGTACCCGTCGGCCCCGCTGTACGAGGCGGTCGGCGTGCGGCCGTTCGGGGCGAAGTAGCGGGCGCGGCTGCGGCTCGGCGGCGGCGCGGTACCGGCGGCGGCGCGGTACCGGCGGCGGCGCGGTATCCTCCTCGGCGCGGATGCCTGCTGGCGTCGGTGACGGCCGGCGCCGTCACCGATGGGACGGGCCGTCAGTCGCGACCGCGCGATTCGTGAGGAGCGATACGCGAAGTGCGCCGAACCGCTGATCGCGCGTGCGACGTACGGCGCGCAGGTCGTGGCGTGTCGCTTGCGATGGGTCTCGCTCAGCCAGAAGGAGCCACGCTTATGATGACCCGCCCCGCGCTGTACTTGCTCGCCTCCACCCTCACCGCGGCGATCGGCTGCACCTCGGACCTCGAGCTGCCCGCCGATGACACCGCCGACGCGCCCGATGCGCCGCCGGCCGCCGCGTGCACGGTCACGCCGATCGACGTCGATCGCTCGCTGTTCGTGAGCCCGACGGCGCCGCCGGATCAGGCCGCGCTCCGCGCGCGCTTCTCGGTGTCGCGCATCATGAATCACATCCTCGCCAGCTCGGGGGCCGGGCAGCCGGCGAGCGGCGCCGAGCTGTTCCGGCGCTGGTGGGACACGCAAAACAGCAGCGCGAGCGCGGCGTTCGCCGACAACCCGCACTGCGACGACAACGGCGGCCGGATCAACGGCTTCCCGGTGGCGTGCCAGCGCAATGAGGGCATCCTCGCGCAGGCGCAGCCCGACAGCCACTTCCCGGTCGCGCTCGTCTACCGGCCGGATCTCACCGCGAGCGACGGCAGCACGTGCGGCGAGGCGCGCATCGTGATCGCCAAGCCGGCCGACGCTGGCGGGCGGAACTTGGCCATCTTCGAGGCCGCGATCCCGAACCCGGAGCCGGGCTGCGGCGTCGTCGGGTGCCGCAAGGTGGCCCAGTTCTGGGCCAACCTCTCGACGATCGACAGCTTCCCGCAGCGGCTCGACGCGCTCGAGCGGTTCTACTTCACGGGGCTCGATCCCGCGCTGGACGGCGTGGCCACGCAGCCGGTGCTCGACGCGGCGAACCTGGGCCTGCCCGATGATGCGGGCGCGCGCCACGGCCAGATCCGCACGAATCAGTTCATGGCGGGGCCGCGCCCGCCGGCGTGGCAGCTCCGCGAGTTCCAGCTCGCCCGCACGTGCACCGCGCCGGGGAGCTGCAAGCTGCTCTTCGAGCCGGTCACGGTGAAGACCAACCCGTTCGGCGTCCTGTTCAATGATCTGGCGCCCGAGCCGCGCGGGGCCGCGTTCCGCGACGAGTTTGTGGGCCAGGTCGGCGCGCTGGCGGCGCCGGAGCTCACCGCGATCAGCATGTCGATCGGAAACGAGTTCAATGCCGGGCAGAGCAACTCGCAGGGGCCGGAGAACCAGTACGGGCTCCACTTCGGGCAGGGCAACCCGGGCGGCTTCCGGACGGCGATCGCGGACGAGCTCGCGGCGCTGGGCAGCCCGCTCACCGCGGACAACATCGTCGCGCGCGCGACGGCGCAGTCGTGCGCCGGGTGCCACCAGCTCAGCAACGGGGCGTTGATCGGCGGTATCGATCCGCTGGGCAACCCGCTCCGCTGGCCGCCGAGCGCCAACTTCGTGCATGTGGTCGAGAACGGCGTCCGCTCGATGGCGCTGAACCGCGTGTTCCTGCCGCGGCGCAGGCAGATCCTCGAGCAGCTTTTGGCCGATACGTGCACCGGCACGTGCGCCGCGCCGCGCGTGGCGGATCCGACGCCGATCGCGGGCCAGGCGATGGTGCACTGAGGGCGCGGCGGGCTCAGCTCCGGCCGTACCAGGCCTTCACGCCGTCGTGATCGCGAACCGCGTCGTGGACGCGGACGAGCTTGGGGGAAGCCGCGAAGCTCGTGGCCGGGATGTGATCGAGGGTGCCGCTCGTCACCCAGCGCACGACCATGTAGAGCTTGAGGTCGATGACGTGGAGCTTGGCGCCGGCGAAGAAGGGGCCCTCGCTCGTCAGCTGCCGCTCGGCGAACGCGGCCCACGCCGGGATGTAGTCCCCGGCCAGGGTTTGGCGTGCGGCGCGCTTGTCGTCGTCGTTCATGCGCATCGAGGGGCCGAGCGTGGTGCGCAGATCCTCGACGTGCTGCATCATGGCCTCGTGGCGCGCGGCCTCGAAGTCGTCCTTCGGGTGCAGGTCGTGGCGCCGGCCGATGAGGACGAGGATTGCGTTGGACTGGGCGAGCGGCGGGTGCCCGGGCAGCTCGAGCACCGGCATGCCGCCAAACGGCGTGGTCGGCTTGAGGCCGGGCCAGTCGGCGCCTTTGATCCGGACGTCTTCGAAATCAACCCCGGCGAGGTGCAGCGCGAGCCGGCACTCCTCACCGCGACTGGCCGGCGCGTCGAAATACGTAAGCTTGGGGCGAGGCTGGGTCACCACCTCAAGCTACTCGCCGGCTCTCAGAGCGTCCAGCGGCGCGACGCCCGACCGCGCCCGTACCGGGACCGCGCCCGCACCGGACCGAGCCCGCACCGGGGTTTCTGTACCAGGGTTTCCGACCGACCGTACCGACCGAGCCGGGGTTACCGACCGAGCCGGGGTTACCGACCGAGCCCGACGACCGAGCCCGACGACCGAGCCCGCACCGGGGTCACTAACCGAGCCACCGACCGAGCCGCACCGACCGAGCTCGCACCGGGGTTACCGACCGAGGCTACGCGCCGGTTACTGAGTCCGCACCGGAGTTAACCCGACGCCGCGGGCACCAGCCAACCGCATCACCACATGCAGGTCAGTCGCCGTCTCGCGAACGGCAATGCAATATTGTCCTGAACGATGACAGCAATCTGAAAAGCCAGCGACAGCTCAAGTTTCCGCGATCGAGACGTACGCGAACCGCCGGAGCCAGTACGTGCCGGGCGGGAAGGCGACGACTTCGCCGTTCCGCCAGCCCTCCCGCGCCTTCGTATACGCGTCAATGAACTCTCGATTGCGCAGAAGCGCCTCCATGCGAGCCCACTGATTCCGTGCCGCAACGCGTGGCTTCAAGCCGCCACGCGGCTCGATGCTCGACGGCTTCCCTTCCCACGACTGCTCGAGCACGGCCCGTCGACCGCAGATGCGCTTACCGGTGCGTCGCCGCTCAGCAGCAACCTCTTCTTCTACGGCACGCACGCGTTGCCTCAGCTCTTCCCGGAGCTCTGCCGCCGGGCCAAGCTCGGCTGGAATCGACAGCGCCATCACGACGGCTTCCGGCATGGACCCGTCGCGGCGAAAGAAGTGCCGAGGCCGTACCGCGCGCAGCTCCCGTCCCGACAAGAGGTCGCCCAGCCCGTTCACTCCCGGCCAGTGATGCACGCGCTCGACCAGGTGGTCTTTGACCGGATTGGTCGCAGTGTAGACCAGCTTGTTTATCACATCCTCACGGCCAGTCAGCTTCACCACGGACACCTGCTCGGAGGACCAGAAGTTCTCCCACCGGCGACGCAGCACGTTCTGACTGCGCGCGAGCATCTTGTGGAAATGTTCCACAAACTCGGGATACCGCCCCTGTTCATCGAAGATCACCGTGTGATGATGGTTCGACATCGCGCACGTCAGCAGCACTGAGATCTGGTATCGCTGCGCCGCCTCGATCAGGCAGTAAGTGAACGCGTTATTGGTCTCGGGATCGGGGCGCAGTAAGAATTGCCGCTGCGTGCACCGCCGCGTGATCATGTAGAACTGGCCAGGAAGCACCTGCCGGGGAAGCGACATATCCCCGTTGACCTACCAAGAAGTAGGCCAGCCATTTGCGCACCGGATTTCGCGCCCTTGGCTTCGATCTTGTCCGGAGTACGGCCGGACACGTCCGGCTTTCGGCCGGACAACGTCTTGGCCAAGCCCTCGCGAAGTAACCCCGGATGGGTCCGGAGGATGGGTCCGGAGATGGGTCGGGGCTCCGAAGCTCAGATGTTGATCCTCGATCTCACCGTCTTCACGTCCAGGCCCAGCGCGTCGAAGTCGGCCGCGCGCGCCCGGAGCAGCCCCACCAGACGCGGGTGCATGTCCCCCTCCTCGTTGGCCAAGATGAAGCCGTAGCTAGTCTTGGACAGCATCCAGGAGATCCACAGCATCTCGGTGGCTCGATCCGGCGGCGGCGCGACGTCCGGATCGTCGCCGGACACGAGCTCGCCGGACACGAGCCCTCCGTCCTTGCCCCAGCGGAGCCCGAGACAGGCATAGCGGACCTCGCCGGCATCCTCCCATTGCAGGTTGTTGGCCCAGGTGTGCCGGAAGGTCGCGAAGAAGATCACGTAACGACACAGCTCTTTGAGCGCGTCGAGCTCGCCGGGCCGGGGGGCGTCGCTGTGCGTCACCGGGCTGACCGCCGGTGGCGCCGGCTGGACGGTCTTGGCGTCCAGATCCATGCGCTCGGACCGCTCGAACCACGGCGCGCCTCTCCCCGGAACGCGCGCCCGGAGCCAGCGGCAGACAAAGGCGGGCACCGCGTGGGCCACGAGATCGTCCGAGAAGCGATGCACCTCCCGCCACTCTGCCGCCACCGCCTCGCCGTGCTCGGCGAAGAAGGCGTCCACGTGCTCCCCGAGCAGCCGCCAGAACAGCTGCGCGGCGCGGGCGTAGCGGTGGCCATCGCAGACGGGCGCGGCGGGCGAAAATCCCCGCCAGTCGTAGCTGCCCATCAGGTGCAAAAGCCGTGTCGATATCCCGTTTTGTGTCAGCGCGCTGGCGCGGGTGATGTATCCCTGGGACCCGATCAGGAACTCGTTGGCAGACTGATTGATCAGCACCACCTCGCGCAGGTGCGGCCCCAAGAGCCAGCGCACGGGGTTGCGCCTCAGGTTCCGGTACACGGCAATTGCGTATTGCTCGATATTGAAATGACATTGCCCGAGGTGATTGCCTAGCTCGGTATCCAGCGTCAGGCTCACCCGCGCGAGGTGCTTGGCGGCCTCCCAGTCCGCGCCGTCCGCCGGGGTTACCGAGCGACGCGTGATCGGCGAGCCCGGCGCCGTCGCCCCCGGCGCGCGTAGCCCGAGGATGATGCGCACCGGCAGCACGCGGTCGCCCACCAGGCGTAGCCGCAAATCAACGTCGGGTAAGCAGTGGATGCCATCCTGCTCGTACGCGTTCCACGGCAGATAAATCCGGAAGGCGGCGGGATCGCCGGGCTCTTCGGGATCGCGATCCAGGATCGTCGCGAACATGCCGTTGAGCAGGCGCTCCCCGAAAAAGGCATCGCTGCGCGAGGACCCCGGCGCCTCGCGCTCCATGCGGACGGTCATTGACTCCGGATAGTCGTCTTGAATCTGGATCAGGCCGGGCGAGGCTCCGAGGTTGTGCTGGAGGAGGTGTCGGCGCTTGACGAGCTCAATCGGGAGAACCGCCTTCAGCATCGCCAGAGAGCGCCCGGGCGCGTAGCCCGTCGGCGGGGTGCCCTCCTCGGTGACAAGTAACCTCGGTAGGGGTGTCGAGGGATCGTACTCCCAGTAGGGCAGCCGCACGGTCCCGAAGTCGTAGTGCAGGCCGCCGTGGTCGTCAGGGCCGCGCTCCGAGCCGATGTGCCGCCAGGTCTCGACCACCTGCCCGTCCTTGCCAAAGGTGTGGTGGGGCTCGAAGAACCGCAGCTCCAGGTCGGGCAGGTCGCCAGGGCCGGCGGCGGCAGGATCGTAGCGGACCGCGAAGCGCCCGTCGGCGTCCGTGAAGCCCTCGCCGAGGAAGTCGTCCGGCGTGCTGACGTCTCGATCCCACAGCTCGACCTTCACGTGATGCAGCGGGATCGGCCCATGAGAGCCGTCCTGCGCGAAGACCAGGCGGCCGACCGCGATCGCCGGCAGCGCGACAGGCGCCCGAAGCGCGCGGACGCGCGGCGCCAGCTTCCGAGTAACGGCCCGGCGTGCCTCGGGATCCAGGCTCGCATACCACCGCGCCAGCTCGTCGGGCTCGAGGGGGGCCGGCTCGGCGCCTCGCCGGCGGATGCCCAGCGCCGAGAGCAGGCGGCGCAGTACGGCGAGCCTCACGCAGCGCCTCGCGTCAGCTGGGACCTCCTCACGCGCCGAGGAGCGCGTCGCCTTGCAGGGCGGATCTGGTTCACCGTACCGTCCGCGATTGTCACCCACGGGGATCCCATGACCATTGAGTACAAGATCGCGATCCGGACCGGCACCCGGTTCGGATCGGGAACGGACGCCGAGATCAGCGTCGTCCTGGTCGGCGATCAGGGCGAGAGCGAGCCGCACGCGCTGGACAGGCGCTTCCACAACGACTTCGAGGCCGGCGCGGAAGATATCTATGTGGTCGAAACTCGTAATGTCGGAGACCTGATTCTTTTGCGTTTTATTAACCCCGGAGGGATCGCAGGCGACTGGCACCTCGACTCGGCCCGGGTCACAACCGGCGACCGCAGCTGGTATTTCCCGTACTTCCGGTGGCTCCCGAGCCACGCGACGACCGAGGTCCTCGAGGGCACGGCCCGGCTCCCGCAGCACGCGCGCAGCGAGCGCGAGGCGGCCGCGCGCAGCGAGCAGCTCCGGGCGCGCCGCGAGCTGTACCCGTGGCGCCCCGCCGAGGCGACCGCCGGCCTGCCCGGCGCGCTCGACGTCAGCGAGGAGCGGCCGCTCCCCAAAGACGAGCGCTACCGGAGCGTGGGCGTGAACAGCATGGAGGGCGTCTTCGCCAAGACGATGGCTGCCTTGAAGCTGCACACGCCCGTCCTGACGAAGGCCTGGAACGCGATCGTGGATACCCTCGATCTGTTCAGGAGCCTGGAGCTCCCCCAGCTCGCCCGGAGATGGGAGGACGACCTCGAGTTCGCGCGGCAGGCCACCCAGGGGGTCAGCCCCTATCACATCGAGCTCGTCACCGCGCGGCCTCCGGGGTTTCCGCTCGCGGAGGCCGACGTGCGCGGATTACTCCCGCGCAAACTAACCCTGGAACAGGCGCTGGCGGGCCAGCGGATCTTCCTGATCGACTTCGGAATCCTCGATGATATCCAGATGTTCCGGACGGACGACGAGCAGCGCTGGGCACCGCCGGCCCGCTGCCTGCTGCTCCTGGGTGACGACCGCCAGCTCCGGCCGCTCGCGATCCAGCTCGGCCGCGATCCGGAGCGAGATCTGGTGTTCACCCCCAACGACTCCGCACACGACTGGCTCGCTGCGAAGATCTATGTTCGCTGCAGCGAGGGCAACACCCACCAGATGGTGGAGCACGCGCTGCGCACGCACTTCGTGGTGGAGCCGTTCGTGATGGCGACGATGCGGAACCTCCCCGACCCGCACCCCGTCTACAAGCTCCTGCGGCGCCACTTCCGGTACACGTTCGCCATCAACGAGATGGCGCGTACGGGCCTCCTCGCCGAGGGCGGCGTCTTCGACGAGATCATCGCCACCGGCGGCCCCGCCAGGGGGCACCTCCAGCTCGGCCGGAAGGGCTACACCCGCTGGAAGCTGCGAGACAACCAGCCGCGCCTCGACTTCGCGCGCCGCGGCGTCCTCGATCCGGCGGTCTTGCCCTGCTACCCGTACCGCGACGACGTGCTGCCGCTGTGGGACGCGATCGAGGAGTACGTCGGCGCGGTGCTGGGGCACTACTACCGATCCGACGCCGAGCTCGCGGCAGACGCCGAGCTGGCTGCCTGGTGGGCGGATCTCACGAGCCGGGGGCTGCCGGTCGAGAAGCTCCCGTGCGCGGAGCTTGCGCGCGTCGCCGACCTCACCGAGATCCTCGCGACCGTCGTGTTCACGGCGAGTGTCCGGCACGCCGCCGTCAACTACCTGCAATACGAGCACTACGGCTACGTGCCAAACGCGCCGCTGAGCCTGCGCCGGCCGCCGCCGGCGCAGAGAGGCACGCTCAGCCTCGAGGACTTCGCGGAGATGCTGCCGACGAAGTCGCAGACGCTGCGGCAAATCGCCCTGGGCCGGACGCTCGCCAGCTTCGGCGAGGACGAGGAGTTCCTGCTGCACGAGGGCGGGTGGCGCGAGGCGTACTTCCAGGAGCCCGCGCTGATCGCGATTCGCGATCGCTTTCATGATCGGTTGCGCGCGCAGCTCGCCGCAGTGAAGGCGCGCAACGCGGGGACCGACTTCCCGTACACGGTGTTGCAAGCAGACCGGGTCCCCTGCGGGATCACGATCTGATCGATCGAGGAGATGGGAGGAGCTTGCCCGTGCCAAACCCGGTCTCTCGCGGCGTGTTCAACCTGCTCTTCGGGGGTCGGCGCAAGGCGCTGGGCGCCGCCCTCCCCGGCCCCGAGCCCGGCCTCCTCGGCACCGCGGGCGACTTCATGGGGGCCCCGGCCTGGGAGGTCTGCGCGCGATACGCGCGCGAGTACGGCGGGGTGACGCAGATCTGGCTCGTCGGCAGCCCGGGGCTCGTGCTCAACGATCCCGATCTGATCGAGCAGGTGCTCGTCTCGCGCGCGACCGAGTTCGAAAAAGGCTCGATCGTCGAGGCTTTGAAGCCCGTGGTGACAACCTCGGTCTTCATCACCCGGCGCAGCGAAGGCTGGGCCGAGCAGCGCCGGGCAGACCCGTTCGAAAAACCCTGGACCGAGGACTGGCTGGCGGCCCAGGTGGGCCCGATGCAGGCGGCGATCGCGGCGGTGATCGAGCCGCTGATCGGCGGAGCGTCGCTCGACCTCGTGCCCGTGCTGCGCCGGCTGACGTTCGACGCCTTCGCGGTGGCGGTGGTCGGCGAGACGCTCCCGACGTCGGTGTTCGACGACTTCATCCTGCTCGCGACCGCGGCCGATGCCCGCGTCAAGGCGGTGCGGCCGCTCGGGCTCGTCGGCAAGCCGCGGGGCTTCCAGGCGGCCTTCGAGCGCTTTTACGGCCACTTCGCCGACCGCGTGGCCGCGGCGCGGCGGGCGCCGAACCCCGCGGGGGTCGATCTGATGTCGCGGACGTTGCGCGAGGTGCCGGGGATTGTGGATCGGGTGCTGGCGGACATCCTCGCGCACTCGTTCTTCGGAGGGCTGTTCTCGGCGAGCACGACCCTGGCGGGCGCGCTCCACCAGCTCCACAAGGAGCCGGCCGCGGAGGAGCGCCTCGCAGCCGAGGCCGCCGCGCTGGCGCAGGCCGGCGGCCTTTCGCTCGAGCGCCTGCGCGGCGCGCGCTGGATCGAGGCCGTCACGTACGAGGCGCTACGGATTCTGCCGGCGGTTCGCGTGTTTGCGCGCTCGACGCTGGGGGAGACGCAGCTCTCCGGGGTTACTTTGCCGGCGGGCGCAACCGTCCTGATCTCGAACCAGCACCTGCACCGCGACCCGGCCCACTGGCGCAATCCGGACACCTTCGACCCGGCCCGCTGGCTCGATGGCGGTATCGACCGCGATCCGCTCGGGAGCGGTCACTTCTTCCCGTTCGGGCGTGGCCCACGAGCCTGCGTGGCGGCCTCGTTCGGGATGGTGTTCCTCCAGACGGCGCTCGCGACGATCGGCGCGCGCGCGAAGGTCGTGCTCGACTCGGCGGCGCCGTTCGAGGAGGGCTTCTTCTTCGGAGTGGTCCTGCCGAAGGGCCTGACGAGCCGGTTCACCGCGCGCTGAGCGCGATCATCAACCGGGGTTGCGCGGCTGACCGGGGTTGCGCGGCTGACCGCCGTCCTCCTCGCGGAGCCGCGGCGTGCTCTCGAGCTCGATGCGCTTGCCCCGGATGTCACGGTAGTAAGCCCGGATCCGATCCATGTCGGCGCGCACGTCCGAGGTGGTGCGCAGCAGCGGCCCCAGCCCACCGACCTTCCGCTCGAAGTCGAGGAAACCCAGGACCACGGGCACCCGGGCGGCGCGCGCGATCTGATAGAAGCCGGACTTCCAGTACTCCACCTTCTTCCGCGTCCCCTCGGGCGGAATGGCGAGGATCAGCTCGTCCGCCGCCGCGAAGCGCTCGGCGACCTGCTGGACCAGGTTCTGCGGCGCCCGGCGATCGACGGGGATTCCGCCGAGCGCCTTCATGAGCGGGCCGAACGGCCCCCTGAACAGCGTGTGCTTGCCCATCCACGAGATGCGAAACCCCATGACGTAGGCTGCCGCGAGCATGAACGGGAAGTCCCAGTTCGACGTGTGCGGCGCGGCGATGATGATGCACTTCTTCGGCGGCACCTCGCCCTCGACGCGCCAGCCGAACGCCTCCAGCCAGGTCCGCCCCAGCCAGCGCTTGGCCTCGGTCCACATGCCCTGCGGCGACGCGGGCGCCCGGAGCGCGTCATCGAAGAGCGGCGGCGACGTGGCGTGCGCGTCGCCGCGCGGGGAGTCGTCGGTCATGCCGCATGTAACCAGGTTTCGGGTCCAACATGGGCCAACGCGGCGGCCAACGCCGCGGCCAACGCCGCAGCCAACGCGGCGGCCCGCGATCCCCGATGACGATAAGCTGATCCAGTCAGCGCCCATGTCGAGCCCACCCGAGCCACCCGGGCGCCCCGAGGAGCCAGCCCGCGACGCCCGCGACGCGCGCGACACGCGCGCCCCCCGCGATGCGCGTGAGCCGGTCCTCGCGCTGCTCGAGCGCCACGGCTGGAACGCGACCTCGTTCCAGATCATGGAGCGCGGGTTCCGCTACTGGTTCGACGGCGTGGACGCCTGCGTCGGGTACGTCGACACGGGACGCGCGTGGGTCGCCGCGGGCCCGCCGATCGCGCCGGCCGAGCGGCTGGCCGAGACGAGCGCGCGCTTCGTGGAAGCCGCGCGCGCCGCGGGGCGCCGGGTCTGCCTGTTCGGCACCGAGGAGCGCTTCCGCGAGGCGGCCGGCTGGCGCGCGCTCCGCATCGGCGAGCAGCCGCTGTGGTCGCCGGCCGACTGGGACGACGTGCTGCGCGGCCGGCGCAGCCTGCGCGAGCAGCTGCGCCGCGCGCGCGCGAAGGGCGTCACCGTGCGCATGCTGCCGCCCGAGGAGCTGGCCCCCTCGCACGCGACGCGCCAGGCGCTCGAGGGGCTGATCGCGCGCTGGCTGGCCGCGCGGACAATCGCGCCGATGGGCTTCCTCGTGCAGGTGGATCCGTTCACGTTCCCCGAGCGGCGCCGCCTGTTCGTCGCCGAGGTCGCCGGGCGCGTCGTCGGCTTCCTCGGCGTCATCCCGATCTACGCGCGCAGCGGCTGGTTCTTCGAGGACTTCCTCCGCGATCCGGACGCGCCGAACGGCACGATCGAGCTGCTCGTCGACGCGGGCATGCGCGCCGCCGCCGCGGAGCGCGTGTCCGTCGTGACGCTGGGCCTCGCCCCGCTCGCGGGCGACGTCGGGCCGTGGCTGCGCTCGGCGCGCCGCCTCGGGCGCGCGCTCTACGACTTCGAGGGGCTGCGCGCGTTCAAGGCGAAGCTCGAGCCGCAGCGCTGGAGCCCGATCTTCTTGTCGTACCCGGCGGGCGGCAGCGCCGCGCGCGCGGTGATCGACACGCTGACGGCGTTCGCGCGCGGCGGCCTCCTGCGCTTCGGCCTGCGGACAATGCTGCGCGGCCCGGCGATCGTCATCCGGCTGCTCGCGGCGCTGCTCGTCGTCTGGACGGCGGTGCTCGCGCTGCCGTGGAGCGCGCCGTACTTCCCGTCGCCGGCGTGGCAGTACGGCTGGGTCGCCTTCGACGTGGCGCTGTGCGGCGCGCTGTTCGCGCTGGCCCGCAGGTGGCGGCAGCCGCTGGCCGACCTCGTCGCGGGCGCGGTGACGGCGGACGCGGCGCTCACGCTGGGCGAGGCGCTCGTGTACAACGCGCCGCGGGCGCGCGGGGTCGCCGACCTGTGCGTGATCGCGGCGGCGTGCGTCGCCCCGGCGTTCGCCGCGGTGCTCCTGTGGAACGCGCGCGTCCACCGGGCGCCGCGGGACTGAAGGCGCGGCGGCTCGGCCGCGCGGCGCCGCGGCGGCGACCCGGCGTCAGCGCGGCGGCGGGTGGACGTAGTCGCCGAGCGACGAGCCCCGCGAGCGGTTGTCGACGTCCTCGGCGCCGAGGCCGGCGGCGTGATCGTCCAGATCGACGATCCGGAAGTCGAGGCTGAATCGCGTCCTGCCGGTGGCCTGCGGCAGCGTGGCGTGCAGGTGTGCGCCGCTGAACACGAGGTTCTCGGCGGCGCGGCACGAGAAGCCGGCGGCGCGGCCGTAGTCGGCGCCCGCGGCGGCGCGCGGGTAGCTCGCCGTCACGCCGGCGGAGAGCTTCTGCCAGCCGATCTTGAGCTCCCAGCCGTCGCGCACCCAGTCGGCGTAGTCGAAGATCTCGCTGTCGTTGTCGACGGGCGCGCGGAAGCGATCGGGGTGGAACACGAACGTCTCGTGGGCGTCGAGATCGTCGAGCGGGATCCACCACGCGATCAGCGCGCGCGGGTGCGCGTACCACGTGTCGCGGTGCGGGTGATAGACGGGCGCCGCCCGCGCCTCCTCGTGGCCGCGGTGGCGGACCACGCGCAGCCGCAGCGGATCGAACGCGACGCGCGATGGATCGAGCCCGCCAGCGGCGACCACGGCGCGGAGCAGATCGTGAAAATGACGCTCGAGGTAGAGCTCGCGGCGGAGCGCGCCGATCCGCTGGAACAGCTCGTCGTTCGGCATGCGCTGCGGGACGTCGCGGATCTCGGCGGGCGAGCAGCCGAGCACCTCGGCGAGCCGCGCCCGCGCCGCGGCGACGAGCTCCTGCGACGCGGCGGTGGGCGGCCCGAGGAAGACGTCGCCGGCATAGAGCGCGGCGCGCAGCGCGCCCGCGCCGGCGGGCGGCTCGCGCCGGATCGCCCACACCGCAGGCGGCCCGGGCGATCCAGGCGATCCGGGCGTCACGATCGGGCCTCCGGGCGCCGCGCGACCACGATGCAGCGCGGGCTGTCGAGCGTGATCGACCGGCCGTCGATCCCGCCGAACACGCGCGCGCCGGTGAAGCCGGCGTCCTCGAGCAACGAGACGAGCCGATCGGGCATGTAGAGCCGGAGCGTGCTCGGCCGCTCGACGCGGCGGCCGCCGGGCCCGACGAACGTCCACTGCTTGTGAAGCAGGCCGCGCGTCAGATCGAGCCAGCTCTCACGCAGCATGAGGGTCTCGCCGCGGCGCGTGATCTCGTGCGGGCGGAACGCGGCGAGCAGCCCGGGCACGTTCGGCATGTCGATCGCGAACCGGCCGCCGGGCGCGAGCGCCTCGTAGGCGCGGCGCAGCATGCGGGTGTTCGCGTCGTCGTCGGGCAGGTAGCCGAAGCTCGTCCACCAGTTGATCGCGGCGGCGCACGGCCGCGGCGGCACGTGCTCGAACGCGTCGCCGACGGTGAACGTGGGCTCGACGCCGGCCGCCCGCGCGCGCTCGCGGGCGCGCTCGACGTAGCGCGGCGACTGCTCGACGCCGATGACCTCGGCGCCCCAGCGCGCGAGCGGGATCGAGAGCCGGCCGACGCCGCTGCACTGATCGAAGACGCGATCGCCGCGCGTCAGCGCGAGCTGCTCGGCGAGGAACCGCACGGTCGCCTCGATCTCGGCGTCGCTCGTGCCTTCGAGCAAGACGTCGGCCAGGAGATCGTCGTAGAGCTCGGACCACCAGTTGCTTTCACTCATCGGGCTTCCTCCTCCTCGTCTTCAAAGGCGGCGAGCGCGCGGACAGCGGCGAGCGCTGCCTCGCCGCGCGCCGCGCCAGAGCCGCGGACACGCTCGTAGGGCCGCCCCGCGTCGCGCAGAGCGCACTCGCAGCGGGCGGCGAAGTCGGCGCGATCCTCGGGCAGGTACCGCACCAGATCGTCGATCCACGGCAGATCGACGTCGCACAAGAGCGTCAGGTCGTAGCGGCGCGCGCGCGCCGCGGCGACGAGCCACGCGGGCGCCTCGCCGAACATGTACTCGGACCAGACGACGGTCAGCAGCGGATCGGTGTCGCAGACGAGCACGCGCGCCGCGTCGCGGGCGAGCGCGTCCTCGAGCGCGATCTGGCCCTGGCCGATCACGTCGATGTCGGGCCGCGCGAGCACGCCGCCGCGCGACTCGAGGTACGCGCGCGCGAACTCGGGCACCCACACGGTGCCGCACGCGCGCGCGAGCTCCGCCGCGAGCGTCGACTTCCCGGTCGACTCGGGTCCGAACACGCTGACGCGGCGGACGAAGTGCGGCCGCACGCAGCGCGGCAGCGCGCCGAAGTGGCGCATGGGCGCGCGGCGGATCGCGGTGCCGCTCACGGGGAACACCGCGCGGTCCGGATCGACGGGGATCCACGTCGCGGAGAGCTCGGCGGCGAGGCGCAGCCCGTAGCGGTCCGACGTGAACAGCCGGTGCACGGGCCGGCCGGCGCACGCGCGCAGGCTCGCGCGCCACAAGGGCCAGAAGTCGGGGTGCTCGGCAGGCTCCTGCGGGAGCTCCGCGGTGTGGTGCACGACGGCCGCGCGCGGGAACAGCTCGCGCATCCACGCGACGCGCAGCGCGCCGTCGATCGGCTCGCGCGGGAGCGACGCGACGACGATCGTCAGCTCGTCGCACATCCGCGCGGCGACCTCGCACAGGTGGACGTGGCCGCGGTGCGGCGGCAGGAACTTGCCGAGGACCAGGCCGTGAACCGGGCCGTGAGCCGGGCCGTGAGCCGGGCCGTGAGCCGGGCCGTGGGCGGTCATCGGGCGGGCTCCGCGCGGAGCGCGCCAGCGGCGAGGCGCGCGAGGAAGGCGCGATCGGCCGGCGGGGCGGGCACGCCGAGCTCCGCGAGCAGGCGCGCGGTGCGCTCGGTGTCGAAGTCCGCGCCGGTCGCGAGGAACAGGTCGAACGGGGCGAGCCGCGCGCGATCCGCGGGCGCGGCGTGCACGCGGCCGAGCGAGACGTACGCCATCGCGATGTCCGGATCGGCGAGGCGCACGCGGGCGCGCTCGGCCCACGCATCGGGCGAGAGCTCGGCGAGGGTCGCGCCGGCATCGCGCAGCGCCGCGACGAGCGCGGGCAAGGACGCGCTCCCGACGCCAGCGACGTGGTGCACGGCGTCGGCAAGCGCGGCCTCGGCACGGAGCGCGAGCGCCGCGACGGCAGCAGCTGCGTACGGAAGCGGCGTGAGATCGACGCGCAGCTCGGCTCCGCCGGCGGGGACGGCGCCGAGCCGGGCGAGCCCGCGCAGCGTCATCGCGAGCTGCTCGCCGGCGCGCGGCGCCTCGGAGACGAGCAGGCCGAGGCGCGTGATCGTCGTCGGCGCGGCCCGCCCGCGCGCGGCGCGCGCGATCGCCTCGGCGGCGAGCTTGGTCTGCGCGTACCCGCCGCGGGCGCGCGCCGCGGCGGCCGGTGCGGCGTCCTCGGCGTGGCGGCCGGCCTGGCGATCGGTGCCGGCGAACACCGACAGCGTCGAGACGTGGTGCCACGCGACGTCGCCGCCGGTCTCGACGAGCCGCGCGATCTCGGCGGTCCCGTCGACGTTTCCGGCGGCGTGCGCGTCCCAGCCGGCGGAGAGCTCGACGTGCGCCGCCGCGTGGACGACGGCGGCGACGCGGCCGGCGAGCGCGCGCCACGCCTCGGGGGAGAGCCCGAGCTCGGGGCGCGCGACGTCGCCGCGGAGCACCTCGATGCCGCCTGCGTCCTCGCCGAGGCGACGGCGCGCCGCGGCGTCGTCGGGCGCGCGCACGAGCGCGAGGAGCGGCCGTGGATCGCGCGCCTGCCACTGCCGGATCAGCGCGCGGCCGAGCGTGCCGGTGGCGCCGGTGACGAGCACGCAGCCGCCCGCGCCGCCCGCGCCGCCCGCGCGATGCACGCGCGCCGCGGGCCGGCGCGCCGCGAGCCCGCGCTGCTCGCACTCGGCGACGGTGAGCGCCGCGGGCGGCGGCGCGGCGCGCGCCCGCTCGACGAGCTCCGCGAACGTCGGATCGCCCGCGAGCGCGGCCGCGTCGAGCGCGATCCCGCGCGCGGCCGCGGCGGCCTGCAAGACGAGCGCGGCCAGGGAGTCGCCGCCCGCGTCGCGGAACCGCGTGCCGTCCTCGGCGTCGACGCCGAGCGCGTCGCGCCACAGGGCGGCGAGCTCGGCCGCCAGCGGGCCGCCGCCCGCCGCGGGCCGGGCCGGCAGCTCGCGCCGCACGAGCGCCGCGTGATCGATCTTGCCGGTCGCAGTCCGCGGCAGCGGGCCGGCCACCATCCGCGCGGGCACCATCCAGGGCGGCGCCGCCTCGCGCAGAAACGCGCGCGCCGCGGCGATCGCGGCGTCCTCGCCCTCCCCCGCCGCGAGCTCCACGAACGCCACGAGCCGCGCGCGCCCACCGGGCACGACCGGCCGCACCAGGGCGGCGGCGTCGCGCACGCCCGGCGCGCGCCGGAGCACCGCCTCGATCTCCGCGAGCTCGACGCGCCGGCCGCCGAGCTTCGTCTGGCGATCGACCCGGCCGACGAACGCCAGCGCGCCGCCGTGCGCCTCGACGCGATCGCCGGTGCGGTACATCCGCACGCCGTCCTGCTCGACGAACCGGCGCGCCGTCTCCTCGGGATCATCGGCGTAGCCGAGCGCGAGGCACGCCCCGCCGATCCACAGCTCGCCGTCGATCACGCGGTACACGACGCCGGGCAGCGGCGCCCCGATCGACGGCCGCGTCCAGCGCTCGGGGTCGACCACGACGAGGCTCGAGCACACGGTGGCCTCCGTCGGCCCGTACACGACGACGGCGCGCAGCCGCCGAGCCAGCTCGCGCAGCGGCTCCACCGAGCACGCCTCGCCGCCGAGCACGACGACGCGCAGCTCCGGCGGCGGCCGCTCCGGCGGCAGATGCGCGAGCAAGGCCGGCGGCAGATCGACGTGCGTGATCCGCCGGCGCTCGAGCTCCCCGCGCAGCGCCGCCGGCGTGGCCAGCACCTCGCGCGAAGGGATCACGAGCGTCGCGCCGGCGGCGAGCGCCGTCCCCCAGTCGGAGATCGACGCGTCGAACACGGGCGCGTGCAGCCACAGCGCGCGCGCCCCCGGCTCCAGCGCGAACGCGTCGATCTGCGCGCGCAGGAGCGCCGGCAGGCCGCCGTGGCCCACCATCACCAGCTTCGGCGCGCCGGTCGATCCGGAGGTCGCGATCAGGTACGCCAGCTCGCCACCGCCACCGCCACCGCCGCCGCGGTGCGCCGCCGCCGCCGCGCGGACGCGCGCGCGGATCGCGTCGCGGCGCGCCGCCGGCTCGGCCGGATCGATCGGCACCCACGCGGCGCCCGCGAGCCACGCGCCGAGGCAGCCCGCGACGAAGGCCGCGGAGCGCTCCGCCGCGAGCTCGACGATCTCGCCCGGCGCAACCGCCGCGGCCGCCTCGCGCGCCCGCGCGAGCAGCGCCGCGTACGTCACGACCGTGCCGTCCGGCTCCTCGATCGCGGCCCGCCCGCCGTGCCGCGCCGCCGCCGACAGGATCAGGCGGATCGCGCTGCTGCCGCGCTCCTGCGCGTCAGCGCTGATCGCGCTGCTGCCGCGCTCCTGCTCGTCGGCGCTGATCACGCTGCTGGCCTCGCGCGCGCTCACGCCCGGTACCTCGCCTGGAGGATCGCCGCCGACAGGATCAGCATGAGCGCCGCATCCCAGCCCTGCAGCTCGGCCTCGGTCATCCACGAGAGCTGGTCCAGCACCTCGACGAGCCGCGGCCCGTCGACGAGCGGCGAGCGCTGCGCGTACGCGCGCAACGTGTCCTGCACCAGCGCCGGGGCGAGCCGCGCGAGCGGCGGCGCGAGGAACGGGTGCTTGGGCCGCTCCAGCACGGCCGCGGGCACCACGTCCCGCACTGCCCAGCGCAGCACCGGCTTGTCGACCGCGCCCCCGGCGAGCACGCGCGGCGCGATCGCGAACGCAAGCTCGGCGATCCGGTGATCGAGGAACGGCACGCGGCCCTCGATGCCGTGCGCCATCTCCATCCCATCGCCGAGCGTCCGCAGGATGTACTGCGCGAGCGCGGTCTTGGCCCACGTCGCGGCGGCGACGTGCAGCGCGGGCGCGCCCACGAGGCGCCCGCCACCGAGCCGCGCCGCCAGCTCCGCGAACGGATCGACGCCGGCGAACGACCGCCGCAGCTCCGGCGCGAGCAGCTGGCGGACGCGGCGGCCGAGCGTCGCCTTCGCCGCGATCCACGTCGGGACGCACCCGAGGTGCGCCTGCACGCCGTCGGTGGGGAGCCCCTCGCCGGCCGGCAGCATCACGCCGGAGGACGGCGCGTGGTACCGGGCTGCGGCGCCCGCGCCCGCGTCGACGCGCAGGTGCGGGTACCCCGCGAACAGCTCGTCGGCCCCCTCGCCGGTGAGCGCCACCTTGTAGCCGGCGTCGCGCATCGCGCGCGAGAGCAGCCACTTGCCGGCGAGGTGGCCGTTGATCGCGAGGCCCTCGCCGTGCGCGACGGCCTCCGGCCAGGTCGCCGCGATCGCGGCGCCATCGAGCTCGACGACGGTGTGCGGCAGCCCGAGCGCGCGCGCGGTCGCCGCGGCGATGGCGCGCTCGTCGTACCGATCGACGCCGGTGCCGGCGCCACCGGCCCACGCCACCGTGAACGCGCCGGAGACGCCGCCTCTGCGCGCGGCGAGTGCCGCGACCGCCGTCGAGTCGATGCCGCCCGATAGCTGGACGCACACGCGCGCGTCGGCGCGCAGCCGCACGGCGACCGCGTCGTCGAGCGCCTCGCGCAGCCGCGCCGCGGCGTCGTCCACGCTCTCGCAAGTCACCTCGCAGCCGGCTGGCAGCTCCCAGTACCGCGCGAGCCGCGGCTCGCCGCCGTCCCACGCGAGGATCGTCCCGGGCTCGAGCTGCGCTACGCCGGTAAACAGCGTCCGATCGGGCCACAGGTACTGCGTGTGCGCGGCGTGGAAGAACGCCTCGTCGTCCCAGCGCGCCGGCACGCCGAGCGCGAGCAGCGCCTTGGCCTCCGACGCCAGCGCCACGCCGCCGCGCCAGCGCGCCCACACGAGCGGCTTGATCCCGAACCGATCGCGGCCGGCGAGCAGGCGCCGCCGCCGCCCGTCCCACAGCGCGAACGCCAGCTCGCCGCGCACGCTCTGCACGAGCTCGTCGCCGAGCTCCTCGTAGAGGTGGACGAGCACCTCGGCGTCGCACCGGCTGCGCAGGCGGTGGCCGCGCGCGGCGAGCCACCGCGCGTGCTCGTCGTGGCCGTACAGCTCGCCGTTGACGACCGCGACGATCGATCCGTCCTCGTTCGCGATCGGCTGCGCGCCGCCGTCGGGATCCACGACCGCGAGCCGCGCGTGCCCGAGCGCCACGCGGCCATCGGTGGACCGCCACACGCCGCGGCCGTCAGGACCTCTGTGAGCCAGCGCCGCGATCGCCGCCAGGGCCCCGCCCAGGGCGCGCGCCGCACCACCGCCCTCCACTGGCTCCTCCGTTGGCTCCGCCGTTGCCACCGCGACGATGCCGCACATTTAGTCGCGCTCCACCCCGGGCTCGATCGCGAACATCTGCTTGTGCGACTCGCCCGCGCGCGCCGCCGCGAGCACCTCGGCGAACGCCTCGAGCGGCCTCGGCGGCGCGAGCAGATCGTCGATCGCGATCGCGCCGCTGTGTAGCCAGTCGATCGCGGCGGCGAACGAGCCGTGCGACGCGCCGCGGACCACCAGATCGCGCGCGACCAGCTCGCCGATGTCGAGCGCGATCGCGCGCCGCGCCCGCGACTTCAGGATCAGCGTGCCGCCCGACGCGAGCAGCGGCAGGAGCCGCGCGGGATCGCCGTCGTGCTCGATCGCGACGTCGAACCCCGACCCGCTTCCGTCGCCGTCGACGCCGCCGCGCCGCGCGACGATCGCCCCGTGCGCCGCCAGCACCCGCGCCGTCAGCTCGGCGATCCGCCCCGCGCCCGCCACCAGCACGCGCGCGCCGCGTTCGACGAACGGCAGCGCCCCGAGCGCCGCCGCGACGGGCTCGACGTACGCGCCGCGCAGGAGCGGCAGCCCCGGCGGCAGCGGCACCACGGCGGCGGCCGGCACGCGCACGCGCTCGGCGAACGCGCCGTCCTCGTCGACGCCGAGCCACCGCGGCGCCACGCAGCGCCGGCCCGCCGCGCACGCCGCGCACGCGCCGCACGGCGAGAACGGGATCGCCGTCACCGGATCGCCGGCGGCGAGCCCGCGCACCGCGGCGCCGAGCGCGCGGACGCGGCCGGCGAGCTCGTGGCCGAGCACACGCCCGGGCGACACTGCGATCGCGCCGTCGGCGGCCGCCAGATCGCTCCGGCACACGCCCGCGAACGCCACGTCGATCACGACCTCGTCCGCCGCTGGCACCGGCTCGGGCACCCGGGCGAGCCTCGGCCCACCCTCCTCGCGGACGATCGCGCGCATCCGGGGAACTATACGCCCGCGGCGCGCGCGCCTGCGCGCCGTCGATCAGTGGCCCGAGAAGCCCTGCACGACGGGCCCGGATCGCCCCGATCGCGCGCACAGGATCTCGCCCTCGCCCACAGCCGCGCCGCCTCCGCTGTAGGCGAACCACACGACGCCCTCGCACCCCTCGCCGCTCGAGATTCCCAGCTCGAGATCGCCCGCCGGGTTGATCGTCGTGATCTCGAACGGCCCGCGCACGATCGGCGCCGGCACGCCCGGCGCGAGCGTGACGACGTGCGTGGCCGGCCCCGCCTTCGCGGGCGGCAGCGCCCGCTGCGTCGCCGGCGCGCCCGGCCCACCGGGCGACGACGCGCCCGGCCCTCCGAGCGACGATGCGCCACCGCCGCCGCTGCACGCCGCGGCGAGCACCGCGAGCCAGATCCACCGCGCCATGGCAGCGAGACTACTCGATCCGTCCGAGGTCCGTCCGAGGTCCGTCCGAGGTTCGTCCGAGATCCGTCCGAGATCCGTACACGATCCAGGTTCCGGCGCCCCGCCGCCCCGCCGCCCCGCCGCCCCGGCGCCCCGCCGCCCCGCCGCCCGCCCGCCGCTACTGCTTCGGGTACTTCTCCTCGAGCTCGGAGATCCGGTGCCCGGCCCGCTCCGCGTCGAGCTGGCGCATGATCCAGTCGAGCTTCTCCTCCTTGCGATCGTCGCCCTCCCGCGAGGCCGGCGAGCCGACCGCGAACAGGAACATGAGGCCCGCCACCTGCCACAGGAGCTGCAGGAACTCGGACTGCCAGTTCTCGAGCGTGGCCTCGCCGGTCTTCACCAGGTACTCGGCGATCTCCACCGGCTGGTGGTGCGCGCGCGCCTCCTCGGCGTAATCGAACCACGCGAACAGCCAGTGGCCGACGAACGAGATCAAGAACAGGAATCCAGTGACCCAGAGATATCCCCATTTGGAGCGCATCACTCTACGGGTGCTCCTATGTCCTGGATGGAGCATTTCCCGCGCCAGCGATGGGCATGCGCGCTGCAAGGTGTCGGCGTATGGACAACGCCAAGACCGAAGCTCACCTGAACGCGCTCGACTTGCTCGTCGAGCAGCACGACACCATCGAGCAGCTCATCGCGCAGCTCAGCGATGATCGGATCGCGGACGAGCGTAAGGCGCTCCTCTTCCGCACGCTCTCGGACACGATCGTCGCCCACGCCGCGGCGGAGGAGAAGATCTTCTATCCGGCCGTCCTCGCGAAGGAGACGGACGCGCTCGTGCGCGAGTCGCTCCACGATCACGCGGCGATCAAGCGCGAGCTGGCCGATCTGGTGATGTGCGAGCTGGATGATCCCAGGTTCGCGGCCCGGCTCCAGATCCTCGAGGCGCAGCTCGAGCACCACGCGCGCGATCAGGAGGAGGGCGTGCTGTTCCCCCGCGTGCGCGAGCTGATGGACGACGAGGAGCTCGAGCGGCTCGGCGCCGAGATGGCGGCGCTGTTCGAGCAGCTCCTGTCCGAGCAGCCGGCCCTGGGCGTGCCGCGGCAGGTGTACCGGTCCGCGACGGTGCACCTCGTGTGACGTGCGATTTCGCGCGCCGCGGGGGAACGTGCGCGCCCACCGGACAGGTTTCCCAGGACCACGCCCCCGCCTCAGTGCAGCGAGATAAAGTTTCCATCGACAGCCGCGGCACGGCGATGGCAATGCGGCCGATCATGGGAACCATAGGCACATCCATGGCCCCCGTACGCATCTGGGCACCGAGAGCGAAGCGGATCGAGGTCGTGCGCGGAGATCGCC
>DATMCI010000103.1:0-20962 GCA_035558535.1 Kofleriaceae bacterium
CGTTCATCCGCATCTACATCCGCCAGCTCGTGACGGCGCGCGCGGCCGCCGCGCTGCCGGACGCCGATGCCAAGACGCGCGACGAGGTGGTGGCCAAGTTCGTCGTGCACTTCCTCGAGGTGTTCGAGCAGATCGATCGCAACATCAAGGAGCTGTTCGAGGAGGCGGTCGCCGACGGCGAGGACGTCGAGAAGTTCGTCTACGCCAAGATCAAGCTGCGGAGCTACGAGATCTTCCGAAGCTTTGACCGCGACAACCAGCGCGAGCTCTTGAAGACGATCGACGAGCTCATCTACGCCGACGGCAGCCTCCACCCGGCCGAGGCGAAGTTCCGCGCCGAGCTCGACAACCTGCTGAACGCGACCGAGACGCCGCTCTCGGCCGAGGACATCGAGATCCTGTCGGGGAGCCGGGTCGCGATCGAGGACCCGACCGCGCTCTCGCCGCGCCTCGAGGATCACCCGTTCTTCGTGGGCTTCGAGCAGCACTACTCCGCCGATCCGAAGCGGCTCCGCCAGCAGACGGCCGCGGACCTCGATCTCATGAAGCGGTTCACCGCCGCGCTCGCCGAGCAGCGGCGCGCCGGCGCCGGCAAGCTCGCGGGCAAGAAGACGGTCGCGGACTTCGCCGGGCAGGCGCCGTTCCTCGACGGCTTCGTCTACATGCACCCGGCGCAGCCGGGCCGGGTCTACGAGCTCACGGTGCTGGGCGATCTGCACGGCTGCTACAGCTGCCTGAAGGGCGCGCTGCTCCAGGCCGACTTCTTCGCGAAGGTCGAGGCGTGGAAGGCAGACCCGAGGCTCCCGGAGCCCAAGCTCGTCCTGCTCGGCGACTACATCGATCGCGGGCGGTTCAGCTACAACGGCGTCCTGCGCGCGGTGATGCAGCTGTTCCTCGCCGCGCCCGAGCACGTGTTCCCGCTCCGCGGCAACCACGAGTACTACATCGAGTACCGCGGCCGCATCTACGGCGGCGTCAAGCCGGCCGAGGCGATCAACACGCTCGCGAGCCACATGCCGGGCGAGGTGTTCGCCGAGTACATGCGCATGTTCGAGGAGCTGCCGAGCGTCCTGTTCTTCGACGATCTCATGTTCGTCCACGCGGGCATCCCGCGCGACGTCGACATCCGGACGAAGATCACCGACCTGGCGGCGCTCAACGATCCGGAGATCCGGTTCCAGATGCTGTGGAGCGATCCGTCCTCCGCCGACGTCATCCCCGACGATCTGCAGGCGCAGAACGCGCGGTTCCCGTTCGGCAGGCGGCAGTTCGAGGCGTTCATGAGCCGGCTCGGCTGCTCGATGATGGTGCGCGGCCACGAGAAGGTGGACTCGGGCTTCCGGCCGATGTACGGCGACACGGCCTCGCTGATCTCCCTGTTCTCGGCGGGCGGCGCCGACAACGAGGATCTGCCGCCCGACTCGAGCTACCGTACGGTGACGCCGATGGCGGCGACGATCCGGATCGAGAACGGCGGCGCGCAGGTCACGCCGTGGCTGATCGACTACCGGCGCTTCAACGATCCGCGGCGCAACCGGTTCTTCGCCTCGCCGCCGGAGATCGAGCACAAGGTTGGCTAGGGCCGCCGGCTCGGCCTGGTTCGTCTACCTCGCGCGCTGCGCCGACGGCACGCTGTACTGCGGCATCGCGCGCGACGTCGCCGCCCGCATCGCGCAGCACGACGCGGGCACCGGGGCCAAGTACACGCGCAGCCGCGGCCCGCTCGCGGTGCTGCTCGTCCGGCGCTGCCGCGATCAGGGCACGGCGCTCCGCCTCGAGCGCGCGATCAAGCAGCTGCCCCGCGCGGACAAGCTCCGCCTCGCCGAGGCGCCGGCGCGGGTGGCGGCGCTCGTCCGGGCGCTGCGGCCGCGGGCGCGGGCGCGGGCGCAGGCGCAGAGCATCGGCCATACTGCGCCGCGTGCCAGAGCAGAACATCCCCGTCGTCGATCTCCGCGACTGGACCGCGGGCGGCGCGCGGCGCCGTGACTTCGTGCGCGGCGTCGGCGAGTCGCTCGCCGACATCGGCTTCTTCGCGGTGGTCCACCACGGCGTCCCCGACGAGCTGGTGCACCGCGCGTACGACGTGGCGCGCGCGTTCTTCCACCTCCCGCCCGCGGTGAAGGCCCGCTACCACGATCCGGCGAAGCACGGCCAGCGCGGGTTCACGGGCTTTGGCACCGAGCACGCCAAGGACTCGCCGGCGCCCGATCTGAAGGAGTTCTGGCAGATCGGCCGGCCCGACGTGCCCGACGATCACCCGGTGCACCGGCTCTACGGGCCGAACTTCTGGCCGGCGGAGGTGCCGGCGTTCGGCCCGACGCTCACCGAACTGTATCGCCACCTCGACGGGCTGGGCGGCGTCCTGCTCGAGGCGTGCGCCGCGTACCTGGACGAGCCGGCGGGCCGGTTCCGCGACATGACGACCGACAGCGACACGATCGTCCGCGTGCTGTACTACCCGCCGATCGCGGCGCCGGACGCGGCGCCGGGTTCCGTGCGCAGCGCCGCGCACGAGGACATCAACCTCATCACGCTGCTCTCGGGCGCGACGGCCGAGGGCCTGGAGCTCCTCGGCCGCGACGGTGCGTGGCGGCCGGTGCACACCGGCTTCGACACGATCGTCGTCGACGCCGCCGACATGCTCCAGAACGCGACGAACGGACTGTTCCGCAGCACCACGCACCGGGTCGTGAATCCGGGCGATCCGGCGAGCGAGCGGTTCTCGATGCCGTGCTTCGTGCACGCGCGCCGGGACGTCGATCTGTCGCCGCTGCCGTCGTGCATCGCCCGGACGGGCGGTAAGGCACGATACCCTCGGATCACGGCCGGCGAGTACCTGTCCCAGCGGCTCCGGGAAATTGGCCTCTTGCAGCCGACCGGTGCGTGAGGTTCGCCACGCCCTTGGCGCTCCCCGGCGCGGCCGGGCCGCGATAGGCTGGGGCATGGTTCGACGGTACCTCCTCGCCTTTTGCGTCTTGCTCGCGTCCCTCCTGATGGGCCTGATGGGCCCCGACGCGTCCGCGAACGGACGCTCGCCCGGGACCTCGACCATCAATTTTCGCCGCGGGATGGAGCAAGAGATCATCGCGGGCCTGACGTTCGGGCTCGTGGTTTCGCGCGACGGCGGCGCGACCTGGTACTGGGTGTGCGAGGACGCGATCGGCTACGGGGGCACGTACGATCCCGACTACGTGTTCACGACGAGCGGCGCGCTGTTCGCGACGACGTTCGACGGCATGAAGGTGCAGCGCGACGGGTGCTCGTTCGGCGAGCCGATCAACACGACGTTCGTGTCCACGATCGCGCAGTCCCCGGACGGCAAGCTCTACTACGGCGCGGCCGAGAGGTCGGGCGCGACCGTCGGCGACTCGAAGATCTACCGCAGCACCGACGACGGCATGACGTGGACGGCGTCGGCGAACCAGCCGGGCGTCCCGGACGACTGGTGGCAGTCGCTCGAGGTGGCGCCGTCGGACGCAAACCGCCTCTACCTGGCGGGCTACCGGTTCGTCCTGGTGGGCAGCGAGATGAAGAAGATCTTCCTCCTGTTCCGCTCGGAGGACGGGGGCCAGACCTGGTCGGCGCTGCCGACCGCCCAGTTCGTGACGATGCCGCTCTCGACGATCGAGATCGCCGGCATCTCGCCCACGAACCCGGACCTGGTGTTCGCGCGCGTCAAGCTCGAGGACAACGCGCTCTCCGACGCGATCTACCGCAGCACCGACAAGGGCCAGAGCTGGACGCGCGTCCTCGGGAAGGGCGGCGCGATCGCGTTCGTGGTGCGCAAGAACGGCGAGCTCGTGGCCGCCACGCAGGCGCTGGGCGCGGTGCGCTCGAGCGACAACGGCACGACCTGGATCGATATCCCCGGCGCGCCGCACATCAACTGCCTCGCGGAGAACTCGGCGGGCGAGCTCTGGGCGTGCACGCAGAACTACGGCACCCTGGGGACGCCGTCGGACGGCTACGGGATCATGAAGACCACCACCCTGGCCTCGTGGCAGCCGGTGATGAAGTACCAGGAGATGAAGGGGCCGGTCGCGTGCACGGGCGGCTCGGTCCAGAAGGAGCGCTGCGACACCGAGCTGTGGTGCGGCCTGTGCATGCAGCTCGGCTGCGATCCGGGGCCGACCCACCCCGAGTGCATGATCACGCGCGATATGCCGGCGGGCGGCGGTTCGGACGGCGGCTGCTGCAAGGTCAGTGGGACGCCAGCGCCCGGTGCGATGCTGCTCGTCCTCGGCGTCGGTATCTTGCTGCTCCGGCGGCCGCCGCGGCGGCGCCGCTAAGCTCGCCGAGCGGGGCGCGCGGGCTAAGCTCTCGGGACGGAGGCTCTCATGCTGTCGCGCCTCGATCGCTTCGCGTATCACTCCCAGCACCTGTCCCTCCTCATCAACGCGACCGTGATGCAGGAGGCGGCGCGGCTCATGTCGCGCACGCCGCGGCCCGTGATCCCGGGCCCCGAGGTGCGCGCGCTCCTGCGGCGGCGCGAGGAGCTGCACGCCCGCGATCTCGCGAACGTCGACGCGGGGCTGTACCCGCGCGAGCTTCTGTTCGACATCCCGTTCGGCCGCTACGCGCGCGCGCTGCCGCGGCTCGTCCGCGACACGCCGCGCATCATGCGCCGGATGAAGCGCGGCGACTACGCCGACATCCCGGCGGTCGACAAGCAGCGCTTCCCGGCCTACTACCGGCGCGCGTTCCACTGGCAGACGGACGGCTACTTCAGCGAGCACTCCGCCCTGGTGTACGAGCTCGGCGTGGAGCTCCTGTTCCGCGGCACCGCCGACGTCATGCGGCGGCAGATCATCCCGCCGATCACGCGCTTCGTGCGAGAGGCCGGCGGCGCCGAGCGCGTGCGGCTCCTCGACGTGGCGTGCGGCACGGGGCGGACCTTGCACCAGCTCTGGCGCGCGCACCCGGCGCTGCGGCTGTGGGGGATCGATCTGTCGCCGGCGTACGTCCGGACGGCGCGCCGCCGGCTGGCGGACGTGGGCGAGCTCGCGCTCGCCGTGGAGAACGCCGAGCACCTGCCGTTCGCCGACGGCGCGTTCGATGTCGCGACGAGCGTCTACCTGTTCCACGAGCTGCCGCACAACGCGCGCCGCAACGTGGTGCGCGAGCTTTTTCGCGTGGTCCGCCCGGGCGGCCTCGTCGTGATCGAGGACTCGGCGCAGCTCGCCGAGAGCGCCGAGATCGCGTCCGCGCTGCGGCAGTTCCCGCGCGAGTTCCACGAGCCGTTCTACGCCAAGTACCTCGAGGACGATCTGGCGGCTGTCCTCGCCGAGGCGGGCTTCGCGGTGGAGCGCGTCGAGTCGCACCTCGTGGCGAAGGTCGTCGTGGCGCGCCGGCCGTAGCGCCGCGCGGCGCCGATCTGGCGTACGTTCGCCGGCATGTCCGCGAACGACGCCGACGATCCCGCTGCCGCTGCTGCTGCCGCTGCCGCTGCTACTGCCGCCGCTGCTGCCGCTGCCGCTGACCCGCTCCGCGCCCGCCTCGATCCGCTGCGCACCGAGCTCGGCCAGATCGATCGCGAGATCTTCCAGCTGGTCGCGCGGCGCCAGGCGCTCGCGCAGAAGATCGGCCAGGTCAAGCGCGAGGCGAACATCCCGACGCGCGACTACCGCCAGGAGCGCGAGGTCGTGCAGCGGGCGCGCGCGGCGGCGGTCGATCACGGCCTGTCGCCGGATCTGGGCGAGGAGCTGATCCTCGCGCTGATCCGCGGCTCGCTCACGATCCAGGAGAAGGACACGGTCGCGACCAAGGGCGAGGGCAGCGGCCGCCGCGTGCTCGTGATCGGCGGCGCCGGGCACATGGGTCGCTGGTTCGTGCGCTACCTCGGCGCGCAGGGCTTCACCGTCGAGATCGCCGACCCGGCGGAGCCCGCGGGCGGCCCGCTCCCCGGCATCGTCCACCACCGCGACTGGCGCGCGGCCCGGCTCGATCACGAGCTGATCGTGCTCGCCGCGCCGATGCCGGCGACGGCGGCGATCCTCGAGGAGCTGGCGAAGGCGCCGCCGCCGGGCGTCGTGTTCGACGTCGGCTCCTTGAAGAGCCCGCTGCGCAAGGGGCTCCACGCGCTGCGCGCGGCCGGCGGCAACGTCACGTCGGTGCACCCGATGTTCGGGCCCGACACCGAGCTCCTGAGCGGGCGGCACGTGATCTTCATCGATCTCGGCGCGCCCCAGGCGACGGCGGCGGCGCGCGCGCTGTTCGAGCCGACGATGGCGACGCTCGTCGAGATGGACCTCGAGAGCCACGACCGGCTGATCGCGTACGTCCTGGGGCTCTCGCACGCGCTCAACATCGCGTTCTTCACGGCGCTCGCCGAGAGCGGCGAGGCGGCGCCCCGGCTCGCGACCCTGTCGTCGACGACGTTCGACGCGCAGCTCGGCGTGGCGGCCCGGGTGGCGCGCGAGAACCCGGACATGTACTTCGAGATCCAGGCGCTCAACGACTACGGCACCGAGTCGCTCGCCGCGCTGCTCTACGCCGTCGAGCGGCTGCGCTCCGTCGTGCGCGCCGGCGATCTCGAGGGCTTCCGCGGCCTCATGGCGCGCGGCCACGAGTACCTCGCGCCGCGCGACGGCGGCCCCCGGCGCTGAGCCGCGTTCCTGCGCGGGCGAACCGGCGGCTTCGGCGCGCCGCCCGGCGCAGATCTGGCTATGCTGGGCGCGATGGGATCGGCCGATGAGCTCGCGCTCCGGATCGCGGTCGCCGAGGGACTCGTCTCGGGCGCGGAGGCGCGCGCCCTGGGTGACGAGGCGGCGCGCGCGGGGCAAGGCGTGCTCGAGCGGCTGCACTCGGAAGGGCGGATCTCGGGAGCGACGTTTGCATCGCTGCGCGCGCGCGTGGACGAAGAGGCCGAGGAGCTGAACGAGGTGCCGACCGGGAGGCAGCGCCCGGGAGCGGCGCCCGCTGACGATTCGGCCGCCGATTCGGCCGCCGATCGGACCCGGCCGGGCTTCCGCGAGCAGCCGACCGTGCGCCAGATCGGGCACGACGATACGTGGAACTACCATCCGGCGCGCGGCGGCTCGGCGACCGGCGCGACCGGCGTGGCCGGGGTGGCCGGCACGACTGGCACGACCGACACAGACGGCGCGAGCGGCAACGAAGGGCCAGATGCGTTCCCGGTGCCGGGCTGGGACCGGTTCGAGCCGATCCGGCTGCTCGGCAAGGGCGGCATGGGGCGCGTGTTCCTGGCCAAGGACCTGCGGCTCGGCAGGAACGTCGCCATCAAGTTCGTGCGCGGCGACGATCCCGAGTACGCGCGCCGGATCGTCGCCGAGGCCCGCGCGCAGGCGCGGGTGAACGACGAGCGGGTGTGCAAGGTGTACGAGGTCGGCGAGGTGCGAGGCCGGGTCTACATCGCGATGCAGCACATCGACGGCAGGCCGCTGTCGGACCTGGCGCGCGAGCTGACGGTCGAGCAGAAGGCGCTCGTGATGCGCGGGGCGGCGCTCGGGATCGCCGAGGCGCACCGGGTCGGGCTGATCCACCGCGACGTGAAGCCGTCGAACATCATGGTGGAGCGTGACGTCGACGGGGCGCTTCGGCCGTTCGTCATGGACTTCGGGCTGGCGCGCGACTGGACCGAGGGCACGACGATGACGGGCACGGTGCTGGGGACGCCGCAGTTCATGTCGCCGGAGCAGGCGCGCGGCGAGGTGGCCCGGCTCGATCGGCGCGCGGACGTCTACAGCCTCGGCGCCACGCTCTACGCGATGCTCACCGAGCAGCCGCCGATCGCGGGCACGAACCCGCTCGAGATCCTGTCCCGGGTCCCCAGCTACGAGCCGCAGCGCCCGCGGGCGATCGATCGAGACGTGCCGTCGGATCTCGAGGCGATCGTCATGAAGTGCCTCGAGAAGGAGCGGGCGGCGCGCTACGACTCGGCGCGCGCGCTCGCCGACGATCTGGGGCGGTTTCTGGCCGGCGAGCCGGTCGCGGCCCGGGCCTCGGCCGGGCTCGGCTACCGGCTGCGCAAGGCGCTGCGCCGGCACGCGCGGCTGGTCGCCGGCGTCGCCGTGGCGCTGATCGCGGTGGCGATCGCGCTCGGCTTCGCGGTGCGCGAGCGCTGGCTGGCGGCGCGGCGCGAGGAGCTGGCGCGGCGGTTCACCGAGCGCGTCGAGCGGATCGAGTCGATGGCGCGCTACGCGGCGCTCGCGCCCGCGCACGACCTGCGGCCCGATCGAGCCCGCATCCGCGGCGCGATGGACGAGCTCTTCGCCGAGGTCCGCGCCGCGGGCGATCTCGCCGCGGGGCCGGGGCACTACGCGCTCGGGCGCGGCCACCTCGCGCTCGACGACGACGCGCGCGCCGCGGACGAGCTCGCGGCCGCGTGGCAGCGCGGCTTCCGCGCGCCGCGCGTCGCCTACGCGCTGGCGCTGGCCCGGGGCCGGCTCTACCAGCGCGCGCTGCGCGAGGTGGAGCGATCCGATCTGTCCGCCGAGCGGCGCGCCGCGCGGCGCCGCGAGGTCGAGCAGCAGCTCCGCGAGCCGGTGCTGGCCGCCCTGCGCGAGAGCGAGGGGCCCGAGGTGCCGTCCGCGCACGTGGCGGCGCTGATCGCCTTCTACGAGGGCAGCTTCGACGCCGCGCTGGCACAGCTCGACGCGCTCGAGCGAGCCGGCGACACGCGCGCGTGGTTCTACGAGGCGCCGCTGCTCCGCGGCGAGGTCCTGCACGCGCGCGCCGAGTCGCGCACCGATCCGGCCGCGGCCGCCGCCGATCTCGAGGCGGCGCGGGGCGTGCTCGACGCCGCGGCCGCCGTCGGCGAGAGCGTGCCGGCGGTGCACCGCGCGCGCGCCGAGCTGGAGCTGACCGCGCTGTGGCGGGAGATCTATGGCGGCGGCGCCGTCGACGCGCCGTTCTCGCGCGGCGTGGCCGCCGCCGAGCGGGTGCTCATGCTCCTGCCCGACGACGCCGGCGCGCTGGCGCTGCGCGCGCGCCTGCGGCGGGGGCTCGCCGAGCACCGCGACCGGCGCGGCGAGGACGTCACGCAGCTCCTGACGGAGGCGGTCGCCGATGCCCGGCGCGCCCTCGCGCTCGACCCGACGAGCCGCGCGGCGCGGCTCGCGCTGGTCGACATTTACAAGCAGTGGGGCGAGGCGAACCAGGGCCGGGGCCGGGACCCAGGCGAGCAGCTCGGTCAGGCGGTCGCGATCCTCGACGCGATTCCGGAGGCTGAGCGCGACGCCGACTTCTACCTCCGCCTCGGCCTCATCCACGCGGTCTGGGCGAACTACCAGGATCGCGTCGGCCAGGACTCGTCGACGCACCGGCGCCAGGCGATCGGTGCCTACGAGCAGGCAGTCCGGAGCGACGACCGGCTCGGCATGGCCTGGCTGAACCTCGGCGACAGCTACCGCCGCCGGGCGTCGCGGCCGGGCGCTCAGGATCCAGATCGCGACCTCGCGGCGGCCCGCGACGCGCTGGCGCGCGGGCGCGCGCTCGATCGGACCAACTACCTGACGTACCTCTACGAGGGCGACGTGCGCTCGCAGCTCGCGCACCGCGAGCAGGAGCGCGGGGGCGATCCGGCCCGCGAGCGCGCGCAGGCGATCGCGCTCTACCAGCAAGGCGCGGCGGTGAGCCCCGGCAACTCGTACTTCCCGATCGCGATCAGCGTCGAGCATGTCGAGGAGGCCAAGGAGACGCGGAGGCGCGGAGGCGATCCGCTGCCCGCCCTGGCCTTGGCCGAAGCCGCGGCGCGCCGCGCCGTGGAGATCGCACCCGATCAAGGGTACGGCTACACGAACCTCGGGGCCGCCTTGCTGGAGCGCGCCGAGTACCAGGCGGCCCACAGCGTCGATCCGTTACCGGCGGCGCGCGCGGCGGAGGTCGCCTTCCAGCAGGCGCTCGAGCGCCTGCCCGATCTCCCGATGAACCGGCAGAACCTGGTGGATCTGCACCTCTTCTTCGCGACGGTCGAGCTCGATCGGGGCGGCGATCCGAAAGCGCACCTCGGGCACGCCGAGGAGGCGCTCGATCACGCGCCCAATCTGAGCGACGCCGAAGCGCGCGCGCGCCGTGAGCGGCTGCGCGCGCTTCGTGAGCGGTGGCTGGCGCGCGGGCGTGGTAGCGCCGCGCGCGACCCGGCGAGGTGATCGCTCACCTCGCCTGGTTCACTTGGGGTTACCGGTCGGATCGGGCTTCTGGGTGCCGGCCGTGTTCTGCTGGATGCTCGTGAGTGTCATAGTTCCCCTCCTTCGAATGGTGCTGCAGTTTCACGGCGACAGAGCCCCTCGCTCGTCAGCCGCAGTGATGAACCATTAATTCAACCGGTGTGCCCGCGTCTACGCGCAGGGCGCACGATCTGACCCGGCGTCTCGTAGGAGGGGCTGACGTAAGCGCGCGAGCGGCGCGCTGGTCTTGAGATCTGCCAATGAGATCCTCCGGTTGCTGAGCCGAGCCGCGCCTCGACGCCCGTTGGGTTAGGACGCGGGTATCGGCCTGCGGCGCTCCCGCCCGCGGCGCCCGTCGGCGCGCTCGACGCGTCGGATGATGGCTCGACGCGTCGGCCGACCCGTCGGCGGGGGTGGCGTGGGCCCGATCTGCTGCGCGCGGCGGGGGTAGACCTCCGGGATGACATTTGCATCGGTGCACGCGCGCGTGGGTGAGTATGCGAAGACGGCATCGGGCGAGGCGTGCGCACCGCTCGGGATCGCGAACGACGACACGTGGAGCCACGACACGGCGCACGAGGCGGGGCGAACCGCCATCGGGTCGGGGGTGTTCCCGGTGCCGGGCTGGGATCGCTACGAGCCGATCCGGCTGCTCGGGCAGGGCGGCATGGGCCGCGTCTTCCTGGCCCGTGATGTGAGGCTCGGGCGCAACGTCGCCATCAAGTTCGTGCGCGGCGAGGAGCCGGAGCTGGCGCGGCGGATCGAGGCCGAGGCCCGCGCGCAGGCGCGGGTGAACGACGAGCGCGTGTGCCAGGTGTACGAGGTCGGCGAGGTGCGAGGGCGGGTCTACATCGCGATGCAGCACATCGACGGCAAGCCGCTGTCGGAGCTCGGGCGCGAGCTGACCGTCGAGCAGACGGCGATCGTGATGCGCGGCGCGGCGCTCGGGGTAGCGGAGGCGCACCGGGCCGGCCTCATCCACCGCGATCTGAAGCCGTCGAACATCATGGTGGAGCGCGGCGCCGACGGAGAGCTGCGGCCGTACGTCCTGGATTTCGGGCTGGCGCGCGACTGGGCGGACGGCACGACGCTGTCGGGGGCGATCCTGGGGACGCCGCAGTACATGTCGCCGGAGCAGGCGCAGGGCGAGGTGAAGCAGCTCGATCAGCGGAGCGATGTGTACAGCCTCGGCGCCACGCTGTACGCGGTGCTGACGGGGCAGCCGCCGCACGAGGGGGAGAACCCGCTGGTGGTGCTGACGCGGCTCGCGGTCGACGAGCCGAAGCGGCCGCGCGAGCTCGATCGGGACGTGCCGTCGGATCTCGAGGCGATCGTGATGAAGTGCCTCGAGAAGGCGCCGGCCGAGCGCTACGACTCGGCGCGCGAGCTCGCCGACGACCTGGGCCGGTTCCTCGCCGGCGAGCCGGTCGTGGCGCGGGCCTCGTCCGGGCTCGGCTACCGGCTGCGCCGCGCGCTGCGCCGCCACGCGCGGCTGTGCGCCGGCATCGCCGTGGCGCTGATCGCGGTCGCGATCGCGCTCGGCGTCGCGCTGCACGAGCGGCGGCAAGCGGCGCGGCGCGAGGAGCTGGCGCGGCGGTTCACCGAGCGCGTCGAGCGGATCGAGTCGATGGCGCGCTACGCGGCGCTCGCGCCGCTGCACGATCTGCGGCCGGAGCGCGCGCGGCTCCGCGCCGCGATGGACGAGCTGGGCGCCGAGGTCCGCGCCGCCGGTGGCCTCGGCGCGGCCCCCGGGCGCTACGCGCTCGGGCGCGGCCACCTCGCGCTCGGCGACGACGAGCGCGCCGCGGCCGAGCTGGCAGCGGCGTGGGACGGCGGCTACCGCGAGCCGCGCGTCGCGTACGCGCGGGCGCTCGCCCTGGGCCACCTCTACCAGCGCGGGCTGCGCGCGCTCGAGCGCGCCGCGCTGCCGGAGGCTGCGCGCGCCGAGCGCCGCCGCGAGCTCGCGGCGCGCCACCGCGAGCCGGCGCTGCGCTACCTGCGCGCGAGCGGCACGGCCGAGGTGCCCGCGCCGACGTACGTGGCCGCGCTGATCGCGTTCTACGAGGACCGGTTCGAGGACGCGCTCGCCGCGCTCGATCGGATCGACGCGGCCGGCGACGCGCGCGCGTGGCTCTACGAGGTGCCGCTCCTGCGCGGCCAGGTCCTGCACGCCCGCGCCATCGCGCGCGCGGATCAGGGCGCGGCGAGCGCCGCCGATCTGGACGCGGGCCGGCGGGCGCTCGAGGCCGCCGCTGCCATCGGCGAGAGCGAGCCGGCGGTGCACGCGGCGCGCGCCGAGCTCGAGTGGACCGCGCTCGGGATCGCGCGCTCCGGCGGGGGCGCGACCTGGGCGCCGCTCGTGCGCGGCGTCGAGGCGGCCGGGCGCGGCATCGCGCTCGACCCGGGCGATGCGCAGGCCCGCGCGCTCCGCGACGAGCTCCGCGCGCAGCTCGCGCGCGTGCCGCGCGACGCCGAGCCGCCGGGCGCGCTCCGGTGACGGCCCGCGCGATGGCTTCGCGACGGCGTCACCCCTTCATGATCTCGAGCCCCAGCTCCTTCGCGCGGCGCCCGAGCGCGCGGCGCGAGACCTCGAGCCGCTCCGCCATGAGCTCCAGATCGCCGCCGCACTCGCGGTGGCACTGCACGATCTCCTCCGCCGTCAGATCGCCGGCCGTCCGCACGTTCGGGCAGCGCTCGATCACGTCGTAGATCGACGCGCGCGGGATGCCGAGGTGATCCGCCGCCGCCTTGAGGTCCCACGCGTTCGCGCGCAGCGCGGCGATCAGCTCCGGCTCGGTGACCTCGGCCGGGCGGCGCCGGACCGCCGGTGGCTGCGTGACCGACGGCGGGTGCGTGCTCGCCCGCGGGTGCGTCCGCGCCCGCGGCTGCGGGGTCGGCGGCAGCGACGCGGGCGGTGGCCCCGCGCCGCCCGCTGCGCCCGCCGCGCCCGCTGCGCCTGCTGCGCCCGCCGCGCCCGCCGCCTCGTGCGCGGATGCCGGCAGCGCGCCCGTGTCGAGCTCGGCGGCGAGCCGCGGCTCGATCTGCAGGTGCGCGCGGCCGCGGCTGCCGATCACGAGCTGGCGCGTCACGTTGCGGAGCTGGCGGATGTTGCCCGGCCAGCGGTAGCGCAGGAGGCGGAGCGCGATCGACGCCGGCAGCCACGGATCCGCCAGCGGATCGCCCGGCTCCATGCGGTGCGCCTCGCCGACCGCCGCGAGCTCCTCGCGCGCGAAGTGGTGGAAGAGGACCCCCAGGTCTTCGACGCGCTCGCGCAGCGGCGGCAGGTACAGCTCGTGGCCAGCGAGGCGGTGGAGCAGCGGCGCCTTGAACCGGCCCTCGCGGATCTGCGCCTCGAGGTCGGCGTCGGTCGCGGCGACCACGCGGACGTCGGTCGCGAGCGGCGCGTCGCCGCCCACCGGGTACAGCTCGCCCGTCTCGAGCACGCGCAGGAGCATCACCTGCAGCTCGGGCGAGGCCTCGCCGACCTCGTCGAGGAACAGCGTGCCGCCGCGCGCGGCGCGGAACAGCCCCTCGCGCTCGCGCGTCGCGCCCGTGTACGCGCCGCGGACCGCGCCGAACAGCTCGGCCGCCGCCAGCTCCTTCGAGATCGCGCCCAGGTTGACGCTCACGAACGGCCCCGCCCGGCGCGGGCCGCGCGCGTGGAGCGCCTGCGCGACCAGCTCCTTGCCGGTGCCCGTCTCGCCGCGGAGGAGCACCGGCACGCGCAGGTCGGCGATCTGCGCGATCGCGCGGCGCAGGCGCGCGATGCCGAGCCCGCTGCCCACCATGTCCATCGCGTCGTAGGTCGCCTCCTCGGCGCTCGGATCCACGAGGTGGAGCACCAGGAGGATCCGGTCCGCCAGGACGATCGGCACGCCCGCGCCCGGCGCGAGCGGGCCGACGACAGCGGGGCCGGGCGCCGCGCCGCCGACCGCGACGGCCGTGCCGCCGTCGCTCGAGATCCGGATCGTGCCGCCCGGCGCCGGCGCGAGCCGGACCGGCTGCCGGCTCAGGAACGGATCGGCCAGCGGCGCGCCGAGCACGCTGCCGGGGCGGAGGAACTCGGGCGCGCTGCGCGACACCAGCACCTCGTGCCCCGCGGCCAGGCCGCCGAGGAGCAGCCGCTCGCCGACCCGCGCCGGGCTCGGGTGCGCGGCGATCGTGAGCGCGGGGAGCAGCTCCGCCGAGAGCTCGTCGCGCGGGACCGTCCGGATCGCCGTCGATGCATCGAGGAACGCGCGAGGTGTTCCCCCCACGCTGGCAACGTTCACCCGCACGCCGAGGCTTGTCAATCGCGTCGCCGTGCCCCGTCGCCGCCGGCTAGAGCAGCCTGTTCGCGCGGAACCAGGCGATCGCGTCGCGGAGCGCCGGCTCGAGCGGGCCTGGCTGGTAGCCCAGCTCGGTCGCCGCCTTCTCGCTGCGGAAGCGGAACCGATCGCTGTACGCGTAGCGGATCTGCGTCGAGTTCACGAGCGGCTCGCCGCCGCGGCGCTCGACGAGATCGCCCCACTTGCCGAGCGCCCACGCGAGCGCCCGCGGCGCGGGGAGCCGGGGCGGCGCGACCCCGCCGACGCGCGCGATCTCGCGCATCACGTCGCGGTACGTCATCTCGTGCCCCGCCAGGATGTAGCGCTCGCCGCGGCGGCCGCGGCGCCACGCCGCGATCATGCCGCGGGCCACGTCGCGCACGTCGACGAAGTTGTTGTAGCCCGGCGTCCACCCCGGCACGCGGCGGCGGACCACGTCGACGATGAGCTTGCCCGAGCTCGGCCGCGCGTCGCGCGGGCCCAGCATGTACGTCGGGTTCACGATCACCGCGTCGAGCCGATCGCGCGCCGCGTGGACCACGTCCTCGGCGCGGCGCTTCGTGATCGCGTACGCGTCGAGCAGCCCCTGCGCCTCGAAGTTCCAGCTCGCCGCCTCGTCGCACGGCCGGCCGTCGGTCGAGAGCCCCACCGCCACCACCGACGACGTATGCACGAGCCGCGACACGCCCGCGGCGATCGCCGCCTCGATGACGTTCCCGGTGCCCGTGACGTTCACCGCCGTCATCTCCGCGGTGACCTCGCGCTTGATCGTCACCGCCGCGGCGCAGTGGAACACCACCTCCGCGCCCGCGAAGGCGCGCGCGAGCCCGTTTCTGTCACCGTCCTTGTCGCCGAGGTCCACGTCCTTCCAGACGAGGTCTAGATCCTCGAGGTGCGCCACGCGGGTGCTCCCCCGCCGCGTGGCCACCACCTCGTGCCCTTGTGCGCGGAGCTCCGCGGCGAGGTTCCCGCCGAGCAGGCCGCTGGCTCCCGTGACGACGACGCGCGTCATGCGCCCCAGCTTACCTGTGCGGGACCGCCACGGTGTGCGGTAGCGCCGCGTTGGTCCGAGCTAACTTCGGGCGTTTGCCCGCGTATGCCACTTGCACATTTGCCTCGGGATGCAGGCGCAACCCCCGGGAGGCGGTGCGATGGAGCGGCTGTGGGCCGAGACCTGGGTGCTCCAGCGCCGCGTCGAGCGCGAGCACGCCGTCTTCGGGGACGGCGCGTGCTGGCTCGACTACCGGCTGTACCTGTGCCGCATGTACGGGTTCTTCGCGCCGCTCGAGGCCGAGCTCGCCGAGGTCCCCGGCCTCGCCGACGCGGTGCCCGACGCTGGCGAGCGCATCCACAAGACCGCGCTCCTCGGGCGCGATCTGCTCGCGCTCGGCGTCGAGCGCGGCCACCTCGGCCAGATCCCGCGGCTCGCCGTCCCGCTGCTCGACGAGCTGCCCGAGGCGCTCGGCTGGATGTACGTCGCCGAGTCGGTGACGCTCGACGGCGCCGAGCTCGCCCGCCACCTCGAGGTCCAGATGCCCGCCGAGCTCGACGGCGCGGCGGCGTACCTGCGCTGCTACGGCGAGGACGTCCAGGAGCGCTGGCGCCGTTTCGGCGCCGCCATCGACGCGTACGTCGAGCGCGCTGGCGCCGCCGCCTGCGATCGGATCGTGCACGCCGCCACCGACTGCCTGTTCCAGCTCCACCGCTGGCTCGCGCCGTCGTCGTCGGTCAGCCCGGCGCGCGCCGGGCGCGTGGTCGCCTGAGCCCGCGGGGCGGTCTGCCCCGTGCGGTGACCCGGCGCACGTGCCGCGTCGAGAAATCCGCCAGCGAGCGGCGGATTTCGCGACGTGAACCGGCGCGGCGTGGCGCCCGCGCATCGCTCCGCGGCGCGCGCGCGGCCCGCAAGCTGCGGATCCCCCGGCGTTTTGCGCCCGGCCGCTCGGCACGGCATATGCTCGTTTCGTGGCCACGGCCACGTCGCCGGTTCGAGGAACACCATGCGCTCACTCCTGATCGTCTCTGCTCTTCTCGTGCTCTCTGCCGGCGCTGCCGCGGCCCAGCCCGGCTACGAGGGCGGACCGCGCCCGCGCGTCGGGCTCGAGCTCGGCTTCGGGCTCCAGGCCGGCGAGATCTCGTGCGAGAGCGAGGACAACTTCTGCGACGACTTCACCGAGGCTGGCGGCCTGAACCTGAACGCCTCCTACTTCCTGGCCCCGTCGTTCGGCATCGCGCTTGATCTCTGGGCGATGGCGCACGCGGAGGACGACTTCACGTTCGCCCACTACGTGAACACGATCGGCGTCAAGTGGCGCCCCGTGCCGATCCTGACGCTCTCCGCCGGCATCGGCTCGGCGCACGCGACCGTCGACTACAACGGCCTCATCGACGCGCGGTACACCAGCGCGGACGCGTTCGCGGTGATGGGCGCCGCGTCGCTCGATCTGATCCGCGGCCGCCGCTTCGCGTTCTTCGTCGAGGCGCGCGTCGGCCACGGGTTCTACGGCGACGACAACGACAACGGCACCGCCGACATCGTCGGCCGGAACGCCGGCGTCGGCCTCGGGCTCTCGTTCATCCGCTTCTAGATATTCGCCGCGGCGGCGCGGCCCGTCGGCTACGATGGCCCCGATGCTCGCCACCTTGGCTCGCTCCCCGTGGAAGGCCGCGCTCGCCGCGCTCGCGTTCGCGCTCGCCGCGCTGGCGAATCAGCTCGGTCCGGGTCCCGGACAGGGCCCCGCCGCGCCCGCTGTCGCGGCGCCGATCGTCCACGTCCACGTGAAGCTCCGCGCGGGCGGCGCCCACGCCTGGGCGCTCGCCCATCCAGGCGCGCGCGCCGAGGCGATGTTCGCGCCGCTGCCACCCGGCCAGGACGACGCCCGGGCCCGCTGGCTGCGCGTGCGCGCCGATGACGCCGAGGACGCCCGCCGCCTCGCAGCCCAGCTCGCCGCCGATCCCGCCGTCGAGCAGGCGTTCGTCGAGCCGGCGATCTCGCTGCCGGTTCTCGAGTCTCCCGGCCCGCGCGCGGCGCCGCCCGATGGCGAGAGCTGCCCGATCACCACGCCGTCGTTCGAGTCCTACCAGGGCTACCTCGGGCCCGCGCCGCACGGCATCGACGCGCCTGCCGCGTGGCGGCGCGGGTACCGCGGCGCTGGCGTGTGGTTCGCCGACATCGAGGGCGGCTGGAACGCCACGCACGAGGATCTGCCCGGCGCGCGCATCACGCACGTCGGCGGCCGGCCGATGGACGAGCCGAGCTGGCGCGAGCACGGCACTGCCGTGCTCGGCGAGGTCGTCGGCCGTGACAACGGCAAGGGCGTCGTCGGGATCGCGCCCGACGTCGAGCGCGTGCTCACGTCGTCGATCGACGGCCAGAGCGTCGCCGCCGCGATCGACGTCGCGGCGCGCGCGCTGCGGCCCGGCGACGTGCTCCTGATCGAGCTGCAGGTCGCCGGTCCGCGCGGCCGCTACATCCCCGTCGAGTACTTCGACGACATGTTCGACGTGATCAAGGCCGCCACCGATCGGGGCGTCGTCGTGATCGAGGCCGCCGGCAACGGCGGCGAGGACCTCGATCACCGCGCCTACGGCCGAAAGCTCGATCGCGCCTATCGGGACTCCGGCGCCATCATGGTCGGCGCCGGCGGGCCGCCGCGCGAGGGCTTCACCGATCGTGCGCGGCTCGACTTCTCGAACTACGGCGGCCGCGTCGACGTCCAGGGCTGGGGCCGCAAGGTCGCCACGCTCGACTACGGCGACCTCCAGGCCTGCGACGGCCCCGAGCGCGAGCGCCACTACACCGGCGAGTTCTCCGGCACGTCGAGCGCCTCGCCGATCGTCGCTGGCGCGGCCGTGCTCCTGCAGGGGATCGCGCGCGAGTCCGGCGCGGCGCTCGCCCCCGCCGCGCTCCGCCGCCTGCTCCGGGACACCGGCACGCCGCAGACCGGCGACACGCGCCGCGCGATCGGCCCGCGGCCCGATCTCGAGCAGGCGATCCGCGCGCTGCGTCGCTATCGCTGACGCGCGGCAGGCGCGTGGCAGGGCGCGCGTCCTCGGCGTAGTGGTGAGGCGGTGTCCGGTTACGGTAGGCTGGCCGCGTGGGCGAACGCGGTGAGCGCGGCGAGGTCTTGCCTCCATCGCCGGTGCGTGCGGAGCTGATCGACTTCACGATCGAGCGGCAGCGCCACCGTCGGTTCGTCGGGCGCGAGGATGTGCTCGCGCAGCTCGACGAGTGGCTGCTCGGGCCCGGCGAGGCCGGATGGGTCGTGGTCACCGGCGGCCCGGGGATGGGCAAGAGCGCCGCCCTGTCAGCGTGGCTTCTGCGACGCGAGGGCGCGGGCACCGTGGTGCCGCATCACTTCGTCCGCCGCCAGGTCGTCGACTGGGACCAGCCCGAGCGGATCGCCGGGTCGCTGGCGGCGCAGATCGAGGCGCTGTTCCCGGAGCTGCGCGATCCGGCGGCGCGGCCCGAGGGGCGGCTGATCGAGCTGCTCGGCCTGGTGTCGAAGCGGCTCGGTTCGTCGGGCGAGCTCGTGGTGCTGGTCGACGGCCTCGACGAGACGCGCGCGGAGCCCGGTGACAACCCGCTGCCGCGCTTCCTGCCGCACGAGGTGCCGGCGGGGATCCGGCTTTTGTGCGCGATGCGGCCGACGTATCCGCACCTGAGCTGGATCGAGGCGCGGAGCCCGGCCCGGCGCATCGATCTCGACGATCGGCGGTGGGCGGCGTCCAACGCGGCTGTGGTGCGCGGGTACTGGGAGGCGGTCGCGGCTGAGTACAAGCCGCCGCTTGCGGCAGAGACGAGGAGCTCCGCCATCGAGCGCGCCGAGGGCAATGTGCTGCACGCGGTGATGCTCCACGACGCGTTGCGCGGGTTGCCTGCAGCGGAGCGCCGCGCCGATCGGATCCCGCGCGGGCTCAAGGCGCTGATCGGTGACGTCTGGAACCGAGCGGCGTCCGACGCGAGCGTGCGCGCGGGGCTCGGGCTCTTGTGCGCCGCGCAGGAGGCGCTCTCGCTCGACGTGCTCGGCGAGCTTGCCGGGTGGAGCTACGACGAGCGGGAGCGGTTCGTGCCGCGCGCGCGGGAGCTCTTGCTCGCGGAGCCGGCGTCGTGGGCTGGTATCGAGGCGTACAGGCCGCGTCACGACTGGGTACGCGAGCTGATGGCCGAGCGCCTCGGCGGGGCCGCCCTTCGCGCCCAGCACGAGACGCTGGCGCGGAAGCTGGCGACCTGGCCGCCTCCCGTGGAGATAACGTCGCGGCGATACGCGCTACGCCATTCGTTGATCCATCGGACCGAGGCCGGCAATTGGGCGGATGCCTGGCGCCTGGCCGCCAACATGGCCTTCCTCGAGGCGAAGTGCCGCGAGCTTGGCGTGCACGATGCCGAGGTCGACATGGCGCGGGCGGCCGATCGTTGTCGCGCAAGTGGCGACGAGGCGCTCCGCGGACAGTTCAACGATCTGGCCCGTGCGCTCGTTCGCGAATCGCACTGGCTGCGAGCTGCGCCGGAGACGACGGCGGCGCTTGTATGGAATCGGCTGCGGCAATCGGGATGGGACGCAGAGGAGATCGATCGACAGTTGCAGGTTCCGGCCGAAGTGACGTTCCTCCGCGTGCGGCACCTGGCGACGCGCGAGAGCCCCGCGCTGGTGCGCGATCTCGTCGGCCATTCGAGCTCGGTACAGGCGTGCGCAGTGACGGCGGATGGCCGGCGCGTGGTCTCGGCGTCTTTTGACGAAACGCTCAAGGTGTGGGACCTCGAGAGCGGGCGCGTGCTGGCCACTCTGCAAGGTCACGCCGACAGTGTGCGCGGGTGCGCGGTGACGGCGGACGGCCGGCGCGTGGTCTCGGCGTCGCAGGACCAGACGCTCAAGGTGTGGGATCTCGATTCCGGGCGCGAGCTGACCACCCTGCAAGGCCACACTGCCAGGGTGACCGCGTGCGCGGTGACGGCGGACGGCCGGCGCGTGGTCTCAGCGTCGCAGGACCGGACGCTCAAGGTGTGGGACCTCGACTCCGGGCGCGAGCTGGCCACCATGCAAGGCCACGTCGCCAGGGTGACCGCGTGCGCGGTAACCCCGGACGGCCGGCGCGTGGTCTCGGCGTCAGATGACCAGATGCTCAAAGTGTGGGATCTCGACTCCGGGCGCGAGCTGGCCACCCTGCAAGGCCACGCCGCCAGGGTGACTGCGTGCGCGGTGACCCTCGACGGTCGGCGCGTGATCTCGGCATCTTGGGACCAAACGCTCAAGGTGTGGGATCTCGAGAGCCGGCGCGAGCTGGCCACCTTGCAAGGCGCCGCCGCCAGGGTGACCGCGTGCGCGGTGACCCCGGACGGTCGACGCGTGGTCTCGGCGTCGGCTGACCAAACGCTCAAGGTGTGGGACCTCGAGAGCGGGCGCGCGCTGGCTACCCTGCAAGGCCACGCCGCCATTGTGACCGCGTGCGCGGTGACCCCGGACGGTCGGCGCGTGGTCTCGGCGTCTTGGGACGAAACGCTCAAGGTGTGGGACCTCGAGAGCGGGCGCG
>DATMCI010000104.1:0-80003 GCA_035558535.1 Kofleriaceae bacterium
AGCCTGTACGGCGGCTTCATCCACCCCTGGTCCACGTCAGAGCCGAACGGGCTGCACCTGATGGTCTCGACCTGGAAGCACAACGCGAGCGGCCAGTCGACCGCGTACCATATGAGCCAGTACGCCGGCACCGTGTGACACGCAATCGCCGCCTCAGGCCCGGCAGCGCTCGAGGAGCGCACGAGCGCAGGCCGCTTCGAGCATCTGCTCAGCGGCCAGCATGAGATCTGGTCGGCCCGTCCGTCATGGACGAGCCGCGCCGATCAGCACTGGTTGGTGCAGTCCGGCGGCTGCGCCATCCAGTTGCAATGGTACCAGTCATTGATCTTGGACACCGTACGGCCGCCCTCCCTGTACCAGGTGCGAGTCCGATACTCGTACCGATAGAGATACGTAGTACCGTTGTTGCAGGTCTTGCTGTTGGTGCCCCACGGCCCGTAGTTACAGTTATCGTTGTTGATGGGCGTCCCGCAGGTGCCGGCGGACGACTGGACGCCGTACTCCGGCTCCTGCGGGCTGCTCGTGAAGACGCGCGCGCCGCCACCCTCGGCGTCCCACATGATCCCGAGCTCCTCGTAGCGGTCGGACTGGAGGGCGAACACGAGCGCGCGCCCCTCGGGGTAGATCTCGTCCCCGGCGGACTTCACGACGCCGGCCGACAGGTCCACCTTCACCCCCTGCTCCTCCAGCATCGCCAGCGTCGCGCGGAAGGACTCGTCTTCCAGCGCGCGCGCCAGCATGATCTTCGGCTCGGCACCGGATGACTCTCGCGTCGGATCGGTGGGCCGATCGTCCGAAGCGCAGCCCGCGATCGACAGGCATGCATACGCGAGCGCTACCGCGAGGACCACACCGGATCTACAAATCGTCATCATCAGAGACCTCCTCACACGATTGAGTCGCCACTGCCGACATGGCAGTCGATGGCCAGGCGCGAGCACCGCGAGGACCGCGGTCGCCGTTGCCTGGCGCACTTGATGCCGCCAGCAAGCACGCGTCATGCCATGGCCCCCGTCGAGCGAACGGGCGGCATGTCATCAAGTCAGGCGGGCGAGTGGACGGCCGCCGCGGCTCCCTCGCGCGGCTCGCGCTTCGTCGGAGCCGAGCTTCATGCGCCATGCTCGATACACCAGCTCGACCGCGCCGCAGGCCTGCCGCCGCGAGCGCTGGCACACGGCGGCACGGCTGGCACACACCGCGGCACGAATGGCACATGCCGCGGCTCACCGACGCAGCGGACACAGCGAGGCGTTCACCCTCGACTACGTGGGCGATGCAGCACTGCTTCCAGTGACGGAAGCGCTCACGGCGACAGCACGTGAAGGACCTGGTGGTCGATCTCGCGGAACTTGGCGACGGTGGCCTTGCGGTACACCGAGGACAGACAGCGGCCGTAGGCCGACCTGGTGTCGACGTAGTAGGGCTCGACCTTCGAGACCGCACCGGTCGCGCCTTCGAAGGACACCATGACGCTCACCGACTCGCCAGGGCGGCTCCCGGCCGGGCTCCTGGCGGTGCAATCGCGCGCCTCGTCGTCGAGCGCCGCCAGCACCTGATTGGCTGCTTCGGTGTCGAGGCGCGCGGGGGCGTCGGCGAGAGGATCGGGGATCGACTCGTCGCGCAGGCCGAAATAGATGTAATTGCCGCCATACGCTGGCGCACGTACCCCGCTGCCCGCGCGCGCGACGCAGCGGCCGAGCGGCGTGGCTGCAAAGCCCGGTGTCGGCTTGTAGTTGACGATCGACGTCCCGGTCAGGCTGAGCGACGGAACGTTCGCGCCACGCCGCTCGTTCCCGAGGCGCGTGATCAGGTAGTGCACACCATGCTCCTTCATGCACGCCAGTAGCACGGGCCGAAGGACCTCCTCCGCTTCCTTCTTGGTCGAGACGGGGCCGGTCGGAACCGCGTTGCTCGCGACCTTGCGGGGTGTGCTGCGCGCGGGCGCAGCAGGCGAGACCGTGGCCGCCACACCCGAGCCTTGCTTTCCATCGCTCTGTGGCGCTGCTGGTACCGCCTGCTCCACGGCGGGGAGCGCGGGCATCGGCTGTGCGATCTTGGGCCTCTTGTCTGAGGCCGGCGTGACCACCAGCGATCTCGACGTCACGACGACCGCCGCGACCGCTGCGGTGCCGAGGACGCCCGCGAGCGTGAGCCCGAGGAGCCGGCTCTGCGGTGCGCCACGCGATGGAGCCTCCGTGCGCCGGGGCTCACGGTGCTCACGGGTCGAGGCGATGCGCGTGACGGTCTCGCAGTAGCTGCACGTGACCACCGTCTGATCCGGTGCCGCCTTCAGCGGCGCGCCACAGTGGCTGCACTTGAGAGTCACGACGAGCCCGTCGAGCCTACCACTCGCGAAGCTCGGCAAGGAAGCACTCGCTCCTTCCGGCGCCACGTCGGCCTCGGAAACGGGCGGTCTCCGACGTCAGCGCGGATCGGGGAGGATCAGCTCGACGTTGCGGTCGCCGGGGACGCCCTCGCCGCACGGGGCGCCGCTGCAGGCGCGGCCGCCGACCTGGGGATCGTTGTACGCGAGCGTGCGGCCGATCGACGCGAGATCGAGCGTCGTGAGCGCCGTGGCGGGCGTGCCGGCGAGCGGCGCGGTCGAGGCCGCGGCGTGGTCGAGGACGGTGCCGAACAGCGAGAGCGTGCCATCGCGATTATCGAAGATCTCGATCAGGCGGCTCTGCTGGGGCCAGTCGGCTTCGGCGGCGACGCGGATGCTCCAGAATCCGCCCGTGCCCGAGGGGTGCGGGTACGGAATCACCCGGTGCGCGTGCGAGTGGCCGGCGACCCAGGCGATGACGTTCGGGTGCGCGTGGAGGAGCGCGACGAGATCCGCGGTGAGGCGGATCGGCTGCGAGCTGCGGGGATCGAGGTCGCAGCCGGGGTTGAGATCGTGACCGTGGCCGTCCTGTGCCACGCACAGCGGCGCGACCTCGTCGGGCACGTTCGCGGTCAGGTCCTCGATCGAGTGGTGGCTCAGCACCACGACGAGATCGTCGGTGGCCTCGAGCTGGCGGCGCAGCCACTCGAACTGCGGCGCGTCGATGTTGCCGGCGGAAGACACGCCGGGGATCCCGGCCTCGGCGGCCGTGTCGAGCGAGATGAACCGGAGGCCGGGGCGCGGGCTCCACGCGTAATAGCCGGCGGCGCCGGCCGACGCGCCCTCCTCGGCGGGATCGATCAGGCCGAAGCCGTGGCCGTCGGCCTGGGTGCCGGCGCGGAAGATCTGCTTGTACTGGAGCTTGCTGACGAGCCGGCGCGCCGGATCGGGGGGCACGTAGACGACGCGCCCGGGCGACGTCTGGACGAGCGAGAGCAGCGCGAGCGGGTCGAGCGTCGCGAGCGCCGAGGCGAGCGTGCTGTAATCGGCGGAGATGGGCGCCATCACCTTGACGCAGCCGGTGGCGAGCAGCTCGAGCGCGGTTGTGCCGGCGCCGTTGCCCTGAACGAGCGCGTCGTGGTTGCCGAACATGATGTACGAGGGCACGGCGAGCCCCGCGGCCTGGAACGGCTGCTGCGCGCGATCCATGAGGCCGGGATAGCGCGGCCACGCCGCGAACGGGCCGGCGGGCTGATCGGGATCGTAGAACGGGACGAGCCCCTCGAGGTAATCGTCGAAGTCCTGCACACCGGTGTAGCGTTTCGGATCGCGCGGGATCTGGCGGAGCAGGTTCCCGAGGAGGCAGGTCGCGTGCGTGCTGCCGATCGGGTCGACGCCGCTGTTGGGATCGAGGGTGCCGCCCTCCATCAGCGTGCGCGTCCACAAAGTCTCGTTGAGCTGCTGGTTGTCGGGGGCGTCGCCGGTGTTGATGACGAGATCCATCGCGCGGCGCGTGCCGTCGCCCGCGGCGATCGGGCTCGCGGGCACGAACGCGTTGAGCTGGCGCACCATCGCGTCGTCGAGGTGAGGCTGCAGCGCCTCCCACGGCCGCCACGCCCCCGAGCCGGGCCCCGCGTCCGCGACCTCGATGCGCAGCGGCGACTCCTCGTCCGCGAGCTGGAAGTCGCTGAGGTGGCCGAAGTACACGAGCGACTGCCGCCGCTGCGCGCGGCCGGGCTGCGCGGCGCCGAGCTCCTGCCGGACTGTGTGGTCCTCACCGGGGCCGAGCGTGAGCTCGCGGAACCCGGCGCCCGCGCTGGGCACGATCCGCTGCGCGGGCGTACCGAGCCCGAACGTGTCCACGGCCGCCGCGGTCGTCTGCGTGGCCTCGTCGACCGCGCCGCACCCGAGCGCGCTGGCGGAGCTTAGTAGCACTGCATATCGTGATTTCACCGCACCAACATCGCAAAGCGGAGCGGGCGATCCCAGATAGAACGATAGGCAAAGACCGTCCTCACGTCTGGAGCGGAGTAGGCGCGCCTCACGATTGGCCCACTCCCGTCTCGCGCGGGCGCCGCTTCGAGACCTCGCGCAGACCTCGGGCCAGCGCCGGGCACCTGTGGCGCTCGCGCTAGCGCTCGCGCTCGCCGTCCTCCCACACGGCGAGGCACTTCTCGTTCTGCCACCACTTCTCGAGGCTGGTGTCGGGGCGCAGGCAGCACGCGATCGTGAGCGGGCTGAGCCGGATGCTGAGCGCGTGAGAGGCCCGCCCCTCCCACGAGCCGATGTCGACGACCTCCGTGCCGGCGAGCGCGCGGCCGGTGCGGCGCAGGTACTCGGTGATCGCGGGGACCTGCAGATCGACGCCGGTCGTCGCCTCGGCGTGCGGGTTGCGGAGCACCTTCGCGGTGCGCACGAGCTCCTCGAGATCCTCGGGGTGCGCGGCGAAGTGCGCCTCGTAGCTGCGGTTGTACACGTGCTCGAGCGCCTGCTCCTGGAGCATGAACGCGCCATCGATGAGGTAGCCGACGGCCCAGCGATCCTCGCCGTACTTGCGGTCCCACTCGCGCTGCCGCTGCTCGCGCTGCTTCACCCCGCCAGCGCGACCGATGCGTCGCTCGACGATCTTCCACACGCGCGGGAGCCTAGCAGCCTGCGATCGCGCGGACGGCGCGGCCCACCGCAGGTCGCGAACCGGCATCATCCCCACCGAGGCCAGCACGCGGGCGGCGCGCATGCCCGAGAGGGAAATCGCGTGGTTGCGCTGCGATGATGAGGGCTCACTTCGCTGACAGATCGCGCGTACCGCGGGGGGCGGGCTGCACATAACAGTCTGCACCGGAAGAGCGGCTGCTCCGGTGAGTAGGTGCCGCTCGACTTCGTACACGGACCTTGAGAGTGTGTCCGCAGCAAATACATCTCTGGAGGAAGCGATGAAGTCACTCTTGCTGTCGGGCCTCGTCTTGGCCAGCCTCGGGACCGGTTGTGTGATGGAGGATCTCGACTCCGATGAAAACAGCCTCGCCGGGCTCAACTATGTCGCGCAGGGCGACTCCTATGCTTCTGGAACCGGCACGCGCGAGTACTACGACTCCGGGTGCCAGCGCTCGAACCACTCGTATGCCAAGCAGCTCGCGGCCCAGCGCGGGATGACCCTCAACCACATCGCGTGCTCGGGGGCGCGCATCCCCGACGTCCGCAACAACCAGCTGGGCGCGCTGTCGGCCTCGACCAACCTCGTGACGATCTCGATCGGCGGCAACGACGCGGGCTTCTCGAGCGTGATCACCCAGTGCGCCAAGCCCTGGCCGTACACGTGCACGACCGAGATCAGCAACGCGCGAAACTTCATCAACAACACCCTCCCGGGGCAGCTCAACTCGCTCTACACCGATATCGACACGCGGGCCCCCAATGCCCGGGTCATCGTCGTGGGCTATCCGCGGCTGTTCAACGGCGAGGAGTGCAACCTCCTCGCGCGCATCAGCCCCACGGAGCAGGCGGATCTCAACGGCGTCGCCGATCTGCTCGCGTCCAAGATCTCGGCGGCCGCGGCCGCCCACGGCTTCGAGTTCCTCGACACGCGCACGCCGTTCAACACCCACCGCATCTGCGACGACGTCGAGTGGCTGAACGGCCTCTCCAACCCGGTCGGCGAGTCCTATCACCCGAACCAGATCGGGCACGACGGGCTCACGAACCTGCTCAACGCGATGCTGTAGCGCGATCGGCGCGGCGCATGCCGCACGCGCCGCGCGCGAGGCGCCGCGCGGCGGTCACGGGAGGCTCGCGAGGACCTCGCGGCTGCGGCGATAGCCGGGATCCTCGTCCTGCGCCTGCAGGAGCTCGCGGCGCGCCGCGGCCGGATCGCCCGCGGCCAGGAGCCACTCTGCGCGGCGCGTCCGCAGGCGCCCGCGCCGATGCGGCGGGGCGGCGGTGATCGCCTGCGCCATCTCGGCGAGCGCGCCGCGGGGATCGCCGTCGAGCCAGCTCCACTCGGCGAGCGTCGCCAGGGGGCCGTGCGGGTACAGCGCCTCGCCCGCGACCTGGCGGAGCGCCGCGCGCGCGTCGGCGTGCCGGCCAGCGCCGCGCAGCGCCTGCGGCAGCAGGTGCCGCGCCTGGAAGAGCGGCCGCGGCGCTGCGCACGCGGCCTCGAGGTGGTGCACCGCGCCGGCCGCGTCGCCCTGTGCGAGCAGCACCTTGCCGTGCAGCAGATCCGCGAGCCCGGCGTCGAGGCGGGCGGCGTGCTCGGTGATCAGCGCGCGCGCCTCGGCATGCGCGCGGTGACGCAGGAGCGACGTCACCACGGGCACGAGGACAGCCGCGGCGTCCGCGACGGCCGCCAGCGCGGCGCGGGCGGGACTCTGCGCCGCGGAGACGGCCCCCTCGCGGAGGAGCCGCGCGAACGCGGCCAGCTCGGCGCGCGGAAACGGCGGCCGCGGGCGGGATGCGGCGCTGCCGGCGGCGCTGCCAGCGGCGAGCTGCCGGTACAGCGCGAGCGCCTCGTCGAGGCCGGCGACGGCCGGCGCGTCGCCGTCGTCGTGGTGCACGAGCTGCTCCTCGTAGGCGGCGGCGAGCGCCGCCTCGTCGATCGCGGGCGCGAGCGCCAAGCAGGCGGCTCGCACGGCCGCGACCACGGCGGCCCTGGGCTGCTCGAAGTCGACGAGCGCGTAGCCGTGCCGCGCGCGATCGGCGGCGAGCGCGCGGTTGTGCGCGATCCACAGCGCGACGCCCTCGGCGAGCGGCATCTCGCGCCAGCTCTCGAGCGAGCGCGCGACGGCCAGCGGGTGCCGCACGATCCCGAGCACGTGGTACGGCACGCGCGACGCGCGCCAGAACGGCAAGGTCAGCAGCGTCCGCGGATCCTTGAGCAGCGCGGGGCGGCCGTCGATCCGGGCGCGCAAGAGCCGATCGCGCGCCGCCGCGTGGTCGTCGGTCCAGCGGACCTCTGCGGGCGGCGACAGCCAGTGGCCGCCGCTGTGCGCGAGCACGGCTTCGTTGAGGCGGACCACGTCGAGCATCTCGTGGTGACCGCGCGCGTTGTCCCAGTTGCGGACGGCCTCGCCGGCCGAGGCGAGCCCGCCTGCGGCGAGCATGCCGGCGAGGCAGCTGGTGCCGCTGCGATGCATGCCGAGGACGATGATGGCGAGTGGCTCGGACCGCATCGCGAGGCGTGGCCGCAACCCTAGCCCGTCTCGAGGGGGAGCGAACCGGGTTCGGGAGAGGGCGGTCGGGTTTCTGCTCCGGAATCGTCACGCCCGACGCAACCGCTCGCGACATCGGTCGAGAGCTCCCATCACGGCCCGTCGTCCGGCCGCCCGGAGCCCATGCGCAACCGTTTCGACCACCTCGCAAAGCAGATCGGTAAGGAGGCCCTCCGCACTTGCGGAGCCACCTCCGTGCACGACGAGATCTCTCCGGAGACCCAGCACGCCGACCTGCGCCACGAGCCGGATCCAGCTCGCAAGGCCGAGCGCGCCCGGCTCGGCCTGCTGGGCCGGATCACGGCCGTCCCCTGCCTCCTCGAGGTCTATGGCCACGCGCCCAGCGCAGAGGAGTTTCGTGCGTGCCTGGCCAAGCACATCGCCTTCTGGCAGAAGCGGACCCGCGAGGCGCGCGCGCGCAAGAAGAAGCGGCGGCAGCGGCAGCGGCCCGAGGTGCGCGTCGCCCCGTCGCTCTGGATCATCACGGCCGGCGCGCCGAGGGCCATCCTGCGCAAGCTCAAGCTCGAGCCGGCACGCGGCTGGCCGGCGGGCGTCTACTTCTTCGGCGACGACATCCTCCGCGTCAGGATCGTCGTGGCAAGCCGTCTACCGCGCAAGCGCAAGACTCTCCTCGTCCGCCTCATGGCAGCGGGGCCGCTCCTGACGCCGGCCATCGAGGATCTGAGCCTACTCCCGCGGAAGGCGCGCGAGCGTGCGGTGGCCGAGCACATCTTGCTAGACTTGCAGCACGCGCTCAAACTGCAGCCGAGGCGGAACCCCGACGAGGAGGAGTTCATCGTGACCATGCGGAGAAGCTGGGAAGATGCGCGCATCGAAGGGCGTACCGAGGGGCGCGCCGAAGGACATATCGAAGGGCGCATCGAGGGGCGCGCCGAAGGGCGCATCGAGGCGCGAGCGAAGGACGTGCTCACCGTGCTCCGCGTTCGCGGCATCGCCGTACCGGCCGCGGTCCGCAAGCGCATCCTGGCCGAGAAAGATCTGCAGCGGCTGGAGCGCTGGCACGAGAAGGCGATCCTCGCCGCATCGGTCGAAGAGGTGCTCGAGGACCGGGCTGCGAGCCGCGCCGCGAAGACGGTCCGGGCCGCGGCTCGCAAAGAGCGCACCGGGCGCCGGCCGCTGCGAGCAGCTGCGCAGCGCTGAGCGAGACCGGCACAGCCGCCACGCCATGGCGGTCACTTCGGCCGCGTCCACCTGATCGCGCCGCGAGCGCAGAGCGCGCCGATCGCGCGGCCAGCGGTCGAAAATAGCCAGCCATCTCGCACATATGTGCGATTGCGTGCGTACGCGTGCGACTCCCTCCGAAGGGCGCCCGTCCGGACCGACATGCAAGACGCCAGGGTCACCAACGACCCGACCCCGCCGCTGCCGCGAGGCGCGCGCGGTCACGGCGCCTGCAGCCGTCCGCTCACTCATAGGAGGACTGTTTTGCGACTCTGTACATACGCCCTGCTCCTGTCCCTTCTGGCCACCGCTTGCACCCTGGACGGCGATCCCGCCGACGACGTGGGCGCGATCGATCAAGGCATCACCGAGCTCCGGATCGATGCCCGCGCGCTGCTCGACGCGGGCATCACGCAAGTGACCCTGCAGGCGGGCGGGCTCTCCCAGGATCTGGTGCAAAACCCGGCCACGGGCACGTACGACGGGACGCTGCTCCTGCCGAGCGGGCCCCAGAGCCTCGTCGCGCGGGCGTACGCGGGCACGACGCTCGTCGGCGCGAGCAACCCCACGGCGGTGAACGTCCTGCCCAACCAGGTCACGCGCATCGTGATGCGCATCCTCGATCTCACGAGCGCGGCACCCCCGCTGTACGGCCCGATCCTGGACTCGCTGGTGTTCCCGGCGACGGCCCAGGCCACGGCGCCGGTCTCGTTCACGGCCTCGGTCCTCGCGCCGGCCGGTGACCCGGTGACCTACGCGTGGTCGTCCACCTGCGCCGACGCGATGTTCTCGGCGCCGGCCGCGGCGGCGACGAGCTGGTCCAAGCCCACGCAGGGCTCGTGCTCGGTCACGATGCTCGCGACCTCCAACGGGTTCAGCATCTCGCAGAGCTTCTCGATCGTGGTGTTCCCCGCGGGATCGGCGAACGGCGCCATCGACGCGAGCGCCGACTTCATCACCGCGCCGAGCCTCTCGTTCGCGCTCCCCGGCGCGGGCTGCTTCCTCTTCCCCGGCGGCAACGCCTCGTGCTCCGCCACGCTCGCGTCGCCGAACATGACCTCGTACGACGTGAGCGTCATGGGCTGGGGCAAGAGCACCCCGGGCTCGCTCACGGTGTCCGACAACTGCGGTGGCCAGTTCGGCATGTCGAACACGAGCCCCGAGTACCGGACGGGCGCGTGGCTGCCGCCCACCACCGCGGGCGTCTGCATCCTCACGGCCACGGCCGTCAACGGCGACGGCCTCGCCTCGACGCTGTCGGCGGCGATCCTGGTGCGCACGGGCACGGCGGGGACGGCGCAGCCGCCGTCGATCTACGCCCAGATCTACCCGGGCCTCAACTGCTACCTCAGCTCGAGCTCGCCGGGGCCGACGCCGCTCGACTGCGGCACGGTCCCCGCGGGCTCGCAGCTGGGCCTCTTCGGCAACCTCTCCTGGGCGGACGGGACGCCGGGCTCGGTCACCCTGATCGACACCTGCAACGGCGGCCTGACCCAGCCGAACAACGCCTATAACTTCAACAGCTACTGGAACCTGCCCAGCCTCTCGGGCCAGACCTGCACGCTGACGGTCCGCGCCACCAACCTGCAGGGCGGCGTGAGCGAGGCCGCCGCGCTGTATCACCTGCAGTGACGCGAGCTGACGCGAGCTGACGCGGGCTGACGCGGGTTACCCGGGCCCGGGGCGCAGGGCGCGCTCGTTCAGCATCGCGAACGGGCGCTGGTGCCAGACGGGGTAAGCCGGAAGCACGTCGCTCGCCTCGTCGAGCAGCGCCATCTGCGCGGCGCTGATCGACCAGCCGACCGCGCCGAGGTTCTCGATGAGCTGCGCCTCGTTGCGCGCCCCGATGATCACGTTGGCGACGGTCGGGCGCTGCAGGAGCCAGTTGAGCGCGACCTGGGGGATCGTCTTGCCGGTCTCCTTCGAGACGGCGTCGAGCGCGTCGACGATCCGGAACAGGCGCTCCTCCTCGTACTGCGGGCCGGTCTCCGGGATCTCGTGCGCGCGCGTACCCGGCGGGGCCGGCTGCCCGCGCCGGATCTTGCCGGTGAGCTTGCCCCAGCCGAGCGGGCTCCACACCACGGCGCCGACGCCCTGATCGAGCCCGAGCGGCAAGAGCTCCCACTCGTAGTCTCGATTCAAGAGCGAGTAATAGGCCTGGTGGGCGACGTGGCGCGGATAGCCGTAGCGATCCGCGCACGCGAGCGACTTCATGAGGTGCCACCCCGAGAAGTTCGAGGCGCCCACGTAGCGGATCTTGCCGGCGCGCACGAGGTCGTCGAGCGTCGACATCGTCTCCTCGACCGGCGTGTTGTAGTCCTGGCCGTGGAGCTGGAAGAGATCGATGTGATCGGTGCCGAGGCGCGCCAGGGACGCGTCGACCGACTCCACGAGGTGCTGCCGCGAGGAGCCGTAGTCGTTGGGGCCGGTGCCCGTCGGGAAGGTCGCCTTCGTCGAGATCAGGAGGCGGCTCCGCTTGCCCTTGATCGCCTGCCCGAGCAGTTGCTCCGCGAGCCCGCCTGAGTACGCGTCGGCGCTGTCGAACATCGAGACGCCGTGATCGAGGCAGATGTCGACCAGCCGCTCGGCGCCGCTCGCGTCCGTCTTGCCCCACGCGGCGAAGAACGCGTTACCGCCGCCGAACGTGGCCGTGCCGAAGCTCAAGGCAGGCACGCGAAGGCCAGAAGCTCCGAGACGTCGATACTCCATGAAAGCCTCTTTCGCTGATGTGCTGACTCGCTGACTCGCTGACTCGCTATTCGATCACTCGATCTCGAACGCCTCGGGGTTCCACACGAGCATCCGGATCTTGCGGCCGGCGAGCTTGTTCATCGCCTCGCGATCCCCGGACTCGAGGCGGCTGTACAGCCCGAAGTCATCATCGGAGCCCGACATCGTGCGGCCCTGGCAGTCGTCGTCGAGCATGATCCCCACGTGCGAGCCCTTCGCGAAGCACGTCAGGCCGTCGCTGATGCACTGGCAGCCGTCGACCCCCTGCGGATCGCCGAGCGTCGCGCCGATGCGCCAGCCGCGCTCCGAGGTGACCCGCGGGCTCGCGACCCGGATGTCGAGCACCTCGCCGCGCTCGCCGGGCACCACCACGAACAGGAGCTCGCCGCCCTCGAACACGTGGATGTCGGGCACGTTGAGGCCGGGGCCGCTGTCGGCGCCGAGCCCGGGCGCGTAGACGGGCCGGACGTCGTAGGTGGGCAGGAGCGCGCGCAGCGCCTCCACGGTCGCGGGCGTCTGGGCGTTGATCGGGCCGACGCCGGCCTCCGTGACGGCGATCCCGAGCGTCGCGGGGCGCGGCGGCGGCGCCACCGGCGTGGGGGGCGGAGGCGCTGGCTCGCGGACCGGGACGGCCGCGCCGCTGCCGCCGCAACACGCGAGGCCCGCAAGCCAGAGCGCCCAGAGCCGGGTCATGCACGAACTCTACGCAAGGATCGCGCCCGCGGGTAGCTAGAGCGCGCGCAGGCGCGTCTTCTGCACCTTGCCGAGGGGCGTCCGCGGCAGCGCCTCGACGAAGCGGACGTCGCGGGGCCGCTTGTGCGGCGAGAGCCGGCTGGCCACGTGATCCTCGAGGGCGCGCGCGTCGACGGGCGCCCGCGCCACGACGAACGCCACGATCCGCTCGCCGAGGTCCGGATCGGGCGCGCCGATGACGGCGGCCTCGGCGATCGCGGGGTGCTCGAGGAGCGCGGCCTCGACCTCGCCGGCGCCGACCTTGAAGCCGCCGCACTTGATGATGTCCGTCGAGCGGCGGCCGATGATGCGCAGCTCGCCGTCGGGATCGCGCGTGGCGACATCGCCGGTGTAGAACCAGCCCTCGTCGTCCAGGACGGCGCGGGTCGCGGCCTCGTTGCCGAGGTAGCCGGCGAACACGTGCGGGCCGCGCACGGCGATCTCGCCGGGCTCGCTGGCAGCGCCGGCAGCAGCGCCGGGGGCATCGCCAGGGCCATCGCCAGGGCCATCGGCGGAGCCATCGCCGGGGATGGTGGCGCGCGCGTCGTCGACGAGCCGCAGCTCGACCCCGTCGAGCGGCGGGCCGACGGAGCCGGCCCGGCGATCGCCGTCGTGGCGCGTCGAGCAGTTGATCAAGGTCTCGGTCAGCCCGTAGCGCTCGAGCGCACGCTGCCCGGTGAGGTGCTCGAGCCGGCGGTGATCGGCGACCGAGAGCGGCGCCGAGCCGCTGACGAGCAGGCGCGCCGAGCGCAGCGCGCCGGCGAGCGCGGGGCGCTGCTCCGCGGCCTCGCACAGGCGGTGGTACATCGTCGGCACCGCGAACAGCACGGCGGGCGCGTGCGCGGTGAGCGCGGCGCCGACGTCCTCGGGGGAGAACCGCGGCACCCAGCAGAGCGCGCCGCCGCGGCGCAGGCTGCCGAACACGCCGAGCACGAGGCCGTGCACGTGGAACAGGGGCAGCGCGTGCACGACGACGTCGCGCGCGGTCCACGCCCACGCGCGCGCGAGCATGTCGAGGTTGCTCGCGATGTTGCGATCGGTGATCACCGCGCCCTTGGGCGCGCCGGTCGTCCCCGACGTGTAGAGGACGAGCGCCGGCTCGCCGCGGACGGCGCGCGCGGGCAGCGGCGGGGCGCCGGGCAACAGCGTGATCGACGTCGTCAGCGTCTCGATCGCGGCCGCGGCGCGCGGCGCCTCGGCGGCGACCGCGAGGCGCGGGGCGGCGTTGCCGAGGATGTGGCCGAGCTCGAGCTCGCCGAGCTTCGGATCGAGCGGCACGGACACGTAGCCGGCGGCGGCGTGCGCGACGAACGCCACGACGGTCTCCAGGGCCGGCTGCGTCCACACGCCGATCCGGTCGCCGGCGGCGAGGCCGCGCGCCGCGAGCGCCGCGGCGTGGTGCGCGCAGGCGATCGCGAGCTCGCGGTGCGTGAGCGCGCGATCGCCGACCCACACGGCCGGCTGGTCGCTCGGCGCGTGCAGCGACGGGAACAAGGGCTCCATGAGGAGGGCTACTTTGCCTCGCGATCAAGGCGAGCTCCACACATCGTCCAAGAAAACCGTTCATGTGGATGTCCGCACATGGGTCGCGTCAGGGCTCACCCGCCAGGCGTCGCTGGATGAACCCGACGGGTACCCCTCGGTCATTGACGAATATCTTTCGAGGATGGTTACGCTCGATGAAGGGCGTATCGAACAGCACAGAGAGGTACTGACCAGACTGGCCAATCCCAGTCCCCAATCACAGGGTCTATTCACGTACCCATCGGGACTGCTTCTGACGTGGTGCCTTCGCACGCCGCACCGTTCGATAACCCAAAGAAATAAGCCCCTCTGTATAGCCTAGTAACGGCCTGGACCCGAGCTGAAGCGCTCGAAACCCATCTGCATCTTCTGCGAACGTGTGACAGCCGAGTCCTCCGAGGCGGGGCTGCCCCGGCAGGATCGCGCTACAGCCGGACGATCGCGGAGCGCTCGCGCAGCGTGATGAGGTCGCCGTCGAAGAGCGGCTGCCGCGTGCGGTCGAACAGGGTGCGGTGGTTGAGCGCCGCGCTCGCGTAGTCGCGGGCGATGTTGAGCCACAGCGCGCCGCCGGACTGCGTGAGCATGGCGACCGACGTGCCGGGCGGCGGATCGACGACGAGCTGATCGTTGAGCCACGCGATGCCGGTGCGGCTGCCGAGCGGGTGCACGCGGCCGTCGATCTCGAGCCGGGCCCCGGGGACGCTCGTGTCGGGCACGAGCGCGCGCGGCGTCGGCACATCGCGCGGGTTGAACAGGAGCAGCGGCCGCGCGTCCTCGAAGGCGTAGTGGACGGGGACGCCGATGGTGGGGCCGCCCTGCGCGCGGACGGCCTCGGCCCGCACGAGCTCGCCGCGCTCCTCGAGGTAGTCGCCGTAGACGAGGCCGGCCCGGTCGCCGGCGGGGTCGCCAGCGGCGAGCGCGTCGACGAAGTCGCGCTCGATCGGATCGGAGCTGCGCTGGGTGGGCGCCGCCACCGAGGCCAGACCCGAGGCCAGACCCGAGGCCAGATAAAGCAGCACGGCCGAGTCGGGGAGCGCGAGCGCGTAGACGCCGCGCGCGAGCAGGCTCGCGAGCGGCCGCGCGGGCGAGACGTCGTCCTCGAGCGTCGCGAGGTGCGCGGCGACGAGCGAGCTGGTCGTGTACTGGAGCGCCTCGCGCAGCTGCGCGCCGACGCGCCGCGCGTAGCGCTCGGCGTACGAGAGGTCGCGCGCGCGCGCGTGGTCGAGCTCGCTCATCCACTTGCTGACGCGGTGGACGTGGCTCCACGTGACGTAGCGGAACGGGCGCGCCTCGGCGGCGCCCCACTCGCGGTTCCACCGCGCGATCGCGTCGTCGAGCGAGCTCGTGTACTCGACGCGAGTGAGCGACAGCGAGCACGGCGGAGCTGTGACCTGCGCGAGCGCGGCGAAGTGGTCGCGCAGCCGCGCCTCGCACCACGCCGCGCTGGCGTCGTCGAGCTGGCGGACGTGATCGCGGGGATCGCGGAGCGCGTCCGCGAGGCGCCCCGCCTCCGTCGCGCGCGGATCCTCGGGGACGTCCGCGGCCTGGATGGCCCCGAGGCCGCGCGGCCCGAAGCGCACGGCGATCCCGGAGGGCGGCAGCGCCGCCCGGCGCGGATCGATGACCTCGACGAGCTGGACCTGGAGCGCGCCGATGCGGACGGGGCGGCCGTCGATCCGCTCGCGCTGCTCGGCGCCGGTCACGCGCACCATGCGGTGGTTCGAGCCGGCGCTGAACTCGGCGGCGCGCGGCGGCACGCTGGGGTGATCGAGGATGACGTCGCAGCCGGGATCGCTGCCGACCGAGAACGGCCGCTCGTAGACATCGTGCAGCTCGCCGAGCAGGTGGTTCTGCTCGCGGCCGTGGTCGTCGCGCACATGCATCATCACGTAGGTGACGTTGTTCGCCATGACGCGGCCGCGACCGGGCGCCCCTACTCGCCGGAGCCGTAGTAGCGCGCCGAGGAGGCGCGGCTCGTCAGCCCCCGCGGCAGCGCGCGCGCCGGGAACGCGTGGCCGCGCGAGAGCAGGACCGCGAGGCCGATCGTGTGCTTGCACGGCCGCTTGCCGCTGGGGCAGCTGCAGCCGTTCGCGAGGCCGGGCATCCGCACGTAGACCTCGTACAGATCGCTGCCGCGATACTGCCCCCAGCAGGTGTCGGCGTCGCGGCCGAGCACGGCCCACAGCTCCGGCTTGGCGAGCTCGCGGCCCTTGGCGAGCGCGCTCGCGTCGGGCGACATCTGGCGCAGATCGCTCTCGCTGATGAGCTCGGCGGCGGCGGCGCGCTGATCGTCCGCGCGCACGGACCGGCACACGCCGGCGAGCTGGCGGATCGCGTCCGGGGACAGCGTGTTGCCGGAGAGCTCCAGGCCGTCCAGGTGCTCGAGCTTGGACCTGCCGCCGATCAGCACGTGGGCACCTGCATCCGTGAGCGTGCCGCCAGAGAGATCGAGCCACGAGAGCTTCGGCAAGCACGCCGCCTTGACGAGCAGCGGCATGAGCTCGTCGGTGTTCGCCGTGCGCGTGATCGCGAGCCGGCGCAGGGGGAAGCTCGCGCGCAGGACCTTGCCGAGCGCGGCCGCGGGCATCGGCGCGTCTCCCGACGAGAGCTCCAGCGACTCGAGCGCGGGCAGGTCCGACTTGCCGAGGGTGAGGAGCACGCTCGAGTCGCTCGTCGTGATCGCGAGGCGGCGCAGCTTGGGCAGCTCGAGCGCGCGGAGCTGGACCTGGTTCCCGGCGAGGCGGAGCTCCTCGAGGTGCGGCGTCGCAGCGAGCAGCGGCGTGACGTCGGCGAGGCTCGCGAACACGAGCTCGGCGGAGCCGGGCGGCAGATCGACGAGCGAGAGCACGCGCAGGGTCGACGGCAGGCCGCTGAGGATCGCGTCGATCACGCCGGCGTAGTCGTGCTCGCCGGGCCCGAGCCCGCCGATCCGCAGCTCGCGCAGGAAGCGGCCGGCGGGGTGCGCGAGCAGCTCGGCGACCAGCTCGCGCACGGTGGACGCGCCGCGGCCGGAGCCCCGCGCGATGCGCGCGGCGGCGATGAAGCCGTTCTCCCAGACGACCGACGGGAGATCGTCGTTCTGGCCGGGCTTGCGCGACTGCTTGCGCACGGCCTCCGTGAGCCGCCGCGGCGCGAGCTCGGGGTGCGCCTCGCGCAGCTTCTGCTCGGCCTTCGCGAGCTCGGCGTCGTCGGGGCGGCTCGCGCGCGCGTGCTGGATCGCGCCGAGCTCGCCGCGCGGGTGGCCCTGGCTCTGCAGCCAGTCCGCGTAGACGAGGCACCGGGCGGGGTCGGTCGGCTCCTCGATGATCTGGCGCTCGAGCTCGGGGTTCGCCGGCTCCGCCGAGGCCGCGGACGCCACCTCCGCGTAGCCCTTCGCGAGCTGCGCGGCGATCCGCTTCTCGACGTCGGCCTCGGCCTTGGCGACCGACGGGAACCGCTTGGGCGCCGGCGCCTTGCCGACGGTGCCGATCTTGCCGGACCGCGTGTGCACGGTCATGCCGTCGCGCCGGATCTCCCAGAAGCGGTCCTTGCCGCCCTCGAAGCGCCTCATCGCGCGATCATACGCCCGCCGGGCGGCGGCGAGTTGGGGAGCAGGTGGGGAGCCACACGGGGCTGCCGCGCATCAGCCGTAGCGGACCTGGATGTTCTCGATCAGCGCGCGCAGGGCCTGCTTCGCGCCCTCGGTGGTCTCGTGCTTCACGATGGCCCAGCCCTCGCCCTCGTAGGTATCGACGCGGGGCTGGCCGATCTTGGGCGTGCGCATCTCGACGAGCGCGGGGCCGCACGCGTCGACGGCGCGCTCGACGCCCTCGACGGCGACGACGCGCGCGCCGGTGCCCTGGCCGCGGAAGAACGCCGAGCCGGCGGCGAACCGGCGGGCCTTCGGGGTGAACTGGTCGAACGTCATGAGGCGCGCCCAGTCGGCGAACAGGTCGGTCTCGTGCGCGAGGCTCATGAGCGGCATGATCTGGACGCCGGGCGGCCGGGCGCCGACCTCGTTGACGAGGCACGAGCCGTCCTCGCGCAGGAACCACTCCATGTGCGTGAGGCAGGTGCCGGCGGCGGTGCTGGCCTGATCGCCGAAGAGCGCCGTGAGCGCGGCGGTGTTGGTCGGGTAGAACTGCGTCCACGTGGGATCGTCGTCCTCGCGCGGCAGGAGAACGCAGTACTGGATCCAGTAGGTCTCGAGGACCTCGAGCGGCGACGGGTAGTAGCGGGTGCCAGAGCGCCAGACGGGCACGCCGCGGATCGTCACGGTCTCGCAGGTGTGCTCGCGCGCGCGCACGTACTCCTCGACCTGGGCGGGCTGCGCGGGGTTCGGCGGCGTCAGCGCGGCGAGGTCGTGCTCGTCGTTGAGGCGGTGGGTGCCGCGCGTGCCGAGGCCGGCCTGCGGCTTGACGATCACGGGGTAGCCGACCTGATCGATGAACTGTTTGATCTCGGCCCGCTGCCGCGCGAGCATGCTGCGCGCGACGGGCACGCCGTGGGCGCGCAGCACCTCCTTCATCCGGTCCTTGTCGCGGAAGTTGCGCGCGATGGCGAGGGGCAGCCCCTCGATGCCGAGCGCGTCCCGCACCTGGGCCATCGGGAGCTGCAGCTGCTCGAGCACGCCGACGAGGCGATCGACGGGCCCGATCGAGCTCGAGATCGCGCGCACGGCCTGCGTGAGCAGCGCGCCGTCGAGCACGTCGACGACGCGGTAGTGGCCGGCGACCCGCGGGCGCAGCGCCGCGGGGATGGCCTCCTCGGGATCGATGCTGACGAGGCTGAGCGTGACGCCATCGAGCTCGGTGAACGCCCGTACATAGCGGTTCGTATTCTCGAGGAACCGTGGGGCGACGAAGACGACGTGCGGCATACCCGCACGATACAGCGACGCCGCGGCGGCGAGTAGCAGGCGAGGAAGTCTAAGACGCGTAGAGGTGAATGTCGGTCGCCGCGGCGAACGTCATCTGGCTCGCCTGCTCCCACTCGGGGTGTCGGACCACCAGATAACCATCCGAGAGCAGGGTGGCCTTCCAGTCGCGGCGCGGCGTCCCGGGGCGAAACAGGGTGTCCTCGACGATGTGCGGGCGGTAGCGTGCATAGTACTCGGTGAGGCCGGTGATCGCGGTGATCCGGCCCTGCCCCTGCGCGCGCTTGAAGATGATGCCGACGTTGTACTTGCGCTCGGTGGACGCCTCGAACCGGCCGACGGTGGCGACGCGCGCCCACTCGCGGAACAGATCGATGTCGCTCGTGTAGTTCATCTGATCGACCACGCACGCGCCGCCGGGGCGACAGGCGATCTCGCCGAACACGACCTCGCCGTCGCGCTTCTGGAACCACTCCATGTGCGTCATGCCGCTGCCCATGCCGAGCGCGGCGAGGACCTTGCGGCCGAGCTCGATCCCGCGCTGGACGTGCGGCTGCGCGAGATCGCGGACCGACAGCATGATGGGCGAGATCCACTCGTTGGAGCGCATCTCGAGCGCGTTCGGGACGTACCGCGTGACGCTCTCGTACGCGGGCGCGCCATCGATCGATACGGTGTCGTACGTGTACTCCTCGCCGTCGATGAACTCCTCGCAGATGGCCTCGGCGACGTGCTGCATGCGCGGCAGGATCCGCGCCATGTCGTGATCCGACTCGACCTTGTACGTGTCGGCGCTGCCGGCGCCGCTGATCGGCTTGATGATCGCCGGATAGCCGGTGGCCTCGACGGCGCTCCACACCTCCTTCACCGAGCGCACGCGCTGGGCGCGGGGCACGCGCAGCCCGGCGGCGGCCACGCGCTCCTTCATGAGCTGCTTGTCGCGGAAGCCGCGCACGGTGTCGACGGACATGCCGGGGAGGCCGAACCGCTCGCGCATCCGCGCCGCGAGCAGGACCAGCGGCTCCCAGTTGGCCAGCACGTGATCGATCGACCGGCCGCGCAGCCAGCCGTGGACGCGCGCGATCACGTCGTCCTCGGCCATGATCGACGGGACCTCGAGGTAATCCGTCAGGTAGCGCCGGAGCTCGGGGTCGGGGCTGCCGTCGCCGACGCCGAGCACCTCGGCACCCACCTCTGCCAGGCCGCGCGTGAACTGCCGCATCTCGGGCGGGTACCGCGGAGACAGGAATACAACTCGCATCGTTGGACCGTATCTGCCGCCCGCGGCGACCACAAGCCGGCGAGCGGCCGACCGGACCAGCGCGGGGCAGGCACGTGCGAGGCGAGGGTGGCGGCGCGTCCGGACAGCCGTGACACAGGCGTGTCGGATTTCCCAGACAGCCGCGGGGGCACGCGCGTGATACTTCGCGCCGCCTCGCGCCGCCCGGCTGGCCGGTGCATTGCAGGTCCAGAGTCCCCGTTACACCTGGGGAGATGACGAGCATGAGATGGACTGGCTTGATGGTGCTGGCAGCGTGCAGCTCGGGCAGCGGAGGCGGAGATACGACGATCTCGTTCGACGGCGCGGGCCGCGGGTTCGTCAGGAACGACGCGACCGGCGAGCTCTGCGAGGACTCGTGCGTGATCGCGTCCGAGGAGGCGAGCGCCGGCGACGCGCCGTCCGCGCAGCTGCGGCTGACGGCATTCGCGCTGTCCCAGCTCGGCGGCTGGACGGGGTGTGACGAGGTGATGGGCGACACATGCGTGGTCGCGGCGGAGCGCGCGCACGATCTGCGCGTCGCGTTCGAGCGGGACGAACACGAGGTCGCGACGCTGACCCCACCGTTTCCGATCACGACGGGTGCCTTCGCCGAGGGCGGCTTCGTCCTGGCGAGCCCGCAGCAGATCGCGCGGGTCGACGCGGCGGCCCAGCCGATCTGGACGGTGCAGCCGGGCGCCGTGGCGGTGCGGGTCGCCCCAAGCGGGGACGTCTACGCGCTGCGCGCCGCCACGGTCGCGCGCTTCGACGCGGCGGGCGCGCCGCGCTGGGAGCGCAGCATCGGCGCCGCGAGCATGGATCTCCTGCCGGGCGGCGACGTCGCGCTCGCGACGGCGGACGCCGTCACGGTCCTCGCCGCGGCCGACGGCAGCGTGCTGTGGACGCGGAGCGCACCGCTCGCGCAGTCGATCGCCGTGAGGCCGCAGGGCGAGATCGCGGTGGGCACGGGCAACGCGGTCATCCTGCGCTTCGATCGCGATGGCGCCGCGCTCGCCGACCGGGCGCTGCCGCAGACGGGGGCCTCCCAGGTCGCGTTCGACGCCGCGGGGCACCTGCACGCGCAGGTGGTCCGGTTCGAGCCCTCCCCGACCGATCCGGGCGGGTTCCGCACGCAGCGCACGATCGTCCGCTACGACGACGCGGGGGGCGTCGCGGACACGGATACGGACGAGGTGACGCAGACGGGGTCCGGCTTCGCCGTCGGCGCGGGCCGGCTCGCCTGGAGGCACCTCTTCGCCTTCTTCCACACGACCACCGTCGACGCGGGCGCGTACCTCGAGGCCAGCGACGCGTCCGGCGCCCCCGCGTGGACGCTGTCCAAGATCACGCGCGGCTCGATCGGCAACGGCTCGTCCGTGCTGAGCCAGCAGGTGCAGGTGACCGACGCGGCCTGCGACGGCGCGAGCCGGTGCGCCGTGTTCGGGACCTACCTCTATAGCAGCGGGCAGAGCCGCCTGCCCTGGATGGAGATCCTGACGGTCCCGTGATCACCGCGGCGCGAGGCTCGCCGGGCCGGCCCTACTCCTGGATCTCCTCGTAGCGCGGGAGGCCCGCGCGGGCGACGCGCCCCTCGATGTCCTCGGCCGAGCGCGCGGGCAGGCGCGTGCGCTCCGCGACCAGCGCGAGCGCGACCACGTGCTTGCACGGCTGGATGCCGCTGGGGCAGCTACAGCCGTAGCGCTCGAGATCTGCCGAGACGTACAGCTCGTACTCGGCCTCGCCCCGGTAGCGCGCCCAGCGGAGGTCGCCGTCGACGCCAGCGGCGCGCCACAGCGTCGGATCGGCGATGCCCTCGGCGGCCTGGAGCCGGCTGCCGGCCCACCGGCGCAGGCGCCGCTCGTGCGCGCTGCCGGGCCGGAGCTGGCGCCGGCTGATCACGCTCGGCGCGAGCGCGCGCGCCGCGGCGAGCCCGTCGCGCGAGAGCTCGTTCCCGCTGACGTCGAGCTCGGCGAGGGCCGGGAACGCGCTGGCCTTTTGCGCCATGTCCCGCATCGCCAGGTCGGTGAGCTCGAGGCCCGTCAGCGACAGCTGGGTCAGCTGCGCGGCGAGCGGGAGCCTCGCGAGCTGCCCGAACGTCTGCTCGCCGAGGGCGCCGCCCTGGATCGCGAGGTGCGTCAAGGCGGGGAGCCGGATCGACTCGAGGAGCGCGGGCAGCCGCGGCGCGAGCTCGGCGTCGGCGGTGACGCTCAGCCGCTCGAGGCGCGGCAGCTGGGCGCTGGCGAGGAACGCGGCGAGGGGCGCGGTCAGCGCGACGCCGAGCTCGCGCACGGGGAGCGCGGGCGGCCCGCCGCCGTCGGTGGCGATCTCGTGCACGCGCAGCTCGAGGCGCTCGAGCGACGCGGGCAGCGCGCCGGGGCCGAGCACGAGGCGGCCCCCGGTCACGGCGAGCGAGGTGAGCGCGCGCGCGAGCAGGCGCTCGGGCAGGCGCCCGGCGTGCCCCTCGAGCGTGAGCGAGCAGAGCGAGCTCGCCGCGTGCGCGGCGATCGCGGCGTCGAGCTCGGCGGGGCACGGGCGGTGGAGCGTGATCGCCCCGACGACCTCGCAGATCCGCAGCCGGAGCAACTCCGCCCAGCGGGCCGGCGGGAGCTCGACGAGCTCGTCGATCGCGTGCACGAAGCCGTGGCGCCAGCGGAGCGCCACGCGGCTCGGCAGGTGCGGCGCGAGCCCGCCGAGGAAGCGCGCCTCGTGGAGCTTCAGGTGGCGCTCGAAGCGCAGGGTGGCGTCCTCGGCGCCGCCGGCCGCCGCCACGCCGAGCGCGATCAGCTCGCCGAGCGGATCGCCGCGCTCCTGCAGCCAGTCGGCGTAGACGAGGAACGGCTCGCGCTGCTCGGGCGCCTCGCGCAGCTGGCGCTCGAGCTCGGGGTGGCGCGCGTCCGCCGCGCGCTCCGGCTCGGGCGGTGGCGGCGGCGGCGTGAGGTGCCGGAACACGAGCTCGTCGAGCGCGGCGGGCCCGGCGTACAGCTCGGTGACCTGCGCGTGCTCGTCGAACCAGTCCTCGAGCTCCTGCCCCGACGGCGGGCGCCCGAGCGTCTCGACGAGCTGCGCCAGATCGCGCCCGACGATCTCGGCGCGGCGCACCTCGAGCTGCTCGTTCTTCACGAGCTCCGCCACGAGCCGCCGGGCGCCGAGGACGCGATCCATCCTGCGGCAGGATACCCGTCCGGCCTGTCGCGAGCACCCCGTGATAGGGTGCCGCGATGGCGCGCCAGACGCGTGCGATCGTGATGCGGGCGTTCGGCGGACCGGACGTACTGCGTCCCGAAGGATTCCCGTTACCGCCGCTCGGCCCGGCGGAGCTGCGCATCCGCACGCTCGCGGCGGCGGTGAACCATTCGGACCTGGAGGTGCGGTCGGGCGCGTGGCCGCTCCGGCGCGCGGACGCCCTGCCCTACGTGCCGGGCCTCGAGGTGCTCGGCGAGGTGAGCGAGGTCGGCAGCGAGGTCGGCGCGGCGGCTGGCGCGCCCCGGGTGGGCGATCGCGTGATCACGATGATGCAGGGCCTCGGCGGCGTGCGGGCCGAGCGCGCGGGCGGCTACCAGCACGAGGTGACGGTCTCTGCCGACGTGGTGGCCCCGGTCCCGGCCGCGGTCGATCCGCTGGCGGCGGCGGCGCTGGGGCTCGCCGCGGTGACGGCGCACGAAGGGCTCGCGCGGCTGGGGTCGCTCGCGGGCCGGACGCTGGTCGTCACCGGCGCGGCGGGCGGCGTGGGCTCGGCGGCGTGCGCGCTCGGCGCCGCCATGGGCGCGCGGATCGTCGCGGTGGTGCGCGCGGCGGCGCCCGAGGCGGCGGCGTACCTGCGCGGGCTCGGCGTCGCGCAGATCGTCACCGACCCAGCGGAGCTCGGGCCGCGCTCGGTCGACGCGGTGCTCGACAGCGTCGTCGGCCCCCTGCTCGAGCCGCTGATCGCGGCGCTCGCCGACGGCGGCCGCTACTGCATGGTGGGCGCGATGGCGGGCGATCGCGCGGCGTTCTCGGCGTGGGAGCTCCTGCGCGGCCTCGTGATCACGGGCTACTCGTCCGAGACGCTCGACGGGCCGGCGCTGCGCGCGGCGACGGCGGCGATCTTCGAGCGGCTCCTGCGCGGCGAGCTTTTGCCGCCGGTCTACGAGACGCTGCCGCTCTCGCAGGCGGCCGAGGCGCACCGCCGGATCGAGGCGCGCGGGGTGCGGGGCCGCGTCCTGCTCGTTCCGGATCCCGGCACGGCGTGACCCACGGGCGAGCGCGCCGGGGTACGCTGCCGCCGTGGCGCTCACCGATAACGAGCTCGCGACCTACGAGTACAAGCTGAAGAAGCGCGGCTTCCGGCGCGACGACGTGCTGCTCCACGACTGCCCCGACTGCCAGGCCAAGGCGGTCCTGACCTACGTCATCGCCGGGCGCAGCGGCGGCCGCGACATCCGCCTGTGCATGGAGTGCGGCAAGGCGCACTCGTGGCGGAGCGTCGCCGGCCTCGAGTCGCGCGAGCGAGATCCAGCCTTCGATCTGGAGGCGTTCCTGCGCTGAGATCTAGGACGCGGCCGCGGGGCTGGGGGCCGGCGCAGCAGACGCGGCCGCGGCGTGGGTGGCGACCAGGCGAGCGATCAGCTCGGGGGCGAAGCTGAGGCAGCGGCCGATCGTGGTGATGATGTCCTCGCGCACGGCCCACTCGCTGCTCTCGAGGAACTCGGTCTGGATGTTGTAGATGAGGTGCGGCATCTTGAACGACATCACCGAGTGGAAGACCTGATCGAGGAACGCGGCGCGGTCGGTGCTCTCCTCGTACGTCCGGCGCAGCATGTCGCGATAGAAGCAGTGGTGGCGCATCTCGTCATTGCCGATCAGCGTGAACAGCTTCTTCAGGAACGGTGACTGCGAGCGCTTCGCCGTCATCAGGTAGAAGCGGTTCGTCGCGACCTCCTGGATCATCGCGTACGTCAGCATGCCGGGGACGGTGCGGTAGCAGTCGAGCTCGCAGCTCTGCTTCTGCGCCTCCGCGAACCGGAACTTCGTCACCGTGCCGAGATCCTCGGAGATCGGCAGGCCGAGCAGGTCGCACGCTCGCTTGAGCGAGAACGAGTGCCGGTGCTCCTCGCCGGTCCACAGCGTCGTGAACTGCCAGAGCTCCCAGTGATCGCGGAGCCCCTCGACGAGGCTCCAGACCTCCGAGTAGTGCGGGACGCCGTGCTCGATGACCGCGGTGCCCATGAGCGCGCTGCGATCGAAGTCGCTGATCAGGCCCGCATCGGCGTCCGCCTGGAGCTGGTTCCAGTCCAGGTCCGTGACGCGCCAGCCGGTGCGCTCCGCCAGCTCGTAATATGCTTCGTACAGCATCGAGGGCAGCATAGTCGACGGGGGCTACGCGCCATGACCGTTGGGGACAGCTTCGTGTCAGCATTGGGTCACATCGCCGACATGTCGGCCCGATTTTCCTCGACTCCGTAAATCCTGTAGCGCTGGAAGCAGGTTCGGCGGCGCCCGAGGGGGGGCACAGAGCGCGCGTTGGCGCACGTTGCGACGAGATCGCGCACGTTCACACGAGCCTTGTGCGCAATGTCCGGTAGGCTCGCCGTCCAACTAGATTCGGGAGGTTCCATGGCCAATCGGCGAGACACGTTCGCGAAGCGACAGCGCGAGACCGAACTGAAAGATCGCGCGCGCGCAAAGCAGGAGCGGCGCAACGCGAAGCGTAACGAGCCTCGCACGAACAAGGGGCCGCAGATCGCGTGGGACGAGATGGCCCCCGCCGTCACCGAAACGGCCCCGCCGGCGGCCGGCATCGCCGGCGGCGCGGCCCCCGGTGCACCGGCAGGTGGGCCCACCGCCGGCGCCGCCGCCGATGACGACGCCGACGACGCCGCCGACGCCGACGCGGCGGAGTGACGCGGCAGCGTCACGCCAGAGCTCGTACCGAGCGAGGGCGACAAACGACGAAGAAGCTGATCCTCGACAGGATCGAGCCGGTCGCGATGGCCTTCTGGATCACCGTCGCTCGTCATTCCAGTGGGACCCCGCCGCGTCGAGATCTTCCGCACCGCGCATTGAAGAATGCGTGTGATGTAGCGGCTCCGCGACTCACCGAGATCGCGTGCTGCGCGATCCACGTCCGAGAGCAGCCCTGCCGGCAGCACGCGCGGGGCGCGCGCTACTTGCCGCCGCTCGCCTTCCACTTCGCGAGCAGCGCCTGCTCGTCCTCGGCCTTCGGGCCGGCGCGGAGCTGCGAGGGATCCGCCGGGGTCTTGGGCGGCGGCAGGCCCTTGGCCTTCGCGGTCTCCAGCATCTCGCGCGTCACGCGGACCCGGCGCTCGACCTCGCCGGGGTACCAGGCGAGGAGCGACTTCACGGTGTCGGCGATGGGGCGAAACGTGAGGCCGGCCGCCTCCGCGCGATCGTTGCTCCAGCGGTGGAAGCCCTCGAACTTGCCGGACGGCGCGATCCAGATCGGGAACGCGTCCTCGCCGCCCATCTCGTTCTTCTCGAGCCACGCCGAGGGCACCCACGTGAGCTTCGCGGTGCCGCCGGTCGCCGCGACGCACGCGTCGAGCACGTCGCCCCACCGGCCGGGCGAGGGCGGCCCGACGGCGTTGAACTGCCCTGCCGTGCCGCGCTCGGCGAGCGTCACGAGCCACGCGCCGAGGTCGCGGACATCGATCCACTGCAGCGGATCGGCCGGCGAGCCGGGCGCGAGGACCTCGCCGCCGCGCGAGACGCGCACGGGCCAGTACGTGAAGCGATCGGTCGGATCGCCGGGGCCGACGATGTAGCCGGGCCGCACGATCGTCGCGCGGCCGGGGAACGCGGCCTCCGCCGCCTGCTCGCACAGCGCCTTGAGGCCGCCGTAGTTCTCGAACTCCTTGCCCATCGTCTCGACGGTCGGATCGGCGAGCGTGGCGAGCTTCGTGCGCTCGTCGCCGCCCTGCGGCGGGTTCTCGGCGTACGCCGAGATGCTCGAGATGTAGATGTACTGCGCCGCGTTCTTCGCCAGGAGCTCCGCCGAGGCCTTCACCAGCCGCGGGAAGAAGCCGGAGTTGTCGATCACGACGTCCCAGCTCTTGCCGGCGAGCTGCTCGAGGCCCTTGGGGCTCCCGTCGGGGTGGAGGAGCTTGCCCTCGGCGTCGCGCTCGTCGTCGGCGGGGAGGTTGGGATCGCGGTTGCCGTAGAGGTGCTCGACCTTCGCCTCGAGCGGCAGGTACTTCTCCCGCTTGCCGCGGTTGAAGATCGTGACCGTGTGGCCGCGCGCGAGCGCGGCGTCGATCGTCTTGGGACCCAAAAAGCCGGTGCCGCCGAGGATCAGGATGCGCTTCTTGGCCACGGGCGCTGGCGGCGGCGCTGCCGCCTGTGGCCCAGGTGCGGTGCCGGAGCGCGAGCAGGAGGGAGTGAGCCCGAGCGCCGCCGCGGCGAGGCCACCGCGGAGCAGATCTCGACGAGTGAAGTTGCGACGGGAGGTCGACATCGAGAGTCACGGTATCTCGCGCTCGCACTCGCCGGAAAAAGAATCCGAGCGCGTCGCAGACGTCGCAGAGGTCGCAGACGTCGTCGCGGACGTCGCAGTGACGCACCGGCGTGTAACCGATTCGCGGCCGCGCGCCACCATGCGTCCATGCGGATTCGCTCGACCTGTGCGGTGCTCTGGCTGATCTCGAGTGCAGTCTGGGGTCCGGCGTGCGCGAGGACGCCGGCGGGGCCGGTGCACACGCAGCGCGGCGGCGCGGCGCGCGCCGCGGCGACCACGATCGCAGTGCCGCTCACGGCGGCGACGGCGGCGGCGGTCGCGCCGGCGGCGGTGCGCGAGGACCTGTTGCCGCCGTGGACGCTCACGGCCTCCGACGGCAGCGGGCTCGTGCTGACGCGCGTCGACGCGAAGGCGGTCATCGAGGGGCCGCTCGCGTTCACGGAGCTGCACCTCTACTTCCAGAACGGCGAGGATCGCGTCCGCGAGGGCACGTTCCAGATCACCCTGCCCAGCCGCGCGGCGATCTCGCGGTTCGCGATGGAGCACGCGGGCCGCTGGATGGAGGCCGAGGTGGTGCCGAAGCTGGTCGCGCGCCGCGCGTACGACGACTTCCTGCACCGCCGCCAGGATCCGGCGCTGCTCGAGAAGGCGGCGGGGAACCAGTTCACCGCGAAGGTGTTCCCGATCGCGGCGCGGGCCGAGAAGCACCTCGTGATCAGCTACAGCCAGGAGCTGCCGAGCCCGCGGTACGTGCTGCCGCTGCGCGGGCTGCCGCGGATCGAGCGCGTCGAGGTCGAGCTGGTGACGGCCGGCGGCGACGGCAAGCGCGTGACGCAGCGGCTGGCGGAGCAGCGCTGGCAGCCGGACCGCGACTTCGCGGCGGCGGCACCGGCGGCGGGCTTCGCCGTGGGCGCGGGGGAGCTGGTCGCCGCGCGGGTCGAGCTCGCGGGCGGTGCGGCCGGTGCAGGCGGCGCCGGTGCGGGCGCGGATGTGCCGGAGGGCATCACGCTCCTCGTCGATACGAGCGCCTCGCGCGCGCTCGGGTTTCACGCGTACACCGGCAAGGTCCGCGGGTTGATCGACGGCGTCCGCGCGAAGTGGGGCGACGCGCTGCCGCTCGAGGTGATCGCGTTCGATCAGGACGCCGAGCTGGTATTCGAGGGCCGCGCGGACGGCTTCGGCGACGCAGAGGTCCGCAAGCTGCTCGAGCGCGGCGCGGCGGGCGCCTCGGATCTGGGGCAGGCACTCGCGTGGCTCGGCGGGCGCAACAAGGCCAAGGCGCAGGCGCGCGTCGTCGTGGTCGGCGATGGCGTCCTCACGGCGGGGATCGAGGGCAAGGAGCTCGCCGCGCGCGCGCAGGCGCTCGGCGCGGCCGGGGCCCGCCGGCTCGACGTGGTGCTCTCCGGCGGGCTGCGCGACGAGCGGGCCGCGGCGCAGCTCGTGCGCGCGGGGCTCGCGCGCGCGGGCGCGGTGCTCGATCTCGACACCGGCGCCGGCGCGGGCGCGGTCGCGGCCGCGCTCGGCGAGGCGGTAGCGACGGACATCGCGATCGAGGTCCCGGGCGCGGCGTGGTGGTACCCGCGCAAGGTCGCGAGCGCGCGGGCCGGGGAGTCGGTGATCGTCTATGCGCGGCTGCCCCGCGCCGCGGCGAGCGTCGAGATCGTCGCTGGCGGCCGGCGCCGCGCCCTGCCAGTGCGCGCCGCGGCGGCGCCGCTGCTCGAGCGCGCGGCCGCGGGCGCGGAGCTGGCGGAGCTCGAGGCCAGGCTCCCGTCGCTCGCGGGCGACGACGCGCTCGCGCTGCGCGCGGCGATCGCGAAGCGGTCAGTCGCGGCGCGCGTCCTGTCGAGCGAGACCTCGCTGCTCGTGCTCGAGAGCGACGGCGACTACGCGCGCTACGGCATCGATCGCAAGGCGCTCGCCGACGTGCTCGTCGTCGGGCCGTCCGGCGTGGCGTGGCTGCGCCGCGGCGAGCTCGCGCCGATCCTGCCCCGCCCTGCCTCGCAGGTAGCCGCGGCGCCCGAGGAGCCGGCGCGGCCGGGCGAGCGCCGGCCGGAGCTCCCGCGCGAACGCGTGACCGAACGCGTGATCGAACGCGTGATCGAACGCCCGCCGCCGGCCGGGGCGCCGGGCGAGCCGACCGTCGACGTCGACCGCGACGGCATCCTCGACGTCGCGGACCGCTGCCCGAGCGAGCCCGAGGCCGCGAACGGCTTCGAGGACGACGACGGCTGTCCGGATCGCGGACGCGTGGTCGTGACGAGCACGGCGATCGAGATCCTCGACAACGTCTACTTCGAGGCGGAGCGCGCGACGATCCAGCCCCGGTCGTACCCGATCCTCGACGCGGTCGCGGCGTCGATGCTGGGCAACCCGGACATCGCGCTCGTCGAGGTGCAGGGCCACACCGACGAGCGCGGCGACGCCCGCGGAAACCTCGAGCTCTCGGACCGCCGCGCGGCCGCGGTGAAGCAGTACCTCGTCGGCCGCGGCGTCGCGGCGCAGCGGCTCGTCACGCAGGGCTACGGCGAGACGCAGCCGATCGATCCGGCGCACACGCCGGCCGCGTGGGCGAAGAACCGCCGCGCGGCGTTCCTGATCCTCCGGCGCGGCAGTGAAGATCCGGCGGCGGCGCGCGCCGTACGCCCGGCGCAGCCCGCGCCACAGACGGGGCAGCCCGCGCCGCAGACGCCACCGCCTGCCCCGGTCAAGCCGCCGCCGCCGCCGCCGCCCGTGACGGGCGAGCTCGCCGCGATCCAGGACGCGATCGCCGTGCGCGATCTCGACGGCGCGCTGACCCGCGCGCGCGACTGGCACGCGCGCGCGCCCGGCGACGTGCTCGCGCTGATCGGCCTCGGCGAGGCGCTCGAGGCGCGCCGCGCCGACGCGACGGCCGCGCGGGTCTACGGCTCGATCATCGATCTGTTCCCGGGCCGCGCGGACATGCGCCGGTTCGCGGGCGAGCGCCTCGCGCGCGTCGGTGCACGCCTTCTTGACGGCGGCCTGCCGGGCGCCCGCGAGCTCGCGATCGACACGTTCCGCCGCGCGGTCGCCGATCGCCCGGATCACCTGACGGGCCACCGCCTGCTCGCGTACGCGCTGATCCGCGCCGGCCGCCCGGCCGACGCGTTCGCCGCGATCGTGACCGGCCTCGAGCAGACGTACCCCGCCGGCAGGCACGCTGGCGGGCCGCGCGTGCTCGGCGAGGACGCCGCCATGATCGGCGCCGCGTACGCCGCCGCGGTCCCCGCGCAGCGCGCCGAGATCGCCCGCGTGCTCGGCAAGCACCGCCTCGCGCCGGCGACGCGCCCGTCGACGCGCTTCGTCCTGTACTGGGAGACCGACGCGAACGACGTCGACTTCCACATCGAGGACGCGCGCGGCGGCCACGCCTTCTACTCGCAGCCCAAGCTCGCCTCCGGCGGCGAGCTGTACGCCGACGTCACGACGGGCTATGGCCCCGAGTGCTTCGCGATCGCCGGGGCGCCGCAGGCGGGGCCCTACCGGCTCTCGCTCGAGTACTACGCGCAGGGCCCGATGGGCTACGGCATGGGCCTCCTCCAGATCCAGCGGTTCGATCCGCGGCGCGGCTTCTCGTTCGACGATCGGCCGTACGTCATCATGACCAGCCGCGCGAAGGTCGACCTCGGGACGTACCGGCCCTAGCCTTCTATATAAAGGAGAGACGCGGCGCGTTGTCCTACCGAGACGTACCGGCGCCTCGACGACGCTCGCGCCCGGGCGTAGGGTACGGCCCGCATGAGCATGAGACAGCGGCTTCGCTATCGCTTCGACAACCTGATGTCGCGCGGCGTCGGGGCGCAGATCCTCCTGCTCGCGATCGTCTCGGTCGTGCTGGTGCTGATCACGGCGGTCGCCGTCGTGGCGTTCGACGTCGTGCCGGCCGACGACAAGGGCGAGGCCGACTCGTTCGGCCGCGTCGTCTGGAAGTCGCTCATGCACATGTTCGACGCCGGCAACCTCGGCGGCGACGCGGCCGGCTGGACGTTCCTCTTCATCATGCTGTTCATCACGATCGGCGGCCTGTTCGTGCTGTCCGCGCTGATCGGTGTCCTGAACCAGGGCTTCGGCGCGCTGATCGACAGCCTGCGCCGCGGCCGCAGCCAGGTGATCGAGTCGGGGCACACGGTGATCCTCGGCTGGACGCCGAAGATCCACACGCTGCTCAGCGAGCTCGCCGAGGCGAGCGCGAACCAGCGCCGCGCGTGCGTCGTGATCCTCGCCGAGCGCGACAAGGTCTCGATGGACGACGAGGTCGCGCTGGCGGTGCGCGGCAAGCGCCTGCGCGTCGTCACCCGCTCGGGCAACCCGATGGTGCCGGACGACCTCGGGCTGGCCTCGCTGGCGACGTCGAAGGCCGTGGTGGTGCTCGGTCCGGAGACGCACCCGAACGGGACGCCGATGGCGGCGCACGAGTCCGACACGGTGGTCCTGAAGTCGCTGCTCTCGATCGCGAAGGCGTCGTCCGGCAAGAGCGTGCACGTGGTCGCCGAGCTCTACGACGAGCGCACCGCGGCGGTCGCGCGCCTGGTCGCCGGTGACCGCGCGGGCCTCGTGCTCGCGTCGCCCCTGATCAGCCGGCTCCTCGTGCAGACGGGGCGGCAGTCGGGGCTCTCGAGCGTCTACACCGAGCTGCTCGACTTCGCCGGCAACGAGATCTACGTGGCACTGGAGCCCGGGCTCGCCGGCACCAAGTTCCGCGACGCGGTGCACCGCTACGGCACGTCGTCCTTGATCGGCGTCATCACCGCGGCCGGCGAGACGCTCGTGCCGCCCGCGATGGATCGCGTGCTCGCCAAGGGCGACCGCGTCGTCGCGATCAGCGAGGACGACGACACGCTGCTCCTCGACGGAGATGCGCCGAAGCTCGACGAGGCCGCCCTCGTGCCCGCGCCGGCGCGGCCGGAGCCGCGGCCGGAGCGCACGCTGGTCCTGGGCGCGGGGACGCGGCTCGGCAACGTGCTGACCGAGCTCGACAAGTACGTCGCGCCGGGCAGCGAGACGCTCGTCGTGGCCGAGGTGATCGCCCACGCCCCGGCCCTCGCCCACATGCGCGTGACGACGCGGGCGGCGGACATCACCGAGCGCGGCGTCCTCGAGTCGCTCGACATCACGTCGTTCGATCACATCCTCGTGCTCTCGGAGCTCACCGGCCGCACGCAGGAGATGGCCGACGCGCGCACCACGGTGACCCTGCTCCACCTCCGCGATCTCGTGCGCATCGCCGGCAAGAAGGTGCCGATCACGAGCGAGATCCTCGACATCGGCAACCGCGAGCTGGCGAGCGTCACCGAGGCCGACGACTTCATCGTGAGCAACACGCTCGTGTCGCTGATGGTGTCCCAGATCGCCGAGAACCCGCACCTCGTGCGGGTGTTCGAGGAGCTGTTCGGGCCGGAGGGGTACGAGATCTACTTGAAGCCCGCGAGCGAGTACGTGCGCGCCGGCTCGCACGCGTTCGGCGCGGTGTGCGAGGCGGCGCTCCGGCGCGGCCAGGTCGCGATCGGCTACCGGCTCGCGAAGACGGCCAGCGATCCGGCGGCGGCGTTCGGCGTCTCGATCAACCCGCCCAAGAAGCGTGCGGTCGAGCTCGGCCCGGACGACAAGATCATCGTGCTCGCCGAGGGGTAGGATCCCCCCCCGGCACCGAGAGTCAGGGCCGGCGCGCTTGACCGTCCGCGAGGCGCAATCTTTAATGTGCGCGCGGTAATCGAGCAGGACTGGGTTCTCCTATTGATCCTCGATTCGAGGAGGAGGCGGTGATCGTGAAATTCAATCGTTCGACCTTGTCGATCTCCTGGACAGTCGTCTTCACTTCGCTGCTCGCGACGGGCGCCGTCGGCTGCAAGAAGAAGGAAGGCGACAAGACGGGCACCGGCGCCGGCACCGGCGCCGGCACCGGCGCCGGCACCACCGTGGGCTCCGGCCCTGGCCCGACCGCCGCTGGCGGCGGCGGCGGTGGCGGCGCCGGCAAGATCGCGCTCCTCCTGCCGGAGTCGCAGACGGCCCGCTACGAGGCAGCCGACCGGCCGTTCTTCGAGGCGAAGTTCAAGGCGCTCTGCCCGGGCGTCGAGATCGTCTACTCGAACGCCAACCAGCAGGCGGCCGACCAGCAGCAGCAAGCCGAGGCGGCCATCGCCAAGGGCGTCAAGGTCATGGTGCTCGATCCGGTCGATGGCGACTCGGCGGGCGTGATCGTCAAGAACGCCAAGACCAAGAACATCTCGGTCGTGAGCTACGACCGCCTGATCAAAGGCGGCGCCACGCCCGATTACTACATCTCGTTCGACAACCACCGCGTGGGCCAGCTCCAGGCCGAGGCGCTCCTCAAGAAGCTCACGGCGACCGTGAAGGGCAAGCCGAAGATCACGATGATCAACGGCTCGCCGACCGACAACAACGCGACCCTGTTCAAGCAGGGCGCGCACAGCGTCTTCGACGGCAAGGTCGACATCGTGAAGGAGGACGCCGCGGCGAACTGGAAGCCCGAGGAGGCCCAGCAGCTGATGGAGCAGTTCATCGCGGCCGTGAAGCCCAAGGGCTTCGACGGCGCGTACCAGGCCAACGACGGTACCGCGGGCGGCGCGATCGCCGCGATGAAGACCGCCGGGATCGATCCGAAGACCAAGCCGACGGCCGGCCAGGACGCCGAGCTCGCCGCGATCCAGCGCATCCTCACGGGCGAGCAGTACATGACGGTGTACAAGGCGATCCAGCCCGAGGCCGAGAAGGCCGCCGAGCTCGCCTGCGCGCTCTACAAGGGCGAGCAGCCCGCCGCCGGCATGGTCACCGGCAAGGTCAACAACGGCACCGCCGACATCCCGTCGGTCCTCCTCGCGCCGATCGCCGTGACGAAGGACGGCGGCGACGGCACCAGCTCCGTCGCCGACACGATCGTGAAGGACAAGTTCTACGGCCCGGAGACGGTCGCGCAGATCTGCAAGGACTACGCGGACGCCTGCAAGGCGGCGAAGCTCCAGTAAGTAGCGCGCACGCGGGCCTGCGCCCGTCGAATCGAATTCCCACGGAGGGGAGCGCCATGGCGTCACCGTACAGAGTGTCGGCTGCCCCGAAGGCCCAGCCCCCGCTGCTCGAGCTGCGGGGGGTCAGCAAGCGGTTCGGCGCAGTCCAGGCCCTGACCGACGTCGCGTTCGACGTGTACGCCAAGGAGGTCGTCGCGCTCGTCGGCGACAACGGCGCCGGCAAGTCGACGCTCGTCAAGCTCATCTCCGGGATCTACCCGGCCGACGAGGGCACGTTCCTGTGGGAGGGCCGCCCGGTCACGATCCGGACGCCGAACGACTCGGCCGCCCTCGGCATCGCGACCGTCTATCAGGACCTCGCGCTGTGCGACAACCTCGACGTCGTCGCGAACCTCTACCTCGGCCGCGAGCAGGCCACCCCCCGCGGGCCGCTCGGCATCATGGACGAGGTGGAGATGGAGCTCCGCGCGGTGGAGGTGCTGCGCCGGCTCTCGGTGAAGATCCCCAATGTCCGCATCCCGATCGCCTCGCTGTCGGGCGGCCAGCGCCAGTCGGTAGCGGTCGCGCGCTCGGTCATGGGGAAGAACAAGCTCGTCTTCCTCGACGAGCCGACGGCCGCGCTCGGCGTGGCCCAGACCAAGGAGGTGCTCGAGCTCGTCAAGCGCCTCCGCGAGGAGGGCCACGGCGTCGTGATCATCAGCCACAACATGGCCGACGTGTTCGAGGTCTCCGACCGGATCTGCGTCATGCGGCTCGGGCGCCGGGTCGGCACGTTCGACGCGGGCAAGGTGAGCCGCGAGCAGCTCGTGGGCCTCATGACCGGCGCGCTCGCGGACCTGCCCGCCGCCGCGGATCCGATGGCCGCCGCGACCGCCGCCGCGGCGCTCGCCGAAAGCGTGAACCCATGAGCAGCACGCAGGAGAACGATCCGCGGGTCATCCGCGAAGCGGGCGGCCTCCGCGGCCTCGTGGCCGACTACCGCCGCCGCCTCGCGCAGCGCGACATCGGCCAGCTCCCCGTCATCATCGGGCTGATCGCGATCTGCACGATCTTCCAGCTCGCCTCGAAGGGCGTCTTCCTCGACTCGTTCAACCTCGTCAACCTGACCCTGCAGATGGCGGCCGTGGGGACCATCTCGATCGGCGTCGTCCTGATCCTGCTCCTCGGCGAGATCGATCTGACCGCTGGCGTCGTGAGCGGCCTGTGCGCCGCGGTGATGGCGGTCCTGAACGTCAAGCTCGGCTACTCCGCGCCCGTCGCGCTGCTCCTCGCCACGCTCACCGGCACGGCGGTCGGGCTGTTCCAGGGCTTCTGGATCACGTGGTTTGGGATCCCGTCGTTCGTCGTCACCCTGGCGGGGCTGATCGGCTGGCAGGGCCTCCTCCTGTACGTCCTCGGGCCGACCGGCACCGTCAACCTGAAGGATCCGGTCATCACCGGGCTCGCCGGCAAGTTCTTCCAGGGCGGGCTCGCCTACGGGCTCGCGGCCCTGTTCATCGCCTACGTGGCCGGCGGGCCGCTCCTCGCGTACCGCAAGCGCCGCGCGGCCGGGCTCACCGTACCGCCGCTCCTGTTCGTGGCGATCCGCGCGGCGCTGATGAGCATCATCGTGGTGCTCGCCGTGATGAAGCTCGGCTCCGATCGCGGCATCAGCTCGAGCCTCGTCATCTTCATCGGGCTGGTCGTCGTGATGGACTACCTGCTCCGCCGGACGCGCTTTGGCCGGATGATCTTCGCGATCGGCGGCAACGCCGAGGCGGCGCGCCGGGCCGGCATCCCGGTGAAGACCGTGCGGACGATCGTGTTCGTCCTCGCGTCGACCCTGGCGGCGTGGGGCGGCATCCTGAGCGCCTCGCGCGGCCTCGCCGTCAACCAGTCGGCCGGCCAGGGCGCCGTGCTCCTGAACGCGATCGCCGCAGCCGTCGTCGGCGGGACCAGCCTGTTCGGTGGCCGCGGCTCGGTGTGGGCCGCGCTCCTCGGCATCATCGTCATTCAATCGATCTCGAACGGCATGGACCTCCTGTCGCTGCAGCCCTCGATCAAGTTCATGATCACGGGCGGCGTCCTGCTCACCGCTGTGACGATCGACGCGGTCCTGCGGCGCGGCCAGCAGTCATCCGGACGCTAGGACCGCGCAAACAGCTCTTGTCACGCGGCCGGCGGCCAAGAGCTGCTATAGCTTTCGCAGATGTTGTTCGTCCGCAGCCTGCTCTGCATCTGCGTGCTGGCGACGGTGACGGCGACGGAGGCATGGGCGCAGGCGCCCGCTCCCGAGCCCGCCGAGCCCGCCCCCACGCCAGCGGAGCCCGCCTCCGCCCCCGCCGCCCCCGCGCCTGCGCCGACTCCCACGCCGGCCCCTGCCCCGACGCCGGCCGCGCCCCCGCCGACGCCCGCGCACGAGAGCGTGCCCGATAGGCCCAGCTACGCGCGCGTCTACGGCTACTTGAACGCGCTCCTGGGCGAGATCGCGCCGTTCACGCTCGAGCGGCCTGTCACGTACGACCGCGCGACCGGGGAGGTGATCAAGGGACAGGGGCGGATGAGCTTCGACGTCGATGCCTTCGTGATGGTCCAGGGCACGATCGGAGATCGCTATCGCTACTTCCTGAACTTCGCGGCGCTCGGCGCGGCCGATCCGAACGAGCGCCCCTCGCTCGAGCTCCGCAACGCGTGGGTCGAGGCCTCGATCTACGGCCAGGCGCTCGCGATCCGGGCGGGCCGGCTGTACCGCCGCTTCGGCCTCTACAACGAGATCCTCGACGCGACGCCCACGTTCATCGGCATCCGGGAGCCGGAGATCCTCGACAACGGTCACCTGATGGTCACGCGGACCACCAACCTGATGCTCCTCGGCGCGTACGGCGAAGGCACCCACCGGATCGATTACTCGCTCACGACCGGGAACGACGAGCGCGCGGGCAATCAGGTCCCGCTCGGCGCCGAGCTGAGCTACAGCTACGAGCAGATCCTCAAGGTCGGCGTCTTCTACTACGACACGATGGGCGAGGCGAAGCCGGCCGTCACCGTGGGCAAGGGCTCGCCGAAGGGCGGCGTCGCCAACTGGATGGCCGAGGACAGATACCGGGTCCTCGACATCTACGGTCAGCTCACCGCCGGGCCCTGGATCGCCCAGGCCGAGATCTGCCAGTCGTGGCACCGCGCCAGGCGCGATCCGGCCGCCACGCTGCTCCTGGCCGACCCGCGCGCGAGCCTCTCCCCGTACCAGTACCAGCACTTCTTCAGCGATCCGCTCGACGACACGCCGCCCACCGAGGCGGACGTCCGGCAGCGCGCGACGTACACGACACGGGCTTCCTACCTCCGGCTCGGCTACGAGCTCCGGGACGGGATGTTCACGCCGTACCTCCAGGGCGACTACTACCACAACCACGAGATGGTCCCGCTCACGGCGTTCGGCGGCGACAACGAGGCGGGCTACTCCGATCACGGAAGCTTCTTCAAGATCGCGCTCGGCGCGATGTTCCGGCCGATCGCGGCGGTCGCGCTGAAGCTCGAGTACGGCACGCACCTCAACATGGAGTGGGCCGGCACCTCGTACGCCGATCCGGAGATGCGGGCCTCGTTCTCTTACTTCTGGGAGCTCTAGCGATGCGGCCCCGCGCGCTCGCCCTGCCCGTCGCCCTGGCGCTCGCGCTCGCGCTCGCGCTCGCGGCGCTCGTCCTTCCGGCGATGGCCGCACCCGGCAAGGAGGCCGAGCCTCCCAAACAGGCCCGCCTCGTGCTCGTCGTCCACGCGGAGAACACCATCAGTCGGCTCGACAGGAGCACCCTCAAGAACATGTACCTGGGGCTGACCACGTTCTGGGTCGGCTCCGTCCGCGTGCGGCCCTACAACCGCGTCCACGAGGGCGCGGCCGGCAAGCCGTTCTTCCGCGACGTGCTCGGGATGACGCCCGCGCGGTACCGGCACACGTGGCAGAAGCACCAGCTCTCGGGCCAGGGCGTCGAGCCCGAGGTCGTCGCCACGGCCGCGAGCCTCGTCGCCAAGGTGGCGGCCAACGCTGGCGCGATCGGCTACATCCTGGACTCGGAGAGCGGCGCCGCCGACGCGCGCGTCCGGCTGATCCCGCTCGAGTAAGCCGTGCAGACTCCCTCGCAGCCCCCTTCGCAGCCCCCTGTGCAGCCACCTGTGCAGCCCCCGGAGAGCCCCCTCCTGCGGTTCTTCTCGAACAGCATCCGCGTCAAGATCCTCGCGCCGGTCACGGTGATCCTCGTGCTCCTGTTCGTGATCCTGTCGATCTACTCGACGTGGTTCGCGAGCGAGGAGGCGCAGGAGAACCTCGTGACCAAGGCCAAGGGCGCGTCGCAGCTCGCGGCGTACGCGCTGAGCAAGCCGCTCGCATACAAGGACCTCGAGCAGATCAGGCCTGTCCTCGACGGGATCACGAGCGATCCCGACGTCCGGGCCGTCGCCGTCTACGACGCGGATGGCAAGCGCCTGGCCGGCATCCGGACAGACCAGGAGCGGGTCGTGCTCGGCGAGCTCTTGAAGGTGCCCCTGCGGGCGGTGGGCGATCACCTGCTCGTAACGCACGAGATCTTCGACAAGGATCGGGACGAGCTCGGGCACGAGACGGTCGTCCGGGTCGGCGCCCTGTGGATCGACTACTCGAGCGACCGTGCCGCCGCGCGGGTGACCGAGTCGTGGATCCGCTACACGATGATCGCCGGCATCGTGGTGCTCGCCACGCTGGTGCTCCTCGCGTGGGTGCTGACCCGGCTGTTCGCGCCGATCCGGGACCTCACGCGCGTCGCCGGCGAGATCGTGCGGGGCGACCTGACGCAGACCGTCCGGGTCACGTCGAGCGACGAGATCGGCCAGCTCGCGAGCGCGTTCGGCCAGATGCTGGAGAAGCTGCGCGAGATCCCGCTGCGCCTCCGCGAGTCGACGCAGCTCCTCACGGCGTCGGTCGACAGCCTGGGCAAGTCCCAGTCCGCGCACGGCGAGACCGTGTCCCGGCAGGCGACCGCGCTGCAGGAGACGCAGGTGACCGTGCAGGAGATCAAGCAGACCTCGCAGCTCGCCGCGCAGAAGGCCGAGGCGGTCCTCAAGGTGGCCGAGCGCGCCGACGAGATCAGCCGCTCCGGCGAGGTCGCGATCGCCCAGAGCCTCGGCGGGCTCGCGGACATCCGCACGCAGGTCGAGGAGATCGCGCAGAAGATCGGCAAGCTGCAGGAGCGGACCCGGCAGATCGGCCTCATCACCGAGACGGTCAAAGATCTCGCCGACAAGTCCAACATGCTGGCGCTGAACGCCGCGATCGAGGCGGTGCGCTCCGGCGAGCACGGCAAGGGCTTCGCCGTGGTCGCGCGCGAGATCCGGAGCCTCGCGGATCAGTCGATCCAGTCCACGAACCGCGTCCGCGAGATCCTCGAGGATCTGGGGAGCGCGATCCGCGCCGCCGTCTCGATCACCGAGAAGGGCGCGCAGAAGATGGAGGGCGGCCTCGTCCAGATGACGGTGTCGGGCGAGAGCCTGCGCGAGCTGTCTTCGATCGTGAAGGACAACGCCACCGCGGTGCGTCAGATCGCGGCCGCCGTCAGCCAGCAGAACGCGGGGATCAGCCAGATCTTCGGCGCGGTGAGCGATCTCAACCAGCTGATGGACGACACGCTCTCGCGGCTCGAGCACACGGGGCAGGCCGTGGACACGCTGCGCGGCGTGTCCACGCAGGTCTCGACGGTCGTCGAGAGCTTCCGCGTCTAGGCCGCGTCTGGCCGCCGCCCGCAGCGAGGGCGAACGAGCGCTCGCGCACAGTCACGTGGGAGGAAGTCTTTACGCGATTCATATACAGAGATCGATGGAGGAGTCGAGAGAACCAGGGATGTGCCTTATTTCGGGTGCGCCCGATCTGCGCTCTGTGATAGCGAAGTTGAGGGGGACAGCATGCGACCGAAACACCAGCAGCGGGTGCTCGTGGTGGATGACTATCCGGATTCGGCGGAGGTCGTGCGCACCCTCGTGGAGATCCTCGGGCACGAGGCGCGCATCGCGAGCTCTGGCCGCGCCGCGCTCGCGGAGGCGTACGCCTTCGATCCGACGATCGTGATCCTCGATCTGGGCCTGCCGGACATCAACGGCTGCGACGTGGCGCGGGCGCTGCGCGCGCGCCGCGGCGGCCAGCACTTGCACATCGCGGCGCTCTCCGGCTGGGGTCACCACGAGAAGCGCAAGGCCGCGCTCTCGGCCGGGTGCGATCAGTACGTGCTCAAGCCGGCGGACGCAGGGAAGATCCGCACGATCCTGAACGCGCGCATCTCCGAGCGGACCTGAGCCACCTCCCGCGATGCACGACGGCGCGCGGCGCTGGTTCGTACTAGGCTCCGCTCATGGCCGATCCCGATTCGCCCGAGTTCGACGCGGTGGCCGCTGCCCAGGAGCTCGATGACCTTCTCGGCGGGTCTGCCTCGAGCGCCGTGCCGTCTGGCCCCGGCACTGGCAATGATCGGTACATCGCGACGCTCGAGTCGGAGATCGAGGCGCTGAGCGCGCTGGTCGCGCAGAAGGACCAAGAGCTGCAGCGCGCGAACCAGCGCGCCGCGCAAGCGCACGCCGAGATCGAGGCGGCGGGCAAGCGGATCGCGAACGCGGCGGGCAAGGATCTCGAGCAGCGCACGCGCAAGCTGCTCGAGATCCTGCTGCCCGTCGTCGATGACCTCGATCGCGGGATCGCGGCGGCGAAGCACCACGTCGAGTCGGCGGACGTGGTCACCGGATTCGAGCTCGTGCGCCGAAATCTGCTAGCCCGGCTCGCGCAGCTCGGGGTCACGCACGCGCCCGCGCTCGGCGCGAAGTTCGACCCGCGGCGCCACGAAGCGATCGCGCTGGTGCCCGTCACCGATCCGGCGCAGGACGGCCGCGTGATCGACGTGCTACGTGAGGGCTACCTCATCGGCGAGGACACGCTGCGCCCCGCGGGCGTCGCCGTCGGCAAGCGGCGCTGAGCACGGCGCCCCAAAGCCGCGCCCCCCCCCCAGCCGCCGCACAGGACGCGATGCCCACCGCGCCAGGACATGCCCCAGAGCTCGAACACTATCAGACGCCTCCTCAGATCAGATCAGAGAGGCATTCGAAGGAGATGCCTTCGAAACTTCGTTTCGAGCGACGAGCTCAAAGTGAAATTGCAGCCTACATCGGCTCCTCAGCGCAGTTCATCTCTGCCAGAGCGCGATCTGGACTTCAGGACTGTACGAAGAACTTTAGTAGAGGCCGGTTTTTATGTAGTTCCGCGATGAAGATGAAGAAGCTCCGCGCGTTCGAGATCCCGACGAAGCTCCCGGCCTGAGCCGCCAGGCTCCTCGCGCAGGGGGAGGTTGCGCCGAGGTTGCGCCGAAGCTGCGCCGCCGCCGCGCCGCGTGCGGTACGGCGTGCATCCGCGCCGCCGGTCCGGCAGCATGATCGGCAGCATGAGCATGATCGACGCGATCGCGATCGTGACGGCCGCGATCCTGCTCGCGCTCGCCGGCCTCCACGTGTACTGGCTGAGCGGCAGGACGTGGCCCGGCCACGACGCCGCCTCGCTGAACGCGATGGTCATCGGCGGCCGGCCCGGCGCGGCGCTGCCGCCGCGACCCATGACGGCCCTCGTCAGCGCCGGCCTCGTCGGGATCGCGATCGGCGCGCTGGCCGCGAGGGGCCTCGTCGCGCCGCCCTTCCCCGGCGCCGTCCGCGCGCTGACGTGGGTCGCCGCCAGCGTGCTCGCGCTGCGCGGGATCGGTGGCTTCTTCGATCGCTGGATGCGGCCGCACACGGCCGAGCTGCCGTTCGCGCGGCTGAACGTGCGGATCTACTCGCCGCTCGCCCTCGCACTGGCGGCCGGCCTCGGCGCCGCGCTGCTCGGCTGAGCGCGCGAGCCTAGGCCGCGACGCGGCGCGGCGCGCTACTTCGCGTACTTCACGTTGAGGTCGATGTAGACCGAGTCACGGATCGACGGGTACAGGCCGCCCGTGAGGAGGCTCGCGACGCCCGCGCCGGCGTGCGCGAGGATCGGGCCGATCTTGAGCGTCAGCGACGCGCCGGCCGAGATCCGGCCGCCGTTCGAGCCGCCGAACGAGTAGTCGTCGCCGGTGTAGATGCCGAGGTCGACGCTCGTCTTCACGACGTCCCCGAGCTTGATGATCGTCGACATCGGGATCTGGACAGCCTCCAGCGACTCGGTCTCGCCCGACTGATACATCCACACCGGCAAGAGCGAGAAGTCGACCACGCTGCTGAGCTTCACCTTCATGATCGGGCCGACGACGAACCCCGGCTTGAAGCTGCCGGTGAACAGCGGGTAGTCCTTCTCGGACAGGAGCAGCGCGCCCTCGCGCAGGTACGCCACCGACAGGAGGAGCCCGATCTCGGTGTCGTACTTGAGCCCCGGCAGCTTCGGGAGCTTCGGCAGCATCGCCTCGAGTCGCGCGGTGATGCCGCCGATCAACCTCGGATCCTCGCCGGTCATCAGCATGTCCGGCTTCTTCACCGCGAGCGGGATGTGACCGTTCACCGTCACCGACTTGAGCAGGAAGTAGCGGCCCTTGAGGTCGAGCGCGATCCAGTTGAACGCCGCATACTCGCCCATCTCGTCGGGGCCGCTCGGCAGGCGCACCTGCCCGCCCGCGTCGAAGTCGCCGCGCTTGGGCTCCTTGGGCTGCTTCGGCTCCTCGGCGGCCGGCTGCGCCGGCATCGGCGCTGGGGTCGGCGGTTGCCCCGGCATCGGCGCCGTCGGCTGTGCCGGCATCGGCGGCGGAGTCGGCGGAGTCGGCTGCGCCGGCTGCGTCGGCTGCGCGGTCGGGTTGGTCGCCTGGGCGAAGGCCGCCCCGGCGAACACGGTGCTCGCGATCAGCCACGCGAGCGCACATCGATACATCATGCTCATTGGCATCTCCCCACCGCCCAGCAAAACACCGGCGCGCCCGGCTCGTCCCGCGACTCACCGTGAGTCACGCATGAGATCCGAGCCGCTTCCTCGTGCGGGCCGAGGGGAGGATGGGCTACAGCGCCTCGAGGAAGGCGACGAGATCAGCCTCCTGCGTCGGCGAGTAGACGAAGCCGAGCTCGCGCTCGTAGTGCCGCACGACGGCCAGGAGATCCGCCGCGATGCCGTTGTGGAAGTACGGCGCGCGTGAGACCAGCCCGCGCAGGTTCGGCACCTTGAGCTTGCCGAGGTGCGCGAACTGACCGTCGCGGATGCCCTGGCCCGGATCGGTGGTCTTCACGACCTCGCCGGTGACGCGGCTCGTGAGCTCGTAGACCGCCCGGCCCGGCGCGAGATCCGGCCGCGAGGTCTGGATGTCGAAGAGCGCGCCGCCGGCGTGCTGGCCATTGTTCGCCGCGTTGTGGCAGCCGCCACAGCGACGGTTCGTGCCCACGCCGTTGAACACCTGCTGGCCGCGCCAGATCTGCCGCCGCCGCGAGTTGTCGCTGCGCTCCCACGCGTCGAAGAGATCGAACCGGCCGGCGGTGAGCGGCTGCGCCGCCGCGTGCGCCGGGCCGCCGCGCGCGCCGTCTGCGTCGAGCCGTCCGGCGCCCATCACGATGATCTGCGCGTGCGAGATCCCGAGCTCGTAGTCGGCGATCTCCTGCAAGACCGCATCGGACGGCGGCGGCCCCTCCTGCGCGCCCACGATGTTGCCGCGCGCCTGCTTCTTCAGGCCCTCCGCGAGGCTCGTGCCGACGGTGTTCGCGCCATCCCAGTTGACGGTGTGGCTGCGGAGGCCCGCCGTCGGCATCGGCCGCCGGAACCAGAACAGGCTCTCCGTGGTGCCGACGCCGAACGGATCGCTCGCGCCCGTCACGTCGTAGTCGCGGCTCACCGGCGGCTTGACCAGCCGCGTGAACAGGCCCTGGCGCAGCATCGTCGTCGCGTTCCAGCGCTCTTCGACCGTGTCCATCTTCGCCGCCGGCGTATCGGTGTCGAAGTGGCCCGCGAAGATCGGGTGCAGGCCGTCTGTGCGGAGGAACAGCTCCGTCACCGTCGGGCCGTTGATGCTCCAGCCATCCTCCGGCCGGTGGCAGGTCCCGCAGTGCCGGCCGTTCTTGCCCTGCGGCGTGAAGAACGCGTTGTCGAGATCGACGGATCCCGCCGCGCTGAACGACGCGGCGAAGCCGCGCGCGTTGGCGATGGGCAAGCTGTTCGGCAGCTCGCGGTAGAGCTCCTCGAGCAGCGCCTCGCGCGAGAGCTCGCTCTCCGCCTCCCCTGCCTCCGGCACCTCCACGCAGGCCCCGCCACCCAGCGCAACCGTCACCGCCACCGTCGCCACGAACACAGACTCGAATCGATTCATCACACTCGCCTCCTCTCGTTGGTTGCGCGGGCCCAAGAGCAGCGCGCATGCCATGCGCCGAGAGGTGACGTTGTCGGTACTTGGCCACGCCTACCGCAGGAGGTGTGTCAAGTCGGGTGGAATCGCTGCCAGCTGGGGTGGACATTGGTCCAACCTCCCGGCCATGCGCGGGCTGGGCCGGGACTCCCGACGACCCGACGCAAGCCCAGCCGGCTGCCAGGGATTCCGGGCCGATAGATTGCCAGTTACCCCAGGGCTACCCAGGCCGCGCAGTCCTCGCCCATGTAATTGTATTTGCAGGACAGTGTGTTCGGTCTAGTGGACCAGACACTGCGTGAGATGTTGCTCCGTTTCGCGGGCCGGCTCCCCCTAGCTCCTTCATGACCGGAACCTTTGACATCAAGCTCCTCGTGGTCCCGAGCCGGCTGTCGATGAGCGAGCGGACGCGCTTCCAGGCGGGTGTCGAGGCGACGAATCACGGCGCGGCGACCATCGATCCGCAGCTCTCGACGGCCACGCTCACCATCGACGGCCACCGCTCGCAGGCGTGGGACCACGCGGTCCAGAAGAGCCCGACCGACCCGCCCTGGCGGCGGCTGTCGCCCGCGCAGCGCGTGTCCATCTGGTGGCCGATCGGCAACGCCCTGTTCGACGGCCCCGGCCGCTATCAGCTCGTCTTGAAGCTGGGCGACCACGAGTCGATCGCCGAGGTCGAGGTCACGCCCTGATCGCGACGCGCGCTCAGCGACACGCGCTCAGCGACACGCGACGGTGAGGCGCAGCGAGTCGACGTAGAAGCTCGTCGTGTCCGCGACGTCGAGCGTCGACTGGACGCGGAACGTGGCGGTCGCCGGATCGCGCGTCAGCGGCGCGTCGAACGTGAAGCTCGTGAAGTTGCAGGCGGCGGCGCCCTGCAGGTTGGTGCGCCGGCCGAGCATCCCGACCGAGACGATGCCGTCGAGGATGTCGAACGTGACGATGTCGCTGTCGAGCGGCTGCGTCTCCTCGGTGGCGATGCAGATCCGCCCGACGAGCCGCGCGCTGATCGCGCCCGCGGGCAGGGCGATCGGCAGGGTCAGCGCGGTGGTCGTGCCGTCCCCGCCGCCGCCGAGGCAGCCGGCGAACGTGCCGCTGTCCGGCATGATGCGCGGCAGGCCGCAGAGCAGGCTCGGCGACGCGGGCTCCGAGCGCCACGGCGGATCGGTGCCATCGAAGTTGCCATTGGGGAGCACATCGACGGTGCCGCCGTTGCAGGCGACCGGCCGCATGTCCGCGTCGGGCGTCTCGTTCGTGACGGTGCCGCAGGCCGCGCCGAGGAGCACACCGAGGAGCGCGCCGAGGGGCACAATCGGCGCCAGCGCATACTTCGCCCAGCTCGACATCGGGCGGAAGCCTAACACTTTCGCCGCTAGAACATGATCGTGTACGTGCCCTGCGCCCCGCTGGCGGGCTGGCGCGGGAACTTCCACTTCTGCAGCGAGCGCAAGATGCACGCGGCGAGCTTCGGCTTGCCCATCTTCGACGTGATCTGCGGCTGCGCGACCCGCCCATCGGCGGTGACGAGGAACCGCACCGTCACCTCGCCCTTGCCGTCCTTGTCGTCGCACTTCGCGAGCTCGCTCGAGTGATCCCACGCCACGCGGTTGATGAGGCCCTGTGGGACCTGCGGGACTTGCGAAAGCGCCGGCGCGGAGGCGGCCGGCTTCGCGGCTGCCGCGATCGCTGGCGTCGCCGGAGCTGCCGCAGGCGCCGGCACAGACGCTGCCACCGCGGGCGCCGCGGACGCCGCCGGCTCTGCCGCAGACGCGGGCGCAGGCGCTGCGGTGTCCGCCAGGGCAGCGGACGCGGCTGCCGCGGGTGCGGGCGCGTTCGCCTGGGCGCTCGCCGCGGCGGGCCGGGCCGCCAGCGCGCCGCGCTTGGCCGCGGCGCCGTGCTTCGACCGCGACGACGCCGTCGCCGCGGCGGCCGCCTGCTCGCCCTCGCTCTCCATCTCGATCTGGCTCTCGCCCTCGCGCCCGCCCTCGCCTTGCGCGGCGACCGTCACCGCGTGGCCCGACTCGGCCGCCGCCGCGGGCGCAGCCGCCGCGGCCGGAGCCGCCGCGGCCGGAGCCGCGCCAGGCGCCGGAGCCACGGCCGGCGGCGCGGTGGCCACCGAGGTCGCGGCCGAGCCTCCGCCGCCCGACGCGAAGACGGCGATCACCGCCACACCCGCGGCCGCGATCGCCGCCGCGCCGATCGCCAGCTTCTTCGAGCGCGCGGCGCGCGGCGCCGCCGCGGCCGGCGGCGGCTCGGCCTGCTGCTGCGGCGGCGGCTCGATCTGCACCGCCGAGGCGACCGAGCGCGCGTGCGCTGGTGGCGGGCCGTGCTGATCGGTGCCGGCCGCCAGATCGCTCGGGCGCTCGAACCCGCCGCTCGAGATCCGCGGCATCTCGACCCAGCTCGCGTGCGGATCGCCGGCGTCGTCCGCGAGGAGCCACGGCTCGGGCCGCTCGCCGAACATCTTCTTGAGCAGGCTCGCGACCGCCGCGGCGGACGCGTTGAGGCCCGCGCCGACGGCGAAGCGATCGAGCGCGACGCGCAGCTCGTCCGCCGACTGGTACCGGCGCTCGGGATCGGTCTCGAGCGCGCGCATGATGATCATCGACAGCTCGTTCGGCAGATCCGGCCGCCGCACGCGCGGCAGCGGCGCCCGCCCCTTCAGGATCGCGTCCATCACCGACGCGTCGCTCGCGCCCTTGAACAGGCGCGTCGTCGTGGCGAGCTCGTAGAGCACGATGCCGAGCGAGAACACGTCGCTGCGGCGATCAATCGTCCCGCCGGTGCACTGCTCGGGGGACATATAGGACGCCTTGCCCTTGAGGAAGCCCGAGCGCGGATCGCCCTCGCGCAGCGCCGCCTTCGCGATCCCGAAGTCGACCACCTTGATCGATCCGTCGTAGCCGACGAGGATGTTCGACGGCGAGACGTCGCAGTGCACGATGTGGAGCGGCCGCTTGTCGTTCGCGCGCCGCTCGTGCGCGTAGTGCAGCCCGGCCGCCGCGGCCGAGCCGATCGCCACGACGACGCCGAGCGGGATATGCGTTCGCGCCTTCGCCGCCGCGGTGAGCAGCGCGCGGACGTCCTCGCCATGGAGGTACTCCATCGCGAAGAAGTAGTTGCCGTTCGCCTCGCCGATGTCGTTGACCTGCACGATGTGCTGGTGGTGCAGGTTCGCGGCGACCCGCGCCTCGTCGAGGAACATCTTGATGAAGTTCGGATCGTGCGCGTGCTCGGCGCGGATCCGCTTCAGTACGACGTGCCGCTCGAACCCTTCGATTCCATCCGTGCGTGCGAGCAACACATCAGCCATCCCACCCGACGCGAGCCGACCAAGTACCCGGTACCTCCCAAGAGTCTCCATATGTAGCTTCAATGGTATGACCTCGAGTCCAAGGATGAAACCACTTCGTGAAGGCTCGTCCATTACCCACATGTCGGCACCGTATCTATCCGATCTCCCCGGACTTCATCCGGAGTTGACAATCCGGAATCTCCCTAGGACACACCCGCACCTCGGCCACTCCCGCTGTATGGCGCCGTCGCCGAAGCCTCCACGACAACCCCCGGTGTAAGTTCGGCGGATGTGCCTGCTCTCGATGGGCCTTGCGCTGCCCAGGCGCCGCGCGGGCGGCCCGGAGCATGGGAGGATGGTCAGGCCGCGCTCTCCGGGCAGCGCCATCCTGAGTAAAGCGGCAGCACGATGACCGACAGCGGTGATCCGGATCTGATCTTTATCTTTCCAGGCAGCGGCGAGCTCGCGCGCCGGCTGCGGCAGCTCGACTGGGCCGCCACGCCGCTCGGGCCGGCGCGGCAGTGGCCCGAGCCGCTGCGGACCGCGATCCGCGTCTGCCTCGCGTCGCCATCGCCGATGTCCGTGTGCTGGGGCCCGCAGCTCGCGCTGATCTGCAACGAGGCGTGCACCACGCTGCTCGGCCCCGCGCAGCCAGGGCGGACCGCCAAGGAGAGCTGGCCCGAGCCGTGGCTCGCGATCGCGCCGGCGATCGAGCGCGCGCTGGTGATGGGCGAGGCGGCGTGCGCCGAGGACGTCGAGGTGTTCCTGCCGCGCGCGCTGCCACGCGAGGAGGTCTACCTCCGCATCGCGTGCACGCCGCTGCTTCCGAGCGCGGAGCCCGGCGCCGTGCCCGCCGGCGTTTCGACCGTGTACACCGAGACGACGGCCAGCGTCCTCCGCGCGCGCCGGCTCGAGACCGTGGGCCGGCTCGGCCTCGAGACGGCGAAGTCGCGCACGCTGCAGACGACGTGCAGCGCGGCCATGCGCGTGCTCGGCCGGAACCGGCCCGACGTGCCGTTCGCGGCGATGTACCTCGCCGACGAGCACCAGAGCGCGCGCCTCATCGCGACGACCGGCCTGCCCGGCGAGCACCCGCTGCCGACGATGGTCGGGGACGCCGAGCCCGATCGCGGCCCGTGGCAGCTCGACGGCGCGCTCCGCAAGCGGCGGCTCGTCGAGCTCGACGGGCTCGACTCGCTCGCGCCGCCGCTCACCGGCCACCCGTGGCCCGAGCCGGTGCGGCACGCGGTGGCGCTGCCGATCCTCATGCCGCGCGGCGCGGCCGCCGGGCTGCTCGTCATCGGCGTCTCCCCGCGCCGCGTCTGGGACGCCGCGTACCGCGCGTTCTTCGAGGACATCGCCGGCCAGATCGGCGCGTCGCTCGGCAACGCGAAGGCGTACCAAGACGAGCGCCGCCGCGCCGAGGCGCTCGCCGAGATCGATCGCGTGAAGACCGCGTTCTTCAGCAACATCAGCCACGAGCTGCGCGTGCCGCTGACCTTGCTCCTCGGACCCGTGAGCAGCGCGCTCGCCGCGGCCGAGCCCCAGCTCGGCGGCGAGGACCTCGACTCCGTGCACCGGAACGCGCAGCAGCTGCTCCGCCGCGTCAACACGCTGCTCGACTTCGTCGGCATCGAGGAGGGCCGCGTGCGGGCGAGCTACCGGCCGACGGATCTCGCCACGCTGACGGTCGACGTCGCGACGAACTTCCAGGCGGCGTTCGAGAAGGCCGGCGTCGAGCTCGTCGTGGACTGCCCGCCCCTGCCGCAGCCGGTCCACGTCGATCGCGAGATGTGGGAGAAGATCGTCCTGAACCTGCTCTCGAACGCGCTCAAGTTCACGTTCGAGGGCAAGATCACGATCGCGCTGCGCGCCGCCGAGGACGGCGCGCGCCTCACCGTGAGCGACACCGGCGTCGGCATCGCCGCGGACGTCCTGCCGCGCATCTTCGAGCGGTTCCGCCGCGTCGAGGAGCCGCGCGGGCGCAGCCCCGAGGGCTCGGGCATCGGGCTCGCGCTCGTCCAGGAGCTGGTCCGGCTGCACGACGGCCGCCTCGACGTCCACAGCGCGACCGGCTTTGGCACCGTGTTCGGCGTGACGCTCCCGTTCGGCGAGCGGCCGTCCACGCTCGCCGATCCGGCCGCCTCGCTCGACGACGAGGCGACCCCGGCCGCGCCGACGGCGATGCCGTTCGTGAGCGAGGCGATGCAGTGGCTGCAGACCACGCCGCCCACGGAGGCCGAGGGCGCGATCGATCGCCACATCCACATCATGGTCGTCGACGACAACGCCGACATGACGTCGTACCTGCGGCGCCTCTTGTCCAAGCGGTGGAGCGTCGACTGCGCGCCCGACGGGCAGGCCGCGCTCGAGGCGATCCGCCAGCACCGGCCGTCGCTCGTCCTGACCGACATGACGATGCCGAACCTCGACGGCTTCGGCCTCCTGAACGCGCTGCGCGCCGATCCGGCGACCGCCCGGCTGCCCGTGATCATGCTCTCGGCGCGGTCCGGCGAGCACGCCGAGGCCGCGCTCGAGGCCGGCGCCGACGACTACATCGTGAAGCCGTTCTCGGCGCGCGAGCTCATGGCCCGCGTGGCGGCCCGCCTCGAGCTGGATCGCCTGGGCACGCGGCTCGCGCAGGAGCGCGCGGCGGTCGCCGAGGTGTTCCGGCAGACGCCCGTCCCGGTGTGCATGCTGCGCGGCCGCGCGCTCGTGTACGAGAGCGCGAACGACGCGTTCGTCGCGGCGCTCGATCTCGACGTCCGCGGCAAGAGCATGTTCGACATCTCGCCGCACCTGGCGCGCCCGTTCGGCGTCGTCCTGCACGACGTCATGGAGACCGGGCGGCCGTTCGTCGGGCGCGAGGTGTCGCTGCTCCTGCCGCGCTACGGCCGCGTCGAGCAGACGTACTGGACGCTCGTGTTCGCGCAGCTGCCCGGCGGCGCCACCAACGAGAAGTCGGTCGTGTGCATCTGCAACGAGGTCACCGAGCAGGTCGTCGGGCGCAAGCGCCTCGAGGAGCTCGCCGAGCGCGCCGACGCCGCGAACCGCACGAAGGACGAGTTCCTCGCGATCCTCGGCCACGAGCTCCGAAACCCGCTGTCGCCGATCGTGACGTCGCTGCAGCTCCTCCGCATGCGCGAGATCAACTCGCCCGAGCAGGACATCATCGAGCGCCAGGTCCACCACCTGCGCCGGCTCGTCGACGACCTGCTCGACGTGTCGCGGATCGCGCGCGGTAAGATCGAGCTCCGCCGCGAGCGCGTCGAGGTCTCCGAGGTGCTCGCCGCCGCGATCGAGACGTCGTCGCCCCTGTTCGAGCAGCGGATGCACCGGATCGATGTCGACGTGCCGCGGACCGGGCTCCCCGTCGACGTCGATCCGGATCGCATGTCGCAGGTGTTCTCGAACCTCATGACGAACGCCGTCAAGTACTCAGAGCCCGGCACGCGGATCGCGATCGACGCCCGCCGCGTCGAGGACCGCGTGCGGGTGCGCGTGGTCGACGAGGGCGCGGGCATCGCGGCCGACATGATCGACAAGGTGTTCGACATGTTCGTGCAGCAGGCGCAGACGCTCGAGCGCTCGCGCGGGGGCCTGGGGCTCGGGCTCTCGATCGTGAAGAGCCTGGTCGAGCTGCACGGCGGCACGGTGTCGGCGCGCAGCGAGGGCGTCGGCCACGGCACCGAGCTGACCGTCGAGCTGCCGGCGGCCGCCGCCGAGGCCGCGCGCCCGCAGGTCGTGGTCGATCCGATCCCGCTCGGCGGCGCCGCCGGCCGGCGGATCCTGGTCGTCGACGACAACGACGACGCGGCGCTGTCGCTCAAGAAGGCGCTCGAGCGCCTGGGCTACGCCGTCGCGATCGCGCACGACGGGCCGGCCGCCCTGCGCACGGCGGCCACGTTCGAGCCAGAGATCGCGCTGCTCGACATCGGCCTGCCCGTGATGGACGGCTACGAGCTGGCGCGGCGGCTGCGCGAGCTCGGGCGCCTGCACCTCGTCGCGCTGAGCGGCTACGGCCAGGAGGCCGATCGCCGGCGCTCCGCCGAGGCCGGCTTCGAGGTCCACCTGACCAAGCCCGTCGACCTGCGCCACCTCGAGAGCGTGGTGCGGTCGCTCGGTTAGTCTAGCCGGTGAGGCTCCGGCGGCGGGGGAGCGCCTCGCGGCCGCCGAACCAGTCGAGCGCGCAGCGGAAGGCGTCGCGCGCGCCGCCCAGCACCTGCTGCTGCAGCGCGCGCGTCGACACGTAGGGCTCGAGCGCGTCGGCGAACTCGTTCCAGCGCGCGTCGGTCCCCGCGGCGAGGTAGGCCGTCGCGTCGGCGAGCTGCGGGAAGCGCGCGATGAGGTGGCGCCGCACGGGATCGTGCAGGAGCGCGGCTCGCTCGAGGACGTACATCCAGCCCAGCGCCTCGCCCGCGCTCGCGAACGGGGCGATCATGCACTGTGGCAGCTCGGCGATATTCGCGGCGGAGATGCCGAGCGCGAGCAGATCGCGCGCGATGAGGCCCGAGCGAACGCGGCCCCGCACGTCGAGCACGGCCGCGATCCCCGGCGTGTACGCGAGCGCCGCCTCGAGCGGCGCCTCGAAGCCGTAGACGCGCACCAGCTGGTGCATGTACGTCGCGGGCGTCGCCGCCCGCCCCGTCAGCTCCCGCCACACCCCGTCGGTGCTGACGTGGAACGCCCGCGTCTCCACGTCCAGTCGCGCCAGCATCGTGCCCATTGCAGAGATGAGTCTGCAAGCGCCGTGCAACCGCAAGCGTGCGCCTCTGCCTCAGCGAAGATCGCTTACGCGTTTACATCGACGCAGCGGCGGCGAGCTCCACCATGGGGCGGAGGTACACGACCCGCACCTGCGAGACGTACCGATCGAGCTCGGCGGCGGTGCGCCGGATCGCCTCGCGATCGGGCGCGCGGCCCGCGCGCTCGAGCACGCCCGCGAGCCGCTGGATCTCCTCGAAGCCGAGCTCGCGCCCGCTCAGCTTGAGCCTGCGCGCAGTCGTGCGGACGCGCTCGAAGTCGCGGGCGCGGCGCGCGTCGTGGATCGTGCGCGCCCCCTCGCGGACGGCGTCCAGAAAGGGCGGGATCCGGTCGACGAGCGCCGGATCGACGGTCACCGCCGGGCGGCGCGCCCACCGCAGATCGCCGAGCGGCCTCTTGGCCGCGCGGGCCGGGGCGTCGCCGATGACGCGGTTCCGGCCGAGCTCCTTGGCGCGGCGCAGGGCCTCGTCGGCTGTCTCGACGAGCACGCTCGCGGTCACTCCCGGCGGCGGCCGCATCGCCGCGAAGCCGATGCTGACGGTGACGCTCGACGCGCACGTCGACGCCTCGTGCGGGATGCCCAGCTCGAAGACGGCCGCGCGCATCCGCTCGGCGACCACGCGCGCGCCGGCCGCGTCGGTGTTCGCGAGGATCGCCACGAACTCCTCGCCGCCGTAGCGTCCCAAGAAGTCGGAGGGCCGGCGCATGCACGAGACCAGGGCCCCCGCGACCCGGCGCAGGCACTCGTCGCCGCCTGGGTGGCCGTAGCACGCGTTGTAGCCGTGGAAGTCGTCCACATCGATCATGATGACCGCGAGCGGCTGCCCGTCGCGGGACGAGCGCCCCCACTCGCCCTGGAGCAGCGAGAGCGCGTGCCGGCGGTTCGCGACGCCCGTCAGCGAGTCCACGCACACGAGCCGCTCCAGCTCGAGCTTCTCGTCGCGGACCCGGCGCAGCTCCTCGCTCAGCGAGCGCGCGCGCCGGGCGCGCCGGGCGCGCCGCGACTGCAGCTGGAGCGCCGCCTCGATGCGCGCTTGCAGCTCGGCCGCCCGGACCGGCCGCATCACGACATCGGTCGCGCCCGCCTGGAGCGCCGCCAGGGCGGCGCTCTCATCGACGATCGCGATGACCGGCACGTCTCGCAGCCGCTTCAGCACGGCCAGCGTGCTCGGCTCGATCTCGGCCAGATCGACCACGACCAGATCCGGCGCGAGCCGCTCGCCGCGGATCCGCTCCACGGCCGCGTCGCACGACGCCGCGCTCCAGATGCCGGTGCACCCGGCGAGGACGAGGATGTCTCGCACGTCATGGGCGGCGAGCGCCGTCTCGACGAGGATCACGGAAAAAGCCACGCCGCACCTGCTACAAGCCACGTGCCGCGAATCGCGGCACCCCGCGGCACGCATCGACCTACAGCGACGAGCGCGTCGCGCGACGGCGTGCATCGCGCACGCTTGATGCCCGCGCGTCGCAGCGATCGGCGCGCGCTGTCAGGAGATCGTCAGCCGCTCGATCGCGCCCGCGAGCGCGCCCACCCGAGGAAGATCGCACGACTTCGAAGGCGACGGTGAGATCGAGATCGAGCGTGAAACCCAACTTCTCCAGCAAACGATCACCGCGCCGAGGCACGTCAGGAGCGCGCCCGGTGCTGGTCCGGTCCGACTCGGTCAACAGATGCCGTAAGCGGAGCGACACAATCCTTCGCACGTGCGCAGCGGCGCGTCGTGACGGATCTGCACGCGCAATGAGGGCAATCCTCCCTGTCGAGGAGGCTGCGAACACTCTACGGGCAAGTCACGTGCCGCCGCATCGCGAGCTAGGGCCCGCAGGCCGGCCCCAGGTGATCGATCTCGGCGTACGCCTCGGGACCCGCGGCGAGCCAGACGAGGTGACGGCCGACGCGCGCCGCGCCGCCGCCCAGATCGTAGGTCGTGTACTCGCCGGGCGCGGCCGCGATCATCACCTTCGCGCCGCCCGCGTCGGCGAGCACCGCCGAGAGCAGCAGCGGGTGATCCTGCGCCTCCGTCACCTTCACCGGCGCGCCGCCCTGGCCCGCGACGAAGAACCCGCTGAACCGATCCACCTTCCAGCTGCACTGCTTGTCGGGGCCCTCCCCCTCCGGGATGGACACCCAGTTCACGGCGCCCGCCCACGCGACCGGCTTGCCGCCGACGTCGACCTGCGCGATCGACCAGAGCTTCTCGCACCCGGGCGGATCGCACGCCCGCTCGGGGATGACCGTCGCGAACGCGGCTGGGATCGGCGTCTCCTTCTTGGGCCGCGACCACGTGCCCTTGTCGTCGTGCTCGCCCAGGCGCGCGGCCACCGGCCGGGGCGGGACGATCTTGCAGTCCGTCGGCGCTCCGGCATCGGCGCTCGCGCCATTGTACGAGCCATCGTACGTGAGCACGATCGCAGAGCCCTCGCTGCCCTCCGGCGGCGCGGCGCACCCGGCGAGCTCGACGCCGTACGCGATGTTGGCCGGCGGGCCATCGACCGCCGCGGCGTAGAAGCCGCCGATCGTCGCCTTGCACGGGCCGCTGGGCGTGAGCAGCCACGCGACCTTCGGCGGCGCGGGCACGCCCGCCGCCGCGGCGGCCGCCGCGTCGATCGCCTGGTAGTCGGGGATGCCGTCGATCGAGTCGACGACCTTGTCGTGCAGCGGCAGCACCCAGCCCGTGTGGCCGCCCTTGTCGCCGCCCTCATCCGGCGTCAGGTACGAGGCCAGGTACACGGCGCCCGCGGACGGGCAGCCGAGGCCAGGTTGCGCGACGGGCTTGCCGTCGCCGCGCTTCTGCGGGCACGCAGCGCAGAGGGTGGCGACGAGGACGAGGCAGAGCGGGTGCGGTCTCACGCCCGCACTCTACAGCGAGAGTGGCGCTAATTCTCGGCGACGCCGAGGTACCGCGTGACGAGCGCACACGCCTCGTCGATCAGGCGCGGATCGCGCAGCCGCTCGGGCGCGAACAGCGCCGCGTGGTGGGTGATCGCCTCGATCGACGCCACGAGGATGAACGCGGCGATGTCGGGATCCGTGATCGCCAGCTCATCTCGCCGCGCGGTGAGCAGGCCCGCGACCATGCGGTGGCAGATCGCGTCCAGCTCGCGCAGCTTCGCGAGCCGGCCGACGCGCGGCACCTGCTCGGTGAGCACCCGGTGCAGCTCCGGCTCGATCGCGTGCGCCTTGATCGTCAGCTCGATCACCGCGCGCACCGCCTCGCCGATCGGGAGCTTCGCCACGCGCACGAGCTCGGACAGGATCGCCGCGTTCATGTCCTCGACGTGCTTCTCGATCAGCGCCGCGACCAGCGCCTCCTTGTTCGGGAAGTACTGGTAGAGCGAGCCCACCGAGACGCCCGCCGCCTCCGCCACCGCGTTCGTGGTGAGGCCGTCGAACCCGCGCTTCACCAGAACCCGAGCCGTGGCCGCCAGAACCGTGTCCACCGTCGCGCGGCTGCGGTCCTGGCGCGGGCGTTTACGAGGCGTCGTCTTGACTTGGCGGTACATGGCAAACCTTGGCGCGCCCGGGATCGAACGCGAGTTGTCAATGTGAGCAAACACTCGCATTCTGGTCAACACCGATGGCCACCCCGACGCCGAGCCCCCTGCACAAATCGCCGCCGACGCCACAGCCGGCCATGCCGAGCCCGCTGCTCGCGTCCGTCCCCACCGCGACCTCCGTCCCCGCCGTGCCCGGGCTCCCCGTGCTCGGCAACCTCCTCGCGTTCCGCCGGGACCAGCTCGCGCTGCACGACGCGGCCGCGCGGACCGCGCCGCTGGCACGGCTGCAGATGGTGTACCTGCCGGTCTACGTCGCGAGCTCGGCCGACCTCGCCCACCAGATCCTCGTCGAGGACGCGGCCGCGTTCAAGAAGTCGATGGGCCTCAAGTTCCTGATGCCGCTGCTCGGCGACGGGCTCCTCACCGCCGAGGGCGAGCCGCACAAGCGGCACAGAAAGCTCCTCGCGCCGGCGTTCGCGCCGCGCCGGCTCGCGGCGTACGGCGAGGTGATGGTCGCCGAGACGCGGGCGCAGCTCGCGCGGTGGACGCCCGGCCGGCGGATCGATCTCTCGCACGAGATGATGGAGCTGACGCTCGCGATCGCGGGGCGCACGCTGTTTGGCGCCGACGTGCGGGGCGACGCGCGCACCGTGGCCGGCGGGCTCGAGCTCGCGCAGCGCGCGGTGCGCGCCAACCTGACCTCGGTCGTGCAGCTCGGCTACCACTGGCCGCTGCGCCGCCACGTGCAGATGCGGCGCGCCGTGGCCGCGCTCGACGAGGTCGTGTACCGGCTGATCCGCGAGGGCCGGCGCGCCGGCACCGACCGCGGCGACGTCCTGTCGATGCTGCTCCTCGCGCGCGACGAGGCCGAGACCGCTGCCGAGGCCACTGCCGAGGCCACAACCGGCACCGCCGCCAGGGGCCTGACCGATCGCGAGGTCCGCGACGAGGTCATGACGCTGCTGCTCGCCGGGCACGAGACGACGGCGAACGCGCTGACCTGGACGTGGTACGAGCTCGGCCGAAACCCCGGCGTCCTTGGGCAGCTCGAGGAGGAGCTCCGGCGCGTCGTCGGGCCGACCGGCCGCGATCGGCCCGTGACCGTCGAGGATCTGCCGAGCCTGCCGCTGAACCTCGCGGTGATCGAGGAGGCGATGCGGCTGCACCCGCCCGCGTACGTGACCGGCCGCGAGGCCCTGCGCGACGTCGAGCTCGGCGGCCACACCCTGCCCGCGCGCTCGACGGTGCTCGTCTACATCCGCGGCATCCACCGCCGCGCCGAATACTTCCCCGACCCGCTCGCGTTCCGGCCCGAGCGGATGCTGCCCGAGGCGAAGAAGGCGCGGCCGCGCCACCATTACCTCCCGTTCGGCGCCGGCCCGCGCGTCTGCATCGGCTCGCACTTCGCGCTGCTCGAGGCGCAGCTCTGCCTGGCGACGATGGTCCAGCACGCGCGGCTGCGGGTGCTCGCGACCCAGGTGGCGCCCGAGCCGCTCGTCACGCTCCGGCCGCGCGGCGGGCTCCCCGCGCAGGTCGAGCGCGCCGCGCTGTAGAACCCTGCTATGGTGACTCGTGCTCGCGCTGATCGCCCGGATGGTGCTCTCGAGCGCCCTGTCCGCCGGCATTCACACCTACGTATGGATCCGCCTCGTTCGCCGCGCGGAGCTGCCGCGGCCGTGGCACGCCGCGGCGACGATCGCGTTCGCGCTCCTGTTCGTGTCGGTGCCGATCACGATCTCGAGCCGCACCTACGCGCCCGTGCTGTCGGGGACCCTGTCGTGGGTCTCGATGCCATGGATGGCGCTCGTCGGGCTCTCGTTCGTCGTGCTCCTCGCGCTCGACCTCCTGCGCCTCGCCGCGGCGCTCGGCCGGCGCGTGCGGCGCGCGCGCGGCGCGCCGTTACCGGATCCCGGGCCGGATCCCGGGCCGGATCCGGAGCTGCCGTCGCCGTCGCGGCGGCGGTTCCTCGCGCGGGTCACCGGCGGCGCGGCCGCCACGGTGGCAGGAGCTAGCGTGGCGCGCGGCATGGTCTCCGCCCGCGGCGAGCACGAGGTCGTCGACGTCGAGGTCGCGCTGCCGAAGCTGCCGCGCGAGCTCGATGGCTTCACGATCGTCCAGCTCTCCGATCTGCACGTCGGGCTCACGATCGATCGCGCGTTCGTCCAGCGCGTCGTCGATCGCACGAACGCGCTCGCGCCCGACCTGGTGGCGCTCACCGGCGACCTCGTCGACGGCAAGGTCACCGACCTGCGCGACGAGATCGCGCCGCTCGGCCAGCTCCGCGCGCCGCACGGCGTGTTCGCCGTGACCGGCAACCACGAGTACTACGCCGGCGTCGATCCGTGGATCGAGGAGCTCACGCGGCTCGGCGCGCGCTACCTGCGCAACGAGCGCGTCGCGATCCGCCGCGGCGCCGCCAGCTTCGATCTCGCCGGCGTCGACGACTACAACGCGGGCGGCCCCGGTCACGGCGAGGACCTCGCCGCCGCGACGGCCGGGCGCGATCCCAGCACCGCGCTCGTCCTGCTCGCGCACCAGCCGCGCCAGGTGCGGCGCGCCGCGCGCCACGGCGTCGACCTCCAGCTCTCCGGCCACACGCACGGCGGCCAGATCTGGCCGTGGCATTACATCGTCAAGCTGCAGCAGGGCGGCCTGCTCGCCGGGCGCTACGAGTACGGCCAAACCCAGCTCTACGTCACGCGCGGGTGCGGCTACTGGGGCCCGCCGGTGCGGCTGCTCGCGCCGCTCGAGATCACGCGCATCATCCTGCGCAGCCGCGCCTGATCGGTCCCGCATCGTTTACGATGCGCCGATGAGGGTCCGTCGCCCCTGGCTCGTTCTCACGTTTCTCCTCTGGCTCGCCGGCGCCGCCTGGGCGGACACCGGCGGCCGCATGGGCGGCGGCAGCTGGGGCAGCTCGCGGTCGTCGAGCTCGTCGAGCTCGTCCAGCTCGCGCAGCTACAGCTCTAGCTCCAGCTCGCGCAGCTACAGCAGCTCCAGCCCGCGCAGCTACAGCTCGGGCACGAGCTACAGCAGCAGCGGCGGCAGCTACAGCAGCAGCGGCGGCGGTGGCTGCGATGGCTCGAGCGCGTTCTGGGTCGTCATCCTGGTCATCGGCGGGGTCGCCGTCTTCTTCTTCAACGCGATGCAGCAGTCCGGCTCCGGCGACTACAGCTACCCGTCGATCATGCCCACGTACGAGCCGCCGGTCGACCACGTCGACGTGAGCGTGCTCCGCGTCGCGCTCGACGGCCGCGCGCGCAAGTTCATCCAGACCGAGCTCGCGCGGATCGCGAGCACCGCCGACACCTCCACCGAGGAGGGGCGGCTCGGCATGCTGCGCGAGGTCTGCCTGCTGCTCCGGCGCGTCCGCGACGCCTGGGTCTACGGCGGCGCGGTCAACGAGCCGATGCGCTCGCTCGGCGCGGCGAAGTCCACGTTCGACAAGCACGTCGACGACGCGCGCGCGCGGTTCTCGCGCGAGACGATCTCGAACGTCCAGGGCCAGAAGCGCCTGACCGACGGCGGCGAATACACGCCGCGCTCGGACGAGGGCGCCGGGCTCATCCTCGTCTCGCTCATCATCGCCGCGCGCAGCGAGCTGTTCACCGTCGCGCAGATCGGCGACGGCGAGCACCTGCGCCAGGCGCTCGAGGCCGCGTCGAACCGCACCGCGTCCGACCTCGTCGCGATCGAGATCGTGTGGCAGCCCGCGCAGGACGAGGACCGGCTGTCGTCGATGGAGCTCGAGGCCAAGTACCCGCGCCCCGACCTGATCCCGATCCGCGACGCGCTCGTCGGCAAGACGTTCTGCAGCTACTGCGGCGGGCCGTTCCCCGCCGAGCTCGTGTCGTGCCCACACTGCGGCGCCCCCGCGCGCGAGGATGATCCCGCGCCGCGCGCCGCGTAGCCTACGTAGCCGCGCAGCCGCGCGGCGCGCTACAAACGCGGGCCATGCGCCCGCCCGCCCCCGCGCCCGCCTCCGCGCCCGCCTCCGCACTCGCACTCGCGCTCGCCCTCGCGCTCCTCGCCGACCCGGGCCGCGCCCTCGCCCAAGGCGCGGCCGGCGCGGCCCCGCCCGCGGCGACGAAGCTGACGCTCGAGGAGGCCATCGCCAAGGCGCTCGCCGGCCCGCGCGCGCGCATGGCCGAGGGCGAGGCCGCCGCCGCGGCCGCCCGCGTCGACGAGGCCGACGCCGCGCGGCTGCCGCGGATCAAGGCCACGGCGTACGGCACGATCAGCCCGAAGATCGAGTGCGTGAACATCGACTGCACGCAGACCAGCCCCAAGAACTTCGCGCTCGAGTTCGAGGGCGTGTTCGGCAGCGCGCAGCTCGACGTCACGCAGCCCCTGTACACGTTCGGCAAGATCGCCCACGCCCGCCGCGCCGCCCGCGCCGGCCTCGCCGCGCAGCGCGCGCTCGCCGACGAGGCCGCCGGCGATCTCGCCGTCGACGCCGCGCGCGCGTACTGGGGCGTCAAGCTCGCGCGCGAGCTCGGGGCCATGCTCGACGATGGCATCGAGGAGATCGGCAAGGCGCGCGCGCGCATGGACGAGCGCACCGGCAAGGACGCGCCCACGATCCAGGACAAGCAGCGCGTCGCGGTCCTGCTCGCCGAGGCCAAGGCGCAGCGCGCCGAGGCGCGCGGCGGCGAGCTGCAGGGGCTCGCCGGTCTGCGCGCGCTGACCGGCGTGCCCAGCGCCGACATCGACGACCAGGTGCTCGCGGCGATCGAGCGCCCGCTCCCCGGCGCGGCGACCGGCGAGGCCCGCCCGCAGGCGCGCGCCGCCCGAGAGGGCGCCGTCGCCGCCGACGAGCTCGCGCGGATGGCCGCGAGCTACTACTGGCCCGATGTCGCGCTCGTCGGCAGCGGCGTGATCGCCCGCGCGCAGGGCGTCGACGATCCGCCGAGCGCGTTCGCGAGCGATCCGTACAACCGCTCCGGCGCCGGCCTCGTCCTCGCGCTGCAGTGGACCGCCGAGCCGTGGAACGTCAAGGCGCGCGTCGCGCGGGCGCGCGCCGAGGCCGCCCGGGCGCACGCGCTACGCGAGCTCGCCGCCGCCGGGGCCAGCTACGACGCGAGCACCGCGCTCGCCGAGGCCACCGCCGCGCGCGACAAGGTCGCCGCCGCCGCCGAGGGTGAGCAGGCCGCGCGCGCCTGGATCGCGTCCGTGCTCCAGGCCGACGCCATCGGCGCCGCCGAGACCAAGGATCTCGCGGACGCCTACATCGCCTGGTTCCAGATGCGCGCGCGGTGGGCGCAGTCCGTCTACCAGTGGAACGTCGCCGTGGTACGCCTGGGGCGGGCGACCGGTGAATTCCGCGCCGCCCCGCGTCGTCCATGACGAGCCGTACAGGAGCCCCATGCTGCGCCGAATCACCGTCGCTTTTCTGATCTCGTCCGCGTCTGCCGTGCCCTGCCTGATCGCGCCCGCGCTTGCCGTGGCCGCGCCGGACGCCAAGGCGCCGGCACCGGCGCCAGCGCCGGCCAAAGACGGCCCGGGCACCGCCGCCGTGAAGCAGGCCAACACGGCCATCGCGGGCCTCCTCAAGCAGAAGGTCGCGGCCGGCTCGAAGGAGGAGAAGGAGCTCGCCGGCAAGGTCACGACGAGCGTGCGCAACTTCATCGACATCGATCAGCTCGGCAAGCGCGCCATGGTCGATCAGTGGCCGAAGCTGTCGAAGGAGCAGCAGGAGCAGTTCCTCTCGCTCCTGCGCCAGCTGATCGAGGAGAACTACATCCGCGGCCTGCGCGCGAACCTCGAGTACACGGTGGCCTACACCGGCGAGACCACGGACAAGGACGGCAACATCGTCGTCACGACGAAGGTCAACGCGCAGCGCAAGGGCCGCCCGTTCTCGATCGGGGTCGACTACGTGCTCGTCAAGGACGGCGACAAGCTGCGCGCGTTCGATATCAAGACGGACGGCGTCGGCCTCGTCGAGAACTACCGCACCAGCTTCAACAAGATCGTCGAGAAGGACGGCTTCGACGGCCTCATCGCCAAGATGAAGAAGAAGCTGGACGAGGTGAAGGCCGCGCCCGCCACGCCTGCGAAGAACTAATTGCATATAGTCGGAGCGATGTCGCTCCACCCGCCGATCCGCGAGGCCGCCGAGGCGTGGCTCGCCGAAGATCCCGATCCGACCACCGCCGGCGAGCTGCGCGCGCTGCTCGAGGCCTACGATCGCGCCGACACCGCCGCGCAGCGCGACCTCACCGAGCGCTTCACCGGCGCGCTCGAGTTCGGCACCGCCGGGCTGCGCGGCATCCTCGGGGCCGGGCCGCAGCGCATGAACCGCGTGCTCGTCCGCAAGGTCAGCGCCGGTCTCGCGGCGTACCTGCTCGCCGAGGTCCCCGACGCGCGCGCGCGGGGCGTCCTGATCGGTCACGACGCGCGCCGCAACTCGCGCGTGTTCGCCGAGGACACCGCGCGCGTGCTCGGCGGCGCCGGCATCAAGGTCTACCTCGCGCACCGGCCGTGGCCGACGCCGACGACCGCGTGGGCCGTCGTCGCCAGGCAGGCGTGCGCCGGCGTGATGGTCACCGCGAGCCACAACCCGCCCGCGTACAACGGCTACAAAGTCTACTGGGGCAACGGCGCGCAGATCATCCCGCCGCACGACACCGGCATCGCCGCGGCGATCGCGCGGATCGGCCGCAGCGATCAGCTCCCCATGCCCGAGCTCGCCGCGCTGCGGGGCCAGGGGCTCGTCGTCGATCTCGACGAGGCGCTGCACGACGAGTACCTCGCGCAGGTGATCGCGCTGCGCGCGAGCCCCGCCGTCGACGGCCGCGCGCTCGTGATCGCGTACACGCCGCTGCACGGCGTCGGCGCCGCGTCCGTCGAGCCCGCGCTCCAGCGCGGCGGATTTCCCCAGGTCCACACCGAGCCGTCGCAGCGCGAGCCCGATGCCGAGTTCCCGACCGTGGCGTTCCCGAACCCCGAGGAGAAGGGCGCGATGGATCGCGTGCTCGCGCTCGCCGCGGAGGTCCGCGCGGACCTGGTCCTCGCCAACGATCCCGACGCCGATCGGCTGTGCGCCGCGATCCCCGAGGGCGAACGCTATCGCCTGCTCACCGGCGATCAGGTCGGCGTGCTCCTCGCCGACTACCTGCTCGAGGTCGGCCCCAAGGATCGCCGCATGGTGGCGACGACGATCGTCTCGTCGCAGCTGCTCGGCTTCCTGGCGCAGCAGGCCGGCGCCGACTACCGCGAGACGCTCACCGGCTTCAAGTGGATCGGCAACGCGGCGATGGACTACGAGCGCGAGCACGGCGGGCGCTTCGTGGTGGGCTACGAAGAGGCGCTCGGCTACAGCGTCGGCCCGCTCGTGCGCGACAAGGACGGCGTCTCGGCGGCGCTCGTGTTCGCCGAGCTCGCCGCCTGGAACCGCGCGCGCGGCCGCTCGGTGGCCGATCACCTCGACGACATCTACCGGCGCGTCGGCCTGTTCGTGACCGAGCAGGTGTCGATCACGCGGCCCGGCGCGGACGGCCTCGCCGAGATCCGCGCCGCGATGACCCGCTTCCGCGGCGCGCCGCCGCGCGAGCTCGCCGGCCTCGCCATCACCGAGGTCGCCGACCTCTCGCGCGGCGAGGGCGGCCTGCCGCCGAGCGACGTCCTTGTCTTCCGGCTCGCCGGTGGCCGGCGCGTCATCATGCGCCCCTCCGGCACCGAGCCCAAGCTCAAGAGCTACTACGAGGTCCGCGTCGAGGTCGGCGCCGACGAGCCGCTCGCCGCCGCGCGCGCCCGCGGCCTCGCCGAGCTCGCCCAGCTCCGCGACGCCCACCAGGCGCTCCTGGCGTAGTCCCCCGGGGCCGGTTGCGTTGCACGCCCGGCGATGGCCAGCGAGGTAGCTCTCAATACATGTTCGTGTATTCCTGCTAGCGAAACACGTACCTACAGATCTCGCATTGCACGGGCAACCGAGGCGACGCGGCACTCGCCCCGAGTAGCCCTCAGGGGGCGATGGTCACGCTCCGCATCGTGGCCTTGTCGAGTGGGCGCCAGTCCCCGGCCGCGATGAACGCCGCCCAGTAATAGGGATGCGCGTACTGCGGCTGGTGGAGCATGGCTAGCTTGGCTGCGCGCAGCGCCTGCGCGCGTCCCACCCCACGCGCAAGCGCGCCGTAGAATTCGCGCATCAGCGCCCCCGCCCCCACGTCGCTGACATTCCACAGGCTGACCACCTGCGCTTGCGTCCCCGCGAGGACGAGCGCACGGCGCAGGCCGTACACGCCTTCTCCAGAGGGCACCGCGCCCACTCCGCTCTCGCACGCCGACAGCACCACGAGCTGCGTTCCCCACCAGTCGTAGCTCGCCAGCTCCCGCGCACTCGCGATCCCGTCGGGTCGGCTGTTGGCGCCCGCCAGCGCGATCCCCGCACGATCGAGCGCATCCGAGGGATCCACGGTCGGCGGTGGAGCCGGCAGCGCCGTGGCCTCGATGAACATGCCGCGCTCCGAGCCGGGCGGAGGCACCGGCGCAGGCGCCGCGGTGCCGCGGGCGTAGAACCCGTGGGTCGCGATATGGAGCACCGCCGGGCCTTCGAGCCCGGCGAGTGCCAGCTTGGTGGCGTGCTCGCCCGTCAGCGCCCTGGGGTTGCTCAGATATCCCGCGATCGCCTGTACCTCGGCGCGGGTGCCTGCCAGCCGCCCGAACGGCGGGCCCGGACCGTAGTCCGGATCCGCCACGATCGTTGCCGTCGATCGGGGCGCGAGCCGCGAGCCCAGCCGCAGCAGATCGCGACCGCTGGTCACGTAGCTCACCAGCCACTGCTCGATCGCGTAGTGCCCCTGCGGATCGATCAGCACCTCGAAGGGGACAAGGTTGAGCTTGCCATCCGGCGACAGGATGACATGCAACACTCCCTGTCCTGCGAGCCGGTCACGGATCGGCGCGAGCAGGAGCTCGTCGAGGCGGCGCAGCGCCACGCGGGTCGCCGCCGCGTCGGCATCCTTGCGCATCATGGCGAGCACCGCGTCGACGCCGACGTCGATCGAGGCCGCTTCCCCGAGCGGGATCCACTGCGGCGCGCCTCGCCAGGGCAACAGGTAGGCCAGGTAGCGCACTTCCTGCCAGGGCGTCCCCTGGCGGGGATCGAAGCGGCGGTACTGCACGAGCTCGACCAGGGCGGCGCCGCGCGGCAGCGCCGCCTGGACCTTGGCCACCGTGACCGGCTCCGCCCGGATCCGATACTCCGCGCTTGCCGCGACGAGCTCCGCTTCGAGATCATCGATCCGGGATCGGAGCTCCGCCTGCGCGCGGGTCTGCGCCTGCACCTGCGTTGCTCGCCCATCGGGCGGCCTGCGAAGCCCCGCTGAGAGCTCGGCGCGGGCGTCCGAGAGCTCGGCGAGCTTGCCGCGAAGCTGCGACGTGAGATGGGCGCGGAGCGCTGCCCCGTGATCGACGAGCGAATCGAGGATGCGGCCCTTTCGCCGCAAGACCGTGGTCAGCGCCAGGTCGAGGGTCTGCGCGCTCGCGGGCACCGAGTGGGCGTGGAACGATACCAGCTGATCGATATCGCCGCGCAGGAGCGCCATCAGGGCCCATCGGCGCGACTCCGAGAGCCGCTCAAGCTCGATCTTCAGGCTCACTTCCCGGATCTCGGCGGCGTGTGCATAGAGCGACTCGGCGCGCGCGTACGCGCCCTGCGCCTGGTACAGCTGTGCGAGGTGACCGAGGCTGGTGGCGATGTCGGGGTGGGCCGGCTCCAGCGCGTGCTCCCGGATGGCGAGTGCGCGGGTCAGCAGTGGCTCGGCGCGCACATACGCACCTTGTGCCAGATAGAGGAGCGCCAGGCTCGTGAGGCTTATCGCGACGTATGGATGCGTCGGGCCCAGCGCGCTCTCCCGGATGGCGAGTGCACGGCTCAGGAGCGGCTCGGCGCGCGCGTACGCGCCTTGCGCCTTGTAGAGGCCCGCAAGGCCCCCGAGGACATACGCCACCTCGGGGTGCGTCGCTCCGAGCGCCTTTTCCCGGATGTCCAGCGCGCGGAGCAGGAGCGGCTCGGCGCGCGCGTGCTCGCGTTGGTCTTGATAGATGATGGCCAGGTTGAAGAGGCTAGTCGACACCTCGGGGTGCGTGGGCCCGAACACCCGCTCCCGGATGGCAAGCGCACGGGCATAGAGCGGCTCGGCGCGCGCGTACGCGCCTTGCGTCCGATAGAGCAGCGCCAGCTGGTTGAGAGTGGACGCGACTTTAGGGTGCGTCGTGCCGAGCGCCTTCTCCAGGAGCGCGAGCGACCGGTGCAGGAGCGGCTCGGCACGCGCGTACGCGCCTTGCTCGTGGTGCAGCGCCGCCAGGTTGATGAGGCTATCTGCGACGGCGGGATGCGCCGCTCCGAGCACCTGCTCCTGGATGGCGAGAGCGCGGCTCAGGAGCGGCTCGGCGCGCGCGTACGCGCCTCGCGTCCGATGGAGCGCTGCCAGGTTGATGAGGACCGTCGCCACCTCGCGATGCGTCGGGCCGAACGCTTGCTCCGCGATGGCGAGCGAGCGGACATAGAGCGGCTCGGCGCGCGCGTACATGCCCTGGTGCTTGTAGGTCAGGGCCAGGCTCGTGAGCGTGGGCACGATGTCGACGTGCGTCGGCCCGAGCACTTTCTCGCGGATGGTGAGCGCACGGCCGAACAGCGGCTCGGCGCGCGCGTACAACCCTTGCGTAGCGTAGAGCAGCGCCAGGTTGTGGAGGCTGGCCGCGACATCCGGGTGGTTCGGGCCGAGCACCTTCTCGCGGATGGCGAGCGCACGGCCGAACAGCGGCTCGGCGCGCGCGTACAACCCTTGCGCCCAGTAGAACGTCGCCAGGTCATTCAGGCTGTCCGCGACCGCGGGATGAGCTCCTCCAAGGGCCTTCTCGCGAATTGCAAGCACTTGCTCGGCCAGCGGAATCGCCTCCTGGAACTTGCCCTGCTCGTACAGCGCTTGGGCCGCCTTCTCGAGCCGAGTGGCCTCCTCGAGCGGTGCTTGCGGAGCCGTCGTTCTCGGCTGTGCAACGGTGCGCCGGGGCCCCCCCGCCACTCCGAGGAGGGCCAAGAGAATGATCAGAACAGCGAGTCGCCCTGTCGCATGGACGGCTCGTATCGAGGTCCGCATCATCGCCCACCCCCCTCCTCTTCGTCGTCCGTGATGCTCTGCTACCGCGCATCGTAATGGATCTCATGACCGCGCAGCAATGTAGTCCATGTCCGTCTCCGTGGTCCGCCCCGGCCTCCACCGGCGCCTCCGGCACTTCCGGCACTTCCTGTGCTGTCCACAAGTCCAGAACTGCCGCCGACTTCGACGCCTTCGGGCTCAAACGGGCGCGCCCTGCTCGCGACCCGGCGGACATTGCTCGAGGAACCGCTGCATCCCGCAGCGAGTGCGCGCAATTTCCGCTGTGCGCTGGGCCGAGCCATCAGCTTCTTCCAGCGTATGCTTGCCACGCGGCAATCTGTAACAGACTCGCAGGCCGTTCGTAGGAGGGGGAGGACATGCTGACTTCGTGGTTTCTCGTCGGGTGTGCGGTGGTGTTCTCGCTCGGCTACGGCCTGCCACTCGCGTTCGCGCCGCTCGCGTGGGCGCGCCGCTTCGGCTGGGAGGTGCGGCAAGACCCGCTCACCGTGTACCTCGGCCGCTGCCTCGGCTGCGTCATCCTCGCCGTCGCCGCGGCCGCGGTGCGGGTGGCCTGGCAGCCCGCCCCGCGCGCGTTCCTGCTCGAGCTGCTCGTGATCGCGTTCGGCGCGATGACCGTCGTGCACCTGGTCGGCTGGGCGCGCCGCACGCAGCCGCGGCTCGAGACGCTCGAGATCCCCGGCTACCTCGCGCTCACCGCCGTGACGATCTGGCTGCGCTGGGGCTGATCGCCGCTGGCGCTACAGTAGCCTGCGAAGCTCGCTGCGAACCGTGGACGCCAGCGTTGACGATCGGACGTCGGAGCACGGCGAGCCGCGGAAGAATCCGGCAACGGTCGCTCATGCCTGCGCGGGCTCGGGCTCGCCCGAGCCGCCGATCCATCCCTCGCTCTCGAGCCGCTGCCACGCCTTCTCGATGTGCCGCTCTCGATAGCGCGCCTTCTTGCGTTCGTTCCAGCTCTGCACGCGATCACGCGCCTCGGACGCCGTGCGCGCTCCCTCGTGCGCGGCGACCCAGTGGACAGTTGCCAGGAGCTCCATGCTGTACGGCGTCTCGTAGCCGCGAATCAGCCGCCCCACCCGCTCGAGCCGTGCCCTGGCCTCGACGTCGTCTCCGATCAGTTGATCGGCCATGGCCGTGGCCTCCGGCAAGAGTCGGATCTCTGCGCGTGGGGCATCCGCGATCACACCCGTGAGGAGCGTGCCCTCCATGTCGATCAACACGTGACGCAGCTGATCCGCGTACGGTCCGAACTGCTGCTTCGCATAGCGCAGCCTGAGATCCTCCCCGGCGACCTGGAGGAAGTACGCGAGCTTCTGGATCTCGATCTTGGTGAGTGCGTAGTCGAGGGTCGCGTATGCATCAATCAACTTCACGAGCAGCGCGCGTGCGCGACTGAGCGGCTTGCCGGCAGCATCGCCGGGGACGAGCGTGGGACGGATGTCGCTCGGCGCAAACACCACGACGCGAACCTCGGGGAGTTCGGCCATCGCTTGCTCGATCAGGGGCTCGACATCGGGCCATGCGAGGCCGCCGTTTCCGCAGCCCAGCGGCGGCACGGCGATCGAACGGATGCGCCGCGTGCGGATCTCCTCGACAAGTGCATCCAGGCCGGCGCGCACGTACTCGAGCCGAGACGGATCGCGCCAGTGCTTCTTGGTCGGGAAATTGATGATGTAGCGAGGTCTCGCCAGCTCATTCGTTTCCACCACGTGCATGCGGCCGATCACGACTTCGCCGCGCTTGCACGCTGCCGCGTAGGCATCGAAGCTCGCGGGGAACCGGCGCTTGAACTGAAGCGCGAGCCCCTTTCCCATCACGCCCACCGTGTTGACCGTGTTGACGAGCGCCTCCACGTCAGCGGCGAGCAGATCTCCCGAACCGACCTCGATCATGGCTGAACCTCCTTATAGTACCAACCCGGCCTGACGCTCACTCGTGGCGCGTGCGGCGTGCCCGAAGCGCTCAAGAGGATCTCCTCGACCCTGCTCTTGATCGCGGCATCCATGACGCCGATCTCCTCGATGACCTCCCACGGCACGCGCTCGTGGACGAGGAGCTCCGCCTGCCGGCGGCGTTCACGATCCGGGTCGTCCTCGGTGTCCTTCCAGTAACGGGCTCGCATCAGCGGGAGATCGACTTGCTCCTCGATCAGATCGGCATCGTCGAACGTATCGCTGAGAGACGCCAGCGGGTGGCCATCTGTGTAAACGAACCGCAGCCCGGCCGAGGTGATCGTCGCGACCGAGGTCACCAGGTAGACCAGCGGTCGTTGCCCCTGCGTGTACGCAGGCAGGTTGCGGTAGCTGATGCGGGACATCATCGGAGACCGCGGCCCGAAGTGAAACGGAACGTAGTCGTGGAGCGTCCCGCCGGGACCGCAGGGCACCGCCGTGGCGGCGCGCTTGGCCTCGATCTCCTCGTTCGAGATCGTCTGAAACTGAATGCCCTCGGCGTGGACAGCTCGCCGGCACAGGAGGCCTCGCGTGACCAGCGAGGGGAGGAGCTTGCCGTGCGCGACGCGGTACAGCCGGATATCGGCCCTGGCAGTCATGGCATCGCCGCGGCAGACATGCCGGCACTCTACCGTCGGCGGTAAGCCGTGGACGCCTGCGTTGACGATCGGACGCTGGGGCGCGGCGAGCCGCGGAAGAAGCCGGCAAGGGTCGGGCGATCGGAGCGGTACGCGTGTTGCTCCGCGTCGCTCCGATGATCATGCGAGAGCTGCAACGGCGCGCCGTCGACGGCATCAAGCGCCACGCGTTGACGATGTCGATCGGCTCGCCGCGGGCCGAGGCGCACATCCTCGAGGAGTACCTGTGGAGCGAGGAGAGCGCCGAGTCGGACGCGCTCCGGCAGACGCTCGGCGCGGCGGCGCCGCCGCGCTGGCTCTCGAAGCTGCTCGATCGCCAGCTCGCCGACGAGCGCCGCCACGCCCAGCTCCTGCGCGCCCGGATGGCCGAGCTCGGCGCGGCCACGGCGCGGCCGCTGCCGGCGATCGCGCGCGCCAAGCTGTGGTGGATCGAGCGCGCGTGCGCGCCGTACGCGGGCTCGTTCGCCGCCGGCCCGGTCGTCGTCCTGCTCGCGATCGCGGCGCAGTTCGAGGCCACCGGCGTGCGCATGTTCGGACGCCACCTCGGCGTCCTCGAGGAGCACGAGCGCGCGTCCGGCGCGAGCCACCCGACGGCCGAGGTCGTGCGCGCGATCCTCGCCGACGAGCGGCGGCACGCAAAGAGCTGCGCCGCGGCGCTTGAGCGGCTGGTGCTCGATGAGGAGCGCGCCGCGCTGGCCGAGCTGCGCGAGCGGATCGCGACGGTCGATCGCTCGTTCGGCGTGACGCTCGCGCTCGGCTTCTGGGCGCTGACCGCCACGAACGCGCTGCGCGACCGCGGGAGGGCCTCGTGATCGCCGCCGTGCCCGCGCTCCGCGCGCAGCGCGCCGCGGCCGCTGCGACTCGCGAGGCGGCTCCGGCCGCCCCCCGCATCGCGATCGTGACGGACACCGTCGACGACATCAACGGCGTCGCGCTCGGCCTGCGCCGGCTCGTCGCCGCCGCCCGTCGCGCCGGATGCGCGGCGACGCTGATCGGCCCCGCGGCGCCCGGCCCCGGCCCCAGCCCCAGCTCCGGCCCCGGCCCCGGCGACGACGCGATCGTCCGGATCTCCGCCGCGATGAGCGCCTCGCTGCCGTTCTACCCCGGCATGACGTGGAGCGTCCCCGAGCTCCCCGCGCTCGCGGCGCACCTCGCGCGCTCGGCCGATCTCGTCCAGCTCGCCACGCCCGGCCCGATGGGCATCGCCGGCCTGATCGCCGGCCGCATGCTCGGGCTGCCCGTGATCGCGCAGTACCACACCGAGGTGGCCGAGTACGCCGGCCGGATGACCGGGCTGCCGATGGTCCGCGACCTCGTCGGGCCGATCGTCGGCTGGTTCTATCGCCAGGCGGAGCTGTGCCTCGCGCCGTCGGAAGCGGTCGTGCAGCGGCTGATCTCGCTCGGCGTACCGGGCGAGCGCGTCTGCCGGATCCAGCGCGGCGTCGATCTCGAGCTGTTCCAGCCCGCGCGCCGCGATCCGGACCTGCTCGCGCGCCTCGGCGTCCGCGGCGGCGGCCCCGTCGCGCTGTACGTCGGCCGGCTCTCGAAGGAGAAGAACCTCGACACCCTGCAGCGCGCGTGGGCGCTCGCCCACGCCGCGCGCCCCGACGCGCACCTGCTCGTCGTCGGCGAGGGCCCGCTCGCGGGATCGCTCGCCGCGCCCGGCGTGATCGCCGCCGGGCCGCTCTTCGGCGAGGAGCTCGCGGCCGTGTTCGCGTCCGCCGACGTGTTCGCGTTCCCGAGCGAGACCGAGACGTTCGGCAACGTCGTCGTCGAGGCGGCGGCGAGCGGGCTCCCCGCCGTCGTCGCGGCGGCCGGCGCTTCGCACGAGCACGTCATCGACGGCGAGACCGGCCTCGTGATCGATGGCGCCGACCCGCGCGCGCTCGCCGGCGCGCTGCTCGCGCTCCTCGGCGATCCGGCGCGCCGGCAGACCATGGGCCGCGCCGCCCGCGCGCACGCGGCGCGCTACGACCTGGTCGGCGCCATGCGCGCGACGTGGGACCTCTACCGGGAGCTGTGGTGCTCGCGCTCGCTGCAGGCCCCCAGCTACGAGGCGGCATCGTGAGGATCTCCGTCGTCGCGGAGACCTGGAACCTCGGCGATCCGGCCGCGGCCGCCGCCGGGCTACCCAAGCTCCTCGCGACGCTCGCACCGCAACTCGACGCTGCGCACGCCGAGCTCGTCGTGACGCACGCCGGGATCGACGCCGACGCGCGCGCGCGGATCGCAGCCGCGCACGGCCGCGCGATCCGCTGGATCGAGCTGCCCGCCGACGCCAACTACTACGAGCACAAGAACCAGGGTTTCGCCGCCACGACCGGCGAGATCGTCGCGTTCGTCGACGGCGACTGCGATCCGTCGCCGCGCTGGCTCGCCGCGCTGACTGGCCCGATCGCAGCCGGCGAGGCCAGCGTCGCGGTCGGCGCCACCTCGTACCCCGGGCCGCTCGCGCGCCTGGCGAACGAGCTCGACTTCCCGTACTTCGACGAGGCGCGCCGCCGCTGCGCGATCGAGGACGCGCCGCCGACGGTGCGCAACTTCTTCGCGAACAACGTCGCGTTTGCGCGCGCCGTGTTCGCGGCGCACCCCTACCCCGCCATCGACGACATGTTCCACGGCCAGTGTCAGGTGCTCGGCCTCACGCTCCTCCAGGCTGGCTACACGTTCCGGTTCGCGCCCGAGGCGCGCGTCGTGCACGCGTGGCCCGACGGCTTCGCCGAGTGGCTCTCCGTGCGCCTCCTGCGCGGCGCCGACACCGTCTCGCTCCTGCCGTTCGTGCTCGCGGCCTACGCGCCGCGCGCCGTGCCGGCTACGCGCGCGCTCGGCCCGCTGCCGGCCCTGGCGATCCTCGGCCTGCGCGCGCTGACCGGCTCGTGGGCCGCGCTCCGCCGCGGGCCCGTCGTCCGCGGCCTCGGCCTCGTCGCGTGTGTGACCGTGCTCGACGCTCTCGGCGCCGCCGCGGCTCGCACCGTGCACCGCCGGATCGGCTAGCGTGACACCCGAGGGGCTCCCCGAGGAGCTCATCGAGGCGCTCGGGCTCTACGCCGGGACGTTCCTCGTCGCCGCGATCAGCAGCGTCGTGCCGCTCGTCGCGATCGAGATCTTCCTCGTCGGCGTCGCGCTCGCGCTCGCCCCCGCCGTCGCGCCGCTGCCGGCCCTGGTCCTCCTCGCCGCCGCCGGCCAGCTCGCCGGCAAGCTGCCGATCTACTACGCCACGCGCGGCGTCGCCGGCCTGTCCGGCCCGCACCGCGCGCGGCTCGAGCGCGTGCGCGCCTGGGTCGATCGCGGCCGCAGCAAGACGCTCGTCCTCGCCGCGAGCGCCGTCTTCGGCCTGCCGCCGTTCTCGCTCGTCGCGACCGCCGCCGGCGCGCTCGCGATCCCGGCCCGCACCTTCTGCCTCATCGTCTTCGCCGGCCGCGCGCTGCGGTTCGCCGTCCTCGTCGCCGCCGCGGCGCTCGCCGCGTGACTACCACCGCTGCGGCATCACCAGACTCGCTCACACGACGAGGCTAGTCCGGATCGACGCGGCCGAGCGCCTCGTCGGTCGCGAGCTCCAGCTCGCTTTCTTCCTCCTCGGTCAGCGCACGGATCCGCTCCAGGAGTGCAGTCTTCGGTACGGCGCGCATCTGGAACGCGAGCGCGACCGAGGCCGCCGGAGGAGCGCCATCCCGAGGCTCGATCATGGCGGTGCCCGCCAGGTGAGCACGGTCGAGGTTCGTGGTCAGCGGGATAACGAGGATGGACTGGAGCACGCGCGAGAGCGCATCGCTTTGCCAGATGACAACCGGTCGACGGCCGGTCTGTTCTCGGGGCCGATGATCGCCGAGATCAGCCCACCAGATCTCGCCTCTCCTCAAAGGTCATCCTCATCCTTCAACGACCGAGCCCAGTCCTCCAGGCCCGTGCTCGCAAGCTCGAGATCTTCCTCGCCGCCATGTTTCGCGAGGCGATCCAGGTCCCAGCGAGCAGGATCGAACTGTCGCCTCACGATGATGCGGACGCGCTCGCCAGGACGAAGCCGCAGCGGCGTGACCGGTCGCAACACGCCATCCTCGTAGTCCGCTTCCACTGAAGCCACGGGCGAGAACATAGCACCCCGATGAGGCAACGGCCGCCACGACGGCGCCTAGCTGCGGCGGGCGTGGCGCTAGCTGGCGGCCTGGTACCGCTCGAAGGTGGCGCGGGCCGGGCTGCTGCTCAGCCACTCCATCGTGCAGACGCGGTTGAGCACCTCGCCGTCGTGGATCTGCTCGGGATGGAAGTATGCCTGCATCACCGGCAGCTCCGGATCGATCACGTGCCGGAGCGCCTCGTCGCGCAGGTACTCGGGACGGATGATCGGGTGCCGGTGGCGCAGCCGGTAGCCGTACGGCCGGATCCACGTCGGGCGCTGGATGTTGGCCTGGCTGAGCAGCTTGTACCGCAACGGGACGCGGTCGGCGGGGCAGAACCCACGCGTCGTCGGAGACCGGGCGAGCGAGGGGCGGAGGATCTCGATCATGCGCGCCTGGAGCCGCCCGTACTGCTTGAACGCGACCGGGATCGCGGCGGTGCCCTCGACGATGGCCGCCTCGAGGAACGGGAACAGCACCCGCCCGAAACGGTTGTTGACCGCGATGTCGCGCGCCGTCCAGTAGCGGCCGCGATGCAGCGGGTACAGCGCCTCGATCTCCTCGCGCGTCTTCCAGCGCCCGCCGGTCGAGATCGCGCTCTGCATGTCGGCGACGAGCCCGGACTCGTACTCGTGCACGTCGAACGCTGGCGTGCATGCGCGGGGCAGGAGGTACGAATAGAAGACCGGGACGATGTGGCTGAGCTGATACGGGCGGTCCGGCAGGTTGAAGAAGTTGCGGAAGATCTCGCCGCACGAGCCGTTCAGGAGGATCTGATCCCCGGCGACCCGCGCGAGCCGATCCTCGGCATCGGCGCCGTTGTTGAGCACGCCGTACCCGTTCCACCCGTCGATGCCGTCGTGGGCGCGCTGGAGCCGGTGCACGGGATCGAGCGCGCTGGCGTACTGGCTCTTGTCGATGTGCTCGATCGCCAGCCCCTCGCTGCTCGCCACGCGGAGGGCGAGGTCGACGTCCGGCGAGGTCCGGGGTCCGTACACGAACAGCTCCGGCCGGCTCCCGGCGTCGAGCAGGAGCGCCAGGATCAGCCGCGAGTCGTAGCCGCCGGACATCCCGAGGCGGAACGGGCCGCCGCCGGCAGCATAGGTCCGGACCAGGTCGCGCAGCCGCGCCGCGTGGAGCTGCGCCGTGTCCTCGAAGCTGGCGGTCGAGCGCGCCGCCGGGGCGAGCCGCCATGTGTCGAGGACGGTCGGCCGATCGGTCAGCTCGATGAGCATGCCCTGGCGGAGCATGCGGACCTCATGGAAGAAGGTCTTGTCCCCGAACGTGGTGCCGTTCCACGCGTACTCGTAGCAACCCTGCTTGTCGATCGTGACCCGCGGCAGCGCCGCCTGGACGGCGAGGAAGGAGCTCGAGAAGCACCCCTGCTCGCGGTCGTGATAGACCTTGTAGGCGCCGAGCGCGTCGGTGGCGAGGAAGAGGCGCCGCCGCCAGCGCAGGATCACGGCGAAGTGCCCCCGGCACTCCGCCCACGGGAAGCGCTTGCCGTCGAAGCGCTCGAACAGCGCCTCGAGCGCCTGCGTGCCGGTCTTGCCCCCGAAATAGAAGGTGCCAGTCTGGGCGATGAAGTCGCCGTCGCCACGATCGAGCAAGCCAGCCGGCCGGCCATTGAGCTTCCCGAACAGGCGCAGCGTATAGCCAGCGGCCGAGCGCTGGAGGGGAGCACCAAACGCGTGCGAGAAGGTGCCGTCGGCCGCCGCCGACGGCACCTCACGAGAGATGACGACCTCACGAGACCGTGCAGGCAACGAGCTGGTGCCGTCGGCCGCCGTCGGCGGCACCTCACGAGAGAGCGTGAACATGCCCATGGCCGCGGACTTATGCAGAGGGCGAGCCATCGAGGCGCACAAGCGGTGCGGAGGTGTCAGGCGCACGGGCAAGATCGAGCATGGCTGGTTTTTCGCCACTATTCCGGGTAGATCGCCCGCCTGCTAGCGGAGCTGTGGGGCGCTCTGCCGGGGCGCTCGTGCATCCCGCAGAAATTGCGGGGCGGGCGCAGGGGCCGCAGACGATGCACGATGCAGCGATCCGCTGCAGGTGACGGGCGACAGGCGCGTGGCCGCCTGCGCCTGCGGCTGCGGCGGCGGCTCGGCCGTGATCCGCGGCGGCGGCGGGCGCTGCCGGTGAATGGCGGCGCTGCGCGGCCGCCGGTACAGGCCGCCGGTACAGGCCGCCAGTACAGGGAACAAGACTGAATAATACATATGTATATATAAAATTAATCCAAGGAGACGTGCCAGAAGTCGAGATCGCTCGCCGACGAGCATCGTCGATGAAGCACAGATGCCAGGAACCAAGGCCGATGTCGTAGTGGTGTGTTACACGCCATTCGTGCCTGGAGCACTCCTGTCTAGAATCCTCATGACGTTCGACCGCTCGACGCAGTCACGCGGCCAGGCGTACGCGCGGCGTGGTCACGTCATCGCGCTCTCGGTGCAGGGCCGCACCGCAGAGGCGCGGGTCATCGGGACGCGGCCGTCCCCCTATCAGGTCACGGTGGCGTGCCCGGTCTCCGCCCCGGAGCGGCTGCGCACGTCGTGCTCGTGTCCGCTGGGCACGGGTCGAATCCCGTGCAAGCACATCTATGCGGTCATCCAGCTCCTCGATCAGCAGCACGTCGATCTGGGCGCCGAAGGGCGCGTGCTCAGCGTCGAGGCCCAGGATCCCGGCGAGGTGCAGCAGTCGCTGGGGTTCGAAGGCGACGGCGCCGAGGCCGATCTCGACGCCATCGACGACGACGACGACGACGACGACGAGCGCGCCAGCCCCCGTCCTGCCGTGCGGTCGCTCGTGACCCCGCCGGTCGTCGCCCCGCGGCGCACGACCGCGGCGCGCGGAGGGCGCGGCGCGAATGCTGGTTGGCGCGCCCGGCTCGGCTGGATCCAGTACGTCCCCGCCCGGGCGCCGGCCTCCGCCGCGATGGCCGAGATCGAGCTCGTCCTCGCGCAGCTCCCCTTCTGCGACGAGCGGGGCGAGGCGTGCGTGATTCCGGCCGACCTGCGGGTCGCGATCCACCGCCGCTCGCGCAAGCGTGACGGGACGCTCGCGCAGCGGACGATGTTCCAGCTCGGCAAGGACTGGAGCGTGAGCGCGTCCGACCGCGCGTTGATCGAGCTGCTCCTCGGCTGCACGCCGACGTTCACTCGCGCGCATCGTTACTACAGCTACTCCGCCCATGGATTTTCGCCGCGCGATGCGGTCGACGGCGATCGTCAGATCACCGGGGCGATGATCCATCCGAGCGCTGCCGCCCGCGTGCTGCCGGCGTTGTGCGCGAGCGGCCGGTTGCAGCTCGATCCCCAGCCCAAGCTCACGCCTGGGCTCCGGCGCCAGCCCCCGGCTCCTGCCATGCGGGAGCCGCCGACGCCGCTGCGCTGGGATGGCGACGAGCCGTTCACCGCGCGGCTCCGCGCCCAGGATACCGCGCGCGGGATCGCGCTCTCGCTCGAGCTGGTGCGCGGCGATGAGATGCTGGCCGCGGACCGGATCACCGCGTTCGCGAGCACGAGCTACTTGATCGCCGGTGATCGGCTGATCCGGGTCGACGGCTGCGACGAGCTCGCGCGCTGGTTCGTCGCGGCAGGGCGCGAGCCGCTGCGGCTGCCCAGCCGTGAGCTCGCGGCGCTGGTGGAGACGATCGGCGGCTCGCCGCGGGCCCCCGAGCTGGTGCTCGATGCGCTGGGCTGGACCACGGTGCAAGGGACGCCCGTGCCGCGGCTCTACCTCGAGCCGCTCCCGAAGACCACGCGGCTCGGCGGTCGCTTGGTCTTTCGCTACGGCGAGATCGAGGTGGCCACCACGGCCAGGGGAACGCTCGTGGTCGATCCCGACGCCCGGCGGGTCTTCGTGCGCGCGCAGGGCGTGGAGGCCGACGCGCGCGCCCAGCTCGCCAGCGAGCTCGGGTGGATCGCGCAGCCTGCCTATACGGCGCATGCCGCGTACGAGGTCTCGATCGACACCGCGCGCTTCGTCGAGGCCGTGCCGAAGCTGCAAGACCTGGGCTGGGAGCTGTGGGTCCGAGGGAGCCGGCTGCGCCGCGCTGGCGGGCTGAAGGTACGGGTCGAGAGCGACATCGACTGGTTCGGCGTGTCGCTGGACGTGGACGTCGAGGGGATCGGCGCCGAGCTGCCCGAGCTCTTGCGCGCGCTGCGCGAGGCGCAGCCGTTCGTGCGGCTCACCGACGGGAGCATGGGCCTGGTGCTGCCCGAGTGGCTCGCCCAGCATCGCCGGCTCGCGACGCTGGGCAAGCCCGGCAAGCCCGACGGCAAATTCGGCGAATTCGGCGATGACGCGCTGCGGGTGCCGCGCGCCGCCGCGCCGCTCCTCGACGCGATGCTGGCCACGCTGCCCGATGTCGAGATCGACGCGGCGTTGCGCAAGCTGCGCACCCAGCTCGCCACCGCGACCGAGATCAAGCCGCGCACCGAGCCGCGGAGCTTCCGCGGCGCGCTGCGGCCGTACCAGCGCGAGGGGCTGGGCTGGTTCCGGTTCCTCGACGAAGTCGGCCTCGGCGGCTGCCTCGCCGACGACATGGGCCTCGGGAAGACCGTGCAGGTGCTGGCCCTGCTCGCGGCCAGGCGCGCGCCCCGGCCCTCGCTGGTGATCGCGCCCAAGACGGTGGTGTTCAACTGGCTCGACGAGGCGCGCCGGTTCGCGCCCCAGCTGCGCGTCCTGGACTACACGGGCCCCGATCGAGCGGCGCGGCGCGCCGCCGCCGCGGAGGTCGATCTGATCGTGACCTCGTATCCGATCCTCCGGCTCGACTGCGGCGAGCTGTCGAGCTGGGAGCTCGAGTACGTGATCCTCGACGAGGCGCAGGCGATCAAGAACCCCGACGCGCGCGTGACCGAGGCCGCGCGCCTGCTGCGCGCCCGGCGGCGCCTCGCGCTCACGGGCACGCCGGTCGAGAACCACCTGGGCGATCTGGCCTCGATCCTCGAATTCTTGAACCCGGGCCTGACCGACAGCAGCTCCGCGCTCCGCGCGCTGCTCGCGGCGTCTCCCGAGGGCGCCGCCGAGCTCGCGCCGCTCTCTCGCGCGCTGCGCCCGTTCCTCCTGCGGCGCACCAAGGAGCAGGTCCTGCCCGACCTCCCGACGCGCACCGAGCAGGTGCTGCGCTGCGAGCTCGGCGCCGATCAGCGCCGCCAGTATAGCGAGCTCCTCGCGCACTACCGGGCGGCGCTCTTGCCGCAGGTCGCGCGCGACGGCATGGCCCGCTCCACCATGCACGTCCTCGAGGCCCTGCTGCGGCTGCGCCAGGCGGCCTGCCACCCGGGCCTGCTCGATCGCAAGCACGCCCACGCGGCGAGCGCCAAGCTCGACACCCTGCTCGAGCACATGACCGAGGCCACCGAGAGCGGCCACAAGGCGCTGATCTTCTCGCAGTTCACCTCGTTCCTGGCGCTGCTCCGCGCCCGCCTGGACGCCGATCACGTGCCCTACGAGTACCTCGACGGCCAGACGCGGGACCGCAAGGCGAGGGTGACGCGCTTCCAGACCGATCTGTCCTGCAAGCTGTTCCTGATCAGCCTCAAGGCCGGCGGCAGCGGCCTCAACCTGACGGCGGCCGACTACGTGTACCTGCTCGATCCCTGGTGGAACCCCGCCGTCGAGGCCCAGGCGATCGATCGCACGCATCGCCCCGGCCAGACCCGCCCCGTGTTCGCCTATCGCCTGATCGCCGAGAACACCGTCGAGGACAAGATCCTCGAGCTCCAGGGCCGCAAGCGCCAGCTGGCCAACGGGATCTTCGCAGACAACGGCGGCGGCCTGGCCAAGCTATCGCTCGCGGACCTCGAGCTGCTGTTCTCCTAGGGTCGTGGTGGGTAGCTCAGGCCGATCCGAACAGCTCCGCGGGCGCCGCCCCGGCGATCGCGCGGTCGATGGCCTGCGCCTCGACGGCCGGGTTCCACCACGGGTCCAGCAGGAACACGTACTCGGCCGCCGTCAGGTTGAGGCCGACGCCGCCGGCCTTGAGGCTGATCAGGAACAGCTTGCACTTCTCGTCGCTCTG
>DATMCI010000105.1:0-29734 GCA_035558535.1 Kofleriaceae bacterium
GCGGGCGATCGACCGGCGTGAGCATTCAGCTGCCATCCGTTGCGTGCGTGGAGAACTCGGCGATCCCCGATCGGATGACGAAGGGGGGATCACTGATGCTCGGCTCGCACCAGCCGCTGTTGTGTCCGTTGGCGCTCATGAACAGGTGAGCGCGGCGGATCTTCTCGTTGATGTGCTGGGAGGCCAGCCGGACGGAGATATCGTATCCACGCAGGCACTCCGGCCCGTCAAAGAGCTTGTGCAAGGGGATCCAGAACTGCCGATCCGCGTCGCTCACCGACCGGTCGCGGAGCGCTGTGGGCGGGGGGCGCAGCCCCGCGTCCTTGCGATGGCGAGCCTCCCCGGCGCTGGCCAGCGGCCGCGCCTCGACGAAGTGCAAGGGCCCGTGCTCCCCTTGGGTGCCGGGCTTGAGCGCCGCGATGTACGCGGTATAGCGGCACGGGCTCACCGCCACTGCGTGGCTGTCGCGCTCTACCAGCGGCAAAAATCCACGCGCGGCCTGGTAATAGCTGGCCGGGCGAGTCCCGATCCGCGCGACGCCGGTGCGCGCGAAGCACATGTCCGCGTGTCGCCGATGGACCGTATCGACTCCCGGCCGGTACTCCGATGCAAAGACGACGATGGCCAGGGGCGAGCCGTCGGCGCGAGCGCGGAGGTCTTCCACGGACGGCGGCGAGGCGCCATAGACGTAGTTCTCGATCGCCTCGAGCTCCGCGAGCGTGGGAAACGCCTTCAGCTCGACGAGGGCTCCGTGCTTTGCGCGGAACCTGAGCACCTCCGGAGAGGCCACCGCGTGGAAGAGCAAGCTGCGGCTTGGATAACCGGGCTCGATGGCCCGCCGGCCCTCCCAGGCGAAGTCTTCAAACCCCGGCTGGGTCCGATCGATGTGGCCGAGCTCGCGGGCGAGCTCGGCCGCCAGATCGCCTGCTGTGATGTCGAGACCATGTATCTTGAAGAGGTCGGCCCACCCCGACGAGGCGAGCCGCTTACACGCGGCTGCCACCTTGTCAATCAGTCGAACCGCGCGGCTCGGGCCCGCGGACGCCGAGGCATGAAAGACCTGAGTGCACTCTGAGCTCGTCGACGACATTCCACCCTCCGTGAGGCACGCAACCTGCGAGCGATATCGCCGCTCACAGATGGACTGAACCTTACGCGGAGCACGCCGTCTGACAACCCCAAAACCGCCGCCGCATTTTGTTGCACCCTGATGCGTCTTTTGCGGCGCGGTGAGCTACTGAGTTTGTGAGCGATGCAATACCGAGCGAGCCGTCAGGACATCGTAATCTCCGATCCAGGAGTCCTGACAGTGGCCCAAGATCATTGCCATACCAGCAATCGATGCTGTCCGAGCATGAGAGATGATCGGAGGCTCGCTCGCTCGCTCGCTCGATACGTCATTCGAGCGAGCGCACGTCGTGGCCATTACGTACGCGCGCCGTTCGTGGCGTGGGCGCCCACGCCGTTCGCGCCGCTGGCGCCGTTCGCGTCGCTCGGCGCGGGCAGCACCGCGGCGGCGGCGGCGGCGACGCGGCCGTGATCGGCGGCCATGCGGGCGAGCAGGACGTCGCCGAGGTTCGCCCGGCCGTCGCCGAGCACGACCTCGGGCACGAGCTTGAGGCCGGCGCCGCCGACGATCGTCGCGATCTGCAGCGCCGTGAAGCTCTGCTCGCCGAGCGCCTCGCTACCGGCGCGGTACGCGGACGCCGCGGCGGCGCCCCGCGCGCGATCGGCATCGGCCGTGGCATCGCCGCGCAGGCGGACCGCGGTGGCCTCGGCCTCGGCGGCCAGGCGCGTGGCGTCGGCGGAGGCGGCGGCGGCCACGCGCGCGCACTCGGCGTTCGCGGCGGCGTGGACGCGGGCGGCCTCGGCCTGGCCGCGCGCCACGGCGACCTGCGCCTCGGCGTTCTTCTCGTGGATGCGCACGTTCTGCTCGCTGCGCACGACCTCGGCCTGCATGTTCGCCGCGGCGGTCTCGCGCTCGAGCATCTGGCGGCGGATCTGCGCCTCGCGCTGCGCGTCGTAGGTGCGCTGCAGCTCGTCGGCGATCTTGCGATCGGTCTGCGTCTTCATCAGCTCGCCGGGCGGCGTGATGTCGCCGATCAAGGCGTCGATGCAGTCGACGTCGTAGGCCGCGACGGCGGCGCGGATGTGCAGGTACGCCTCGCGCTGGCGCGCGCTGCGCGCGGACAAGAACTCGAGCACGGTGACCTCCTGCGCCGAGTTGCGGAAGTAGTTGCCGACGGTGGGCTGCAGCACGTGGTCGACGAGGTTCTGCATCGAGCCGACGCGCGAGATCACGCGCGGCGCGTTCTTCATGCCGATGTGGATGATCGCCGCCACGTCGAGCTCGAACGAGAAGCCGTCGCGCGAGCGCACGGTGATCGAGTCGAGGCCGGCGTCGTAGTGGTGCGACTCCGAGCGGTTCGCCCAGTTGAGGACGATGTTCGTCGTCGGGACGAGCTCGACCTTCATCGCGCGCGTGTTGAGCGGGTGCTTGCCGGGCAGGAGCGGCTCGACCCACACGCCCTTGCGGCCGCGCTCGACGAGATCGCCGTGCGCGAAGCCGTCGCCGGAGACGTCCACGTGCTCGCCGCCGACGTAGCTGACGACGACGCCGACGTAGCCGATCGGGATCTCGGTGAGCGGGATCAGCTCGACGGCGACGAACCACGGGTTCAGGTTCCACGCGCCCGAGAGCAGGACATCCTCCTGCAGACCGCGGCAGCCGCCGGCATCGATGAACGCCTGCGCGCGCTGGAAGCTGTCGTGATCGCGCACGACCGGACCGGCGAGATCGCCGGCGGGGATCGGCCGCCCGTCGAGCGCGGTCACGATGCCGACGCGGTCCGCGGGCACGCGGAACACGGCGAGCTGGTTCGCGGCGAGGCCAAACTCGTGCGCGCGGCGCGCGGTGACCACGTCGAACAGCGCCGGGTTGATCCGGTACCGGCCGGCGGTGATCATCGCGAGCTGGCGGCCCTTCTCGCCGCCGTCCTCGAGGAAGCGCACGGCGTCCTGGAAGTTGTCGCTGGGCAGCTCCTTGCCGAGCACGCGCGACGCGGGGATCGCCGCGCCGTCCTTGGCGACGACGAGCGCGATCTCGCCGGGCGGCACCTCGATGAGCGGGACCTTCGTGATCTTGTACTTCCACGACCAGATCGGGAAGTGCCAGCCGGGCGGCAGCATGCGGGCCTGGAAGCCAGCCTCGCCGCGCGTGGCGATGATGCGGCCGGCCGGCAGCGGGGGACCATAGCGGCGCACGACGAGGCCGGACTCGTGCTCGTGGATGACGACGACGCCGAAGACGAGCGCGAGCGCGGCGAGGACGAGCAGGCCGCCCGCGACGCCGAGCGCGAGAGAGAGCGAGAACGTATCCATGGCGAGGTTTCCTTTCGTCGCCTTGGGAAAGCAGCCGCCATGCCGCGCCAAGCCCGCGAGTTTGCTGGGCCGGATCGGAGCCGCGCCGAAACAGAATGCGCGTGGACGTAGTACGATGCGGAATGCCGACGACGAGCGCGCGCGACGATTCGGGCGATCCGGGGGCCGACGCGGGGGCCGCGCGCACGCCGGCCGCGCCGGGCACGCCGGTTCCGCCGGGCGCGCCGAGCCTGCCGCCCACCCTCGGGCTCGTCGGCGCGCCGCTGCCCGAGGCGACGCGGCGCCTCCTGACCGACGCCGGCCTCCGGCTGGTCGCGCCGGCCAAGGCGGCGCTGCGGCTCTGCGTGGGCGCCCGGCCGCCCGCGCGGCCGCCCGCCCCGCCCTGGCTGTGGTGCTCGCCGAAGCGAATCGATCCGGCGGACGCGGCGGCGGCCGTGCTGGCGGGCGCGTACGACGTGGCCCCGATCGACGACGGGCTCGCCGCGCTGATCGCGCGCCGGCTGGCCGAGCTCGCGGTGCGCCAGACGCCGGGGCCGTCGCCGGTCGGGTTCATCGCCGAGAGCGCCGCCGCGCGCCGGTTCGCCGCCGAGCTCGATCGCGCGGCGCGCACGTCGATGCCGGTGCTGCTCACGGGCGAGACGGGCACCGGCAAGGACCTGGCGGCGCGCCACCTCCACGGCCAGTCGAAGCGCCGCGGCGAGCTGGTGCCGATCAACTGCGCGGCGATCCCGAACGAGCTGATCGAGGGCGAGCTGTTCGGCTACGCGCGCGGCGCGTTCTCGGGCGCGATCCACGACTACGACGGCCTCCTGCGCGGGGCGGCGGGCGGCACGGTGTTCCTCGACGAGGTGGACGACACGCCGCGGACCTTGCAGATGAAGCTCCTGCGCGTGCTCGAGGACCACGTGGTGAGCCGGCTCGGCGAGAACACGTGGCGACAGGTCGACTTCCGGATCGTCGCGGCGACGAACCGCGATCTCGAGGAGCTCGTCCGCCGCGGCGAGTTCGGCGCGGATCTCTACCAGCGCCTCGCGATCGTCCGGATCGAGGTGCCGCCGCTGCGCGACCGCAGCGAGGACCTGCCGGAGCTGTGCGCGCACCTCCTGGCGCGCTTCTACCGCGAGGAGCCGAGCGCGCCGCACCGCGTGGAGCGGCTCACCGCGCCCGCGCTGGCGGCGCTGCGGCGCTACCCGTGGCCGGGCAACGTGCGCGAGCTGCGCAACGTCCTGTTCCACGCGCTGGTCGCCAAGCGCGCGGGCGACGAGCTCTTGCTCTCGGATCTGCCGGAGCACGTGGTGCGCGCACAGCCCGGCGGCGAGGGCCTACGGCTCGTCGACCGCGCGGCGGTCGCGCGGGCGATCGACGGCGGCCGCATGAACCTGCGCGCGGCGCGCGACGAGCTCGAGCGGGCGGCCCTGGAGCTGGCGCTCGAGCGCGCCGGCCGGAGCCCGGCGGCGGCGGCGCGGCTGCTCGGCGAGGTGGGCCGCGGCGCGTCGAGCGATCCGGCGGGCACCGTGCGCGCGATGATGCGCCGGCACGGCCTGCGCGGCTGACGCCGGCTACGTCACCTTCGCGGCGCCCCGGGCGAGCGCGCCGAGATCGAGCAGGTACTGCCGATCCTCGTCGCTGAGCGGCCCCGCCTCGAGCGCGAGGGCGAGCTCGCGCACCGCGTGCGGCCCCGGCAGCGCGCACAGGATGCCATCGAGCGCCGGCTCGCCGAGCGCGAAGCGGTAGTAGTCCGTCAGGCGCGGGCGCCAGTAGTCGGCGGCGACGCCGAGCGCCGCGTACCGCGCCTCGGAGGCGATGTGGCCGAGCGTGCTCTTGAAGTTGAACAGGAGCGTACGGCGGCCGTCGGCGCGGCTCCCCACGTGCGGGAACAGGTCCGCGCGCGCCCCCGGGTGCACCGGGTTGTAGCGCACGAAGCCGATGTCGATCGCGCCCCGCCCGACGACGCGGCGCGCCGCCTCGCGGTCGTGGAACGAGGCACCGATCGCGCGCGCGCCGGCATGGCGGCGGGTGCGGTGCTGCTCGTAGACCTCGAGCCGCTGGGCGATCTCGTGGCGGTACGCGCCGCCCGCGATCGTCAGATCGAGCCGCTCGAGCGCGGGCACCTCGTCCAGCACCTCCTGAAACGGCAGCCACAGAAACTCCGGCGGCGCGACGTACGACACGGCCCCCACCACGATCGAGTCGCGCGCGCCCGGGTGGCGCTCGAGGAGCCGCGCGATCCCGCGGCGCGTCTGCTCGTAGAGCGGCCAGTGCATGTCGGCGGTGACGAAGAAGAAGTTGATGCCGGCCTCGAACGCCGCCGGGACCGTCTCCGGATCGTCGACGATCCCGACGCAGATGGGGCTGACCTCGAGCCCGCTCGCTCCGAGCGGCAGCCGGTCGGTGGGCCTGGGGAGCCGGTCGCGCGATCGCGTCGCCATCGTACGCCCACAGCTTCCCCCGAGCCGCGCGCGATTGACATCCGCGGCGCGGAAATCGAAGCTGGGGGCAGCCTGGATGGTGCCGCAGGGTAAGGACGATGCGGGAGGTGGCGCGGGCGAGCGCGCTGGCGACGAGCGCGTCGTCGACGAGCATCGCGGCGGCGCGGACGCGCGGACCTGTACCGCCGAGGCGCCTCCCCCCGTCGCGGTGGCGGCCAGCCAGCTCGCGCCCGTCGATCCGGCGCGCTACCACGTCGTGCGCGAGTTCGCGCGCGGCGGCCTGGGGCGCATCGTCGAGGTGCACGACCTGCGGATCGGCCGCGTCGTCGCGCTCAAGGAGATCCTCCGCCACAGCGAGGCGGCGTACGCGCGCTTCGTGCGCGAGGCCACGATCACCGCGCGCCTCGAGCACCCGGCCATCGTCCCGGTTCACGACATCGGGCGCTGGCCGTCGGGCGAGCCGTTCTACTCGATGAAGCTGGTCTCGGGCCGCTCGCTCCACGACGTCATCCGCGACACCCCGTCGCTGAACGGTCGGCTGGCCCTCTTGCTCAACGTGATCGCCGTGGCGGACGCGATCGCGTACGCCCACAGCCAGGGCATCATCCACCGCGATCTCAAGCCGGCCAACGTGCTGGTCGGCGCGTTCGGCGAGACGGTCGTGATCGATTGGGGCCTCGCCAAGGATCTGCGCGGCGAGGTGGCGCTCGGGCTCGACCCGGCGAGCGACGACGCCGGCGCGCTCTCCGGCGAGCGCTCCCTCACCGTCGCGGGCGCGGTGCTGGGCACGCCCCGCTACATGCCGCCGGAGCAGGCCAGCGGGCAGTCGGTGGACGAGCGCGCCGACGTGTACGCGCTCGGCGCGCTGCTCTACGAGGTGCTGGCCGGCGCGCCGCCGTACCGCGGCGCCCCCGCGCCGCTCGCCGCGGTGCTCGCGGGTCCGCCCGCGCCCGCCGAGGAGCTGGAGCCGACGATCCCGCCCGATCTGGCGGCGATCGTGCGCAAGGCGATGGCGCGCCGGCCCGAGGATCGCTATCCGTCGGCGCGCGAGCTGGCCGAGGACCTGCGGCGGTTCCAGACCGGGCGGCTGGTCAGCGCGCACGCGTACTCGCGCCGGACGCTCGCCCGGCGCTGGCTGCGCCGCTACCGCGCGCCGGTGATCGTGGCCGCGGCGGCGCTCTCGATCCTGGCGGCCGTGGGCGCCGTCAGCGTCCAGCGCGTGGTCGCCGAGCGCGACGTGGCGCGCCGGCGGGCCAACCAGCTCCTGCTCACCCAGGCGCGCGGCGCGCTCGAGCGCGACGCCACCGAGACGCTGGAGTGGCTGCGCACGTACCCGGCGGACGGCGAGGACTGGGCCCAGGCGCGCACGCTCGCGATCCAGGCCGAGGCGCGCGGCGTGGCCCGCCACGTCCCGCCGCTGAACGGGTTCTTCACCTTCACGGCGGACAGCCGCTCGTGGGTGGGCGCCCGGGACGGCGTGCACCTCGAGCTGCACGACGCGGCGACCGGGGCGCTCGTGCGGCGGGTGCCGTACCGGGGGCGCGTGGAGCGCATCCTCGCCTCGCCGGACGGCCACACCCTGGTCGTTCACAACGAGTCCGACTCCGCGGTGATGCTGGTCGATCTCGAGACGGAGCGCGCGCGCCTGCTGGCAGAGCACCCCGGCGACCTCGCCGAGATCATCGTCTCCCCCGACGGCAAGTGGGTCGCGTCTGGCAGCGTGGACGGGCTGGTCCGGCTCTCGCCGACCGGTCCCGGCGAGAGCCGCGCGCTGCGCGGCCACGAGGGCGCCGTCTACTGGCTGGCGTTCTCGCGGGACAACCGCTGGCTACTCTCGATCGCCTCCGACCGCACGGCCGCGCGGCTGTGGCAGGTCGATGGCGACGCGACCCGCCCCCTCACGGAGCCGAGCAACCTGTCCTCCGGCGACCTCTCTCCCGACGGCTCGCTGGTGGTGTTCGCCCACCACGACGGCGCGGTCACGCTGTGGTCCACCGCGACCGGCGAGCGAGTGCGGGCGCTCGGGCGCCACATCGGCAAGGCGACCTGGGCCGCGTTCTCGCCGGACGGGCGGCGGATCGTCTCGGTCGGCGACGACGGCAACGTGTTCGTGACCGAGACCGCCACGGGCGCGCAGCGCACGCTGTCGGGGCACGGCAGCGGCGTCAAGAGCATCGCCTTCTCGCCCGACAGCACGCTCATCGCGACGGGCGGCGCCGACGGCGAGGTCCGGCTCTGGCGGATCGATGGCGACGAGGAGCGCGTCCTCGGCCGCCACGCGGGGAGCGTGTTCGACCTCGCGTTCTCGCCCGACGGCCATCGCCTGGCCTCGCGGACACGCCTCTTCATCAGCGGCTTCGACGCGCGGATCTGGGACGTCACGACGAAACAACACCGCGGGCTGCGGTGCCACAACTCCATGGTCTACCACGTCGCGATCTCGCGCGATGGACGGCGGGTGGCCTCGGGGGGCATGGATCTCAGCGTCTGCCTGTCGGATCCGCGCACCGGGGGGAGCCGGCGGCTCGAGGGGCACCTCGGGATCGTGTACACGGTCGCCTTCTCGCCCGACGGCACACGGCTCGCGTCGGCGAGCTTCGACGGCACCGTGCGGCTGTGGGATCTGAGCACGTGCGCGTCGAGCGTGGGCGCGGGGTGTGCGCCGGTCGCGCGCGTCCTCGCCGGTCACCACGGCGCGGTCTGGTCGGTCGCGTTCTCGCCAGACGGCCGGTGGATCGCCTCCGCCAGCGCCGACGCGACCGTCCGCCTCTGGGACGCCGCGACCGGCGAGGCCCGGATCTTCACGGGGCACACCCGCGCCGTGCGTGAGGTAGTGTTCTCGCCGGACGGACGTCGCCTCGCATCCTCGGGCGATGATCACGAGCCGTGGCTGTGGGACCTCGCGACGGGCGCCGGCGCTCCGCTGCGCGGTCACGGCGGCAGGGTCACCCGCGTCCGGTTCTCCCAGGACGGGCGCTGGCTCCTGTCGACGAGCACCGATCAGACCGTGCGGCGATGGTCCGTCCCGGCGGGGGAGTCCAGCCCTGTCGTCGGGCGGCGGTTCGCGCTCTCGCCGAACGGCCGCTGGCTCGCGCTGGGCATCGAGGATCGCGTCGTGCTGGTGGATCTGGTGACCGGCGCCGAGCGCGAGCTCGGCCGCCATCAGGACTCGGTGAGCTGGATGTTGTTCTCACCGGACGGGACACGGCTGGCGTCGATGTCTCAGCGCGAGCACGCGATCCGGATCTGGGACGTCGGGCGCGAGGTCCTGGAGGCGGTGCTGCAACACGATCTCGAGGTGTTGTTCTCCGCCGCGTTCTCTCCAGACGGAAGCTGGATGGTGACCGCGGCCGGCCCCGTGGTGCACGTCTGGCCCATGCCGCGGAGAGCGGTCGTGCCGAGCGATCCGTCCGGAGTCGCGGCGTGGATGGCGACGCTGTCGACCGCCGCGCTGCCCGCCCGCGAGGGCGCTCCGTGAGCACGGGCGCCTGCTGGCCGTCTGCTTGCACCCCCCCGGCGCAACAGGAGGTTTCATGTCGACCATCAAGACCACGCAACCGAAGCGCAAGTTGAACCTGTCTCCGATCACCGTGAGGGTGCTCTCGAGCGCCGATCCGGACTCGATGTGGGGGGCGGAGACTGCCCACGGCTCCCCTCAGACCTCCAATAGCAATGGCACTAACTCCGGCAACAACTCAAACAACAGCCACCCGGGCCCCGGCAGTGGTGCTGGCAGCAATCAAAGCAAGCCGGCGCCCTCCCCGCCTGCCCCGAACCCGCCGCCCCCGAAGCAGGGCGACGGCGGCGCCTGATCGCGCCGCGAGCTTTTGGCTCGGCGACCGTCACGTTACTGTAACCGTGTTACAGGGATACAGCTGCGGGTTCGCCGTCGCTACAGCTCGCCGGCCGTGAACGCGAGCACCTGATCGATCGACGGCGCGCCGGTCGCGAGCATGACGAGGCGATCGAAGCCGAGCGCGACGCCGGCCGACGGCGGCAGCCCCTCGGCGAGCGCGGCGAGCAGCCGCTCGTCGATCGGGTAGCAGGGCTTGCCGCGGGCGGCGCGGATCCGCAGATCCTCCTCGAAGCGAGCGCGCTGCTCGACGGGATCGGTCAGCTCGCCGAACGCGTTCGCCAGCTCGAGGCCGCCGACGTACGCCTCGAAGCGGTGCGCGAGCCGCGGATCTTCGTCGGTGCGGCGGGCGAGCGCGGCGAGCGGCGCGGGCCACGCCTCGAGGATCAGCGGCCGCTCGAGCGCGGCGATCGCCGGCTCGACGCGCGCGAGGAACGCGGCGAAGAACGCGTCGTCCCACGCGGCGTCGGGCTCGACCTCGATGCCGGCGGCGCGCACGGCGGCGGCGAGCGCGGCGGCGGGCTCGTCGCCGGCCACCTCGACGCCGGCCCACTGGCGCATCGCCTCGCGGACGGACAATCGCGGCCACGGCGGCGCGACGTCGATCTCGCGCTCGCCGCCGGGCCCCCCGAGCCGCGCGACGGCGCGGCCGTGCACGGCGCGGCACACGTGCGCGACGAGCGCCTCGACGTCCGCGGCGATCGCGGGGAGCTCGGCGTACGCCCGGTACCACTCGATCATCGTGAACTCGCTGGCGTGGTGCGGCCCGCGCTCGCCCGCGCGGAAGCACCGGCAGACCTGGTAGATGCGCTCGAAGCCGCCGGCGAGCAGCCGCTTCATCTGGTACTCGGGCGACGTGATGAGGTAGCCGGCGCCGGCGGGCACGGCCTCGAGGTGGATCTCGAGGCCGGGGCTCGGCACGAGCAGCGGCGTCTCCACCTCGGTGAAGCCGTCGCGGTCGAAGAACGCGCGCAGCGCGGCGAGCGCGCGGGCGCGCTGGTGGAGCCGCTCGACGCGCGCGCGGGGCAGCCGCGCGACCTCGGTGCCGGGGCCGGGGTACGGCGGGCCGGCGTAGGCGCGCACGCGGCGGCCGGCTTCGCTGCCCTCGCTGCCCGCCTCGGGCAGAAGCTCGACGAGATCGCCGGGCCGCCAGCTGGGATCGGCGGCGACGCGCGCATCGCCGCGCTCGCCGCGGACGATCGCGATTCGCGCGACGCCGCCCCGCGCGGGCGCGGGCGCGGCAGCTGGCTGCGCGTCGACCGCGAGGACGCGGCCGCGCCGGATCACTTGGGTTCGTTGACGCGCTCGACGTACTCGTGCGTGCGCGTGTCGATCTTGATCTTGTCGCCGACGCGGATGAACAGCGGCACGCTGACCGTCGCGCCGGTCTCGACGGTGGCCGGCTTCTGGACGTTGCCGCTCGTGTCGCCGCGGACGCCCGGCTCGGACGCCGTGACCTCGAGGAACACGAACGTCGGCAGCGTGACGTCGACCGGCCGCTCGTTGAAGAACAGCACCGTGCACGGCAGGTTGTCCTTCATGAGATCGGCGGCCTTGCCGATCAGGTCGGCGCTCACCGTGACCTGCTCGAAGCTCGTCTGGTCCATGAAGACCAGATCGCCGCCATCCTTGTAGAGGTACTGCATGTCCTTCTGCTCGACGTTCGCCGGCTCGAGCTTCTCACCCGATCGGATGTTCCGCTCGACGACCGCGCCCGTCAGCAGGTTCTTGAACTTGGTGCGCGTGAACGCGGCGCCCTTGCCGGGCTTGATGAACTGGAACTCGACCACGGTGTACGGGTTCCCGTCCATCAGCACCTTGAGGCCCTTGCGGATATCCGACGTATCGTACATGGCTGGGCACGTTTACCCCGCCGTCGTCGGGGCTGTCAAACCCGTACTTCGTCAAGGGGTTAGATACGGGCACCGGAGCTTGCCGCGCGGGTCCACGTGCGCGATACACCACGCGTGGACGTCGCGGCCCATTACCGGCACCTGGTCGCCCTCGGGCGCGAGGCGTTCCTGGCTGCCGCGGCGCCCGCCGCGTTCGTGCGCTATCCGAGCCCGGTGATCGCGAGGCTCGCGGCCGGAGATCGGTCGGTCCTGCTCGAGGGCGAGACGCTCGATGTGCCGGTCTCGGCGACGAGCGGCGCGGTGCAGATCGATCTCGAGGTGTTCCAGCTCGTCAAGAAGCCGGGCGCCTCGTTCCCGGATCGGATCACGATCGGCCGCACGCCCAACAACGACATCGCGGTCAGCGATCCGTCGGTGTCGCGGTTCCACGCGTACGTCCGGCAGGCCAGCGACGGCTGGGTGGTCGCGGACGCGGGCTCGAGGAACGGGAGCTGGCTGCGCGGCGTCCGGCTCGAGCCGCGGCGCGAGCAGCCGCTGCCGTCCATGGTCGTGCTGCGGCTCGGCGAGATCGATCTGACGTTCTACGTCGCGAACGATCTGTACGCGGCGCTCGGAGGCTCGTGATGGCGATCAGCGACTGGGATCAGCGCCAGCTCTGCTCGGACGGCGCCTGCGTCGGCGTCATCGGCCCGGACGGCACCTGCAAGGTGTGCGGCCGGGTCGCGCCCGACTGGGGCGACGAGCGCCGCCGCGGCCTGGTGCCGGCCGAGGACGGCGCCGAGGACGACGAGGGCGACGGCGATGGCGAGGGCGGCGGCGACGGCGAGGGCGACGGCGAAGAGGACGAGATCTCGCCGTCGGCTCCGGCGGCGCTCGGCGAGATGGCGGAGTGGCGCAAGCGCCAGCTCTGCCCGGACGGCGCGTGCGTCGGGTTGCTCGGCCCCGACGGCACCTGCAAGGTGTGCGGCAAGTCAGCGACGGCGGCCGAGGCGGAGGAGGAGGAGGACGACGCGGACGACGAGGCGGATGCGGACGACGAGGCGGATGTGGATGGCGAGGCGGACGGCGAGGACGGCGCGGACGGCGACGACGACGAGGACGACGAGGACGGCGAGGACGGCGCCGACGACGCCGATGACGCCGACGACGCGGAGGCGTCCGACGACGCCGACGCCGCCAGCGACGAAGCCGGAGCCGCCGACCGCGACGAGAGCAATCGCAAGCTCTGCCCCGACGGCGCCTGCATCGGCGTGATCGGGCCCGACGGTCGCTGCAAGGTCTGCGGCAAGGAGGCGGCATGACCGCGTCACCTGCACCGGAGCGCGCGCCGCTGCGCGCGACGCTCATCGGCGCGGGCGGCCTCGGCGGCCCGCTCGCCCTGTCGCTCGCGGCGGCCGGGATCGAGCTCGTCATCGTCGATCCCGACGTCGTCGAGCTGTCGAACCTGCACCGCCAGCTCCAGTTCACGACGCAGGACCTCGGCCAGCCCAAGGCGACGCGGCTCGCCGGCCTCGTCGTCGCGCGCGGCGGCACGGCGCGCGGCGTGGTGGCGCGGTGGCGCCCCGAGGACGCCGCGGAGCACACCGAGGACGCCGACCTGCTCGTCGACGCGAGCGACGATCCGGAGACGAAGTTCGCCGCGGCCGACTGGGCCGTCGCGAACGGCCGGACCTACGTCATCGCGTCGGCGCTGCGCTACGGCGGCAACGCGATGGCCGGCGCGCCCGGCGCCGCGTGCTACCGCTGCCTGTTCGAAGAGCCCGGCGAGGCGCCGACGTGCGCCGACGCGGGCGTGCTCGGGCCGGTCGTCGGCGCGATCGGCGGGCTCGCCGCGGCCCTCGCGATCGGCCTCGTCCGCGGCGACCCCCGGCACGCCGGCACGCTCGTCGCGATCGACGATCTGCGCACCGGCGCGCCGCGCTTCATCCGCCTCTCGCCGCGCCCGGGCTGCACGGCCTGCGCGCAGGCCCCGATCTCCCCGTTCGAGGCGCCGGTGCGCGTCGCCGACGGCGCCGCGAAGGGCGCCGCAGGAGGGGCCCGGCATGCGTGACGAGCAGGTCCGCCGCTACTCGCGGCACATCCTCCTGCCCGACGTCGGCGGGCTCGGCCAGACGGCGCTGCTCGTCTCGAGCGCGCGGCTCGAGCTGCGCGAGCGCGATCCCGACGCCGAGCTCATCGCCGCCACGTACCTGGCGGCCGGCGGCGTCGGCACCGTCATCGTGCGCGGCGCCAGCGACGCGCAGGTCGCCGAGCTCGCGGCGCACGGCCCCGACAGCCGCGTCCTCACCGAGCCCGTCGTCGAGCCCGGCTCGCGCGACCCCTCGCGCGAGGTCGCGCTGCAGCCCCGGCCCATCTGGTGGCCGTCCGCCGAGGGCGACGCGACAGCGCTCGCCTTCTGGCGCGGCGGTATCGCGGCCACCCGCTGGATGGCGGAGATCGCGAACCGGTGATCGGCGACGCGCCCCTGCCCGCTCCGATCGCGATCCCCGACGCGCTGCGCGCGCAGATCTACGCCCACGCGCGCGCCGCGTTCCCCGCCGAGTGCTGCGGCTACCTGACCGGCCCGGCGGCCGCTGGCGACGCCGCGGCCGCCGCCAGCGCGGACCCGGCCGCGGCCGTCGACGCCGTGATCCCCTGCCGCAACGCCCAGGCCGACGGCGAGCACCCGACGCACCCGCACCGCGGCGCGGACGCCGGCTTCGTCATCGCGGGCGCCGAGCTCTTCGCGTTCGCGCAGAGCTTCGGCGGCCCGCGCCCCGCGCGCGTCGTCTACCACTCGCACCCCGGCGGCCGCGCGTACTTCTCCGCCATCGATCAGGACCTCGCGCATGGGCCCGCCTACCCCGTCCAGCACCTCGTCGTCGGGGTCACCGCGCGCGGCGCGACCGAGGCGGCGCAGCTCGCGTGGTCTGCGGCCGCCGACGCCTACGTCGAGGTCGCGCGCTGGGCGATCCCGGAGCTGCCGTGAAGCTCGGCATCGTCCTCGCCACGGGCGCCGATCTGCACCACGCCGCCGCGATCGCGCTCGCGGCGCGGCGCGCCCACCACGAGGTCGCGATCTTCGCGATGGATGCCGGCTGTGCCGCGCTCGCCGCCGAGCCCGCCGTCGCCCAGGCGCTGCTCGCCGCCGACTGCGAGCTCACCGTCTGCTCCAACAGCGCCGTCGATCTGGCGCTCCCCGACGGCGTCGTCCGCGGCAGCCAGGACGATCACGCCGCCGTCGCCGTCACCTCCGACCGCCTGATCGCGCTGACCTGAGCCGCCATGAAGATCCTCATCATCGCCCGCACCCGCGATCCACACCGCCAGGCCGAGGCCCTGCGCGCCGCGCTCGGCCTGACCTTGCGCGGGGCCACCGTCGAGGTCGCGCTCTACGGCCCGCTCCTGACCCCCCTCGCGCGCCGCGCCGCCGAGACGCTGATCTCGTTCGGCCACGCCGTCGGCGTCGGCCTCGCCGACGCGCTGCCGCGGGCCGACGCCGTCGAGGTCTGGACGTGAAGACCACCCTGCACTTGGTCCGCGCCGGAGCCCGGCCGGACGTGATAGCCGATCACGACTGGGTGGTGTATCTCGATCCCATGGAGCTCGCCGCGCGCGGCGCGCCGCCCCTGCCGCCCGGCTCGATCGATCATGAGCAGCTCGTCGCCCTCGCCTTCGCCGCCGACCTCGTCGTCACCTGGTGACGGCGCGGACGCGCCCGCGCCCGACGCCACGGCCGATCTCTCTGGCGAGATCTGCCCGTACACCTTCGTCCGCACCAAGCTCGCGCTCGAGGCGCTGCCCATGGGCGGCGTCCTCCGCGTCGTCGTCGATCACGCCCCCGCGGCGCGCAACATCCCGCGCAGCGCCGCCGAGTGGGGCCAGGAGGTGCTCGCCGTCCGCGCGCTCGACGGCGGCCGCTTCGCGATCGATCTCCGCCGCCGCGTCCGCTGAACACCGCCGCCGCCGCCGGAGCTAGCTCGCGGTGATTCGCAGCGGCGGCAGCTGCGCCTCGAGCAGCAGCTCGTGGGCCGAATCGACGCGGATGGCCACGCCGAGCTCGGCGGCGATGGCGAGGATGTAGCGGGCCACGACGGGTCGCGGGCCGATCTCGACGAACCAGCGGATGCCGTTGGCGAGCATCGCCCGGATGGCATCGTCGAAGTGAAACGATCGGCGGCACACGTTCCACCAGTACTCGGCGTCGAGCTGCGGGCTGCGCGATGCGTCGATCCCCGAGTAGAACCGCGCGTGACCCGGGCGGTAAGCGAGGGGACCGAGCTGGCGGAGGAACGGCGCGCGGAGCGCCTCGGCGGCGGTGGAGCGAATGGCGCCGGGCAAGCGCAGCCCGTGCACGTCGATGCCCATCTCGCGGAGCGTGAGGGACACGCGCTCGATGTCATCGCGGCCCCCCGCGATCACCTGCATCCGCGGCGCGAGGGTGATCGCGAGTGCCGAACCACTCGCGTCGAGCACGCGCGCCAGGATCGTGCGGCTGGTCGCCACCGCGGCCATCCGAATATCGCTGGCGCTCGCGGCGAACAGCGCCGAGACTTCGCGCGCCACGCGCGTCGCATCGCCGAGGTCGAGCCGCCCCGCCGCCACCGCCGCGGCGAGCTCACCGGTGCTCAGCCCGGCGACCACCCCCGGCTCGAGACCACGCCGGCCGAGCGCCGCGGCGACGGCGAGCTGCACCGCGGTGACGGCGGACTGGCGCCACAGCCGAGGGATGTCACCGGAGTCGAGGAAGCGCGAGATCCCCGCAGCGAGGAGGGGATCGCCGGTGCACGCGCACCAGTCGTCCAGGGCGGTACCGGCTTCCTCACGGATGACCGTGACCAGCTCGGGATCCACGCCGCCTTCGACTTGCGGCCCGAACACGAACGCGGGCGAGCTGGTTGCGTTTGCCGGGGCCTCCGCGCTGCCCTGGACGTAGTTGCGAGCCGAGCCACCGATGTCCATGGCTCGCGTGTCATTGCACGTAGCTCGCCACGATCTGCCCTCGCGATGATCCGGCGGCTCGCACGAGCTTGGCCCGGGCGGAGCTCGATCCCGTACGTACCTTTCCGCGAGGCCGCAATGTCCGAGCGCACACGACGCGAGCGGTGGCGACACCCCGACGATGACCGCCGCGGCGGGCGGGTCACCCGGGCGAGGGGAAGCGCACCGTGAACGCGGTGCCCTGACCATCGCCCGCGCTCGCGACGTCGATCGTCCCACCCTGGCGCTCGACGAAGTACCGCACCAGAGCCAGGCCGATGCCGAGCCCGCCATGCGGCCGCGTGCGCGCTCCGTCGGCCTGCAAGAACGGCTCGAACACGCGCGCGAGGAGCTCCGGCGGGATCCCCGGGCCGGTGTCGCGGACGCACAGCTCCACCACGCCGTCGCCGAACGCGAGCGTGACCCACACCCTGCCGCCGGGCGGCGTGAACTTGATCGCGTTCGAGATGAGCTTCGACGTCAGCTGCTTCAACCGGCGCGGGTCGGCATCGATCCTCCGGCCCGCTGCGATGGCGGCGTCGATCACGAGCCGCTTGTCGCCCGCCGCGCCGCGCGCCTGCTCCACCACGGCCTGGATGATGGGGGCCGGATCGAGCGACTCGAGCCTCACGCCGAGCGTCGCCGAGCGCGACTGCACGAGCTCGAGCAGGTCGTCGACGATCTCGGCCTCGGACCTGGCGCTCTCGAGGATCGTCTCGATCGCCTGCTGGCGGCGCGGACCGTCGAGCTCGAGATCGCGCAGCGCCTGGGCCCACAGCAGGATCGCGCTGAGCGGCGTGCGGAGCTCGTGCGAGACCACATCGAGGAACACCGCGCGATCCTGGTTGGCCGCCTCGCGCGCCTGCTCGAAGCGCCGCCGCTCGGTGTCATCGGCGATGCCGATCAAGATCGACCGGCGGTCATCCGCCGGCGGGATCGGGCTCGCCGAGATCCGCAGGATCCGCTCGCCGGCGGCGCCCCGGTGCAGGGCCTCGAGGTCCTGAAAGCCGAGGCCGCTCGCGACGACCTCCTCGAGGCGAGCGCGCAAGGCCGGCGGGCGCCACTCGCCAAGCTCGAGCAGCGCGCGCCCGGCGACGTCGTGCTGCGTCGTCGCGAAGGCACGGTAGAACGCGCCGTTCGCCGATTGCACGTGCAGGCGCTCGTCGAGCACGACGAGCGGCGTCGGCACGGTCTCGACGATCGTCGTGGCGCGGTCGCGCGCGCCGCGCAGCGCCGTGATGTCGACGAAGGCGATCACCGCGCCGTCGATCACGTGATCCGCGGTGCGGTACGGCCGGATCTGCATCCGGTAGCTCGTGCCGTCGTCGTGACGGACCTCGGACTCGCGCACCTCGAGCCTGTCGATCACGCCGGTGATCATGGCGTCGAGCCCCGCCACGGTGACGCTCGGCTGCAGATCGGCGATCGGGCGGCCGATGTCGGTGGGGAGCAGCTTCATCACCTCGCGCGCGCGCGGCGTGAAGCGGCGGATCCGGCGCTCGGTGTCGACGATGATGATCGCGATCTCGACGCCCGCGAGCACGTTGACGAGATCGTCGTTGGCGCTCCGCAGGAGCTGGTTGCTGCGCTGCAGCTCCTCGTTGACGGTCTCGAGCTCCTCGTTGGTCGACTGCAGCTCCTCCTTGGCGGTCTGCAGCTCCTCGTTGGTCGACTGCAGCTCCTCGTTGCTGGACTGCAGCTCCTCGTTGGTGATCCCGAGCTCCTCGGTCGTCGCGAAGTGCTGCGACACCACCGAGTGGAGGTACTCCCGCGCGGCGGCGAGCTCCTGGGAGAGGCGCGCGATCTCGCCTTGCTCGCGCGGCGGGCCCTTGCCTCTCGCGCGGCGCGGTGGCGAGGGGGCGATCGCCCTCGCCTCCTCGAAGATGACGAGGAAGTAGGGCCGCGCCGGGTCGAGGCCGCGCAGCGGGATGACCTCCAGGTCGATCCGGTGCTCGCGCCCCTGCTCGCGGACCACGACGCCCTCGTGCCGCACCGGCGCGTCGCCGCGCCGCGCGCGCTGGAGCACGAGCGGGAGCTCGGACGCGAGGCCGTCACGCGCCATCCGTAGCAGGCCGAGCTGCGGGGCCCCGGGCGGCGGCTCGAGGTAGCGGCCGGTGCGGCCGCGGAACTGCACGACGTCGAGGTTGTCATCGACGAGGACGCACGCGGGCCCGTAGCGCGCGAGCAAGATGTGGTCGACCTCGCGTTGCACGTCGGACACGGAGCGCGCCCCGTCCGGGTGACGCCACACCGCTCGATCGATCCGGCCCACGGTGGGAAATGCCAGCGCCGCGCGCGGGGCGGGCTTGCGCGCGTAGACCCGGGCGTCGGCGTCGACCGTGGAGAACAAGGACTCAAAGCCCGCGATCGTCTCCGCGGAGCCGAGGAGGAGGTAGCCCGGCTGGTTGAGCGCGTAGTGGAAGAGCGGGATCACCCGATGTTGCAGCGCCGCCCCCAGGTAGATGAGCAGGTTGCGGCAGCTCACGAAGTCGAGCTTGGAGAACGGCGGATCGGTCGCGAGGTCGTGGTGGACGAACACGCAGCGCTCCCGGACGTCGCGGTTGATCCGGTAGCCGTTGCCGTCGCGGCGGAAGAACCGCCGCAGGCGCTCGGCGCCGACCTGCGCGGCGATCGTCTCGGGGTAATGCCCCTGCCGGGCGATCTCGATCGCGCGCACGCTCAGGTCGCTGCCGAAGAGCTGGAGCGCGCGGCCCTGCTCGCCGAGCAGCTCGAGCAGCAGGATCGCGAACGAGTAGACCTCCTCTCCGGTCGAGCAGGCGGGGACCCACACGCGCACGGCAGCGTCGGCGGGCTTGTCGCGGATGAGCTCCGGGAACACCTGCGCCGCGAGCGTGTCGAACACCCGGCGGTCGCGAAAGAACGCGGTGACGTGGATCAGCAGATCCTCGTAGACCGTGCCCGCCTCGCCGGGGTGCGTCGTGAGGTAGGCACTGTACTCGTCGAGCGAGCCGAGCTGGAGCTTGGCGAGCCGCCGCGCGAGCCGCCGCTCGATCGTGGTGCGCTTGTAGCTCGCGAAGTCGATCCCGCTCGCCGCGCGCAGCTGCTCGAAGACGCGATCGATCGCCGGCGGCGCCGCCTGCGCGCTCTTCGCGGGGCCCGGCTTCGGCTCGAGCTTCGCGATCGCGCCGAGCTCCTCGGCGAGCCGTGCCGGCGAGAGCACGAGCGCGGCGACGCCGGCGGCGATCGCGCTGCGCGGCATCTCGTCGAACTGCGCGGTCGATGGCTCCTGTACGAGCACGAGCCCGCCGGCCGCATGGATCGCGCGCAGCCCCTCGGTCCCGTCGTGTGCCGTGCCCGACAGCACGATGCCGATCGCGCGATCGCCGAGCACCTCCGCGAGGGAGCGAAACAGCCCGTCGATCGGCAAGCGAGGCCGCGCGCCCGCCTTGCCCGCGCGCAGCATGAGCGCGCCGCGGTGCATATGGGCGTCGGTGTGCGGCGGCACCACGAGGACCGTGTTCCGCTCGACCCGATGGCCGGTCTCGATGTCGATGACCGGCATCGCGGTCGAGGTGGCCAGCAGCGCGGCGAGCTGGCCGCACTGGGACGGCGGGAGGTGCTGGAGCACCACGAAGGCGAAGCCAGTGTCAGTGGGGACCCGCGCGAACAGCTGCCGGAGCGCGTCGAGGCCACCGGCCGACGCCCCGACCCCGACGACCCGTTGCGGGCTCGAGGCCGTGCGCCGCGCCTTCGTCATGAAGCACGGTACCACGGAGGTGGCGAGTAGGCGGCCGGGTCGCCGCGCGCGAGGCGCGTCCAGAGCCGCTCCGCGCGCTCACGCCCCACCGCCGAGCCCACCACCACGGCCTGCGCGCGGGCGGCGCACGTGGTAGCGCGCGCCCGCGCGCGATCACCCTGGCCATCGTAGAGCGCCGCGAGGCTGAGCAGCAGGCGCCACACGGGCGCGCGGCGCGCGGCCGCGCTCGGGGCCGCGAGGAGCTCCACGCCCTCCTCGAGCTCCGTGATCGCGGTCGAGCTCTGGTGCGCGTCGATGAGCGCGCACGAGAGCTCCAGGTACGCGACCACGATCGCGTTGACGTCGCCCCGCAGGATCGCGTCGCCCACGGCGTGGCGCCGCACGTCGAACGGCGAGCCGGCGACCCCGCCCCCCGGCACCGGCGAGCTCCGCGCGCGCAGCATCCCGTCGGCGCTCATCGACGCCGTGGCCCCTTCGGCCGAGAACGCCATCGAGCCCGCGGCGAACCACGAGTGCGACAGCCGAGCGCGCTCCCCGTCCGGGGTCGCGCGCGCGAGCGCGGCCCCGAACGCGGCCGCATCCGTGAAGCGATCGGCCGGATCCTTCGCGAGCGCGCGGCCCACGAGCGTGTCGAGCAGCGGGGAGACGCCGCGATCCGGGGCCCGCCACGAGAGCGGCTCCGGATCGTCATCGAGCTGGCGGCACATGATCTGCGCCCGCGTGCCACCGGCGAACGGCGTCGCGCCGGCCACCAGCTCGTACAGCAGCACGCCGGCAGCGTAGACGTCGGAGGCGAACGTCGGGGCCTCGCCGCGGATCAGCTCGGGCGCCAGGTACTCGGCTGTACCGGCGACCGACCGCTTCCCATCGGCGTAGACCGCGCACGGCTCGTCCACGAACCGCGCGAGGCCGAAATCGATCAGCCGCGGCGCCGCGCGGCCGTCGCGCTCGACCGGGACGAGGATGTTGTCGCACTTCACGTCGGAGTGCACGATGCCGTTCGCGTGCGCGTCCTGGAGCCCCGCCAGGATCTGGACGACGAGCTCGGTCGCGAACGCCACGGGCAACGACCCACGCGCGAGCACGAGGTCGCCGAGCCGCGGACCCGCGATGTACTCCATCACCAGATATGGCGCGCCGTGGACCTCGCCGAAGTCCAGCACGTGAGCCACGTTGCGGTGATTGATCCGGGATCCCGCGAGCGCCTCCGTCCGGAACCGCTCGCACGCGACCCGATCGGAGACGAGCTCCGGCCGCGGCAGCTTGAGCGCGACGGTGCGGCCGAGCGAGCACTGGGTGGCCGCGTAGACCACGCCCATCCCGCCGACCCCGAGCAGGGCCCCGAGGCGGTAGCTCTCGTCGATCAGATCACCCCGCCGCCGCAGGGCACCTGATCGGATGGATGCTTCCAGGTCGTGCATGAGATCGGTTCGAGCACGCGCCCGCCCCGTGGTTGTGCCGCTAGCCGCTAGCCGCTAGGTCGAGAGCGCCGGCAGATCGAAGTAGAACCGCGAGCCCGCGCCGTGCACGCTGTCGACGCCCATCTGGCCGCCGTGGGCCTCCACGATGGTCTTGCACACGTAGAGCCCGAGCCCGCGTCCTGCGACGCCGTGGGCGCTGGCGCCGCGGCAATACTTGTCGAAGATGCGCTCGAGCTCCGCGGGCACCAGCCCCGGACCGGCGTCGGCCACGGAGATCTGCGCCGCGAGCGCGCCGACCTCGAGCCGCACGACGATCCGGCTGCTCTTCGGCGCGTACTTGAGGGCGTTCCCGATCAGGTTCGCGATGACGCGCTCGATCCGCAGCTCGTCGATCGTCACCGTGATCGGAGCCGGTGCATCGAGGATCACGCGCCCGCGATCGACCGTCGAGACGCTCTGCTCGATGACCTGCTCGAGCAGCGCGCGCAGCTCGGTCGGCTTGCGGTCGAGCGCGAAGCACCCAGCTCCGGGCTCGCACGAATCGAGCAGGTGCTGGACGATCCGATCGAGCAGCTTCACATTGCGGATGATCCGCGCGACCGCGTGCCTGAGATCAGCGTGATCTCGGTTGGCAAAATGGCAGTCGAGAAAGTACATCTCGAGCGCGATCGTGGCGAGTGGGTCCCTGAGGTCATGAACGATCTGCGCGACGTCTTCTTCGCGCAGACCACGCGCATCAGGGCTCGCCAGCGAGGGCGGCGGGGAGCTCGGCATGGCCGGCGGAGCGGGACTCGAGCTGTGCTGTCGTTCCATGAGTCAATACCTCCCATGGGCAGGTCGAAATTGCGGTGCTACTCGACGTCAGGATGGATGAACCGACCAATATCGACAATACGGGAATCTACGGACATAAGGTCGGGCTCACGGTTTTGGCGGGCGCCATGCGCAGCCGCAGCGATCGCGCGCGCGCGTCCGCCGACCGGCGCGAGGACGGTCCTCCCGAGGTACGGGAATGCTCAAGTCGCGGCGATCACGCGCGCGCGTCCGCCCTGCGGGCGGCGACCAGCGCGCCGATGCTCTCGACGAGGCCCTCGAAGTCGATCGGCTTCGCGACATGGAGATCGAATCCGGCGGCGAGCGAGCGCTCCACGTCCGCTGCCATCGCGTGGGCCGTGAGCGCGATGGCAGGGAGGTCTCGCCCCGAGGCTCGCAGGGTCCGGATGAAGCTGTTCCCGTCTTCGCCGGGCATCGCGATGTCACACACGAGCACCTCGGGAGCCTGGAGCGCGATCCGGATGCGCGCGGTCTCGGCGGAGTCGGCGGTGTCGACCACCGCGCCTGTGCGGTCGAGCAGCAGCGCCAGCGCGTCGCGGACGCGGGCATCGTCGTCGATGACGAGGACGCGGATGTGCGCGAGCATGGGCCTGCGCGCCGTGCGGCCCGGTGGCGGCCGCGCGCGCCGTTCGGCGGCGATCGGCAGCTGCAGCGTGAACATCGCCCCGCGGCCGGGTCCCGCGCTCGCCGCCGTCAGCTCGCCGTGGTGGAGCACGACGAGCTGCTTGGCGATCGCGAGCCCCAGCCCGAGCCCGTGGTCCGTGCGGCTCACGGAGTCCTCGGTCTGGCTGAACGGCTCGAACACGTGCGGCAAGAACTCCGGCGTGATCCCGCGGCCGGTGTCCTCGATGCAGATCGCGATCGATCGCTCCTGGCAGGAGACCGCGACGGTGATCCGGCCGCCGGGATCGGTGAACTTCACCGCGTTCGCGAGCAGGTTGCCCAGCACCTGGCGCAGGCGAGCCTCGTCGCCCTCGATCTCGACGGCCACCCGCGCGCCGCGGCGGTCGAGCACGATCTGCTTGGCGAGCGCGGCGGGCGCGATCGCCTCGAGCGCCGCGCGCAGCACGACCTCGACATCGAGCGGGCGCAGGTCGACGTGGAGCTTGCCGCTGACCGCGCGGGACACGTCGAGCAGATCGTCGACCAGGCGCGACTGGGCCAGCGCGCTCTGGTGGATCGCGTCGAGCGCCTGCGCGTGCAACGCGGCGCCGGCCGTCTCGTCGCGCAGCACCCGCTCCCAGAGCAGCATGGTGGTGAGCGGCGCGCGCAGCTCGTGCGAGATCACGGCGAGGAACTGATCCTTGAGCCGGCTACTCTGCTCGACCTCGGCGCGCAGGGCGCGCTCGCGGGCGAACAGCTCGACGCGCGCGGCCTCGGCGCGCGCCGCATCGATGTCCGTCGCGGCGGCGTACCAGCGCGCGGCCGGGGAGACCATGAACCGGATGCGGTGCCAGCGGTAGTCGCCGTCGCCGCGGCGCACGCGCGCCTCGACCTCGGCCGATCCGCCCCGGCCGCCGGCCTCGGCGAGCGCCTGCACGCAGCGCGGCCGATCGTCGGGGTGGATCGCGTCCTGCCAGGTGCCGCGGCGCGCGGACCGCCGGGCAGCTCGCGTGTAGGCACGCCACGCGCCGTTGAAGTAGTCGGGGCCCTGGGACACAGGTCCACCCCACACGAGCGCGTCGGCGCTCACCGCGAGCTCGCGCGCGATCACCTCGTCGGTGGTGAGGAGGCACAGCACGATCACGTCGGCCACCGCGCCGGCGCCGTCGTGGAGCGGGCGCAGCGTCGCGGCGCAATGGACCGAGCGGCCGTCGAGCTCGAGCGAAAGCTCGGCGAGGTGCATCACCGCGCCGGTGCGGCGCACCTCGTCGATGTGCGCGCGCGGGAAGGCTCCGCTGCGCGCGCCGAGCAGCGCACGCCACGCCGCGTTGGCGAGCCGCGGCGCGAGTCCCGTGTCGAACACGGCGGCCGGGAGCGTCAGCTCCTCGAACAGCGCCAGCGCCTCGCTATCGCCGGCCGACCGGCCGCTCTCGGGCGGAGCGATCAGCGTATGGACGAGCGCGCACGCGACCCCGAGCCGGCGCTCCGCCGTCACGGTCGCGCCGTCGATGCCGAGGTCCTGCTCGATCATGAACCGAGTCCCCCGTGACGCGCGGCGATCCGCTGCAGCTGCACGATCGAGTGAGCCGACAGCTTCTTGCCGATGCGCAGCCGGTGCGTCTCGACGGTGCGCCGCGAGATGAACAGCCCTGCCGCGATCTCGTCGTTCGCGTGCCCCCGGATCAGCAGCTCGAACACCTCGCGCTCGCGCCGGGTCAGGCGGTGGAGCGGATCTAGCTCCGTACGCGCGAGCTCGACGTCGATGGCATCACGCGAGACGCTCGGCGGAAGATAGCGCAGCCCGCCGAGCACCAGGCGGATCGCTTCGACGATCTCGCCGATCGATTGCGTCTTGAGCGCGTACCCGCACGCGCGCGCGCGCAGCATATCCGCGATCAACCCCGGATCGTCGATCACCGACAGCCCGAGGATCTTGCACCGCGGCTGGAGCTCGAAGAGCTCGCTGGCGAGGCTGATCCCGGACATCTCCGGCATCAAGACGTCGATCACGACGAGGTCGAGCGCGAAGCGCCGCGCGAGGTCGAGCGCGCCCGTCGCACCCCCGGCCTCCCCGAGCACGTCGAGGTCGAGCTCGCGCCGCAGCACGGCGGCCAGCCCCTGGCGAAACAGGGGATGGTCGTCCACGACCGCGACGCATGCTCTCGACACCAACACCATGACGAGCGCTCAGGAGACCACACAACCACCGGCGCGGCTCTAACCTTTGTTTCACAATTCGCCCGAGGCCCCGAAAAATACAGCAGGACCGTGCGACGCATACGTTTTCTTAAGCTGGGTGTTTTTGGGGGGACCGCGTCGACGCTCCTCAGGAAAAGTGCAGTCGAGTCTGTGACGTACACGTCTCATGCGGGTTTGTACGCAGGAACGATCTCGCCCTCTAGGAGGATGATCGCCAGTGAGTGCAGCTGATAACCATAACGATGCAGATAATGGCAGAGGCTGCCGCAACGACCCAGATGGCAATCCGTCGCCGCGGCGAGCTACGCGGCGCCGCGCGACAGGTGGCGCGCGGCCGAGGAGCGTCGGCGCCGGCAGTGACCACGCGGCTGCCGTCGGGGCGGAAACGGTCATCTGCGCTGCTCGCGGACGGGTCGCGAAGCGCGGGCAGCCGGCGCTATTGCGGGCGCCGACGCGGGCGCGCGGGCCGGCGCGGGCGCGGGCGCGCTGGCCGGCGCGGGCGCGGGCCGGTGCGGGGACGCGGGGGCCGGCGCGGACGCGGACGCGCGGGCCGGCGCGGGCGCGGGCCGGTGCGGGGACGCGGGGGCCGGCGCGGACGCGGGCGCGGGCGCAGGGGCCAGCGCGGGCGCGGACGCGGCCTTGATCGGCTCGAGCTTGCCCTTGCGCAGCCCGATCTCGGGGACGTCCTGATTGATCGACGTCGCGAGCTGCACCTGCCCGCGCGGCGCGCGAACGCGAGGTTGAGCGCGGGCGCGACGGCGGCGCGCTGCCGCCGCCCGGCGGCCCGCCCCAGATGCCGCGCTGCGGGCCCTGGTACGCGACGACCGGGCCGGGCCAGCGGTGGCGGATCGCGCAGCGGCCCTGGAAGTTGTTCACGCTCGCGGGCTGCGCGCCCTCCGGCGGTCGCCCGGGGCGCCGCGCGGCAGCGTCAGCTGGAAGTTGTTCACGCTCGCGGGCTGCGCGCCCTCCTCGAGCTTGCCGTTCGCTTCGCGATGACGTGCTCGCGGCCGCCCACGATCGGCGGCGCCGCCTTGAACACGAGGTCGTCCTTGATGTCCTTGATGTCCTTGCCGTACCGCGCGTGCAGCCGCGTGAGCACGAGGTCGTTGCCCCAGCCGGGCGGCACGCGGCGCGGCGCGGGCCGCGAGGACGGCGGCGCCGACGGGCGCCCGCCACCCGCGGCCGGCGCGGCGATCGGCGCGGGCTCGAGCACGGCGGCCCCGAGCGTCATGAAGTCGCTGGCGCCCAGCGTGGGCCCGGGGCACGGATCGCACGTCGATGCCTGCCAGGCGTACTCGGTGACCACCGCGCCCGGTGACCACCGCGCCCGGGTTCCGCTCGATGGTGCGATCGAACAGCGACGCGTAGAACGCCCGAACCGATCGCGCACCGCGTCATCGACGTCGAGGTTCGTCGGGCTCGTGACGTTCTTCGCCGGCACCGCGCCGGGCGACCGAGGTCAGCCACGCGGCCGCAGGATCGATCGGGGCGAGCTCCGGGTGGAGCGCGCGGACTCACGCCCGACGGTCCGACGACGACGGTGAGCCGCTGCGCGATCACCGCCTCGACCAGCCGCCCGCGCGACCGCGGCCCGGCCGAAGAATAGCGCGCGGTCTTCTTCGCGGAACGGCGCGAGACCGCGGTACGGGTTCGCGTCCCGGAACGGCGCGAGACCGCGGTACGGGTTCGCGTCCGGGTCGAGCGGCGGCGCCGGATCGAGCACCAGCGCCCGGCCCGGCCGCTGGAACACGAGCTCGCCGCAGCCGTGCCGCTCGAGCGGGAACAGCTGCGGGACCTGGCGGCGGCCCACGGCCTCGACCGCGAGCGGACGGGCCAGGTGCTGGCGATGCTGTGCTTTGAATCCGAGCTCGCTCAGCGCGTGCAGTCGTTGGCCGCCGCCGGCCGGCAGATCCCCATGTTGTTGCACATGCCGTTGACGCCGGTCTTGTCGACGGGGCACGTCGCGTTGTTGCCCGGAGTGCACGTCGCCGTGCAGATCTGCAGGGCCTGCGCCGAGAACAGGTGGCAGTTGGCCGACATGCATTGCGTGTTGTCCGTGCACGGATCGTACGCCTTGCCCGTGCACACGTTGCCGGCCGGGGCATCGATCGGTGGTTTCGGTGCGTCCGGAACCACCTGCATATCGTCACCACCATCGTCGCCGCCGCCGCCGCCGCAACCGCTGAACGCAATCAGGATCGCCGCTAGTCGGAGGAGTCGCATGGGGCCGATCGTAGACGCGCCCTCTCCGCGGCCGGCTCATGCCAGGTTTACACGGCGGTCACATCCACGGTCACCAGATGTTGTCTCGCCTACAACTCGCGGCCTTACGAGGACGCGAAGCCCGGCAGGCGCGCGGCGCGCGCCGAGACGGTGTCCTGCAGCTCCTTCACGCGGGTCAGGTCATCGGCGCGGAGATAGATCCGGACGCCGTTCGGCACGACGGTCGTCGTGACCGAGGTGCCCGCGTGGACGATCGGGCAATGCCCGATGCGCGAGCGGCCGCCGCCGCCGAGGCCGTTGTGCATCCGCGTGGCGAACACCGTCGGCGCGAGGACGTGGAACGCCGCGAGCTCGGCGATCCTGCGCTGGCTGTCCGGCGACGCCGCGGTGACGGAGATGTCGACGCCGCCGGCCGTGAGGTCGAGCTTCGTGACGGCGCCGGGCACGGAAGATGGGCAGTTCGCCATCTGGCGCGGGGCCTGTCCGCTCATGTTGGCCCCGTACGGCTCGGGGCCCAGCTGAGAGCGCGAATCGTCGCTCCGGCACGCCGCCAGGGGCAGGAGGACCAAGGGAAGCATGATGAGCTGGCGCATACCCGCATGCGGTTGCCATCGATGTGCCGCGCGCGTGGACCGGCCCGGCAGGGCTGCTCGACGACGGCGCCCCGCGCGACACCCCGCGCCATCGCGCCGCGTGCGCGCGCACGCCGCAATGCGCTGCCAGAGCGCGCGCATCGGTGAATCGCCGACCCGCCGGACACGTGGGCATGCCACCAGCCGTCACTCGCGGCGAGAGGTCTGGCGCACCCAGCAGCGAGGCCGCGGCAACCGCACCGCGGACTGCGCGCGGCGGCGCCCGCCAACTTGGATTTCGCCGAGAGTCGCGCCCGGCGGCGCCCCGCCAACTTGATTTCGCCGAGAGTCGCGCCCGGCGGCATCCCGCCAACTTGGATTTCGCCGAGGGTCGCGCCCGGCGGCGCCCGCCAACTTGATTTCGCCGAGAGTCGCGCCAGTGCTCTTGACGAGCTCGTCCACGGGACGTGAGCCTCGCAGAACAGGCTGTCGTCAGCGATGGCGTAAGCCGTGGTCATGGGAGTAGCTCGCGCGATGCGGCCATGCTTTAGCCGAGGTTCTCCTCGATCTTGGTGGCGAGGGAGCTCACCACCTCGGCTCCCTCCAGCCGTGATAAGAACTTGCCGTCCTTGAACATCAGTATGGCCGGAAGTGTCGTGACGTTGTACTGGTCGCGCGTGACTAGGCTGTGCAGTAGATCCATGTTGGCAAATTTGACTCGATCATTGCCCTCGTACGTCATAGCGATTTCAGAGACGCGTATTCGCGAATCCGAATCGGAGATCGTCGGCTCCGGGAAAAGTACGTTGACGATACCCGACACCTTCAACACCTCTTCCTCAAAGGTTGCATCGGTGATCTCGGTGGTCGCGGTCGTCTCGGTGGTCGCGGTGGTCTCGGTCGTCTCGGTGGCCTCGGTGGCCTCGATGGCCTCGGTGGCCTCGATGGTCTTGGTGGTATCGGGGGTCTCGGTGATCCCGATGATCTTGGTGGTCGGGTCTACTCCCATGCTTCCCTCCTAAAGTTGCAGTCTAGCATTGCACACGTCGATAGCGACCGAGTCACGAACGCAGCAGGGGCTCCCCTGCGAGGCGCGGCATCGCGAAGCACGGGCAGCAGGCGCTATGGCTTCTTCGGCGCGGGCGCGGCAGGCACCGGCGCGGGCGGCGCGGGCGCGGGCGCGGGCGCGGGCGCGGGCGCGGGCGCTGTCTTGATCGGCTCGAGCTTGCCCTTGCGCAGCCCGATCTCGGGCACGTCCTGCTTGATCGACGTCGCCAGCTGCACCTGCCCGCGCGGCGCGAACGCCAGGTTCAGCGCCGCGCGCGACGGCGGCGCACCGCCGTTCGGCGGCCCGCCCCAGATGCCGCGCTGCGGATTCTTGCACGCGACCGGGCCGCTCCAGCGGTGCCGGATCGCGTAGCGGCCCTGGAAGTTGTTCACGCTCGACGGCTGCGCGCCCTCCTCCAGCTTGCCGTTCGACACCACGTGCTCGCGGCCGCCCACGATCGGCGCCGCCGCCTTGAACACGAGGTCGTCCTTGATGTCCCTGCCGTACCGCGCGTGCAGCCGCGTCAGCACGAAGTCGTTGCCCCAGCCGGGGGACACGCGACGCGGGCCGGGCCGCATCGGCGGCGGCGCGGGCGCGGGCGCGCGCGCGCCACCCGCGGCCGGCGGGCCCTTGCCCGGCGG
>DATMCI010000106.1:0-14436 GCA_035558535.1 Kofleriaceae bacterium
CCCGGGCCGCGAGTGCGTCGTCGATCGGACCGAGCGCGACGCTCGCCTCCTCGAGGAGTTGCGCCTTGATCGGGTCGACGCTGCCCATCGGGGTGTACTCGCATGCATATGCGAGCGCCGCGCGCGCCAGCTCGTCTCGGGCGCCGAGCGTGCGCGCGAGCGCGGCGGCGCGGAGGCAGCGAGCGCGCCCCGCCTCGGTCGAGCCCGAGCGCAAGAGTCCCTCGCCGACGGTGCGCTCCAGCTCGCAGGCCACGAGCGAGGGCCCGGACGGCAGGATCGCCAGCGCGCGCTCGCCGAGGGCGATGGCCGATTCGAACGCGAGCTGGTGGAGGGCCTGCTCGGCGGCGCGGAGGGCCGCGCGCGCCGCGTGCTCGGCGTCGCCAGCGTTGACGCCTTCGAGCAGGTGGCGGGCGCAGGTCGCCGCGTCCGCGTCCGCGGCCTCGGCGAGGAGCCCGGCCTTCCAGTGCAGCTCGCTCCGCCGTGCGACGGGGAGTGACTGGTGGAGCCGCTCGCGGAGGAGCACATGGGTGAACTGGAGCTGCTCGGTGTCGACGGCCTCGATCACGCCCAGCTCGCACGTCGGCACGAGGGCGGCGAGCACCTCGTCGTGCGGCGTCCCGGCGAGCACCGCCAGCTCGCGCGAGCCGAACTGACGTCCGAGCACGGCCGCGGCCTCGAGGAGCGGGCGGGCGTCGGGGGCGAGCCGGGCGAGGTGGGCATCGAGGACGCCCCTGATCCCGTCGCTCAGCTTGAGGTGCGTGCCGGCGCGGCCGACCCGCAGCATCTGCTCGACGAAGAGCGGGTTCCCCTCGGTGACGCGATAGATCTCATCGGTGCTGGCGCCGCTCGCGCGGTCGGCCAGCCAGGCGGCGACGTCGTCGCGCCCGAGCCGGCCGAGCGAGATGGCGTCGCCCTCGCGGCCGATCCGCGCCAGCGCGTCGGCGAGCTCGGGCGACGCCCGGGCCTCGAGCGCGCGCGCGGTGGCGAGGATCAGGACCGGCGACGGGCCGATCTGCTGCGCCACGAACAGGAGCAGGAGCAGCGACGCGAGGTCGGCGGCGTGGAGGTCCTCGAGCAGGAGCACCAGGGGCGCTCGCCGCGCGGCCACCGCCAGCGCGTGCGCAGCGGCGTCGAAGAGGGCAAACCGCTCCTCGCGGGAGCTCTCGCCGGGGCTCGGCGCGATCTCCCGGAACGGGCTTGATCCGAGCCCGCGAAAGACCTGGACCCACGGCCAGTAGGGCATCGCGCCGCCCGCCTCCCAGGCGCGGCCCCAGAGCGCGCGCATGCCGCTCGCCGCGGCGCGGGCGGCGACCTCGCGCGCGAGCCGGGACTTGCCGATGCCGGCCTCGCCGGTGACGAGCAGCAATGACCCGCTCCCCGCGCGCGCGCGGCGCAGGGCCGCCTCGGCGAGGTCGAGCTCGCGGGCGCGCCCGAACATCCGGGCCATCCCCGGGCGCGGGCGCATGTCCGGCGGGTCGGCTGCCACGGCCGCCTCGACGGCCGCGAGGAGCTGTGCCATCGAGGCCGGACGGTCGCCGGGCGCCGGCTCTAGCCCGCGCCGGATGGCGTCGTGCAAGGGCCCCGGGACGTCCCGGCCCTCGGGCGGCGGGCGGACGGTGCCGGCAGCCACCGCGGCACGGAGCTCGTCGAAGTTGCGCCCCGCGAACGGGCGCTCGCCGTAGAGCGCCTCCCAGAACGTGACGCAGAAGCTGAACAGGTCGGAGCGCTCGTCGGCGGCGCCGCCGCGGAGCTGCTCGGGCGCCATGTAGACCGGCGTGCCGACGAGCACTCCACTGGCGGTCAGCGCGCTCGCCGGTGCGTCGCCCGGGGTGGCCGAGGCCGTGCTCGCGGGCACGGTCGCTTCGAGCGCGACCGGCTGCGCCAGCTGCGCCAGGCCGAAGTCGGTGACGCGCACGCGGCCGTCGTCGCCGACGAGCACGTTGTCGGGCTTGAAGTCGCGGTGGACGACGCCGGCGGCGTGCGCGGCGGCGAGCCCGCGGCCGGCGGCGCACAGGACGTCGGTGACGGCGCGCCAGCCGCGCGGGGCGTCGGCCAGCCAGCGCCGGAGGGTCTCGCCCTTGACCAGCTCCATGGCGATGAAGAGCTGCTCGTCCGCGGCGCCGATCTCGTGGACGGTGATGACGTTGGGATGTGCCAGGCGTGCCATGGCGCGCGCTTCACGCGTCAGCCGGGCGCGGTGGCTGGCGTTCTCGTCACGCTTCGTCGGGCGCAGGACCTTGAGCGCGACCTCGCGGCCCAGCTCGGGATCCTCGGCAGCGTAGACCGTCCCCATGCTGCCCGAGCCGACCTCGCGGAGCACGCGATAGCGCCCGATCCGCGGACCATCGGCGAGCGCCGGCCGCGCGGGCGCCGGGGCGCTCAGCACCTGTGCCACGAGCTCGCGGCACGCCGTGCAGCCGTCGAGGTGGAGCTCGACCGCCTCGCGCTCGCCGCGCGGCAGGCCCCCGGTGATGAGGGCTGCGACGATGTTCTCGGACAGGCAAGCGTCCATCCGCGAACTGTTCCACGGTCTTGTGTGAACGCAGGTTGCGGCGCCCTCGAACCGAGGCCGCGCCTCGTCGTCATGAGTCTGGCCCATGCCGGTCAGCCCCACATGACTCGGCGTGTGCGAGGGTTTCTCTCGGTCCGATGGCCGCCCATCCGGCGTCCGTCAGAGCTCCTCGCGACCGTTCCCCCCGGTGTTGCCATGAGGGGCAAATGGTCCGCTGCGATCGCTTTTTGTGCGACGAGGCCGGCGTGGGGTCCTCCTTGTCATCACGGTCATCTTGATCATCCCGGCGAGGTCACCGGAGCAACCGGTATGACGGCCATCAGGCCGACAACGCTGCTTCGCCGCAACCGCGCCCCCACGGCTCGCCAACGAAGTGCTCAGAACCGCAGCCGGCTGCCTGCCTGACCGCGCTCGGCATCATGGACCCGGGAACGCAAGAGAGTCCAACTCGACGTGGGAGCGTAACAGTCGCAGGATATATTAAGTATAACATATCATAATACCGAGATAATATGTTAGATGAAGCATATGGAAGTAGCCCGCTCCTCGTTTCTGGGGAGAACGAACTCCTGTCTGGGGAGATCGAACTCCCGGCACGGCTGACCAGGCGTCAGCAGGAGATCGCCTCACTCCTTGTAAGTAGCGGCCTCTCATGCAAGCAGCTCGCAGATCGGCTTGGCATCAGCGAGGGTACCGTCCGTAAGCATACCGAGCAAATCTACCGGGCTCTTCATGTTCATTCTCGGCCCGAACTGGTTGCTCTCCTCAGAAAAGCAGGGACGCAATACGGAATAGTACGCAATTCTGCGTATCGATCTCCGAGCGCAGCGACCGTAACTTCGAGCGACCAGAATCCAGAATGACGACGCCGTAAGCTGAAGTCCGCCTGTCCAACAACCAACAACCAACGGAGAGAGTTATGCAACCGAAGCCAAATGAGAAGCTGATGAAGACAGGGAATCGCTGGCCCGCCCGCAAGACGTGCCTGATGGTAACGCTCACTTGCCTCACCCTGGCGGCATGCGGTCTCGAGGAAGAGTCGACGGTCATGGAAGAGTCGACGGTGACGTCGAGCGAGGGTGCTGCGATGGAGGCGGAGCGTGACAGCACGCTAGCCCGGATTATTCATGCGTGGGCGCGCCTGGGTACCGGAAACGGGCTGGAGCAGGGCCATGAGCACCAACGACAGCTCCGAGGAGCCGCAGACGGCTCCGACACCCTGTCGGACAGCTCTCGACGAGGAAGTGCCACCCGTGAATAATCCGGGCTAGACACATCCACGACCGAGGATCTCTCGCCCGAAAGGGAGACCCCTGAAGTGGATCTCTCGCCCGAAGGGGAGCTCCGCGCTATCCATGAGCACGAGAGCTCAGCCTTGACCACGTCCTTCGGAATTAGAAGTTTCTTGAATGGCAAGTGTCTGGACATCGAATGGGCCAACCGCAACAACGGTGCCCACACCATAATGTGGGATTGTCATGGTGGCGCAAATCAGCAATGGTACGTGGATGGTAATCAAATCAAGAGCAAACTCAATAATAAGTGTCTGGACATCGAATGGGCCAATCGCAACAACGGCGCCCACGTTATAATGTGGGATTGTCATGGTGGCGCAAACCAGCAATGGTACGGGGATGGTTATCAAATCAAGAGCGGACTCAATAATAAGTGTCTGGACATCGAATGGGCCAATCGCAACAACGGCGCCCACATCATAATGTGGGATTGTCATGGTGGCGCCAACCAGCAGTGGCACTTGTAGCCGATGAGGTGAACGTGAGTGCAGCCATGCATCTCGTTGGCTCTCGCCGCGCGTAGCTTTGCTCCACGACCAGCCAATGGCCGGTTCGTGTCAGCTGAGCTGGGTTACAGTGGCGGCGACAACGGCATGCTGCGCGTCCGCAGAGCTCGATCGGGGAGCAGCGGTCCTCGGCGATTGGCGCTCCTTGGGGGATAGGCCCAGGAGGAGCTCGCGCCGGTCGCGCCGGTCGGCGAGGGCGGAGCGGATGTCAGCGCGCGGCGCTTCTGCACCGACGCCTCGGCCCTGTCGATGATTGCGGCGCGCTCGCGTGACAACGATACTTCGTACCGGTTTCAACGGACCGGCGCGCGGTCCTCGAGGGAAATGCCATGCGGCGACTCGCTCTGCTCGTTCTGCTGGGGATCGCCGGCTGCGGCTCGGACCACCCCGACGCATGCTCCGGCGATCGCTGCTCCACGCTGACGGTGTCGCGCGACGGCGACGGCACCATCACCGCGGCGAGCGCCGGGATCGACTGCGGCGCCGCTTGCACGGCGAGCGTGCCGCGCGGCACGCCGGTGACGTTGACCGCGACGCCCGGCGAGGGCATGACGCTGCTCGGCTGGACCGGCGCGTGCGCCGGCAGCGAGCCCGAGTGCACGATCGCCGTCACCGAGGACACCGTGGTCGGCGCGCTGTTCGGCATCGGCTGCGCCGACGAGTGCGCGCCGGGCAGCGCCGTGTGCGTCGACGGCCACGCAGAGCAGCGCTGCGGCGAGCACGACAACGACGCCTGCCTGGAGCTCGGCCCCGCCACCGCGTGCGGCGCCAGCGAGCTGTGCGCCGCCGATCGGTGCGGGCCCGCGTACACGTTGACGGTCGACAAGGCCGGGCCCGGGAGCGGCGTCGTGACGTCGGCGACGGCGGGCATCGACTGCGGCGCCACCTGTACGGCGCAGGCCACCCCGGGCAGCGTGATCATGCTGAGCGCGTCGCCGCTGCCCGGCGCGATGTTCGCCGGCTGGTCGGGAGCGTGCACCGGCATGGGGGCGTGCACCGTCACGCTCGACGCCGATCGCGCCGTCACCGCGACGTTCGTGGGCGCGTGCTCCGACGAGTGCTCGACCGGCGCGACGTCATGCGCGACCACGACGAGCGAGCGCACGTGCGGCAACTTCGACGGCGACGTGTGCCTCGAGTGGTCGACCCCGATGAGCTGCGCGGCGACCGAGCTGTGCGCGAACAACGCCTGCACGCCCGCGCCGCTGCTCACGGTGACGCGCGCGGGCGCCGGGACGGGGACCGTGAGCTCCACGCCGGTCGGCATCTCGTGCGGCACCGACTGCAGCGAGCGGTACGTGATGGGCACGATGGTCACGCTCGCCGCGGCGCCGAGCGGCGGCGGCACGTTCGCGGGCTGGAGCGGCGGCGGCTGCAGCGGCACCGGACCCTGCGCGGTGACCATGACCGCGGCCACGACGGTGAGCGCGAGCTTCGATCCGGCATGCAGCGATCAGTGCACCGCTGGCGCGTCGCGGTGCGCGGGCGCGGGGCAGACGCAGGTGTGCGGCAACTACGACGGCGACGCGTGCCTGGAGTGGAGCGCGAGCATCGCGTGCAGCAGCGGCCGCGCGTGCTTGACGACGACGTGCGAGCCCGGCTTCGTGGTGAGCTCGAGCGCGACCGGGCCCGCCTCGGAGATCCGCGTCAACGGGAGCTACTGCGGCTACTCGTCGTGCCAGACGGCGCACGCCGAGGGCACGTCGGCGACGGTCACCATCGCGCCCCAGGTCGACGCGATCTTCAACGGCTGGAGCGGCGCGTGCACTGGCACCGGCGCGTGCACGTTGATGACGACCGCGAGCGTGACCGGGGCGTTCGCGTACCGCTGCGTGTACACGCCGCTCGAGCAGCTGGCCTCGGGGGCGAGCGGCTACAGCGCCGAGCGCCAGCTCGCGCTCGATGACACCTACGTGTACTGGACGAACCTCGACGCGAGCACGGTGAAGCGCGTGGCGAAGACCGGCGGCGCGGTCCAGACGCTGGCGGCCGGCCAGAGCGGCGCGTCCGGCATCGGCGTCGACAGCACGCACGTCTACTGGACCCAGGTGTTCGGCGATCGCGTCCTGCGCATGCCGGTGGGCGGCGGCACGATCGAGACGATCGCGACGGCGCAAGATGGCGCGACCGCGCTCGCGCTCGACGGCACGCACGTCTACTGGGCGAACCTGGTCGCCGGCACGATCATGCGCTGGCCGAAGGCCGGCGGGACCCCGACCCCGATCGCGACCGGCCAGCCGCTGGGGAACGCGATCCAGCCGGCGATGATCGCGGTCGACGCGACCCACGTGTACTGGACGAACCGCGGCGACGGCACGATCGTGAAGGTGCCGCTCGCCGGGGGGACCGTGGTCCCGCTGGCCAGCGGCCAGTCCGATCCGGCCGGCATCGCGCTCGACGGTACGCACGTCTACTGGACCAATTCCAACAATCGCACCATCGCGCGCGTCGCCAAGGCCGGGGGCATGGCCGAGGTGCTCGCGAGCAACTCCGGCGCCGGGTCGTCCGGCATCGCGGTCAGCGGCGGCTCGGTGTACTGGGTGAACGACGGCTACATCCAGAACGTGTACACGGTGCCCGTGACCGGCGGGATGCCGGTCGCGCTAAAGGCCGGGATCAGCGGCGGCTGGGGCATCGCGCTCGACGCCGCGTACGTCTACTTCGGCGGGTTCGACTACGCGGGCGGCTTCCTGTCGCGCCTGACGCGGTCGGCGACCTGCGCGCCCTGACGGCTGCGCGGGCCCGTCGGCGGTCTTGATGACGTCGAGGCTGTGCTCGCGGACGAGCACCGTGTTCACGCCGGCCGCTGGATGCGCGGCGGGCTGAGCACTATGGGAGCTCCGTATTTCGCGCCATCCGGCGCCCGAGTACACTCGTTGAACATCATGGCGGCCATCACACTGGAGATCCCCGAGGACATCGCGGCGAGGCTCCGCTTTCCTCCCGCCCGAGCGAGCGAGGAGCTGCGGCGTGAGTTTGCCGTCTTCCTCGTGAAGGAAGGGATTCTTCCGAGGCACGAGGCGCGCAAGCTCGCTGCGATGGACCGGATCGCGTTCGACGACCTGCTCGCGCATCGACAGGTAGCGTGGGAGGGCACGGCAGCCGAGGTCTTCGCAGACGCTGACGCGGTGGATCGCATCCTCGGCAAATGAGCCTGGTCGTTTCGGACACCACACCGATCTCGTGTCTACTGCGAATCGGTCGTCCAGATCTGCTCGCTACGCTATGTCCGGACCTGAGGATCCCGACGGAGGTCGCCGCCGAGCTCGATCGGGGAGCGGCGCGTACGGGCCGACGCGATCGAGCGAGCGGTGCAGCATCCGGTTGAGCGCGTGCACGCTGACGACGACCCTGATCGGCGCACCGAGGATGTGCGACGGGTATTTGAATATCTATTTTGATCGCTACGGATTGCCCAGCGCGATCCAATCCGGCGATAGCTCGCCGTTTCGCGAATATGCGCGTTCGGCGGGCTCACGCGGCGGTCGGCGTGGTGGCGGGGGTGGCGTGGCGCTCAGTGTCGGTCGAACGTGACGAGGACCTTGCGGATCCGCGCCGCGAGGTCTCCGACCGTGTTCACCGCCGATAACCAGTGCAGGAGCCCGGCCGGGGCGCTCGTCGCGTCGCCGATGGTCACCAGCTTCGCCCGCGGGTGCTCCAGGTTCACGAACCGGCGCAGCTCGTCGGAGATCGTCTCCGGCAATGAGTCAGCGATCGCGATCAAGTCGGGCTCGAAGTGCGACTCGCCGAGCCGGACGATGGCCTCGAGTGGTGTCGAGACATCGATGACCGCGCAGCCTGCCGCGCGGAACCCCTCGGCCATCTCGCTCCGGCGCCGGGGCGTGGCATCGACGAGCACGATGGACAGCACCCGATCATGATGGTGCGATGACGAGACCGTCTCGTCGATGATGCGCGTGAACGAGGCGGGGACGGCGCTGAGCGCCATCGCGATCGAGCTCGCGCCGATCCGCAGGACCCGCCCGCTCAACTCGAGCCAGCTCGCATCCGCGCTATCGAAGCGAAGCGCGAGCGCGACCGCGCTGCCGAGCAAGCGCTGGGGCGCCGTGGTACGCGTCGTCGTCGAGATCCCGCCGCGGCTCAGGTTCGCGATGCGGCCGCGGATGACGTACGAGCCGGCGCGCACGATCACCGTGCCCTTGGGGGAAACGCGGACATCGCGGCGGCGCTCCGACCGAGAACTGTAGTGATTCATCGCCGCTCCTCACTCGACCGAGAGCTGCAGCTGCTCCGCGGGCTCTGCGCTTCGCTCTATCGCCAACGTACCGCGCGGCGAGTGGCTCGTCGAGCCTTGGCTGAGCTTTCGCTCTCGATTCGCGATGTCGCGCCGGCGCTCGTTTCGATCTTCGGCACGTGAATCTCCTCGCAAATTTCGTCGCGATCTCATCGAAAGATGACTGGCTGAAACGACGAGTCGCACCAGTACTCGAAATTATTATTATTCGAACCAGTAGTGCAATTTCATAGTCGGGTGACACCACCCCTCGGCGGGGAGGCGTAGGTCCATGCGGTTCTTCGCGCGGCGCCACCTGGCGCCCGGCGCGCGTGACGCCGAGCTGGGCCAGGAGCCGCGATCGCCTGGCTCACGGCGCGGCGCTGGCCGCCCGCGAGCGCGGCGCGCGCTCCGCGGGCCGGGCGCGCACGTCGGCGCTGCCGTTCGTGCCGCGCGAGCCGGGGGCGCGCTTTTTGGCGCGCTCGAGCAGCGGGCGCACGAACTGGCCGGTGTAGCTGCGCTCGATCTGCGCGACCTGCTCGGGCGTGCCGGCGGCGATGATCTCGCCGCCAGCGGCGCCGCCCTCGGGGCCGAGATCGATGATCCAGTCGGCGGTCTTGATGACGTCGAGGTTGTGCTCGATGACGAGCACGGTGTTGCCGCTGTCGACGAGGCGGTTCAGCACCTCGAGCAGCTTCTTCACGTCGCCGAAGTGGAGGCCGGTCGTCGGCTCGTCGAGCAGGTACAGCGTGCGCCCGGTCTGCACGCGCGCGAGCTCGCGGGCGAGCTTGACGCGCTGGGCCTCGCCGCCGGACAGCGTCGTCGCGGGCTGGCCGAGTGAGAGGTAGCCGAGGCCGACGTCGACCATCGTCTGCATGATCCGGCCGAGCTGCTTGTGGTGCCTGAACAGCTCGAGCGCCTCGTCGACGGGCGTGTCGAGGATCTCGGCGATGTTCTTGTCCTTGTACGTCACGCGCAGCGTCGCGTCGTTGTAGCGCTTGCCCTTGCACACCTCACACGTGACGAACACGTTCGGCAAGAAGTGCATCTCGACCTCACGGACGCCGGCGCCCTCGCACGCCTCGCACCGGCCGCCGCCCTGCTTGGCGGAGACGTTGAACGAGAACCGGCCGGCCGCGTAGCCGTACGTGCGCGCCTGCGGCACCTGCGCGTAGAGCTCGCGGATCAGGTCGAACGCCTTCGTGTACGTCGCCGGGTTCGAGCGCGGCGTGCGGCCGATCGGCTGCTGATCGATCACGATGCACTTGTCGACCTTGCCGAGGCCGGTGAGCGACTCGTACGGGCCGACGCGATCGAGCGAGCGGTGCAGCATCCGGTTGAGCGCCGGGTACAGCGTGGCGTTGATGAGCGACGACTTGCCGGCGCCGGACACGCCGGTGACGGCGACCATCACGCCGAGCGGGATCTCGCAGGTGACGTTGCGCAGGTTGTGCTCGCGCGCGCCGGTCAGCTTGACCCAGCTCGTCGGCTCGCGGCGGTGCTCGGGCACCTCGATCCGCTCGGTGCCGGCGAGGAAGCGGCCGGTGATCGACGCGGGGACGGCCTTGACGTCCGCGGGCGTGCCCTCGGCGACGACGCGGCCGCCGTGGCGCCCCGCGCCGGGCCCGAAGTCGACGACCCAGTCGGCGGCCTCGATCGTCGCCTCGTCGTGCTCGACGACGAGCACGGTGTTGCCGAGGTCGCGCAGCCGGTGGAGCGTCTTGATCAGGCGCTCGTTGTCGCGCTGGTGCAGGCCGATCGACGGCTCGTCGAGCACGTACAGCACGCCGGACAGCTCGCTGCCGAGCTGCGACGCGAGCCGGATCCGCTGCGCCTCGCCGCCGGACAGGGTCGCCGCCGAGCGGTGGAGCGTCAGGTAGTCGAGCCCGACGTCGAGCAGGAACGTCAGCCGCGCGCGGATCTCCTTGAGCACCTCGCCGGCGATCTGCGCGCGCGAGCCAGTGAGCTTCATGCCGGTGATGAAGTCGTACGCCTGGCGCACGGTCATGCCGGTGACGTCGACGATCGCCTTGTCCGAGAGGAAGACGGCGCGCGACTCGGGCCGCAGGCGCGTGCCGTGGCAGATGGCGCACGGGATCGAGCGGAAGAACTGCTCGTAGTGCGTGCGCGACCGCTCCGACGACGCCTCGCGGTGCCGCCGCTCGAGCTGCGCGACGATGCCCTCGAACCGCATCGCCCACTCGCCGGTCGAGTGGCGGCCCTCCCACGCGACGGTCACGCGCTTGTCGCCGGTGCCGTGCATCAGCACCTCGCGCTGCTTGGCGGACAGCTTGTTCCACGGCTTGTCGAGATCGATGTTGAACGACTTCGCGAGCGCCTTGACGATGTTCGTGGTCCAGCCGGTGTCCTTGGCGATCGCCTCGCCCCACACGGCGACGGCGCCCTCGCGGATCGAGCGCGCCTGATCGGGGACGATCAGGTCCGGATCGGCGGCGAGCCGGTCGCCGAGGCCGTTGCACTCGACGCACATGCCGAGCGGCGAGTTGAACGAGAACGACTGCGGCGACAGCTCGGGGAAGCCGATGCCGCACTTGGGGCAGGCGTTCGACTCCGAGTAGACGCGCGGCACCTTCTCGCCGGCGACCTCGACCATCAGCTTGCCCTTGCCCTCGCGCAGCGCGGTCTCGACGGAGTCGGTGAGCCGGCCGCGGTCCGAGGCGTTGATCGAGAGCCGATCGATCACGAGCTCGATCGAGTGGCGCTTCTGCTTGTCGAGCGCCTCGACGTCGTCGAGCCGCACGATCATGCCGTCGATGCGGACGCGCACGAAGCCGGCCTTGCGCAGCTCGCCGAACAGGTCGCGGAACTCGCCCTTGCGGTTCTCGGCCTTGGGCGCGAGCAGCGTGACGGCCGTCTTCTCGGGCAGCTCGGCCAGCTCGTCGACGACCTCGGCGGCGGTGCGCGCGCCGACGGGGCCGCCGCACTGGTGGCAGCGCTGCTCGCCCGCGCGCGCGTAGAGCACGCGGAGGTAGTCGTAGATCTCGGTGATCGTGCCGACGGTGGAGCGCGGGTTCGACGACGCCGACTTCTGCTGGATCGCGATCGTCGGCGACAGGCCGCGGATGCGCTCGTAGCGCGGCTTCTCCATCTGGCCGAGGAACTGCCGCGCGTACGCCGACAGCGACTCGACGTAGCGGCGCTGGCCCTCCGCGTACAGCGTGTCGAACGCGAGCGAGGACTTGCCGGAGCCCGACGGCCCGGTGATCACGACGAGCCGGTGCTTGGGCAGCTCGAGCCGATCGACCTGGAGGTTGTGCTCGCGCGCGCCCTCGACGACGATCTGATCGGGCTCTCGTTGCGGGTCCTGGCGGCCGGGACCGAGGGATGTCGTGCGCGGCATGGCGGCAGCACCCTACGGAGCACATGTTCAGGCGTCAAGCCGGCGGGATGACGACCGGCGGTCGCGGACGGAAAAGCTGACAGTCATGGATCAGGTTCTCGTGCGGGGCTGCGGGGACGGATCCGGAAAATTGAGGGGGAGGCGGGGGGCCGCGCCGCAAGCTCCCGGAATCGACGAGGCTTCGGGCGGCACGCCGGGTGAATCTCGGCGAGGCATGCGCATGAGTTGTTTCGGATCGGCCGCGCTGGGGCTGCTCGCGCCTGCGGCGCTGATGGCGGCGGCAATGATGGAGACGATGATGAGCGCGGGCTGTTTCCCGCCCACGGTCTGCACGCTGGTCGGCTACGAGAACGGGCTGCGCGTCGGCATCGATGTCCCGGCCGTGACGCCGGACGCGCCGGCCACCTATCAGATCGAGGTCGAGGCCGACGGCGACGTGCTCGTGCTCGACTACGAGGTCACCGCGGAGCGGGCGCGGTGCGTCGAGTGCACGGCCAGCGGCGACCGCCTCGCGCTCAGGGACAGCTTCCCGCTGGAGGGGCAAGAGCTGGCCGTGAACATCGGGCACACCGATGGGGAGGATGGCCCCCGGACCGCGATCGTGCGCGTCTTCCGCGGCGGCGCGCTCGTCGCGGAGGACACCTTCGCGCCGCGCTACCAGACCGACGAGCCGAACGGCCCGGGCTGCGGCGAGCACGTGTTCGCGTCGGCGGAGCTGGTGGTGCCGTAGCTGCCGCGGCGTGTGACCGCCGCGGCAGCGGGTCGCGCGTGCGGCGCAGCTAGGCGCGCGCGCGCTCGACGGTCACTTCGTGCTCGTTGTGCTGCGTGCCGTGGACGCCGGCGATGATCTGATCGACCAGCTCCTCGGGGACGCGGACGTGCGCGTGCGAGTCGCGGAGGCTGACCGAGCCGATGCGCTCCTTGTCGCCGCCGACCGGGCCGGCGAGCAGCGCGCGCAGGTCGTCGGCGGTGACGCCGTGCTTCTTGCCGAGGCTGATGAACAGCCGCGTCTGCGCGCCCTCGACCACGGGCGGCGGTGAGGTCACGGTGTCGCGCCGGTTGCGCGAGCTGCGCTCGGGCTCTGCGGCGGTGCTGGCCTCGGTCTTGTCGGAGCCGCGGTCCTTGTCGCGGCCGCGCTCGCCGCGGTCGCGGTCCTTGTCGCGGCTGCGCTCGCCGCGGTCCTTGTCGCGGCTGCGCTCGGTGCGCTCGGTGCGCTCGGTGCGCTCGGTGCGCTCGCCGGTCCGCTCGGTGCGCTCGCCGGTCCGCTCGGTCCGCTCGGCGCGGTCGGTCCGCTCGCCGGTGCGCTCGGTGCGGTCGCCGGTGCGCTCGGTGCGCTCGCCGCGGTCACGCTCGCCGCGGTCGCGGTCGCGCGAGCGCGTGCGGCGCTCGCCGGCCTCGGGGGCCTCGCCGCCAGCGGCCGGCGTCGCCTCGGGCGCTGCCTCCCGGGCGGGCTCGCGAGCGGGCTCTCGGGTCGACTTCTCCTCGGCCCACGTCTCCCAGAACTCGCGCGTCTCCTCGGTGACCTCGCGGCGCTCACGCCGGCCCTTGCGCTCGCCGTGGCCGCCGTGGCCCTTGTCGCGCTCGGCCCGCTCGATGGCGGCGCGCGCGACGTCCTCGACCCGGTTCGGCGCGGGCGCGGCCGCCGCGGCCGGCGCCTCGACCTCGGGCGCGACCTCGGTGCCGACCTCGGCCACGGGCGCGCTCGGCTCGGCGGCCGCCGCGTCACCGCGCGCGGGCGCCTCCGCGGCGTCGCTCCGCTCGGTGCGCTCCTCGCGCCACTTGCCGTCGCGCGCCTCGTTACGGTTCCGCCCGCGGTCACGGTCGCGGTCGCGGTCGCGGCGGGGACGGTGCTCGCGATCGCGATCCCGCTCGGGCCGCTCGGTGCGCTCGGTGCGCTCGGTCGGCTCGCCGCGCTCCGCCTGGCTCTCGGCGGCCGGCATCGCGTCGGTCACCGCGGCCACCTCGGGCTGCGCCTGGAGCTCCGGCGCGTGCGCCGTCAGCACCTCGGCCGGCGGGAGCTCGATCCGCGGCTGGGTGATGGCCGAGTCGCTGCGGTCGCGCTCGCCGCGCTCGCCGCGCTCGCCGCGCTCGCCGTCGAAGCGCGGCCGATCGCCGCGGTCGCGCCGGTCGTCGCGGTCGAAGCGACGCGGGCGGTCGCGGTCACCGCGCTCGCCGCGCTCGCCGCGCTCGCCACGCTCGCCGCGCTCGCCGCGCTCGCCGTCGAAGCGCGGCCGGTCGCCGCGGTCGCGGCGATCGTCGCGGTCGAAGCGGCGCGGGCGGTCGCGATCGAAGCGGTCGCCGCGCTCGCCACGCTCGCCGCGCTCGCCGCCATCGCCGCCCTCGCGCGGCCGGTCGCCGCCCTCGCGCGGCCGGTCGCCGTCCTCGCGATCCCGGAACCGCGGCCCATCCATCGTGTCGCGGCGCGGCCGGTCGCGGTCCTCGCGGCGGTCGCCGCGCTCGCCGCGCTCGCCGCGCTCGCCACGCTCGCCGCGCTCGCCACGCTCGTCGCGCTCGCCGCGCTCGCCGCG
>DATMCI010000107.1:0-84075 GCA_035558535.1 Kofleriaceae bacterium
AGCCAGCCGCCCGGCCGCAGCACCCGGGCGATCTCGCGGAACGCGCGGCGCCGCTCGTCGCGATCGAGGTGGATGATCGAGTACAGCGCGACCGCGCCGGCCCAGCTCGCGTCCGCCGCCTCGAGCGTGGTCATCGAGCCGGCGACGAAGTCGTGCCCGGGGCTCTTCGCCCGGGCGATCCGCACCATCTCCGGGGACAGGTCCAGCCCGCGCGCGAGGGCGCGGCGCCCGGCCAGGTAGCGCGTGACGTGCCCGGCCCGCAGCCGAGGTCGTACACGGGCCCGGCACCGCGGCACAGCTCGGCGAACGTGTCGAGCAGCGCGCGATCGAGGTGCTTGTCCTCGAGCTCGCCCTCGAACTTGTCGGCATACGCCTCGGCGACCGCATCGTAGCTCTCACGCGTCTGGCTCACGCCCGCAGCCTAACGCATCGAGCGAAGTGCGCAGCGAGCCGTCCATGAGCACAGCTCATGCCTGATGAAAGGCCCTGGTGGTACGCTCCGCGTCCCCATGGCGCACAAGCTCCGGGCGATCACGATCGCGGGATACAAGTCGATCCGCCACGCTCAGGTCGAGCTGCGAGACATCAACATACTCGTCGGTGCCAACGGGGCGGGCAAGAGTAACCTCGTGGGTGCGTTCGGGCTGCTCCACGATATCGTGCAGGAGCGCCTTGCAGTCCATGTCGCCCGTCGCGGGGGCGCGAATTCGCTGCTTCACCTCGGCCGCAAGGTGACTGGGCAGATGAGCTTCAAGCTCGACTTTCACCCGAATGGTTACGAGGCCGTCCTCGCCCCCACGGCCAGCGATGGCGTCTACTTCCTGCGCGAGATGTGCTGGTTCCATCGGGAGTCACACCCGACAGCCCACGAGAAGGAGCTGGGAGCTGGACACACGGAGAGCAAGCTCCGCGCCGAAGCTGGCATCGCACAGAGCGTGATCGAGAGCATCGAGAGCTGGCGCGTCTTTCATTTTCACGACACGAGCGAGTCGGCGCCAGTCAAGCAGAAGCATGAGATCAATGACAATGTGACATTGCGTTCCGATGCTGCCAATCTGGCAGCGTTCCTTTATAGATTGCGTGAGTCGGGAGTGAATCCATCGACGCCCGTGGCAGCCGCTACGGCACCATTCTATCTGGCTAGTTATCGCCAGATCGTGGGCGCCGTCAGGTCGGTGGCTCCGTTCTTCGACGATTTTATCCTCCAACCTGACAGGCTGAATCAGAACGTGATCCAGCTCGCGTGGCGCCAGAAGGGGTCCGACGAGTATTTCAGCGCTCACGCGCTGTCCGACGGCACGCTTCGATTTATCTGCCTGGCGACGTTATTGTTACAGCCATCGTCCGACCTCCCGAAGGCGATCCTCATCGACGAACCGGAGCTGGGACTGCATCCCTTTGCGATTCATCAGCTCGCGGCCATGATCAAGTCGGCTGCAATGCACACGCAGGTTATCATCTCGACGCAGTCCGTGACGTTGATGAACCAGTTCCAGCCGGAGCATGTCATTGTCGTCGACCGCGACGGCGGTGAATCTACGTTTCGGCGGATCAGCCCCGAGGAGATCGCTCAATGGGTAGACGACTATGCGCTCGGTGAGCTCTGGGAGAAGAACATCATAGGAGGAAGGCCTCGGTGAAGCGCGGACTCGTACTGGTCGAGGGCCAGACGGAGGAGCAGTTCGTGACGCAGGTGCTACAGCCGTACCTGTGGGCCAAGACTGCGCTGTGGCTCACACCCCGGATCCTCGTGACCAAGCTGGTGAAGTCTGGGCCAAACTTCAAAGGTGGGATCCTCAACTTCAATCAGGTGCAGCGAGATCTTTCGAGATTGCAGCAAGATCATGATGTCGCGGTGATCACGACGCTGTTCGATTATTACGGGTTGCCATCTCACTTTCCAGGCATGGCATCACGCCCCGATGGAACCCCGAGGCAGCGAGTCGATCACGTGCAGTCGGCCTTCGCTGCCGCGGTCGGCGATCCCAGGTTCTTGCCGTTTTTGGCTCTGCACGAGTTCGAAGCTTGGCTGTTCTGCGATCTCGGCGAGCGAGTTCGGTGGATCTATGAAGGCGGTGATGTCGAGATGTTGCGTGCTGTGCGGCAATCGGTGACGACACCGGAGGAGATCAACGAAGGCTATCACACGGCGCCGTCGCGCCGTGTGATGGCCGCATGTCCCGGGTACCAGAAGACACTGCACGGCCCTCTCGCAGTGATGGAGATCGGAATTGATGCTATTCGCGCGCAGTGTCCGCATTTCAACGAATGGCTGGTGCGGCTCGAGGTGATATAGTCTGAGGGGATCCCCCTCTGTTTCGTTGGGCGTCAGCGCGTTGAGGTCGGACTCTGCGATGGCGTGCGCCGGGGCTCCGCAGCGAATACTTGGTCGGCGAATCGTGGAGTGCGCCGCGAGGAGATCGCGTTCGCACCGCCGGGCCAGGGCTCCGCCCTCGCGTGGCGACCCGCCGTACAATTCCTCTTCAGAAGTGTCGCTACTCAGACGAGCGGAAAGAGCGCGTAGAGCAGATAATGATGGGGATACTGGTCGGAGAAGTAGCTGCTGAAGGCGACGCTCCCCCATGCTGACTTCGCGTTCTCGGTGACTGACGCGACTGGGTTGGCCCACATCGCATCGATCGAGGGGTCCGGGTGCTTGTCGGAGTCGGGCCACCACCTGGCGAGATCCGCGCGCCAGGTGGTAGCAACGAATAGGCCATACACGTTCGCAGGTTGGTCGATCATATCGACGCCACGCCACGATCGGACGATCCGCTCTAGATCGCGTGTAATCGAGTCCAACGACTTCGTGCTCACGTACGCACGCTTCACTTCGGCGACAAGCCAGGTATTATCGGAGAGGTTCTTGGCGACCAGGTCGAAGCACGACGCAGCACCACCATCGCGTGCATGGGGAACCTCGGCGTAGGTCAGGAACCCAGCGCGTAGGAGGGCATGGCCGAGATGAAGCACCGTGTTTGCCTCGCGTACCTCACGGCCGGTCTCGCTGTCTGCGTCCCACTCTGCCGGCCAGTGTGTCTCAAGATGGTTGGCCAGTGAGTAGGCGCCCTCACGTACGAGAAACTCGATTTGGTGAATATTCATCTCTCCGATCATACGCCGCAGCGCGATAGACCGGATCGACTTTCTGCCTGACCTATGAGTCGCTGACGTCGATGACGCATTTGTGGGCGCTGCCTAGGCCGTGGTACTCATCGCTGTCCACCGCTGTCACCGATGCGTGCACGAGTGTCGAGAAGCCATGCACCGGCGAAGCCCGTGGCGCGAGGGAAGCCGTGGAAGCTCACGGCCTGCGCGCGGGAACACGTACCACCGGAGCCCGATGCGCGCGGCGAGACCAGCGAACGCGACGAGCGCGTCTCCGAGCGGCAGCTTCTGCGTGGTTCGCGTTCGTCGGGGCCGTGCGCGCGAGCGCTGCCGCGACCTCCCCGTGCGCTTGGCGCGCCGCGGGCGACTCTCGGCGAATTCAAGTTGGAGGGTGCTGCCGAGTGCTACGTCGGAAGCTGCTGGTGCCCGGCGACCAGGATATCAAGCCGGGTTGCCCCGGCGCGCGAGCGCGTAGCACCGGCGGCTCGGGTACTCGGTCGCCGACCACGGCTCGCGATCCATGCGCGCGCGGAGCGCGAGCCCCGCCTCGCGCAGATCCTCGAGGACCTCGCCGGGATCGAGGAAGTAGGTCGTGAGGTCGACGCTCGCGCCGAGCCAGCTCTCGAGGTGGATGCTCGACCCGGGCGGCTGCTCGGCACTCGAGACGTGGAACGCGACGAGGAGCCAGCCGCCCGGCCGCAGCACCCGGGCGATCTCGCGGAACGCGCGGCGCCGCTCGTCGCGATCGAGGTGGATGATCGAGTACAGCGCGACCGCGCCGGCCCAGCTCGCGTCCGCCGCCTCGAGCGCGGTCATCGAGCCGGCGACGAAGTCGAGCCCGGGGCTCCGTGCCCGCGCGATCCGCACCATCTCCGGCGACAGGTCCAGTCCGCGCGCGAGGGCGCCGCGGCCAGCCAGGTAGCGCGTGACGTGCCCCGGCCCGCAGCCGAGGTCGTACACGGGCCCGGCGCCCCGGCACAGCTCGGCGAACGTGTCGAGCAGCGCGCGATCGAGGTGCTTGTCCTCGAGCTCGCCCTCGAACTTGTCGGCATACGTCTCGGCGACCGCATCGTAGCTCTCGCGCGTCTGGCTCACGCCCGCAGCCTAACGCATCGAGCGACGGATCAACCCCGGGCGGCCTCATCGCGCAGCTGCTTGCTCGAGCAACGCGAGTAGCTCGTTGATTCGTTCGTGATCGATCACGAGATCGATGGGGAGCTTCGTCGGGCGGTGGACGACCGGGATCACGCGTGTGGCGGTGATGAACCCTCGTCGGCGATGCGGGGCGAGAAGCCTGCCTTTTCGAGCTCTCGGACCAGCGCGCGCGGCGTGAGCCCAGCCAGATCGATGGTCAGATCGAGATCAGCCGTGGCGCGCGGGAAGCCGTGGAAGCTCACGGCCTGCGCGCCGAACACGTACACCGGAGCCCGATGCGCGCGGCGAGATCAGCGAACGCGACGAGCGCGCCTTCGAGAGGCGGCTTCCGCGTGGTTCGCGTTCGTCGGGGCTGTGCGCGCGAGCGCTGCCGCGACCCGCCTGTGCGTTTCGAGGTCTTCTTCACGTTCTTGCTCGGTCGGCCATGCCGCATTTTGCGCGCGCATCCAGGTGCGCATCTGTTCGCTGATCGCGAGTGCCTCGGCGAGGCCACCCTGCTCCAGCCGCGCACGCCAGTATGCACGCTTGTGTGCGCGCAGCTGCCGCCAGTCACGAGCGACGTACGCTCGCACGGAGGCTGGGTCGATCGGACGAAGTATCGCGCAGAGTATGCACCAGCTTCGAGATAGATGCTCGATCGGCTGGGCCTTCTTCGGCGGGCGAGGGCCACATACGCGGCGACGACGGCGCTCTCAGATCAGACCCTGAGGCGCGAGGCGATCCACTGATGAATCGCTTCCGATCGGATCACGGAGCCACGGTGATCTGCAAGGCCACCGTTCCGCTCTGGCTCGTGACCCCCTGCGGAGTCGCGCACAGCAGCGGGTTGAGGATCGGGTAGAGCCATACGATCGTGATCGTGCCACCGGTGAACAGCCCCGACGTCACTGTTCCCACAGCGGTCACCTGCTCGGTCGCGCCGATGATCACGTCGGTCGCGGTCAGCGTCACGGTGCTGGACTGGCTGTTGTTCCAATTGATCGTGTAGTTGACCGACGAGAAGACACCCCCGCCGTTGCACGACGCACCGCTGAGCGTGATGGTCACAGGCGAGCTGCTCCCCGCCGTCAGGCTGGGGTCGGTGGACGTGCACGAGCTGTAGGTATCGGCCTCGGTCCAAGTGACCGTCTGCGGTGTGTTCGTCAATCCCGGTGAGTAATTGACTGTCGAGCTACCCGTACACGTCGTACTGGATGCTGCATGGGCCGGCGACGGCGAGACGGTCACTCCCGCCCCCGCCAGCGCCGCAATGACCAGATACCGCGCCACACCCTGCACCGGGCGCCGCGCGAGCGAGTAGAACGGGGCGAGCACATGAAAACGAGTGTTGGACATTGAATTCCTACTTCCTTCCTTGTTGGTCACATTCGCGGCAAATCGAGTCCGCGGTGACGCATGCCGGAGAACCCGACATACGCCAGCGTGGATGCACGAATGAGGACGTGCGCGATCGCGACCGAGATGATATGTAAATGAGATCGGTCCTCCGATTCGGAGCTATAACCAAGACAGCCTTTTTCTGCCAGCCGATCTGGGGCAGTGATGGGGTATTGCTGGACTGGGATCGCCCAAAGTCTAGCTCCAATGTTGATCAGATAGTTGCGCCGATCTCGAGTGAGGGCGACCTACGATTCCACGAAGCGCTGGCCGAAACGGTAAGCCTTCTCCCGGAGAGCTTCCAAACTTTGCCCGCCATCTCGACACGGTGTGGATATCCACGCTGGCGATGATCAGTTTTGCGTAGCGAACGCGGTGGCGCCGTTCGCTCGACGTACCGGAAGCTACCGGAAGCTACCGGAAGCTAGCTGCCGGTCGAGCGGTAGTACCGCACGCCGACGCGCCACGCGGCGAGCGCGAGCACGAGGAACGCTGGACCGGCGAGCGGCGCGAGCCACTGCGCCACCACGGGTGTGCCGAGCGGGTCCTCGCGGCCGAGGAGCGCCACGCCGGGCAGGTAGATCGCGCAGCCGAGCGGGATCACGTACGTGAACAGGCCGCGGAACCACCAGCGGTAGATCGGTAGTGGATACTGGCCCATCGTCACACCGCCATAGGTGAATGCATTCCAGACCTCGAGCGTTTCGGTGGTCCAGAACGCGGTGGTGGCCTGGAGGACGACCAGGCCGAGGAACGTGCACACCGCGCCAGTGATCGATGCGGCGAGCAGCAGCACCTTGGGCACGCTCCACGCGATGTCCAGCGACGAGAGCGCGTAGCCGAGCACGGCCGCGCCCTGCGCGAAGCGGCCGATCCGCCGGATCGTGAGCTCGTGGCCGAGGAGCTGGAGCACCGTCGAGCGCGGCCGCAGGAGCAGGCGATCGAGCTCGCCCTCCTTGATCAGCGTGCCGAACACGTCGAAGCCGCGGGCCATCGCGTCGCACAGCGACCACGACACCGAGATCATGCCGTAGAACAGCGCCACCTCTGGCAAGGTCCAGCCGCGGACCGTGCCGAAGCGGTCGAATAGCGCCCAGATCGCGAGCATCTCGACGCCGGTGATCAGGAATATGCCGAGCGATTGCATCACGACCGACGCGCGGTACTGCAGCTGGCTCCGCAGCGAGACGGCGGCATAGCGGAAGTACAGGCGAAGACCGTGCATCGCGATTCGGCCCTATCCGCCTTGCACCACGAGGCGCCGGATCCCGCGCCCGATGAGGTGGCGCCCGAGCGCGACGAGCACAATCGTCCACGCGATCTGGCGCGCCAGCACGAGCCAGAGCTCGTCGGGCGGCACGCTGCCGATATAGACGCGGTAGGGCAGGTCCGCGACGCCCGCGAACGGCAGCCAGCGGAGGACCGCGTACACCGCGTCGGGGAACAGCGGCAGCGGGATCAGGAGCCCCGAGCACAGCGAGACGACCGCGGTCAGGAGCATCACGATGCCCTCGCCGGCCACGGTCCAGAGCAGGCTGATGTGCACGAGCGTCGAGATCGCGCACGACAGCGCGATCGCCGCGGCGAGCGCGAGCGCGAAGCAGAGCCCGGCGAGCGGCGCGGGCGGCGCGAGCCGCCACTCGGGCAGGCCGAGCCACGGCAGGAGCGCCATCGCGAAGACCGCCATCGGCACGGAGCGGAGGAGCGTCGGCGCGGTGCGCCAGGCGAGCGCGCGAGAGAACCACAGGCTGTAGAGATCGACGGGCCGGCACAGCTCGTACGAGACGGCGCCCGAGCGCACCATGGCGCGGATCTCCGGATCGGCGTTCCACGGCAGCGTCGCGAGCAGCGCCTGCCCGAGCCAGACGTAGCTGGCGAGCTCCGGGAACGCGAGCGGCTGCGGCCGATCGGTCGAGCGATAGAAGGCCTCGTACACCATGATCAGCACGAAGCCGAAGAAGATCTGCGTCCACAGGCCGGCCAGCGCCGCCGCGCGGTACTGGAGGAGCATCCGGAACCGGGCGCTGACGATCGCGAGGTACGGCCCCCTCACGGCTCGGATGGCTCCGCGGGCTCCGCGCACGCGGAGGTCCGCGCGGCGTTCGCGTCCGTCGCTGGCGCCGGCGCAGCCGCGGCTGCTTGCTGGGCCTGCGCCTCGTACAGCCGCGCGATGATGAGCTCGATGGGCGGGTTCTCGACGAACAGATCGCGGACCGCGTGCCGGCTCGTCACCCGCCGGATCAGCTCGGCGGGCGGGATCCGCTGCGGATCGAACGCCAGACACACCCGGCTGCCCTCGCGCCGGATCACCTTCACCTCCGCCGCTGCCTCCGCCGCTGCCTCCGCCTCCGGCTCGTCGGTCCACGCCGCGCCGTCATCGAGATCCACGGTGAGCCAGCGCTCGCGCGTCACGCGCGCGCGCAGCTCGGCGAGCGAGCCGTCGGACAGGATCTTGCCCGCGCCGATCACGATCACCCGCGTGCACAGCGCCTCGATGTCGTCCATGTCGTGCGTCGTCAGGACGACCGTGACGCCGCGCTCGCGGCGGAGCCGCTTCACGAAGTCGCGCACGGCGAGCTTGCTCACCGCGTCGAGGCCGATCGTCGGCTCGTCGAGGAACAGGATCTGCGGCGCGTGCAGGAGCGCCGCGGCCAGATCGCACCGCATGCGCTGCCCGAGCGAGAGCTGGCGCACCGGCACGTCGAGCAGCGCCTCGAGCTCGAGCGCGGCGATGAGCTCGTCCCGCGCGCGCGCGTAGCTCGGCTGGGGCACGCGATAGATATCGCGCAGGAGCTCGAACGACTCGATCACCGGCAGGTCCCACCACAGCTGCGTGCGCTGGCCGAAGACCACGCCGAGCTCGGCGACGTGCTCGATCCGCTGCTTCCACGGCACGCGGCCGCGCACCTCGCACCGGCCGGCGTCGGGCACGATGATGCCGGCGAGCACCTTCACGGTCGTGCTCTTGCCGGCGCCGTTCGGGCCGATGTAGCCGACGAGCTCGCCGGCGTCGATCGAGAACGAGATCCCGTCGAGCGCGCGGATCGTGCGGTACCTCCGGCGCGCGAGGCCGCGCACGGCGCCCCAGAGCCCGGGCCGCCGCTCGGCGATCCGGTACGCCTTCACCAGGTCCTCGACCACGATCTGCGGCACCGCGCCGAATCTACCTCCACCGGGCGCGGCCGCGGCGCCCCGGCGACACGCGCCGCGACCGGCTACGGCCGCAGCCAGACGTCGTCGATCACGAGGTGCCCGACCTCGGAGTCGTCGATGAGCACGAGCCGCGCGGGCTCGCCGCGGTGCTTCGACACGTCGAGCGTCACCTCGCGCAGCGTGTCGCCGCCCGGCGGGGGCACGATCGCCGTCACCACCGGGACCGGCGCCCCGCTCGGGTCGCGCTCGAGATCCTGCGCCAGGAGCTCGACGCGGAGCTGCTCGTCGGTGCCGCCGCCGAGGCGCAGCGAGAGGTGCGTGCCGTCGAGCGTGAGCTCCGGCGACACGAGCCGGCCGGTCGCGCGATCGCCGCCGTGCATGCTGGTCGCGAAGCGCGCGCCGGTCGCGCCGCTCACCAGCGCCTGGCCCGGCACCGGCGTCGCCACGGGCCCGGTGCCCCACGCCGCGCCGGTCACCGTCCACCCGGCCCACGTCTCGTACTCGAAGTCGATCAGGGCGCGCACGCCCTCGGGCGGCGTCGCGGGCGCGATGGGCATCCAGATCGAGTCGGGCTGGATCCGCGCGCCGCTGTAGAGCCGCGGCCGCTCGGTGCACGGCGCCGGTACGCACGCGGGCGCGGCGCACGGCTCGCAGACCGCGCCGGTCGCGTCGCGGCACGGCGGCGGGCACTGGCCGGGGCGCGGCAGCTTGAACACCGGCCGGTAGTGGCGGGCGAGGCCGGTGACCTCGCGGTTGTAGATGTCCGGCTCGTCGAGGAAGATCGCGGCGAACGCGTGGCGATCGAGCGCGGCCTCGAGCCCGAGGACGACGCGCGTCTGCCGCCACGTCACGTCGCGGATGCCCATGCGGTGCACGCGCGGCGTCTTGCCGGCGAGGTGCAGGTACCACGGGTGCGACGGCATCCACACCTCGCCCTCGGTCTTGTGGATGCGCGCGATCAGCCGCTCGCCGGCCGCGAGGTCCTCGACGGTCGGCGAGAACTGGAGCGGCTTCCACACGCCGAGCCAGCACGCGGCGGCGAGCACGCCCGCGGCGGCGAGGCCCGCGGCGGCCGTGACGAGCTCGGTGTGCCGCCGGCCCTCGGTGAGGATCGCCGCGCACGCGCTGATCGCGGGCACCGCCGCGCCGGCTGCGAGCGCGCCGTGGAGGAACGCGGGCATGTACGCGTTGTAGTGCGCGAACTCCGTCCCCCAGCCGACGGCGCCGACGACCGTCGAGACGGCGTACGTGACGGTCCACAGCACGAACGGCTGCGCCTGCCGGGGGAAGCGGCGGCTGCGCCACCACGCCGCGCCGAGCGCGAGGACGCCGATGCCGATGGCGATCGAGATCATGGCGCCGAGCGGCGCCCACTTGGTGCCGTGCAGCTCCGGCTGCCACAGGATGTTCGTGAACGACTTCCAGAACCGGTCCATGTTGAAGTCGTGCGCGCGGTGGATCTGCGACGCGTACGTCCAGAACCAGCCGTGCGTCGTGCGCTGGAAGAGCCACGTGAAGCCGAGGCCGATCGCGCCGGCCGCGACGACGTAGGTGGGCAGCCGGCGCCAGTTGCAGACGAGCACGATGCCGCCGCCGAGCGCGACGTAGATGATGCCGGTCTGCTTGCAGAAGAACGCGAGCGCGAGCAGCACCGCGCCGGCCGCGACGCGCGCGTGGCCGCCGAGGCCGGCGCCGTCGCGCGACCACGCGGGCAGCGCGGCGATCCCGGACGTGACCATGAACAGAAACAGCGTGTCGGCGCGGACGAGGTCGTACCAGCCGTCGGTGGCGGGGTAGGCGGCCGCGAACAGCCCGAGCCCGAGCACGATGCCGGCGGCGACCGGTGCTGTGTCCGCGTGCTCGTGGCGGCGGTTCCCGATCTGGATCGCGGACACCACGGCGATCCCGAGCAGCGAGAGCACCGAGACGAGGCGGCCGATCTTGTACGAGATGCCGAAGACGCCGCCGGCGACGGCGAGGATCGCCGGGTAGAGCGGCGTGTAGAGGTACGGGATGAAGTCGATCGACGGCGGGACGTAGATGCCCTGGCCATCCTGGATGCGCTGCGCGTGGTGCAGCATCCCGCCCTCCATCCACTCGAGGTCGTACGGGTAGCTGATCCGCGCGGCGATCGCCGTGATGAGGAGGCCGAGCTGGTACACGGCCAGGAGCGACACGCCGGTCCACAGCGCGGTGCGCGCCGCCTGGGACGTCGTCACGGGATCACCTCGACGCTCGCGGCGGCGACGGCGTCGCGCTCGACGCGGGCGCGCGGCGACGCGGCCCGGGCGCGCGCCTGGCCCTTCCACAGGCCGGCCCACACCGTGAGCGTACCGCGCGCGTGGCGCGGGAGCGTCACCGTCGTCGTGTAGCGGATGAGCTGCCCGGGCTGCCACCACTCGAGCGGGCGCGCGGGCGCGTGGTCGCCGTTCGCGAGCATGTTGCGATTGGGCCCCTCGACGTGGACGAACACCTTCCAGCCGGGCTCGACGCGGCCGCGGCACTCGAACGTCCACGTCAGCCGGAGCGGCTCGCCGGCCTTGGCTTGCGCAGGCGCGTCGACGGCGAGCAGCCGCACGGAGGTGCCGAGGTCGGCGTCGAGCGGCCGCTCGATCGGCGGCCGCGCCGCGAGCAGCGCCTCGGCCGCGCCGGCGGGGATCTGCTCGGCGTCGTACCAGCGCTCGACGGCGCGCCGCGTGTCGGCGCACTCGCTGTCGTCGGCGGCGAGGTCGCGCGTCTCGCCCGGATCGCGATCGATCCGGTAGACCTCCCAGCCGGGATCGGGGCTCACGTTGTAGATCACGTGGCAGCGCTGGCTCGCGCCGGCGCGCATCTCGTGGTTGTTCTCGTACGAGAGCTGCTGGAACACGACGCGGTCGGCGCCCGCGGCGGGGGCGGCGCCCGCGGCGGGACCTGCGCCCGCGAGCGCGTCGACGAGCGAGCGGCCCTGCATCTCGGCGGAGGGCGCGCCGCCGGCGAGGTTGACGAGCGTCGGCAGGAGATCGGCGTGGCCGGCGGGGAGCTGGACGCGGCGCGGCGGGAGGCCGGGCACGCGCACGATCAGCGGCACCTTCGTCTGCGGCGCGTAGAGGTGGTAGCCGTGCAGCTCGACGCCGTGCTCGCCGAAACCTTCGCCGTGATCGCCGGTGACGACGATGACGGTCCGATCGTAGAGGCCCTTGGCGTGCAGCCCGTCGAGCAGCCGGCCGATGTGCAGATCGGTGAACAGGAGCTCGCCGTCGTAGAGCGAGACGCGGTCGGCGCCGAACGGCTTCACCTCGGCGTGCGGCTCGTAGGCGTAGTGCGGATCGTAGTAGTGGACCCAGAGGAACCAGCGCTTGTCGGCGTTGCGATCGAGGAACGCGAGCGCCTTGTCGGTCTGCTCGCGCGACGAGCTGCCGCGCGTCTGCTCCGGCCCGGCGCCGGGCGCGCCGGTGTGCAGGCGCGCGTTGTCGTTGTCGTACTCGGTGGTGCCCTGGTCCATGCGGCGGGCGCGATCGAAGTACCAGTAGTTCGTGATCGCGCCGCGCGCGGTGAAGCCGAGCGGCGCGAGCGCCTCGGCGATCGTGGTGGCGTCCGCGGCGAGGCCGGGCCAGCCCTCGATCGAGGTGTCGTAGCGGACGTCGAGCGGCAACCGGCCGGTAAGGATCGCAGGGATCGAGTAGCGCGTCGACGGCGCGTGCGCCCAGCCGTGCTCGAGCAGCGCGCCGGACGCGGCGAGCGCGTCGAGGTGGGGCGTGGTCTGGCGCGGGTAGCCGTACGCGCCGAGGTGATCGGCGCGGATCGTGTCGATCGTGATGAAGAGGACGGCGAAGTCCTTCGGCACGGCGGGCGGCACCGGGGCGAACGCCACCTCGTCGAGCGAGCGCCGCGCCGTCGCGTCGCCGCCGACGCAGTTCTGATCGATGCCGTCGTCGGGCCGCTCGGGCGCGCCGGGGTGGACGGTGCGGTCGCCGTCGTCGCAGTCGCCGCCGCCGAGGAAGCGCGCGTAGCCGTCGCCGTCCCAGTCGAAGGCCCGGCGCGCGGCGCGCGCGATCGGGCCGCCGAGGCCGGTGTACGCGGACGCGCCCTTGATGACGGCCGCGTCGCCGCCGAGCGCGAGCGCGAGCGCGATCAGGGCGGCGGCGCCGCCCGACCACGCGGCGGCGCGCGGCCCCGGGCGGAGCGCCGCGAGCCGCGATGTGGCCGTGCGCGCCAGCCGGGTGGCCGGGATCGCGAGCGCGAGGCCCAGGGCGGCGACGAGCGGCCCGCGCAGCGGCAAGACCCGCGCCGTCTCCCACGCGGTGATCGCCCACGCGGCGAGCCCGAGCGCGACGAGCGCGGCGGCGGCGAGGAGCGGCGCGTACGGCGATGACAGCGCGCGCCCCAGGCGCGGCCGCTCCGCGGCGAGCCGCAGGAGATCCTCGAGCCGGCGCCCGAGCACGAAGCCGAGCACGAGCGCGGCGGCGGCGGCGGCGAGCGCCGCGCTCATCGCGACCACGACGACGAGGCCGAGCTCCTTGCGCCCCGTCACGTACGGCACCGTGAGCCGGAACGCGACCCACAGCGCGAGCGCGAGGCACGGCAGCGCCGCGAGGGTGATCGCGAGCCCGGCGAGCGCCTCGCGCGGATCGCGCGCCCGGCGCGCGGCGTGATCGCGCCAGGCGAACCGCGCGAGATCGCCGAGCCGCGTCCCGCGCGAGAGGAGGAGGAGCGCGAGCGAGAGGAGGAGCCCGAGCGCCGCGCCAGCGGCGGCGTGCAGCGCGCCGGAGAACAGCACGAGCCGGGTGCGGGCGAAGAAGCGCGGCACGAACTGGGCCGCCGGCTCCCACGACCACAGCGCGTCGATCATCCCGGCAGCGAGCCCGGCGATCGCCCCGGTCACGACACCCGTGCCGAGGACCTCGAGCAGCGGTCGCCGCGCCGGCCCTTCGATTCGCGCCATGGAGCAGGGCGAGCCTACCATCCACGGCGGGCCGGGAACGGGCGCCCGCGGCGGTCGGGAACGGCGCTCGCGCGCTGCGCGCCGTTGCGGCGGTCGGGAACGGCGCTCGCGCGCTGCGCGCCGGCACGGCGACGGGTAATGTCGGGCGCATGGCCGATCGCGCGCGCCCTCGCCGGGGAGCCCTCCGGGCGCGCGTCCCGGGGCCCGCGGGCGTGCTGCTCGCCGCGGCGGCGATCGTGCTGGTCGTTCACTCGCTCGCGTACAACTTCGTCACCGACGACGCGTACATCTCGTTCGTCTACGCGCGGAGCTTCGCGGAGCACGGGGAGCTGTCGTTCAACCTCGGCGCGCCGGTCGAGGGCTATACGAACTTCCTGTGGACGGTGCTGCTCGGCGCGCTGATGGTCGTCGGGATCCCGCCGGAGCTGTCGTCGCGCGTGCTCGGCACGGCGTGCGCGCTCGTGACGCTGTGGCTGGTGACGCGGGTGATGGCGCGGGTGCTCGCGCCGGGCCGCGAGCCGACGGGGGAGGGGGCGGGCGGGGACGCCGAGGCGCTGGGGGGCCCGCCGCTGCGCGCCAGCGCGTGGGCTGGCGTCCCCGCGCTCCTGCTCGCGTGCTCGTCGGGCTTCGCGTGCTGGAGCTCGGGCGGGCTCGAGACCCAGCTGTTCACGATGCTCGTCACCGGCGCGATCGACGCGGTGGTCGCGGCCGCGGCCGCGGGCTCGGCGCCCGTCGCTCCGGCCGCCGTCGTCCCGGCCGCGCCCGCCGCGCCCGCCGCGCTGCGCAGCCGCGCCCTGCGCCGGGCCGCCGCGCTCTGCGCGTTCGCGTCGATGACGCGGCCCGAGGGGCCGCTGGTCGCCGCTGTCCTCGGCGCTTCCTGGCTCGTTTACCGCGCGCTCGTCCACCTGCACGCGCGCCGCGCTGCTGCTGCGGCGGCCGCCGCCGGGCCGCCGCCGCCGGCCGCGGGCGGCCTACCGCTCCGCGACGAGCTCGCCGCCGCGGCGCTCTTCCTCGCCCTCTGGCTGCCGTGGTTCCTCTGGCGCTGGTGGTACTACGGCTGGCCGTTCCCGAACACGTACTACGTGAAGGCCGCTGGCGAGTGGGCCGACGCTCGCTCGAAGACGCCGCAGCTCGCGGCGCAGATGATCGACAACGGCCTCTACTACGTCTGGATCTGGCTCCGCCAGACGCGGCTCCTCTACGCGCTGCCGCTCGCCGCGGTGGGGCTCGCTGCCGTCCGCCCGCGCACGCCGCGCGGCGTCCTCGCGACGGCGTGCGGCCTCCTCGCGCTCGTCTACGTGCCGTACACGGTCAGCGTCGGCGGCGACTTCATGGGCCTGCACCGCTTCATCATGCCGCTGTTCGTCGTGGCCGCCGTCTCGGTCGTGCTCGGCCTCGATCGGCTGGCCGCGCTCGTGCCGCCGCGACCGCTCGCGGCGGGCTCGCTCCGCACCTCGCTCCGCGCCGTCGCCGCCGCGCTCGCTGGCGCGCTCGTCGTCGCTGCGTTCGCGGCCACGCAGCTCGCGCTGACGCGGGCCTCGATCGCACGCCGCGCCTCCGATCGCGGCATCGACACCCCGGGCTTCCTGATCGTCTACACCGAGGATCGCGCGAAGATCGGCCGCGCCATGGCGCCGTGCCTCCGCGAGGACGACTTCAGCATCGTCGGCGGTGCCGGCGCGCAGCCATACTATGCGCGGATGCGCGCCATCGACGTGTTCGGCCTCGTCTCGGAGCGGATCGCGCACGAGGAGCCGCGCATCCGCGCGCGGGCCGGGCACACGAAGTGGGGCTCCGACCGCCTGCTCGCCGAGCACGATCCGACGTTCGTGCTGAGCTGCTACGATCTGCGCGCCGACGACCGGCCGCCGTCCCTGCCGTGCGCCGGCTTCTGGCTCGGGCGCGGCTACGAGCTCGTCACGCTGCATGTGCCCGGCCTCGAGGAGCGCGGCACCTATTACACCTTCCTCGCCAAGAAAGCGCGCAACTTCCAATGTCCCGGCCGCGTGCACTGACCGATCCCGGCGCCGTGCGCGTCACGGCCGAGCAGCACGCCGGGGTCCCGCGCGGGCCCGGGATCCGCCGGTTCTGGGGCGTCATCCCGCTCGCGATCGCCGCCGGCCTGATCGTCCTGCGGGCGTTCCTTCACATGGCGCCGCTCGATCAGCTCGCGCGCGCGCCCGCCGATCCGGCTGATCCGCCCGGCACCACCGCGTACGCCGGCTCGATCCTGATCGCGCGCGGCGGCCCCGTGATCATCGGCTTTGTGGCCACCGCGCCCGCGCGCCTGACCGTCGCCGGCGAGGAGATCGCCGCGGCCGCGCCTGGGCCCGCGCCGTCTCACGCGACCACCCGGCGGCTGATCCTGCGGCACGGCCCCGCCGCGCTCCGGTTCGCCGCGCCGCCGGGCGCGCGCCTCGTGTGGAGCCCCGTCGGCCGCCGCGGCCCGCCCGAGTACGTGCCGGCGAGCTCGCTGTCGCCCGAGCCGCCGGAGCGCGCGGCGTTCGAGGCGCCCGGCAGGACGCCGCTCGACGGCGCGATCGGCCTGGGCCTCCTCGCCACGCTCGTCGGCGCGCTCGGCGTGCTGGCGCGCAAGCGGCTCGCCGCCGTGTCGCGCAACCAGTGGATCGCGATGGCGGGCGTGCTCGCCGCCGGGCTCGCGGTGCGGCTGATTGGCCTCGGCGCCGGCCTCGGTGATGGCCTCGGCGCCGCCGGCCAGACCTGGGACGAGGACACCAACTGGTCCGCCGGGCGCAACTACCTCACGAGCCTGCTCGAGCTCGATTTCTCCGACGCCGCGTGGAGCTGGAACTACGAGCACCCGCCCGTCATGAAGCTGCTCGCCGGCATCGGCGCGCACCTCGCCGACGGCTACGGTCCGGCGCGCGCGCTGTCGGCGCTCTGGATCTCGCTCGGCTGCGCGCTGCTCGTGCCGATCGGCACGCGGCTGTACCGCTTCCGCGCCGGCGTGCTCGCCGCGCTGATCGCGACGCTCCTGCCGCCCTTGGTCGCGCACGGCCAGATCGTCGGCCACGAGTCGCCGACGATCCTGTGGTGGTCGCTCGCCATCCTGCTCGCGCTCGGCGTGCACGACTACCTGCCGTACGACGAGCGCGGGCTGCCCGTGCTGCGGCTCCGGCTCGCGTGGGTCGGCGCCCTGGTCGGCGTCGCGGTCGCGTCGCGCTTCGTCAATGGCCTGCTCGGGCTGCTGTGCGCGCTGATCGTCGTCGTGCAGGCGCCCGAGCGCTGGCGCAAGCCGACGCTCGCGTGGGGCGCGATCCTGATGCCGCTCCTCGCGATCGTCACGTTCTGCGTGCTGTGGCCGCGGCTGTGGGGGCACCCGTTCGCCGCGCTCGGCGCGTCGCTCGACAAGCTGGGCACGCTGCACGCGCCCGAGCCGTTCCTCGGCGAGGTCACCGCGCGCCCGCCGCACTACTACTTCGTCGTCTACCTGGTCGCGACGCTGCCGGCCGGCATCCTCGCCGCGGTCCTCGCGTGGGGCGTGCGCGCCGGGCGCGAGCGAGACCGCGCAGCGCTGATCATGCTCGCCTGGCTCGTCGTGCCGCTCATCGCCAGCCTCTCGCCGGTGCGCCAGGACGGCGTGCGCTACGTGATGCCGTGCCTGCCGGCGCTCGCGCTGATGGCGGCCGCCGGCCTCGACGCGCTCGCCGTCGCGATCGACGGCCTGCTCGGGCGCAGCGACGGGCCCGCCGGCCGGGCGCCGACGAGCCCCGGGCGCGCCGGCGCCAGCCAGTCGATGCGGCTGGCGCGCGGCCGGCTGCCGTTCCTGGCGCTCTCCGGCGCGACGGCGATCTACCTCGGCGTCACGCTCGCGCGGACCGCGCCGTACTACCTCGACTACTTCGGCGAGCACGTCGGCGGCGCCGGCACCGTCGCCGCGCGCGGCTGGTTCGAGGTCGCGTGGTGGGGCGAGGGGCTCGATCGTGCCGTCGCGTACGTGAACGAGCACGCGGCCCCCGAGGCCGTCGTCCGCCGCGAGTGCATCACGCCCACGCACCTCGCGTGGTTCCGCGAGGACCTGTGGGGGCCGCCGGCGAAGGATCAGCGCGAGGAGTGGACCGTCTGGTACGCGCCCGCGCAGCGTCCCTGCGCCGTCCCGCCCGGCGCGCAGAAGGTCTTCGAGGTGGCGCACGACGGCGCCGTCCTGGCTGCCGTGTACCGCCGCGGGCCCTGAGCGCGCGGGTCGCCGCGCGCTGGTCTCCGCGCGCCGCGCGCGCTTACTTGGCCGGCTTGGCCGGCGTCGCCGGCGTCGTCGGGGCACTCTGCTTCGCGCCGCTCACGTTCCACGTCTGCGTGCAGAGCGGCTTCCCGTTCGCGCTGTACTCGCCGATCATCACCAGGTACAGCGTGTCCTCCGCCGTGATCCGGCCCGCCACCGAGAACACGCCCTTCATGCCATCGATCATCGTGCTGCCGAGCTTGGACTTCGCGCTCAGCTTCCCGTTCTTGGGGAGCGCGCCGATCATCTCCGGCGTGCGATCGATGTCGACGATGAGCTGGTTGGCCTTCACCTTCACCGAGATCGGGCCCGGCGCGTAGGCCAGCTTGGTCGTCGTGCAGTTCGACGAGACCTCTTCGTACTTGACCTCGTAGGTCCCCGCGACATCAGCGTGTGCGACGCCCGTCGCGGCGAGGACACTGGCGAGCACGGCAAGCTTCAAGGTGGTGCGCATGGTCACTGTCTCGGACGCCGGAAGGGGCGTCGGGATTCAGTCGCGCATTTTGCCAGAGCTCCCGGCACTTTGCGCCAGCGTTCTGGTCCGACCTGGCCCGATCCCGGCCCGGGCCCTGGCCCTACCTCGCGGCGGGGGGCGCCGTCTGGGCCGTCCGCGGCGTCTCCCGGTAGACGAACATCGTCCTGACCGACTTGACCTCCGCGTTCGAGCGCGCGACCACGGTGACCATGTTCGAGCCCGGCCACATCGGCAGGTCGGACGAGAACGCCATGTTCTTTGCGTCCTTACCGCCGCGGTTCGACCGGTAGAACACCTTGCGGCTCTCGATCTTCGACTGCTGGTTCGAGACGAAGACGTAGACGTCCTCCACCTTCTGCTCGTCCGTGATCGTCCCCGACAGCTTGTACGTGTCGGCCGTGGTCTCGAGCGACTTCGTGCCGAACGTGATGATCGGCGGCGTCGAGTTCCACACCGGCTGGTACGCGCCCGTGCCCGAGCCGCCCGCGGACAAAGCCTCGGTCTGGATGAACCCGATCTTGGAGCCGCCCTGCGAGAGCTTCACCTTCGTGAACGCGCCGTACGTGCCGAGCGTGGCGTAGCTCGCGCCGCGCAGCGCGGCGCCGACGACCGTCGCGTCCAGCGCGGCGCCCGCGCGGATCGTCGCCGCGGACGCCTTCACCGTGACCTCGCCCGGCGCGCGCACCTGGACGAGGGCCGGCTGCACCTTGAACCGCAGCTTCTCGCTCGACTGCACGTCGAGCGCGGCGTCGTACGCCATCAGCTCGACGATCAGCTCGTCGCTGCGCAGCGTGGCGTCGGTGGCGAGCGGGAACTCGAGCTCCTTCACCTGGCCCGGGGCGAGCGAGTCCTTGTCCTTCAGCTCGTGCCGCGACTTGTTCAGGACCACGCCGTCGCCGGTCGCGTTGCGGAGCAGCACGGTCGCCTCCTGCGTCGGGCCCGCGCCCGTGTTCTTGAGCTGGACCAGGAGCCGGTACCGCTCGCCGCGCTGCACGAGGCCGTCGCCGTTGCCCTCGTCGATGAGCTGGTACGCGTACGAGAAGATCGGGCGCGGCGCGGCCTCGACCGCAAGGATGCTCGGGACGATCTTCGCCTGGGCGTTGCGCGCCTCGCGCACCTCGAGGCCCAGCCGGTCGACGCGATCGAGCGCGTCGCGCGGCACCTTCAGCTTCGTGGTGTACGACTTGGTCTCGCCTGGCCCGACCTTGCCGATCGGCAGCTCGGTGTCCTCGAACACGTTGTCGTCGGCGCGCAGCCGCGGCAGCACGCGCCACGCGGCGCCCGCGCCGTGGTTCTTCACCGTCGTCGTCACGCTGACGACGTCGCCGGCCTTCACCGTGCCGCTCGGCGACGTGGTGAGCGTGACCTCGAGGTTCGCGGTCGCCGCCTCGGCCTGCGCCGGCGCCGCCGACCAGTCGACGCCGATCGTCTGCAGCGCCGCGACGAGCTTCTTCTCCTCGTCGGCGCGGACCCGCGCCACGACCTTGGCGGCGGCGGTCACCATGCGCGGCCGGCTGGCGACCGGCATGCTCACGCCCGCCACGACCTCCTTGGCGAACCGCATCTCGAAGTCCTCGACGATCTCGTCGTCGTCGTCCTCGTCGTCGTCCTCGTCCGGCGACGGCGGCGCGGGCGCGGCGGCCCCGGCGGCCGGCTTCTTGCGCTCGACCAGGAACGGCACCTCATGCGCCGGCTTGTCGGTGTCCTTGGCGTAGGTCGACACCAGCGTGGCGTCGAGGTCCTTCTCGCCGTACGTGCGGGTCGGCGGCAGGAGCCGCACGAAGTCCTCCGGCGCGTCGTTCTTGTCGGGGACGTACATCCGCTGCAGCGCGATGTCGGGGACGATGCCGAGGTTCTGGATCGAGCGATCGCCCGGCGTCAGGTACTGCGCGATCGTGAGCTTCAGCTTCGAGCGATCCTCGTTGTCGTAGAGCTCCTGGACGGTGCCCTTGCCGAACGTCCGCGTGCCGATGATGATCGCGCGGTCGAGGTTCTTGAGCGCGCCGGCGACGATCTCCGACGCCGACGCCGAGCCGCCGTTGACGAGCACCGCGAGCGGCGACGTGGTGTCGCCGAAGCCGTGCTCGGCGCGGCGCGCCTCGCGGTCGCGGCCCGAGACCGTGGTGACGACGGTGCCCGAGTCGACGAACAGGTCCGAGAGCTGGACCGACTCCTCGAGCAGCCCGCCCGGGTTGCCGCGCAGGTCGAGGATCCACGACGTGGCGCCCTGGGCCGACATCTGCTTCATCGCGTCGGCGACGTCGTTCGTGATGCCCTTGGAGAACTGCTTGACCTTGATGTAGCCGACGTTCTTGTCGAGCAGCTTGTGCTCGACCTGCGAGACCCGGATGACGTCGCGGATCAGATCGAAGCGGAGCAGCCCCTCGGTGCCCTTGCGCTCGATCCACAGCGTGACGCCCGTCTTGGGGTCGCCGCGCATCCGATCGACCGCCTCGTTCGACGTCAGGTTCTCGGTCGGCTCGTTGTTGATGCGGACGATGTGATCGCCGGCCTTGATGCCCTTGCGGGACGCCGGCGTGTTCCTCATCGGTCGGACCACCGTGAGCTTGCGCTCGATCATCCGGATCACGATGCCGAGGCCGCCGAACTTGCCGCTCGTCGACACGTCCATGTCGCGGGCCTGCTCGGGGTCCATCAGGATCGAGTGCGGATCGAGCGTGTTCAGCATCCCGTTGACCGCGGCGTACTCGACCTTCGCGAGATCGGCGCCGGCGTTCATGTTCACCTCGATGAACTGGAAGACCCGCTTGAGCTTCTTGGCGAGGCGCCACGGCGAGTCGACGTCGTCGGTGTCGAACACCTCGGGCTTGTCGTTCACCGTGATCTTCACCTTGCGCCCGGCGACGTCGGGCTCGACGAGGACCTCGGGGATGTTGAACTGCACCGAGTCGAGGGCGCTGTAGAACATCTTCCGCGGGTCGACGCGCCCTGGATCGACGTAGCGCTCCTTGATGTGGAGGAGCGTCATGTTGAGGATCTTGAGCGCCGTCAGGTCGTGCTTCTGCTCGACCTGTTTGCCGGGCGCGGCTCGTACCTCCTGTGTGTCGAGCTCGAGGGAGACGACGCCCTCTGGCGATTGACGAATGACCGTGAGGACCAGTGCGAGTGCTCCGGCCCCCACCACCAGGGCCAGATTCAACCGGCTTCGCATATCCACCGATTATAGGAGGCAAGCGTCGAGGTGCCACCCTCAGATTTCGCGGCGCCCGCGATGCAGCGTCGATGCGGCAGCCGCGCGACCCCGGCCAGTGGTCGCATGTAGTAGAGTCCTCTGCGTCGATGGCCGAGCGGAAGAGCAAAGCGCCCGGAACCGCGGGCAAGCGCGGCAAGCGATCGAAGCCCGACGTGATCGATGTCGGTGAGAAACCCGCGGACGCGGACGAGCCTGAGAAGGGCTCCGAGTCCGAGGAAGATCAGGAGGCCTCCGAGGCGGAGGAGGGGCTCGACACCGATCTCGCCTCCGCGGCCGGCGCGATCGACGTCTCTGGCGAGGAGCCCGAGGCCAGCGACGAGGAGGTCGAGGCCGCCGTCGAAACCTCGGCGAGCAAGGGCGGCTCGCTCGCGAAGCGCGATCCGATGGCCGTGTACATGCGCGAGACGCGGCGCTACCCGCTCCTCACGCCCGACGAGGAGAAGGCGCTCGCCGTCAAGCTCGTCGAGCACGGCGACAGCGCCGCTGCGCGCCGGCTGATCGAGGCGAACCTGCGGCTCGTCGTGAAGATCGCGTACGAGTACCGCCGGGCGCACAAGAACCTGCTCGATCTCGTGCAGGAGGGGAACATCGGCCTCATCCAGGCCGTCTCGAAGTTCGATCCGTACCGCGGCGTCAAGCTGTCGAGCTACGCCGCGTTCTGGATCCGCGCGTACATCCTCAAGTTCATCCTCAACAACTGGCGGCTCGTGAAGATCGGCACCACGCAGGCGCAGCGCAAGCTGTTCTTCAACCTGCGCAAGGAGCGCGAGAAGCTCGAGCAGCTGGGCTTCCAGCCGACCACCGCGCTGCTCGCCGAGAAGCTCGACGTGCCCGAGAAGGAGGTCATCGAGATGGAGCGCCGGCTGGCCGCGCCCGAGGCCTCGCTCGACGCGCCGCTAGGCGGCGGTGACGACGACGGCGTGCGCACGCGCCTCGACTTCTTGCCCTCCGACGAGGTGCGGCCCGACCGCGCCGTCGCGCAGAGCGAGTTCTCCGAGCTCGTCCGCGGCAAGCTCGAGGCGTTCGCGCAGACGCTCGAGGGCCGCGAGCAGACGATCTTCCGCGAGCGGTGGCTCACCGAGGATCCGCTCACGCTGCAGGAGATCGGCGATCGCTACAACGTCTCGCGCGAGCGCGCGCGCCAGCTCGAGAAGCGCATGCTCGATCGGCTGAAGAAGTACCTCGAGTCCGAGCTCGGCACCGCCGTCGACATCGGCGCGCTGACGCGTGAGTGACGGGCGGCCCGGCCCGGTCATGGTCATGGGGACCTTGTACATCGTGGGCACGCCGATCGGGAACCTCGAGGATCTCTCGCCGCGCGCGGCGCGCGTCCTGCGCGAGGTGGAGCTCGTCGCCGCCGAGGACACGCGCGCCGCGAAGGTCCTGCTCGCGCACGCCGACGCCGCCGGCGGCGTCAACCCGGCGCGCCGCGTCGTCTCGTTCTTCGAGGGCAACGAGGCCGAGCGCGCCGGTGAGCTGGCGGAGGCGTTGCGCGCGGGCCGGCGCGTGGCGGTGATCAGCGAGGCCGGCATGCCCGGCGTCTCGGACCCCGGCGCGCGCGCCGTGGACGCCGCGATCGCCGCCGGCGCGCGCGTCGAGGTGATCCCCGGGCCGTCGGCCGCGCTCGCCGCGCTGCTCGGCTCCGGGCTGCCGGCCGAGCGCTTCGTCTTCCTGGGCTTCCCGCCGCGCGAGGCCGGCGCCCGCCGCGAGCTGCTGGGGGCGCTGCGCGGCGAGGTCTCGACGATGATCTTCTACGAGGCGCCCGATCGCGTGGCCGGCACGCTCGCCGATCTGGCGGCCGCGCTCGGCGGCGCGCGGCGCGGGAGCCTCGGGCGCGAGCTCACGAAGGTGCACGAGGAGCACGTGCGCGGCACGCTCGAGGCGCTCGCCGCCCGCTACGCGGAGGCCCCGCCGCGCGGCGAGTGCACGCTCGTCGTCGAGGGCGCGCCCGCGGGCGCGGCGGCCACCGCCGCGGCGGTCGACATCGAGGCCGAGCTGCGGCGCCTCCTGGGCGAGGGCCTGGGCCCGCGCGACGCGGCGGCGCGGCTCGTCATCCTGACCGGCAAGCCGCGCCGGCACCTCTACCAGCTCGCGCTGTCGCTCCTGCGGACCAGGTCATGATCGAGCCATTCCACTTCGACGGCGATCTGCCGCACCTCACCACGGTCCGCCGCACGCTGCCGTGCGGCCTCGACGTGATCGTGCACCCCGACGCCGGCGCGCCGAGCGCCGCGGTCAGCGTGTGGTACCGCGTCGGCAGCTCCGACGAGCGGCCCGGCCGCACCGGCTTCGCGCACCTGTTCGAGCACCTGTTCAAGAGCCCGCCGGAGCGGATCGGCGGCCACCACTACGAGATCCTCAAGCGCGCGGGCGGGACCGACGCCAACGCCTCGACGGGCGCCGATCGCTCCGCCTACCACGAGGTCGTGCCGTCGCACCAGCTCGAGCTCGCGCTGTGGCTCGAGAGCGACCGCATGGGCTACTTCGCCGACGGCTTCGCGCCGGCGCGCCTCGCGATGCAGCAGGACGTCGTGCGCGCCGAGCGCCGCCAGCGCTACGAGGACGTGGCCTACGGCGCCGAGCGCTTCGCGATCGCGCGCGGCCTCTACCCCGAGGGGCACCCGCTGCGCCACCTGACGATCGGCCTGCACGAGGACATCCAGGCCGCCACGCGCGACGACGTGCTCGCGTTCTACCGGACGTGGTACGTGCCCGCGAACGCCGTGCTCGTGATCGCCGGCGACGTCGCCGATGACGTCGACGCGCTCGTCGACCGCTACTTCGGGAGCTTCCCGGCGTCGCGGCGCCCGCCGCGCGCCGTGCCGCCGGTGCCCGTGCCCGCGCGCGCCTCGGAGCAGCTGACCGATCGCTTCGCGGCGCTCGGGCGCATCCACCGCGCGTGGCTCGGCCCCGCCGCGGGCGCCGCGGGTGAGGCCGAGCTCGACGTCCTCACCTCCGCGTGGGCGACCACCGGCACCGGCGCCCTGTGGCGCCGCCTCGTCTACGAGACGCAGCTCGCGCAGCGCGTCTCCGCCTGGTCGTTCGGCGGCCGCCTCGGCGGCGAGGTCCACGTCGCCGTCGACCTGCGCACCGGCGCCTCCGCCGCCGCCGTGCGCGCGATCCTCGACGAGGAGTGCGCGCGGGGCATCGATCAGCTCGCGATCGATCGGGCCGTCACGCGCCGCGAGGCCAGCGCCGTCTGGTCGCTGACCGGCCTCGCGCGCCGGGCGCAGATCATCCAGCGCCACGTGCTCTACTCCGAGGAGCCCGACGGGCTCGCCGCCGAGCTCCTCCGCTACCGCGCCGTCACGCCTGCCTCCGTCGCCGCCGCGATGAGCCGCTGGCTCGACCCCGCCCGCATGATCGAGGTCGAGACGATCGGCACCGCCGCCACCGCCGCCGCGCCGTAGGCCCGCCTCAGCCGAGGTCGCGCTCGAGCGTCGAGAGATCGATCAGATCCTGCGCGCGGCCCGCCATCTGCTTCATGCGGATCAGGGTCGCGCGCGAGACGACCGCCAGCGGGCCGCGCGGCAGCTGCACCTCGATCGGGTCATCGAGCGCGTCGGCGAGCGACGCGCTCGCGAGCAAGATGTCGAGCCGCATGTAGCCGCCTCCCTCGAGCTTGACCACGCTCTGCTCGGTGCGCTCGCGCCGGGTGCCGGCGTCGAACGTCGCCAGGGCGGCGACGAACCGGTAGCCGAGCGGCCGCACGGCGTCGAGCACGCGGCCGACGTCGTCGGGCGCCACGATGACGTCGATGTCCAGGTCCTTCGGCGCGCGCGTCGCGAGGTGCACGCCGACCGCGACCCCGCCGCAGACGGCGTGGCGAACCCCAGCCGACCGGAGCGCCGCGACGATGGCATGGAGCTCGTCAGCGAGCTTCATCGGGCGAGACGGTACCATCGCTCGCGCAGCCGGAGATCGGAGGGGCGGGGTGGGGAAGGGCGGCCGCGCGTCGCGTCGCGTTGCGTCAGCGCCGCGCGCGCGGCAGTGGTCGGATCTTCGGCAGCGCCGCGGTGCGTCGCGCGCACGGCTCCCGATCCGCCGCGGGTCACGCCCGCCGTGTCCCTCCGGTAAAAGTGCGTGTCCCGCGAGCCACGCGGGCGATCCAACCGCACGTTTTCCCGAAGGCGCCGGGCGGCCTCCGTCTTGTACGGCGCCGAGCCTCATGCGCCATGTCGGCTTGCTCGCGTTCGGAGTCACGTCGCTCCTCCTCGTCCCCGTTGTGCTCCACGAGATCACAGCAGGCTCCCAGCAGGTCGCGAAGCTGATCGCGCCCGGCTCGTCCTCGCTCGCGATCGGCGACGCCAAGATCGACGCCGCGGTCGATCGCGCGATCACCGACGCGGGCGACGTCGTGCACGTGACGCTCCGCGCCACCGCGCCGAAGGCGTCGAAGGTGACCGCCTCGGTGCTCGTGCTGGAGCAGCTCGGCACGTACAACGGCCGCGTCGAGCAGCCGCCCGATCGGGTCCTCCTCGAGACGCTCACGCTCGACGCCGCGCCCGGGGGCGGCGCCGCGAAGGAGCTCGCCGTCCGCCTGCCCGGCAAGCACGGCCTCGATGGGCTGCGGCTCGGCCACTACACGATCCTCGTCTTGCCGCCGAAGACCGCCGAGAAGCTCGACCGGCTGCGGCGCGGCGCCAAGCGCGAGGGGGCCGCGCCCGGCTTCGATCCGATGGCGGACCCATCGCCCCGGCACGGGGCGTTCAACAGCCTCTACTACGACCTCATCATGCCCGACGCCACCGAGGACGAGGATGAGGACGAAGGCGGCACCGAGGTCGCCGCCGGGAGCGCGGCGCGGCTCGACGTCATGACGCGGGCCGCCTCCGCCGCGGTCGCGATCCGCGCGCCCGAGACGGGCGTCGTCGGCCAGGAGCTCTCGGTCGTCGTGCAGGTGACGAACCCGACGAAGCAGCGCGTGGAGGATCTCGCCGTGCAGCTCCAGGAGCCGCCGTTCTCCGAGAACTACCGCGGCATGGGCTTCGAGCAGATCGATATGGACGAGGTGACCGCCACGCTCGCGCTCGGGCCGCGCGAGACCAAGCAGGTCGCGTTCAAGCTCACCCCGAAGCAGGCGGGGACGCTCGGGCTGTACGCGTCGATCTCGTGCAGCGAGTGCGAGTACGACGAGCGCCTCTCCGACGGGAGCCTCGAGGCGATCGACATCGCCGAGGCGCCGAAGCCCGCGGCCGCGCCGGTCGCGGCGGCGGCGCGCTGAGGCGCTCGTGCGCGAGGCCCCGCCGATCGTGCGGATGCTCGCCGGCGCGGCGGCCGGCGTGCTCGTGAGCGTGCTCGCCGTGCTGCTCGCCGCGGCGGTCGCGCCCGTGCCGTCCGCGCCGCGGCTCGTGCCCGAGGACGGCAGCGGCCACCTGCGCCGGATCGCGATCCACTACGTGCCGGGGATGGACGGCCGCGTGATGCCCGTGTGGCGCGAGCTGTTCGGCGCGCTGCCGGACGACGTCGAGGTGGTGGTGGCGGTCTCGCGGGCCGCCGACTTCGATCGCCTGATCGCGCGCCTCCGCGCCGACTCCGTCCCGCGCCTCGCGCGCTTTCGGCCCGCCGTCGTCGAGCGCCCGCTCACCACGTGGTCGCGCGATCGCATGGCCGCGCTCGAGGGCGGCGTGCTCGCGCCGCCGCGCGTCCCGGTCGCGTCGGCCGCGCGCGCGGGCGACTGGGACGCGCCGCTCGCCATCTCGCGCGCCGTCTACGGCCAAGGGCCGCGGATCGCCGAATACGTGTTCGAGGGCGGCGACCTCGCGGCGTCGCGCAGCTTCCTGTTCGCGGACGGAAACCTGATCGGCCGCAACGTCGGGCGGGGCGACGCGACGCGCGCCCACCTGGCGGCCGCGCTCGGGCGCACGTTCCGCCAGGAGGTCGTCTGGCTCGGCGACGCGCCGGGCGACGTGCCCGAGCACCACATCATGATGTACATGGTGCCGCTCGACGATCGCACCGTCATCGTCGGGGACGCGCGCCTCGGCCGCCAGCTCGCGGGGGCGGCGTTCGACGCGCTCGATCCGGAGCCCGACTTCGAGCTGCACGCCGCGCGCTTCGATCGCGCCGCGGCGCAGCTCGCCGCGCGCGGGTTCCGCGTGGTCCGCGCGCCCGTCGTCGTGCTCGCGGGCGCCGGCTCGTACGTCACGTACACGAACGCGCTGTTCGATCGCGACGCGCGCGGCCCGGTGGTCTACCTGCCGACGTACGACGTGCCGGCGCTCGATCGCGCCGCGGCGGCGCTCTACGAGTCGCTCGGCGTGCGGGTCGTGCCGATCGACGTCTCGACGGTGTACCGGATGAACGGCTCGCTCGGCTGCCTCGTCAACGTCATGGCGCGCGACGCGCGCTAGCGCCGGCCACTCGTCCTATATAATGAGGGCGCGCTGCGTCATCGAATCAATAGGTTACGCGTGCCGGCGGGAGTGGCGTCAGATGCCCGGTGTGGGCTTCCGCAGCATCTGGAGCGACGACTCGAGCTGCTTGGTCACGACGACCTCGTTCTTGTCGTTCACCCAGAGGGCCTCGAAGTCCTCGAGCTTCTCGCGCTGGATCACCTGGTTCCCCTCCTGCGGCCCCAGGATGAACATCACCTTCGACCACGCGTCGGCGGTGAACGCGTCCTTGGCGCGGATCGTCACCGAGCGCGACGCGCGCGCCGGCTGGCCGGTCCGCGGATCGAGGATGTGGTGGTAGCGGACGTCGTCCTTGACGAAGCCGCGCTCGTAGTCGCCGGACGTCGAGAACGAGTGATCCTCGACGGGCGCGAGCGCGAAGTAGCGGCCCTCCTGGTCGCGCGGATCGCGGATGCCGACGACCCACGGCTTGCTCCCCTTCTTGCCGGCGACGTACATGTCCCCGCCGGCCTGCATCATGAAGTCCTTGTAGCCGCGCTTCCGCAGGAGGTCGGCGCAGCGATCGACGGCGTAGCCCTTGGCGATCCCGCCGAGCGTGATCGACATGCCCCGCTTCTTCAGGAACACGGTGCGCTTGGCGCGATCGAGCACGAGCTGCTGGTACCCGATGAGCGCGAGCCGCCGCTTGACCTCGGCCTGATCCGGCAGCGTTCCGTCGATGTCCTCGTCGAACTTCCACAGCCCCTTGAACGCGCCGACCGTGATGTCGAACACGCCGCGCGTGCGCACGGCGATGTCCTGGGCGCGCGCGATCACCGTGAACGTCTCCTCCGACACGGTGACCGGCTTCACGCCGGCAGCGGCGTTGACCTGCGAGACCTCGGAGTCCGGCAGCCAGGTCGTCATGACCCGATCGAGCCGCTGCATCTCGGCGAACACGGCCTCGGCGGCCTCCACCGCCTTCGCGTCGTCTTCGGTCCAGAAATAGACCGAGATCGACGTCCCCATCGCCTTGCCGTGGCGCTCGACCTTGTGGTCGCGCGACGGCGCGGGCGCGGCGCTGCCTGCCGCGGCGCTGCCCGCCGCGGCGCTGCCGCCCGAGGCCGCGGCCTGTCCGGACTCCCCGCACCCGCCGATGCCGGCGAGCGCAGCGCCCGCGGCGAGCGCAGCGAGGCTCGCGCGGCGCATCACCGGATCCAGTGGACGACGCGCAGCACGATCAGGACACCGCCGACCCCGAGCGCGGCGAGCACCGCGGTGACCGAGATCGCGAGCGTGCCTTGCGTCTCCTGCTGGATGCCCTTCCACATCCCGTAGCAGGCCGGGATCGCGCCGAGGCCGGCGATCACGCCGCCGGCGATCGAGCCACTCGTCAGGCCCTGCACGGCCGCGATCACCAGGCCGAACACGACCAGGCCGAACGCGGCGAACGCGGGCGTCTTGCTGTCAGCCACCGGAGTCCCCATGGCGTCGAAGGCTAGCACACGCCGCCGGCCGCGGCGCTGGGCCGTTCGTGGCGGGGATGCGGGGCAGCGAGGTGGGGCAGCGAGGTGGTGGTGGCGGTCTTAGCTCTCCGCGTACGTCCGGATGTTCTCCCGCATCACGTCGTCGGTGAGCGAGTTCTGGACGTGCTCGAGCAGACAGTCGGCCAGGACCAGCATCATGTCCTCGGTGTTCTTGGCGGCCACCAGCTTCGCCATGAGCTGCCTGGCGTCTTTCGAATCGTCACCGGCCAGGAGATCCCGCACGTCGGCCACCTCCAGCTCCCCCTGGAAGTCGAGCATCAGATGACTGCGAAGGTACTCGATCAGGCGTTGCACCCGTCGGGAATACACGACCGCATGATCGGGATCAAGCTGACGAGCGCCGCGGGCGCTGCGCGGCACCCGTAGCCCTTGCGTGACCTCACGAAGTGCCCGACGATGACCCATGCCCCGCGTGCTGCTCACCGGCTTCTGCGCGGTGCCCGGCCCTCGGCGCGCGGGCGTGCAGCTTCGCCAGGTGATCCGCTCGCTCACGTCGCTCCACAGCGTGGACCTGCTCGTGGTGCGCGAGGGCGAGCAGGCGTACGTCGAGCGGCAGGGCTCGGTGCGCGTCCTGCGTGTGCCGACGCACGAGGCGGACCTGCGCTCGCAGATCCAGGCGTTCCAGCGCGCGCTCAAGCGCCAGCTCGACGGCGCCGACTACGACGTCGTGCACTGCCGCGACAGCTGGAGCGCGGTGCCCGTGCTCGACGCGCGGAGCCGCCTCGGCTACGCGGTCGTCTACGACCTCACGCGGTCGCCGCTCGGCGAGACCACGTTCGACAGCGAGCTCGACGCGCAGTACGCGCGCGACGAGGACGCGTGCCTGCTCGCCGCGGACATGGTGCTCGCGCCGACGCCGGCCGCCGTCAAGGCGCTGCAGCAGCGCGGCAAGCCCGAGCGCGTGGTGCTCTCGCCGCCGGGCGTCGACGTCGATCGCTTCGACTGGGAGCACGTGGACAAGAGCGCGGTCCCCAAGATCCTGTACGCCGGCTCGATCGATCCGGGCCGCGGCGTGCGCGTGCTCGTGCGCGCGATGGCGGCGATCGTCCGCGAGGTCGACGCGCGCCTCGTGCTCGCCGGCTCGATGGCGCCCAAGTTCGACCAGGCGCTGCGCGACGGCATCCGCGAGCTCAACCTGGCCGACAAGATCGAGGTCTTGAGCCCGGTCGATCACGATCAGATGCCGGCGCTGATCGCGTCGGCCACGGTGTGCGTGGTCCCGGCCGCGGCCGATCTGACGCCGAACCCGACGGTCGTCTACCCGACGAAGATCCTCGAGTACATGGCGTGCCGCCGGCCGATCGTGGCGCCGCGCCGTGAGACGGTCGCGCAGGTCGTCGAGAACAACCGCGAGGCGCTCCTGTTCGAGCCGGGCGATCCGGTCGATCTCGCGCGCAAGGTGCTGCGCCTGCTCGGCGAGCCGCTGCTCCGCGATCGGCTGGCGCAGAACGCCTACGAGCGCGTGCGGCGCGACTTCACCGCGAGCGCGGCGCGGCGCGCGCTCCGCGCCGCGTACACGGTCCTGTCCGAGCGCTTCGAGCTCGCGGCCCACGATCCCGACGACGACGTGCCGAAGAGCGAGGTGATCGCTGACGACGACTTCGAGGCGACCGTGTTCGAGGAGGCGCCGGCGCCGCCGCCCGTCGACACCGCGCTCAACAAGCTGGAGGCGCTCGATGACTCCTCGATCGAGATGCTCGAGGTCGAGATCGAGGAGGACGGGGCCGGCGGCACGAGCTCCGCGCAGGTGATCGTGCCGCCATCGTCGGCCGAGCCGGACGAGACAGCCGAGCGCGCGCCTGTCCCGCCGCCGCGCCGGAACGACTCCGACGCCTGGACGGTGTCGGCGATCGCCGCGCCCCCCGCGCCCCCGGGCCGGGGCGACTGGCGGAACCAGAGCGTCGGCGCCGGCGGGCGCGGCCTCGACGACGGCGGCCCCGACGCTGACGACGGCACGCCGATCGAGGGCGTCGCCGTGGTCCCTCCGGCGCTGCCGGTCACCGGCGTGTTCGTGGCGGGCGAGATCGATGTCCCGGCCCCGCCGCCGGAGCGGGGGCGCGACTCGTCCAGCGTCGACCTCCGGGGCGCGGGCAACCTCATGGGGACGGACGCCGATCCGGACACCGGATCGCGGACACCGCCGATCGAGCGCAGATGAGCGCAGATGAGCGCGGATGAGCGCGAATGAGCGCGGATAACCGCGGATAGTGTTACCGTGCTGCGCGGAGGCCGCCCATTCCGGTCGTCGCGCTGGTCAACCTGCTCTTCGGAATCGGGTTCGCGCTCGTCGCACGCGATCGGATCCGTGCAGACGGCCCGTTCGCTGCGCCGGCGTTCCACCTGGTCCTCCAGCACGCCGCCGCCGTGGTGGCGCCGATCGCGCTCTACTTCTATGCGGTGCACCCGGCGTGGAGCTGGATGTACTGGTTCGACCCGCGCAAGCTCTCGGGCGTGGCCGTGGTGCCGCTCATGGTCGGGCACGCCGCGCTCGTGATCGGCGGCTGGTACGTCGCGGCGATGCTGCTCCGCGCCGGCCACCAGGGCGCGCTGTACTACGCCAGCGGCGCGATCGCGCTGTTCATGCTGATCCTGGTCGTCGGGGCGAGGGACCGGCTGGGCGTGGCGGCCGACTACCCCGGCTGGCAGGACAAGACGGGCGCGTCCCTGTTCGAGGTCAAGCTCGGCTGGGCGATCCTGGTCTCGGTCATGGCGCTGTTTGGCTCCGCCATCTTGATCTCCATCGAGCTGAGCCGCGATGGAGTGCGGGTGCGGTCGCGGTGATAAGCTAGCGCCGATGCGGCTGCGTCCTCGCCTCGCGCTCGCGCTCGCGCTCGGCCTGTCCGCGTGCGGTCCGATCGTGTACGTCAACGAGGTCACGCGGCGCGCCGACGACGCGGTCGAGGAGGCGCGGCGCGCCGAGGCCGAGAAGTACGCGCCGTACTGGTGGACGCGGGCGACGCAGTATCTGAAGAAGGCGCGCGAGGTCGCGGCGTACGCCGACTTCCAGGGCGCGAACCGGTACGGCCGGCTCGCCAGGGAGGCGGCCGAGCAGGCGATCGTCGACGTGAAGGACCCGTCGAAGCGGCCGCTCGACCTGCAAGAGGCCGCGCCGTCGGCGTCCGCGCCGGCCCCGGCGTCGGCCCCGGCCCCGGCCCCCGCGCCAGCGCCCGCGACGGCGCCCGCCCTGGCGCCGGTCCCTGCGCCCGCCAAGGACGCGCCGTGACCGTGCGGGCCTCGCTCGCGGTCCTCGCCGCCTGCGCGGCCCTCGCGGCCCTCGCCGGCTGCCCGGGATCCGCGGTGCGCTCGAAGGCGACCGCCACCTCGAAGGTCATCGCGACCGCGCGCGAGAACGGCGCGCAGCGCTGCGCGCCCGTCGAGCTCGCGATGGCGGAGTCGCACAACGACTTCGCGAACCACGCGCTCGACGAGGGCAACTACCACGAGGCGCGCCGCGAGGCGGACGTCGCCGCCGTCAACGCGAAGCTCGCCTTCGAGAAGTCGCCGCCCGAGAAGTGCGCCCCGAAGGCCCCGCCGCCGCCGCCGCCGCCGGGGCCGAAAGACACCGACGGCGACGGCCTCCTCGACCCCGACGACGAGTGCCCGCGCGAGCCCGAGGACAAGGACGAGTTCCGCGACGAGGACGGCTGCCCCGACGACGACAATGACAACGACGGCCTCGCCGACAAGATCGACAAGTGCCCGAACGATCCCGAGGACAAGGACAGCTTCGAGGACGACGACGGCTGCCCCGAGCTCGACAACGACAAGGACGGCCTCGCCGACAAGATCGACAAGTGCCCGGCCGAGCCCGAGGACAAGGACGGCTTCGAGGACGACGACGGCTGCCCCGAGGACGACAACGACAAGGACGGCATCGTCGACAAGGACGACAAGTGCCCGCTCGAGCCCGGCGTGCCGCCCGACGGCTGCCCGAAGAAGTACAACCTCGTCGTCGTCACCGAGAAGAAGATCGAGCTCAAGCAGACGGTGTTCTTCGACACCAACAAGGCCACGATCAAGCCGGTCTCGTTCGCGCTCCTGGACGACGTCGCGCTCGCGCTGCGCGACAACCCCAAGATCGCGGTCGAGGTCCAGGGCCACACCGACAGTCAGGGCGATGACGCCTTTAACAAGAAGCTGTCCCAGCGCCGCGCCGAGTCGGTGCGCACGTACCTGAAGGGCAAGGGGATCGACACCGCGCGGATGACCCCCGTCGGGTACGGCGAGGACGTGCCGATCGCCGACAACCGGACCGCCGAGGGGCGATCTCAGAACCGGCGCGTCGAGTTCGTCATCACCGCGCGGTAACCCGGTAAAAAGGCATCGCGCGGCGCGCCGGCTGCGGTATATCAGCCCACATGCGAACCCGCAGTCTCGTCGCGCTGGCGGCGCTGTTCGTCGTCGCACTTGGAGCGTCTCGTCAGGCGGCCGCCGACCCGAAGGCCGACATGACGCAGAAGTCCAAGGAGGCGATGGAGAGCTACGACATGATGGACTACGACGCGGCGAAGAAGCAGCTGAACCAGGCGCTCGCGATCGCGAAGAAGGCCAAGCTCGACAAGGACCAGTCCGCCGCGAAGGTGTACCTGAACCTGGGCATCGCGTCGTTCGCGGCCGGCGACCAGGACGGCGCGAAGGTCGCGTTCCTGTCGGCGATCCAGATCGATCCCAAGATCCAGATCGCGCCGGAGTACCGCCAGCCGGCCCTGTCCAAGCTCCTAGAGCAGGTGCGCACCGAGGTCACCGGCAGCTCCGGCGTCACCGAGCCGGACAAGCCGCCCGGCCCGCCCGCGCCGCCCGGCGTCGACTGCACCACAGTGACCGGCGTGCAGCACACGATCATCGACGCCGGCAAGACGAACGTCAGCCTGCCGATCGAGGCGTACATCGGCAGCGACGTCGCGCCCGCCAAGGTCTCCGTCATGTACCGCCCCGAGGGCGCGACCGACTTCATCGAGAGCAAGCTGACCAAGCAGGGCGACTGCAAGTACACCGGCGCGATCCCCGGCTCGGCCATGAAGGGCACGGTCCTCCACTACTACGTGGCCGCGTACGACCCGAACAACCGGGTGATCGCCGGCCGCGGCACCTCCGGATCGCCGAACCTCGTCGAGCTCACCGCCGGCCCGGTGGGCAAGGGCGACGGGGAGGACCCGATCAACGGCAACAAGGGCGGCGACAGCGGCGGCGGGGTCTCGAGCGGCGTGACCGTCAGCGGGCCGCCGCGGATCTACGTCGGCGTCGCCGGCGGCACCGGCTTTGGCTACGTCACCGGCAAGACCGAGTTCGACAACGAGGTCGAGAACTGCTGCATCGGCAACAGCCTCATCGTGCTCGTGCCGGAGGTCGGCTACTACGTGAACCCGCAGCTCACGATCGGCATCGCCGTGCGGCTCGGCATCCCCGTCGGCGCGAACCTCGAGGGCCACTCGACGGCGGCGCCCGGCGGCATGGTGCGCGCCCGCTACTCGCTGGCGCCCAACGGCGAGGGCGTGCGCCTCCTCGGCCAGATCGGGGCCGGCATCCTCCGCAACACGATCAAGCTCAACAACGCCGTCGACGGCATGGACACCGACATCGTCGCGCAGGGGCCGCTGCTCATCGGCGCTGGCGTCGGCTACACGCGCCGGCTGTCGGGCAAGATCTCGTTCATGGCGGACTTCTCCGCGATCGGCGCGTTCGCCGTCGTCGGCGAGCTCGGCAGCGCGCCGAACCTCAACAGCGGCCTGTCGGCCGACCTGTCGGTCGGCGTCGCCGTCGGCTTCTAGTACAGCGCGCGCAGCGGGTGGAGCACGAGGAGGACGTCGCCCGCCGTCACCTCGCTCGTGTTCGGCGCGGCCGAGAGCACGACCGCCGCCTCGATCACGCGATCGCCGCCCTCGTTCAGGTAGATCACGCGCTTGATCGGGCGGCGGCGGGCCGCCACCTCCTCGAGGTCCGGGAACAACGTCGGGTAGACCTCCGGCAGCGCGGTGTCGCGGAGCTCGAGGCCGCCGGCGTCGCCGGCCGCGCCGACGAACTCGAGGAACGCCGCGTTGGCGGCGCGCACGCGGCCCGTCTTCGGATCGCACGACGCCATCGGCAGCGGGACGGCGCTGAAGATCTCGGCCGCCGCCTTGAGCCGGTGATCGAGGTCGCGCCGCTCGCGCGTCGCCTCGGGGGCGAGCGCGCGCCGCCGGCTCACCTGATCCATGCCGAGCATGCCCATGAGCGCGCGTAGCTCGTACATGAACGACGGGACATCGGGGTGGCGGCGGGCCGGATCCTTCGCCGTCGCGCGCGCGACCAGCTCGTCGGCGCGCGAGTCGAGCGCGTCCTCGCACAGCGCCGACGGCGGCGGCACCGGCACCTCGCGCTGCTGGCGGAACACCTCGGCGACCTCGCCCAGGAACGGCAGCTGCCCGGTGAGCAGCTCGTAGAACACGATGCCGAGCGCGTAGATGTCGCTCGCCTGCGAGGCCGGCGCGCCGAACGTCCGCTCGGGCGCGAGGTACTCCGGCGTGCCGTCGATCGCCTCGGCGCGCCCCAGGTCGGGGCGGGCGAGGCCGAAGTCGAGCAGCTTGACGAGCCGGCGCTGCGTCGTCGTGCGGACGAGGAAGATGTTCTCCGCCTTGATGTCGCCGTGCAGGATCGCGCGGCTGTGGATGAAGCGCACCGCGTCGGCGACCTGCCACATCACGTCGCACGCGACCTTCGGGGACAGCCGCCCGGCCTGCTGCAGCTTCTGGAACACCGTCTGCCCGTCGAGCAGCTCCATCACCATGAACAGGCCGAACGTGGCGTCCTGGCCGAAGTCGACGATCGAGCAGATGTTGTCGTGCGTGAGCGCCGAGGCCAGGCGCGCCTCGCGGTAGAACAGCTCGCGGATCTTCGGATCCGTCGCGATCGAGCTCCTGATGATCTTCAGCGCGAACGACTTGCCGAGCGCCTGGTGCAGCACGCGCAGGACGCGCCCCATGCCGCCGCGGCCGAGCTGGCCCTCGACGGCGTAGCGCCCGGCGATCACGTCGCCCGGGCGGGGGATCGCGCGATCGGAGCCCGTGCGCCCGTGCGGCGTGGACGATCGCTCGTCGCCCGGCTCGGGGGTGAGCAGCGGCGCGCGCACCCGATCAGGCGCCTGGCTGCTCCTGACGGAGAGCACCGAGCGGGCGGCCGAGGGCAAGATCGTCTCGCGGCCCTCACGCTCGAGCGGGACGGCGATGGCGGCGGCGGAGTCGGCCGGATCGGCGATCTCCGCAGGCGCCGCGTGCGGGGCGACGGGGGCCGCGGGGAGCGCGTCGGCCTCGGAGCCGACGTTCGTCTCGACGTCGTCCTCCCCTGCGGCGGCGGCGGCGGCGCGGGCGGCGCCACCCTCCGGCGGCCGGCTCGTCGTCATCGGTCGATATCGTAGCGGAAAAGCTCGTGCTATGAGCACGCCATGGACGACGCCGAGTTCGATCACGCCGCTCGCGAGGAGCTGCGCCACATCGAGGACGCCTTCGCCGACGTGGATCCCGATCTGGTCGACGTCTCGAGCAGCGACGGCGTGCTCCGGCTCGAGCTGCGGGACGGCACGCGCATCGTCATCAACAGCCACCGCGCCGCGCGCCAGATCTGGATGGCGGCCGTCGCGTCGGCGTGGCACTTCGATCCCGGCGTCGCGGCCGGCGCCTGGCGCGCCCCGCGGACCGGCGAGGAGCTCCGCCCGACGCTCGCGAAGCTCGTTCGCGAGCGGATCGGTCTCGAGGTCGCGCTCTAGCGCGGCTAGAATGCAGTCACCATGGCCGACCCCGCGGAGTCCCCGATCCTCGACGTGATCCGCGTGTGGGCCGCCATCGCGTGGGCCGACGGCGCGCTGGTCCCCGAGGAGGCCGAGGGCCTCCGCCGCCTCGTCGCGAGCGCGGAGCTGACCGAGGAGGAGCGCGCGGCTGCCGCGCAGTTCCTCGTGTCGCCGGTGGTGCTGCCCGAGAAGTATTCGGTGAGCCTCACGCCGCTCGCCCGCCGCGGGATCTACCGGGCCGCGTGCCGGATCGCCGTCGTCGATCACGTGTTCACGCGGACCGAGCGCGGGGTGCTCGATCGCCTGCGCGAGCTGCTCGGGGTCCCCGAGGACGAGGCGCGGGACATCGAGGCGCAGATCCCCGGCCTCGGCTGACGTACGCGATGCAGCGGCGGCACTCTGCGCGGCACCTGTTCTGGCGCGGCGGCGTGGCCGCCATCTCGCACGCGCTGATGGTGAGCGGCCTGTACCCGCTCCTGCCGCACGCGCTGCGCGTGGCCGGCGCTCGCCGCGAGCAGGTGCCCGCGCCTGCGCGTCCGGTGCGTGTCGCGCTCGCCGAGTGGGCGATGGCGGTGGCGCTCTCGACGGCGCGCCCCGCCGGCTTCCTGCCGCTGCCCGGCGCGCGCGCGCGCGGGCCGCGGCCGATCATCGTGCTCCACGGCTACGCGCAGAACCGGGCGTGCTTCCTGCCGCTCGCGCTCCGGCTGCGGCGCGCCGGCCTCGGGCCGATCTTCGGCTTCGAGTACTGGACGCTCGGCCGGATCGCCGCTGGCGCGCGCCAGCTCGGCTGGTTCGTCGACGAGGTTCGCGCCGCGACTGGCGCCGAGCAGGTCGACGTCATCGGGCACTCGATGGGCGGCGTCGTCGCGCGCTACTACGTGACGTTCGCCGGCGGCGACGGCGTGGTCCGCCGCCTGATCACGCTCGGCTCGCCGCACAGCGGCACCGATCTCTCGAACATGGGCGTCGGGCACCCGCGGCGCGAGCTCCTCCTCGGCTCGAAGCTGTGCGCGCGGCTCGCCGCGGCGGCGCCGCCGCGGCACACGAAGATCACGTCGATCTGGTCGCGCGCGGACGCGCTCGTGCCTGGCGGGCGGCAGCCGCCGCTGCCTGGGGCCGAGGTGCTCCTCTACGACGACCTCGGGCACGTCACGCTGCTCGGCTCGCGGCGCGTGGCGCGCGCGGTGATCGAGCGGCTAGCCGGCGAATAGCGTCGCCATCGTCGCGCGGACGATCGTCGCGTCGACGAGCTCGCCGACCTTGCCGACGCCCGCCGGCAAGATGACGGTCTTGAAGCCGTCGGTGCGGCCCATGAGCTGGGCCGGATCGCGCTTCGACGGGCCATGGACCAGCACGCGCTCGCGCCGGCCGACCTGGGCGGCGAACACCTCGGCGCTGATCTGCTCCTGCAGCGCGACGATCTCGGCGAGCCGCTGCCGCTTGCGCTCCGCTGGCACGTCGTCGGTAAGCTTCTTCGCGGCGAACGTCAGATCGCGCTCGGAGTACGCGAACATGAACGCGCTGTCGAACTTGATCTCTCGCATCAGCGCCAGCGTGGCTTGATGATCGTCGTCGGTCTCGCCGCAGAAGCCCGTCAGCACATCCGTGGACAGCGCGATGTCCGGCATCGCCGCCCGGAGCCGCCCGACGATCCCGCGGTAATCGTCGACGGTGTAGCCGCGGCGCATCCGCTCGAGGACAACATCGGATCCGGACTGCACGGGCAGGTGCACGTACTTGCAGATCTTCGGCTCCTCGGCGAGGGCCGCGACGACGTCGTCGGTGAAGTCGACCGGGTAGGGCGACGTGAAGCGGACGCGCTCGATGCCATCCACGCGCGCGACCGCCCGCAGGAGCGCAGCGAACGTGACGTCCTCCCAGACGTACGAGTTGACCGTCTGGCCGAGCAGCATGACCTCGCGGTACCCCGCCTCGGCCAGCTCTCTCACCTGGCGCAGCACTTCTCTCGGCGGCGTCCCTCGCTCGCGCCCGCGGGTGAACGGCACGACGCAGAACGTGCAGAACTTGTCGCAGCCCCGCTGGATCGTGACGAAGCCCGAGACGCCATCTCCGCCGACCGCGCCTGACAGCCCCTCGTACGTCTCGGCCTTGTCGAGCCTGACGTCGACGAGCGGCCCGCCCCCGACCGCTGCCTCCATCCGTGCGCTCGGCGGCGCCGCCTGGGCGCGTGCCGAAGCGAGCAGCTCCGGCATCCTGCGGTAGCTATCCGGGCCGGCGATCACGTCGACCGCCGGGGCTCGCGTGGCGAGGCCTTCCTTCAGGTGCTCGGCCATGCAGCCGACGATCGCGAGCACCGTCCCTGGCCGCCTGCGCTTGAGCGCGCCCAGCTCGGACGCCCGCGCGATGACGCGCTCCTCGGCCTTCTCGCGCACGGCGCACGTGTTCACGACGATGACGTCGGCGTCTTCCGCCTTCGCGGCGACGTCGTATCCGGCGCCGGCCAAGATCCCGCCGAGCAGATCGCTATCGGCGACGTTCATCTGGCACCCGTACGTCTCCACATAGACGCGCGGGCTCCCCGCCGCTGGCGCGGGCGCTGGCCGCACCTCGGCCGGGCGCTTGCCGAGCGAGACGAGACGGTCCGACATGGGCCACGCTCCTTACCACGCTCCCGCGCGGCTCGGCAGGGGAATCCGCCGCGCCGCGGAGGTATCGCCCGACGCGGCCCGGCAGGGGGAATCCGCCGCGCCGCGGAGGTATCGCCCGACGCGGCCCGGCAGGGGGAATTCGCCGTGCCGAGGTATCCTGCTCGCGTGGGGACGTACCACGTCGGGCGCCTCCTCGGCTGGCTCCTCGGCTCTGCCGCGGCGCCCGTCCTCCTCGGCGCGCTCCTCGGCCGGCGCGGCGCCTGGCTCGGCATGCTCTGCGCCTGCGCGGCCATGCTCTGGCTACTACTCTGGCTGCCGCGCTCGGCGCACCGCGCCTTCGGGGCCGCTCGCTTCGCCCTTGCAGCGCGCCGCTACCGGCTCCTCGGCGCCCTCGCGTTCACCCGCCCCCGCGAGCGTGCCGCGGCGCTGTCCATCGCCGGCTGCCGCATCGCCTCCGGCGATCTCGCCGCGGCCTCGTCCGCGCTCGACGCGATCGATCCCGCCGCGCTCGACGCCTCCGAGCGCGCCGTCTGGCTCAACAACCGCGCGTGCGTCGCGCTCGAGTCCGGCCACGACCCGCACGGCGCGCTCGCGCTGGCCGACGAAGCCTCGGCCCTGCGGCCCGACGTGCCGGCGATCCAGCACACGCGCGCCAAGGCGCTGCTCGCGGTCGGCCGCGTCGACGACGCCATCACGGTGCTCGACTCCATGCGGAGCGGCGGCGAGCTCTCGCCCTACCTCGAGGCCGAGCGCTGCCGCGAACTCGCCGCCGCCTGGGAGCAGAAGGGCCAGTCCGACTACGCCGCCGACTACCGCGCGCGCGCCCGCCTCACTGCCGCCGCATCGTAACTGCATGAGCCCGCTCTGCCATGCGCTGGGTGTAGGGCAGAAACCAGCTAGACGATCCGCGACTTCACGGTGACCGCGCCCACGCACCACAGCACCGCATCGATCAGCTCTCGGCTCGAGTGATCGCCCACCTCCTCGAGGTACTTCGTCAAGTCCTTGCTCGTCGTGCAGTAGTTGGCGATGTCATGGAGCGCCCGCCGCCGGCTATCGATCATCTCGAGGCCCGTCGCGGCGACGAGCGTGAGCAGCGCGTTCACCGCGTCGAGGACGGCAGTGCCGTGATCGATCCCGCCAGCTGAAAGCAGGTATAGCGCCTGCGCGACGTCGCACCAGAAGAACGGCCGGTCGACGTCGATCTTGTCAGCGGGCGCGCCGTACTGCTGAACGAGCGCGGCCGCGCGCTTCGGATCTACGAACAGCGCGATACGGCCGTCGATCATCAGGGGAACATCGGTCTCGCCCTCGAAGATCAGGCCGTACAGCTGGGGATCGCGCTGGTCGGGATCGAGGCCGATCGCGAGGAGTCGCCAGTACGTCTCGGTCGATGGATCTGGTGACACCATGGTTGTTACTCGAATCCTCGATCAGCGAATTTCTTCAGCTGGCTGAACTCAGTGCCTTGCTGCCCGGCACGCTGCCACTTACCAATACCATACTTCTTATTCATCATCCGGGTGGCGAACGTCGTGCCACTCTCGTTCACCCCGGGTCGCGCGTCCGGCCACTTGTCGATCCAGCTCGGCGCGTCGGTCGCTGCTTCCTTGCCGCTCAAGCCGGAGACCGGTTTCTTGTACTCGGTCGGTATGGGCGCGTCTTCCGCGGGAACCTCTACCGGGCCTTCGCCGAGCTGCTGCTGGAGCTCCTTCTTGCGCGCTCGGAGCGCCTGCTTCTCCTTGCCCGACAGATCGTCGGCGTGCTTCAGCTGCTCTTTGATCTGCTCCAGCTCCTTCGCCGGATCGAGCTGGGGCTTGTCACCACCGCCGCCGCCGCCGTCCTTGTTGTGGTTCTCCATCTTCATGCCGCCGGCCGTGCCGAGCGGACCGGCGGGACCGGGGACACCGAGCTTCACGCCCGCTCCGACGCCAGGGCCACCGCTCACACCGTTGGCGAGCGCGGGCATCATGCCGACCGGCGGCATCGCCTCGGCGATCTGCACGGCCTTGCCGAAGTTGCCCTTGACGCCGACATAGGCGAGCGCTGCCATCGCGATGCTCACTAGCATGCGCAGGAACTCCTTGCTCGCGGCGGCGAGTTGCTCGTCTTTGCCCTTGGCACTCCAAGCGAGCGTCAGCCACTGACCCGCGTGCTTTGCCGCCTCGATGCCGGCCTGGACCATTCCCGCCGCCCCGAACGCGGCGAGCACCAGCTGGATCAGCACGGCCGCGATCTGGCCGACGCCCGTGGGAGTCGCGGCGAGGAACGCCGACGCGGCTTCGGCGGCGACGAAGCCGGCGACAATGCCGATGATCTCCGGCAGGTGATCGCGGATGATCTGCGCGTGCTCGCCAGCGATCTCGCCGAAGTAGTGCGGCGACTGGGTGACGCTCTTGATGATGTCGACCACGTGCTTGACGAACCGCTTGACCTTGGCGTACACGCCGTTGGTCAGCGAGCCGTCGGGGACGACGCCCTCAAGCACGTGCGCGAACGCTGGGCTGACGAGCCAAATCCGGTGCCCGGCGACGAGCTGCACGTTGTTCGCGCCGCCGCCGAGGAGCCCGGGATCCTGGTAGGTGCCCGTGATGCCGGCGCGCCCACGCTCCTTGTTCACGAACAGGAGGACGTTCTCGTAGTAGCGCAGGTCGTGGCCGTCGCAAACCGAAGACTTGAACTCTTGCACGGCGAGCTTCTCAGCGGTGTCACCGGCCTTCACCTGGTGCAGCTTGGCGAGCGGCTCCGGTAGATCGGTGGTGACGCGGAAGTCCTGGACGTAGCCGCGCAGGATCTTGTCTGGGAGAAAGGCCGTCACGTACCACCACTGGGCCGCGCCGGGGTGCGTGCCGCTGACGAACACGCGCGTCGCGGGTGGCAGCGGTGCGTCGGTCACCTGCTGGCCGCCAGCTTCCGCGGGTCCTGTGCGCAGGTTTGCGCCATCGCTATTGTCGATGAAGCCGGGCTTGTTGATCCCGCCCACCGGCGATGCGATCGCGGGGCGCGCGCCGGGTGCCGTCGGCGCACGCTGAACCGCTGCCAGCGAACCGCCGCCGGCCGGATATCGTGCGAGCAGGTCCGCGGCGGGCTCGCCACGGACCACGCGATCGGCGACCGCGTCGGCGTGCGCCTCGTGCTCATCGCCCTCCGCGCCGAGGCCGCCCTTGAGCTGCACGCCGCCGCGCTGCTGCACGACGTGCGCGGCCTCGTGCGCCGCGGTGTGGAGATCCGGCTGTGCCGTGAACGCGACCTGATCGCCGGTGGCGTACGCGCGCGCGCCGAGCTGCTCGGCGGCGGCGGCGGCGGGGCCACCGACGTGCGCGCCGACCCGCGAGAGATCGTGGTCAGGACCGAACGAGCGCTGGATCAGATCGAGATGCGGAAGCGCTGATCCGCGGCCGGCTACGCCGGCGGCCGCGACGCCATGCGTGTCTCCTGGATCAGCGAGCGCTCCGCTGTCGCCAGCGCTCTTTAACTGGAGCCGCGGCAGAAACTGGAGCCGCGGCAGATCGCCGCCCAACTCCGGCACCAAGGTGCGCTTGCCGACTGCTGGCGCCGCCGCTTCGGCCTTGCTCGATACTCCCTGGCGCCCGCCCCGCCCGACCTTGTCCCACATCGCGAGTAACGATAGCAAGCACCCGTCATCACCTCAAGCAGGCCGTGTCGAAGGCGGCAAGGACGTTCAGTGCGACCAGGCAACGCAGGCGCTAGGAAGCGCGTGGAAGGGAAGGGGGGCCCGACGCGCCGTTGCGCCCAGATCGCGTGCACCGCGAAGTTGACGAACGGAGTTGCCAGACTCTCCTGGTCGACTGAGGTTGTAGCGTTGCACAAGTAGCGAGATCCAAGCCTTAACAAGGTGAAGCACTCATATATAGTTGAGATGGTTCCATTGGAGATGTGGCGCGAACTCCAGGTAGATGAGCGAGGCGACCAGAACCATGAAGGACATCGATCCGAGCGCAATCGGTGAAAATTCACACCCGGCGTCAGGAGAAATCAGGGGGCGAAGAATGCCGCGCCAGCGAGCGAACCCCTCTTCCTCAGGCGCGTTCACAAAGACGACAGCACGCTTGCAGCCCATCGACCGGATCATCTCCACGAAGGTGGCACCCTCTTCGTCTGTTGGCCGCTGTTTGAATGGAGACGGTTCGACGATGACCACGCAGTCGCCGTGCACGAATTCGAGCGGGGCTTCGGTGCGAAAGTCGTCTTTCTCAGCTACACCGAAGGCAGTACCAAGAGGCCACTGCCATTCTAGCGTTTGGAAGAAACGACCGGCTACGATCCGCAGTGCTGAGAATCGTGGCACTGACGTGGGTGCAGCATGAACGGCATCACCACGAAAGTCGTGGGCCCTCAAGATCCGGGTGACGACCTGATCGAACAGATCGGGAGGAAGAGGTTTGAGTTCGCAACGTAGAGGATCGAAACGATGCCCAAGGGGCCTTCCTCGAAACGCTGGGCCGTCGATCCGCATACTGCGGTGGTGGAGCATTCGCGTGATCGCCGCGTTGTCCAAGCGACTCGACGTGCGGACTTTGAGTGTGACGCTCTGTTGAGTCGCTGGGACAGCCTCGTAGAACGTGGGGCGTACCCATTGCCGGTCCACGATCTCTCGAACGTCCTCCGCTAAGAACACGTCAGCCGACTCGATGTAAATGATCAGGTAGACAGGTTCGGGCGACGCATACCAGAACCTGACGTGATCCACCAACACGTCAACATCGATCGTTTCGGACATCGTAAACTGCACTTCACTGATCGTGGTGGCGCGTTTGCCTTTGGCCTGGAACCAGATGCGCGTCTGGCTCGCACGGCGGCCGACTCCTTCCTCGTCGGCATACATGTGAAGCCCACCATCGAGGGCTGCGCGATCCTTCTCGTACTTCAGCACGAGCCCGCGACCAGCCCAGATCGCATTTAGCTTCGCCATGTAGACGTCCTCGCGGACGTCATCTTCACCGATGTACGGCATTCGGCACAACAGGCATTGGGTTCCGATGTGGCCGACCAGCGTGCTCGGCGATCAAAACGCGGTTGAGTGCATCGAGTAGCGCCTTGGGTCTCGAATCGGCGTCCATCAGGCCCAAGAAACCACAGAGGGGGGGGGCGATCAATTGCCGCTGCCATGTCCTGATGAGCGACGCCCCGCGGGACAGCGTTGGATCTTCTTGTCGCCGCTGCGATCACTCAACTCCCGCCGAGGTCGAGCGCTGCCGCGAGTTCGCCTCCCTGGAAGCAGAAGGGCCAATCCGACTACGCCGCCGACCATCGCGCGCGCGCGCCTCACCGCCACCGCCGGCTAGCACGGAAGTCATGATCAACTAGTGTTGGCCTCTTGAATATGATGTGGAGATGCAAGTCGCGAGTGTGAGTACGGGACTGTCACGGTCGAAGTCGCGTCGGAAGGCAGCCAACTTTCGAGCCATCAACGGGTGATCGCAGGATCAGGCGCTGCCGCGTTCTTGAAGCGTGCGTCGGAGGACCGCGAGCACGGCGCGGTCCTTGTCGCGGCCAGCTTGTTCCTTGGTCCGGATCAACGCGGCGAGATCGAGCACGCGGAACCTGTGAGTGCCCAGCGTGCGCTCGACGGTCTCGGGGAGCAGATCTTCGTACCGGAGGCGATCGCCGATCTGCCCCAGAACGTCGAGCGGGCCGCAGGAGGTCACCAGCAAGTGATGGCCGTCGCCAGCGAGCGCCGAGCGCTCTGGCCGGAGGACCCGCCCGGTGAGATCGCGATAGCGCGCGTCGAGCTCGGTCAACGCAGCGAGCAGGCGGTCGAGGTTCGCCGACGCGCGCGCGTGCACGATATCTAGATCGAACGTCGAGATCGGCGCGCCGTTCAGGACGGCCGCGACGCCGCCGACCACCACGAACTCGACGCCATGACGCGCGAGCGTCTCGAGCCCATCCCTGAACCTAGGCGTCGGACGATTCATCGCTCATCGCGGCGATACTATCGACGAAGCCCTGCAGCACGGCGAGCCGCTCCTCCGGGCTCAGCGAGAGCATCCATCGGATCAACGTCACGTCGACGCCGTCGTCCTCAGGTTCGTTCACGTCGTCACCCTACCACGGCACCATGGCGAGTCCGATCGCTCGATGGAAATCAGGCTGGGGACTTCGGCCTCGTGTCTGGCGCAATCTTCGGTGTCGCTCGTCCTGCGTCCGCGATCTCGCCAACGCGCGGCGCCCCGCCCGTCGCCAGTCGTCCCCCTCCGAGAGCGCAGCCGAGCGCGCGGGGGCCCCCCGAGCGGACTGGCGCGCGGAGCGCGCACAGGCCGCGGGGCTCACCGGTCGTGCGAGCACCGCCATCCGCCGTGGCCGCGAGCACGGTCCTCGCTGCGAAGCAGAGAACGCCCGGGGGCGCGCGCTCGGCGGAGCGGGTCGGAGGGGGAACCCCGAGGCACGGCGCGGCGCGTCCACTTGCGAGCACAACTCTGCGCGTCCCGCGCGAGCACCGCGCGTGCGTTCTAAATCTGCCGCCGCCGCTACCGCCAGCTCGTGCCGAGCTCGGCGTCGAGGATGTCGCAGCACAGCGACACGCACTCGTCGCACAGCGCCGTCGTGCCGCGCCCGAGCAGCTTCTTGACCTGGCTCTCGAGCTTGCCGCACCACGAGCAGACGTTCTGCACCTGCGGCCGCTCATCGCTACTCCCCGTGCCGCCGCCGGTGGCCTCGGCCAGCTCGAACAACGCCGCGCTCGGGACGCGGAACTCGCCCGTCGCGCCGAGCTTCAGCCCGCCGCCCAGGGCCTGGTGGCAGCCGGTGCACACCATGACCAGCTCCCCGCCCTCGAGCGTTTGCGCGCAGATCGGACAGTTCACGCCGCCTAGCCTATCTCCCCGTCGGGAGCCTGACCACCACCTTCGTGCCCTTGCCGACCTCGCTCTCGACATCGATCCGCCCGCCGTGCTCGGCGACCACCGCGTGGCACGTCGCCAGACCCAGGCCCGTGCCCTTCTGCTTCGTCGTGTAGAACGGATCGAAGATCCGCCCGATCCGCTCCGGCTCGATGCCCGGCCCATCATCCTCGACGGTGATCGCGACCTGATCCTGGCCGCGATCCACCACGCGCCGCGCGTCCACGCGCACGTGCTTGCCGCCCCCCGCCGCCGCCGCCGCGTCGGCCGCGTTCCGGACCAGGTTCCACACCACCTGCCGCAGCTTCGACGGATCGGCGTGCACCGGCAGCGGCTCCTCGGCCGCGGCCTCGATCTCGACGCCCGCGCCCGCGGACGCCGGATCGGCGCGCGAGACCTGCACCGTCTCGCGCACGAGGACGCCCAGATCGAAGTCCACCGGCTGGCTCGGGCGCGGGTTCGCGTAATTCAGCAAGTCGCCGACCAGCTCGTTCAGGCGCCCGATCTCGCGGTGGACGATCGCCATCAGCGTGCGGTCGTCGTCGGACGCCACCGGCGCCTGGCGCAACAGCTCGATCGAGCCGGAGATCGACGCCAGCGGATTTCGGATCTCGTGCGCGATGCCCGCCGCCAGCTGGCCCACCGTCGCGAGCCGCTCGGCGCGGCGCATGTGCTGCTCGAGGCGCCGCAGATCCGAGAGATCCTGGAAGTGGATGATGCGGCCGATCACCCGATCGCGCACGTCGCGCAGCGGCGACACCGTCACCCCGAGCGTCAGCTCGCCGAGCGTCAGATCCGCGCTGCGGAGCTCGCCGCCCGTGGACTCGGCGAGCTGCTCCGTCAACCCCGGCATCACCGCCGCGAGCGGCCGCCCCTGCAGCTCGGCCGCGCGCCGGTGCAGGATATCGGCCGCCGCCTGGTTCGCGGTGAGCACGGTGCCGTCCGGCGCGACCGTGATGAGCCCCGACGCGAGGGAGCGCACGATGTCCTGGTGCAGCGTGAACAGGTCCGCCGCCGCCTGGCGCGTCGTCGCGAGCGTCTCGGCGCCGCGCTGCAGCTGATCGCCGAAGATGAACGCGAGCACGCCGACCGCGGAGAGCGCCGCCAGCTGGATGCCGAGCGTGCGCGCGAAGTCGCCGGCCGTCTGCTCCCACGGCCGCAGCTGCGACGGCATCGGGATCTCGAGGATCCGCACCCACGCGAGCAGCCCGACGGCGAGCAGCGCGCCGAGCGCCGCGAGCGTGATCGCCACGGCGCCGCGGCGGTACGACAGCGCGCCCGCCGCGACGATCGACAGCGCATACAAGAACGCGTACGGGCTCTGCGCGCCGCCGGTGACGTAGACGAGCAGCGACGTGATCGTGAGATCCGTCGCGAGCATCGGCCGCGCGACCTTGCGCGGCGTGATCCCGGCTCGCAACAAGAGGCCGAACACGATCGAGGACAGGTACGTCGCCACGATGATCAAGGACTGCAGCCACACCGCGGTGCGCGCCGGCCGCACGCCGGTCGTGAGCAGCCACAGGGACAGGCCGAGCACGACCGAGACGACGAGCGTGCGCAAGAGCAGGAGCCGCGCCACGCGTCGGCGCACGTCGCCGGGCGGCGGCGGGGTCACCGCCTCGCCGACGAGCGAGTCGCCCGGCGCTGGCGTCACCGGATCGCGGCGGACGATCGGCACCGGCATGCTCGGGCGGGGCGGCTCGCGCCGCTGCGCCCCCGGCCCCGAGGCCGGCACGCTAGCCTCCCTGCATCGAGACCGGCACGTCAGCCTCCCTGCATGTTGCTGGCGAGCTTGAAGATCGGCAGGTACATCGCGATGATGAGGCCGCCGACGACGATCCCCAGGAACGCCATCATGACCGGCTCGATGAGCGACGTCATCGCGGCCACCGCCGCCTCGACCTCCTCCTCGTAGAAGTCGGCGATCTTCTGCAGCATCTGGTCCATCGCGCCCGTCTGCTCGCCGACGCCGATCATCTGCACGACCATGCTCGGGAACACGCGCGACTCCGAGAGCGGCGTCGCCATGTCCTGACCCTCGCTGATCCTGTCGCGCGCCTTCTTGATGCCGTTCTCGACGACGCGGTTGCCGGCCGTGCGGGCGCAGATGTCGAGCGCGTCGAGGATCGGCACGCCCGAGGCGAGCAGGGTGCCGAGCGTGCGCGTGAACCGCGCGACGACGATCTTGCGCAGGACGCCGCCGACCACCGGCAGGCCGAGGAGCACGCGGTCGGAGAATTCGCGCCCGCCGTCGGTGCGCCGCATCAGCCCGACGCCGAACACGACGCCGCCGATCACGCCCGCGTACAGGTACCACCGGTTCACGAAGCCGTGCGACAGCCCGATCACGAACGTCGTCGCCGCGGGCAGCGTCACGTTCGAGCCGATGTCCTTGTACATGCTCTCGAACGTCGGGATGACCTTGAGCAGCATGACGGCGATGACGCCGGCCGCCACCACGAGGATGCCGATCGGGTAGACCAGCGCGCTCTGGACCTGCCGGCGGAGCTTGACCGCCTTCTCGATGTAGACGGCGAGCCGGTTCAGGATCGTGTCGAGGATGCCGCCGATCTCGCCGGCGGCGACGAGGTTCACGTACAGATCGTCGAACACCTTGGGGTGGCGCTTGAGCGCGTCGGAGAACGTCGCGCCCTGCTCGACGGCGGACTTCACCTGGGACAGGACGCGCGCGAAGATCTTGTTCGGCGTCTGCGTGGCCAGGATGTCGAGGCACTGCACGAGCGGCAGGCCGGCATCGATCATCGTCGCGAGCTGGCGCGTGAAGACCTGCAGCTCCTTCGCCGAGACGCCGGAGCCGATCACGATCTGCCCGAGCGAGCTCTCCCGGACGACGCGGCTCACCGTCAGGCCGTCGCTGCGCAGCCGCGTCTCGACGAGCTCGCGGCTCTCCGCCTCCATCGTGCCGCGCTTGCGCTCGCCGCTGCGCGTCGTCCCTTCCCACTGGAACTTCGCCATCTGGAACGCCTCCTGGTTACGGGCGGAGCATCGTCTTCAGCTCGTCGACCTCGCTCGACGCACCCAGCGCCGTCTCCCGCGTGATCACGCCCCGCAGGTGGAGGTCCGTGAGCGCCTGGTTCATCGTCTGCATCCCGAACTTGGACTGCCCGATCTGCATCTGCGAGTAGATCTGGTGCAGCTTCTCCTCGCGGATCAGGTTGCGGATGGCGGCGCTCGGGATCATCACCTCCGCCGCGAGCGCGCGGCCTGGGCCCTGGGCCTTCGGCAGGAGGAGCTGCGAGACGACCCCCTCGAGCACGTGCGACAGCACCGCGCGCACCTGCGGCTGCTGGAGCGCCGGGAACACGTCGATCATGCGGTGGATGCTCTGGATCGCGCTGCCTGTGTGGAGCGTGGCGAACACGAGGTGGCCGGTCTCGGCGATCGTGAGCGCGGCCTGGATCGTCTCGGGGTCGCGCAGCTCGCCGATCAGGACGGCGTCCGGATCCTGGCGCAGGATGTACTTGAGCGCGCGCTGAAACGATGCCGAGTCGCGCCCGATCTCGCGCTGGCTCACGAGGCAGCTCTTGTGCTGGTGCTGGAACTCGATCGGATCCTCGACCGTGATGATGTGGCCCTTCACGTTCGTGTTGATGCGATCGATCATCGACGCGAGCGTCGTCGACTTGCCGGAGCCCGCCGGGCCGGTGACGAGCACGAGGCCCCGCGGCCGGTCGCATAGATCGGTGACGGCCGGCGGGAGCCCGAGCTGATCGAGCGGGGTGACCGCGTACGGCACCGCGCGGAACGTGCCGGCGACGCACGTCTGCTGCATGTAGACGTGCGCGCGGAACCGCGCCATGCCGCGGATGCCGAACGAGAAGTCGAGCTCGAGCTCCTCCTCGAAGCGCTGCTTCTGCGCGTCGCTCATCACCGAGTAGCAGAGCTGCTTGGTGTCGACGGGCGTGAGCGCGTCGGTCTGGAGCCGCACGAGGTCGCCATCGATGCGCAGCCGCGGCGGCGAGCCGGCGGAGATGTGGAGGTCCGAGGACCCCTTGTCGGTCATCGCCTTGAGCAGCGCCGGCAGGTTCAGCGTCATCAGTCCTCCACCGTGGTGCGCAAGACCTCCTCGGGCGTCGTGACGCCCTCGAGGATCTTGGCGATGCCGGCCATGCGCAGGCTCTGCACGCCGCCGCGGATCATCTCGGTCTTGAGCTCGGCGGCGGACGCGCCCTGCAGCACGAGCTCCTTCAGCGGATCGGTGAACGGCATCACCTCGTAGAGCGCGACGCGGCCCTTGTAGCCGGTGTTGTTGCAGGTGTTGCAGCCGCGGCCGCGCAGGATCACCGCCTTGCGGATCTGCTCGTCGGTCATGCCCATCTTCGCGAGCGCCTCGGGGTGCTTCTCCTCGGGGATCTTGCAGTCGATGCAGATCCGCCGCGCGAGCCGCTGCGCGAGCACGAGGTTGACCGACGCCGTCACGAGGAACGGCTCGATGCCCATGTTGAGCAGGCGCGACACCGTCGCCGGCGCGTCGTTCGTGTGCAAGGTCGACAGGACGAGGTGGCCGGTGAGCGCGGCCTTGACGGCGATCTCGGCCGTCTCGAAGTCGCGGATCTCGCCGACCATGATGATGTTCGGATCCTGGCGCAGGAACGCGCGCAGGGCGGTGGCGAAGTTGAGGCCGATGTCCTCGTGCATCTGCACCTGGTTTATCCCGTGCAGGTTGAACTCGACCGGATCCTCGGCGGTGGAGATGTTGCGATCGATCGTGTTCAGCTCGGTCAGCGCGGAGTACAGCGTGGTCGTCTTGCCGGAGCCGGTCGGCCCGGTGACGAGGACCATGCCGTAGGGCTTCTTGATCCCGAGCTTGAAGTCCTCGAGCGGCCGCGTGTCGAAGCCGAGCTTCGTCATGTCGAGCTGCAGCGTCGCCTTGTCGAGGAGCCGCAGGACGATCTTCTCGCCGTACAGGGTCGGCAGGACGGACACGCGGAAGTCCATCTCCCGGTTGCCGCCGATCTTGAGCTTGATGCGGCCGTCCTGCGGCAGCCGGCGCTCGGCGATGTCGAGCGACGCCATGATCTTGAGGCGCGACGTGATCGCGTTGCGGAGCTTGAGCGGCGGCCGCATCTCTTCCTGGAGGATGCCGTCGATCCGGAACCGCACCCGGAAGCTCTTCTCGTACGGCTCGACGTGGATGTCGGAGGCCTTCTTCTTGATCGCGGACAGGAGGATCGCGTTGCAGAGCTTGACGACCGGCGCCTCGCCGGCCTGGTTCTCGAGGTCGACGATGTTGATCGCGTCGTCGGTCGTCGCCGTGTAATCGACGTTGTCGACGTCGAAGTCCCCGAGCATCTGATCGAGGTCGGGGCCCTTGTCGTAGTAGCGCGACAGCGCCGCCTCGAGCGCGCCCTCGGACGCGACGACCGGCTCGATGTTGTACTGCGTGAGGAACTTGAGCTCGTCGATCGCGTAGATGTTCGACGGATCGGCCATCGCCACGATCAACGTCGGGCCGTTGCGGCGGATCGGGATGACCTGGTGCTTCTCGCAGATCTCGCGCGGGACGAGCTTGAGCACGCCGGCGTCGATCTCGACCTCGCCGAGGTTGATCGAGGGCAGGCTGTACTGCTTGGCGACGAACTGGGTCAGGTCCTGATCGCGGACGTAGCCGAGCCGCGCGAGCGTGGCGCCCAGCCGCTTGCCGGTGCGCTTGGCCTCGTCCTGCGCCTGCTGGAGCTGCTGGAGCGAGAGCATCTTCTCGCGGACCAGGAGCTCACCCAGGCGGCTCACGGGGCGGCTCACGGCGCTCCTCCCACGGTCCTTGGCGCGATGCTTCTCCGGACCGGCTCGATCACTGTGACTCCCCAAGAAAAACGGCGACCTGGGCAGCGTAGCCCGCCACCGCGCCGGCCGTCAAACGAGGCGGCGCGGGGCTACAGGCAGTTGTCGACGACCCGCATCTCGATGCGGTAGTTGTTCCGCAGGCTCTTCGGCGAGAACGCGACCGCGTAGTACTGGCTGATCGGCAGGTTCGTCGCGCACGCGCGGATCGCGTTCTGGCCCATCGGCGAGCCGTTCGCGATCGCCGTGCCGGCCGAGTTGAGGATCGCGCAGGAGATCGGCTGGCCGGAGTCCCACTGCGTGATCACCTCGATGCCGCGGTTCGCGCTCATGATGTTGATCTGGAAGTGGTCCTTGTCGCCGTCAGGGCAGATCGAGAGCGGGCCGAAGACGCGCCGCTGCGCGCCCACCCCGACGTCGGTCTGGTACGACGCATCGATCGCGTCGTTTGGCTCGAGCATCCCGTCCATCGCGCATTGAAAGCCGGTCGGGGAGTCGGGGCCGGCGTCGACGATGGTGACGCCGCTCGCGACGCAGACCTCGCGGCCGGCGCTGTCCACGCACGCGTAGTCCGCGGGGCAGCGGGGCTCCTGCTCCGCGCACAGGTACGGCGTGGCGCCGAGGTCCGGGTTGTAGGGCGAGCACGCGGCGAGCGCCGCGCAAAGAGCGCCGAGAGAGAAGGAGGCGACAGCGACGGAGGTGACCTGGACGCGCATGGCTAGAACCGCCCTTCTGCCGTGGCGCCGATGAGGCCGCCGGCCCTGCCGTCGAGCACCGGGGCGACGCTCCAGCTCGGCCCGGTACGGCGCACAGGCTTCGCCGTGAGCTTCTCCGGCCCGCCCCGCTTCTTGCGGTTCTCCTCGAGCCAGAAGTAGGCGGCGGCGGCGGTGACGATGATCCCGGCGTTGAACGAGAGCAGCGCCATCGTCTGGTAGCGCTTGCCCGTCGCCTGCAGGTCGACCGCGTACTGATCGTAGATGATGCACGGCGGCTGGCCGCACTTCTTGATGTCGTCCTCGACGGAGCGGCTGTACTTGCCGGCCTGGAAGTAGGACACGAGCGAGAAGCCGATCAGCGCGCCGGCGACGCCCGTGGTGCCCCACTTCACGTACGTGAACTTCGTGGAGCCCACGTCGTTGAACCCGGTCCTCGGCGGGGGCAGGGCCTCGGTGGTGAGCTGCCCCGCGGGCTGCCCCGTGGGCTTGCCTGCGGGTTTCACGGGCGGCTCGTCATCGGGCTTGGGATTCTTGTTGCGGCTCAGCGGATCGTCCTCGTCGTCGCGGCTCCTGATCTCGGACGCCGAGATCAGCTCGCCCTCCTCGGAGAGGTCGGGGTAGAAGCTCGGGGTCGCGCCGGCCTCGAGGTTGACGAGGTTCGGGCTCGTCGATTTGCCGGCGCGGGTGATCAGGGCGCCGGTCGCGTCCTTGACCTCGATGTAGTACTGGACCGCGGTGCCGATCATCTTCGGCGCGGGGATGCGGCCGACGAGCTCCCGGTACCGCCACTTCATCTCCTTGCTGGCGTACTTGCCCTCGCCCGCGGTGCGGTAGAACAGCGTGACGACGAAGCCCGAGTCCTCGGGGACGACCGCGGTGACGTCGAGCGGCTTCGCGGGCGGCGCGACCTCGACGATCTTGTGCTCGAAGTCCGTCGCCGCGTACGTGCCGGGCGGCTTGATCACGACCGGCTGCTTGGGGCCATCCGGCTTGTCGGTCACCGGCGGCTCCGGCGCGGCGGGAGCCGGGCTGAACTGCTGCTCGAGCACCTTCACGCGCTCGGTGACGGTCGCGCGCTGCTCGGCGTCCTGCGGCGCCTCCTTGAGGAACTTCCGGTAGTAGTAGAGCGCCATGTCCGCCTCCTTCGCCTCGTCCATCGTGAAGCCGATGTTGTAGAGGAGGAGCGGGTTCCTCGAGAGCCGGTACGACTCCTTGAACTTCTCGATCGCCTCGGCGTACTTGCCCTCGCTGTGCAGCTTCTTGCCCTCGGCGAACGCCTTCTTGGCCGCCTCGATCTGCTCGGGGGTCGGCGGCGGAGCGTCGGCGCGCGCGGGCGCGGGGGCGAGCGTGAGCAGGGCGAGGCCGAGCACGAGTCCGAGGGCCAGGGCCCGGAGAGCGATGCGGATCACGTGGCCTCCCGTCACGGCTGATGAGCCATGGACCATCAGGTCGGTCTTTATCCCGGCGGCGCGGCCGATGCAATCACTGATTGCGGCGGCGATCTCGTCGGTGCGCGGGCGATCGTGCGAGCGGCCGCGGAGCGACGGGGAGCACGCCAGAAAAGATCGGAGCCCCGGATCCAGACGGATCAGAACGGGTCGACGAGCCCGCCGGCCGGCTTGCCTGCCGGCTTGTCCGCCGGCTTCGCCGGCTTCTTGGCGGGCGCGGCGGTCCCGGGCTTGGGCTCCTCGATCGGCGTCACCGTCGGGACGGGGATCGGCGTCACCATCGGCTTGGAGGCCGCGGGCGCGGTCGTGGTCCCGGGCGCGGAGGCCGCTGCCGGCGCGGTCGCCGTGGCCGGTGCCGGCGCGGCCGCGGGCGCGGTCGCCGCGGCGGGGTCGGTCGGCGTGGCGGGGTCGGTCGGCGTCGTCGCCGTGGCGGGCGCAGCGGCCGGCGCGGGCGCGGGCGCGACCTGCGGTGGCGGCGGCGCGCCGGCCGGCGGCTGCCCGGCTGGCGCTGCCTGCGCCGGCGGCGGCGCGGCCGCGGTGGCTGGCGCGCGATCGTCGCGGTCGAGCACGAGCTTCCAGAGGAACATCAGCGCGACGCCGACGAAGAACGCCGCCGCCATCGCGGGCCACGGGTTCTTCTGCGGCGCTGGCGCGGGGACGGAGATCCCGCTCTCGATCGCGGCCAGATCGGCCGCCGACACGGTGAGCCCGGCGGCGGCGGCGCGCGCGGCGGCGACCGCCTTGGCGGCCTTCGCCTCGGCGGCCCGGACCCGCGCGGCGGCGGCGGTGTCGCTGACCTTGACCTTGGCGTCGCTGACCTCGCTGGCGTCCACGGCGGTCGCGCTCGGCGCGGCGGCGCCGGCCCGGGCCGACTCGAGCTCGATCGCCAGCTTCTTCGTCTGGTCCTCGGCGGTGCGCAGGCGCTGCTGCGCCTGGTCGAGCTGCGTCTTCAGGTCCGAGAGCGCGTCCTGGTTGGCCACCGCCATGCTGGCCGACTCCGACGCGGAGATCGCGACCGCGGCGCGGGCCTCGGCCTCGGCGAGCTTGCCCTGCAGGCCGTCGAGCTGGCGGCGGAGCGACGCCTCGCGCGCCTCGCTCTCGCGCATCTGCAGCTCGGCCTGCCTCCACCGCTGCGCGTCCTGCTCGCGGCGCTGGGCCTCCTCGTCGCGCGCCTGCTGATCCGCCTGGGCCCACGCGTTGGCGTCGACGAGCGTCTGGTTCGCCCGCGCGATGAACTCCTCGAGCGAGTGCTCGACCGTCGGCAGCTGCGACCCCGACCGCATCAGCGACGAGGGGCGCTTGCGCTTGCCGAGCGCCGCCATGGCGTCGTCCAGGTTGCCAGGTGGCGGCGCGCCGACGCCGAGGCTCGTGGTTGCAGCGGGTTTCGACGTATCGACAGCCATCGCGTGTCTCCCGACGGGGCGAAAAAACGGCCCCGGCTCGCAGCAGCTCGCGCTAGCCAGGCGATCGAAGCTAGCGCTCGTGGGGACATTACGAACCGTGATCGGCCTTGTCCACCCGAATCTCGGCGCCGGGGAGACCGAGATTCCCGGATCGCTGACTTGGAGATCTTCGGCGGTTGCGCCATAAAACCGGCCCCATGACCCCCACGCGCCGAACCCCGCCGCGCCGCGGCGCCCGTGGCCCGGCCCGCGGCATGCCGATCGTGAGACGCAACACGGTGCGGCTCCCGCCAGACATTGCGCAGCGAGTCCGCGCCGGGCACCCGTGGGTCTACCGCGAAGTGTTCGGCGATCGGCTGGCGCCCGAGCCGGGGACCGCGATCGACGTCGTCGACGACGACGGCGAGTTCGTCGGGCGCGGCCTGTACGACGCCGACAGCGCGATCGCGCTCCGCGTCTTCGTCCGGTCACCGGACGCCGCGATCGACGCCGAGCTGGTCACCGCGCGCGTCCGCGCGGCGATCGCGCTGCGCCGCCGGCTGCTCGATCTCGAGCGGCTCGGCGCGGTCCGGCTCGTCAACGCCGAGAGCGACGGCCTGCCGGGCATCGCGGTGGACCGCTACGGCGAGTACCTCGTCGTGCAGCTGTTCACGTCGGCGGTGGCCGGGCTGCGCGGCGCGCTGTACGACGCGCTCGAGGCCGAGCTGTCGCCGATCGCGATCTACGAGCAGCGCCGCTTCAAGTCGCTCGGCGGCGAGGCGCCGCGGCAGGCCGGCGCGGACCTGGTCCGCGGCACGCCAGCGCCCGTCGAGCTCGAGGTCCGCGAGGACGATCTCAAGTTCGTCGTCGACGTCACCGCGCCCTTGTCGACCGGCCTGTTCGCCGATCTGCGCGAGGGCCGCCGCGCGGTCCGCCAGTGGGCGCAGGGCCGCCGCGTGCTGAACCTGTTCTCGTACACCGGCGCGATCTCCGTCTACGCGCGCGCCGGCGGGGCCGCGGAGGTGTGCGCGGTCGACGTCGCCGCGAAGGCGCACGCGCGCGCGCGCCGCAACTTCGCCGCGTCGGGCTTCGATCCCGAGCAGCCGGAGCACCTGGTCGGCGACACGTTCAAGGTGCTCGCGCGGTTCGTCGAGCGCCGCCGCACGTTCGACATGGTCGTCATCGATCCGCCCGCGTTCGCGAGCGCCGCGGCGCGCGGCGGCAAGCCGTGGAGCGCCGTGCGCGACTACGCCGAGCTCATCACGGCGAGCCTCGAGGTGCTGGTGCCGGGCGGCCTGCTCGTGGCCGCGTCGTCGACGCACAAGATGAGCGCGGCCGAGTTCGAGATCGCGCTCGCCGAGGGCGCGCTCGCCGCCGGCACGCGGCTGCAGATCATCGACCGCCGGCCCTTGCCGCCGGACTTCCCGGCGCTGCCGGGCTTCCCCGAGGGGAGCTACCTCAAGTTCGCCGCCCTGGTCCGCGGGTGAGCGAGGCGAGCGGGACGTCCGGGATCCGGACGGCAGGCGCGGCGCCAGGCGCGGCGCCGGGCGCGCCGGGCGCGCCGGGCACCGGCAGGAGCGTGTCGATCTCGTAGCGCGCCGCCTCGAGCTCGCGCTCGGACAGCCTGCCGGCCACGCCGTCCGCGAGCGTCGCGCACGCCATCGCGAGGTGCGGCAGCGCGATCCCCTGCGCGACCTGGCCCTGGGCGACGAGCTCGACGATCCGCGCGATCGAGCGCGCGAGCGGCGCGCCGAGCTCCTGGTCGAGCGCGCCGAGCGCGCCCAGGTGCGCCGCGAGCTCGGCGCGCACGGCCGCGTCGAGCGCCGGCGCCTCGCGCACGAGCTGCGTGATGGCGCGCTCGATCGCGGCGCAGCGCTCGCCGGGCGTCATAGACGTCACAGGAGACGTCACAGGAGACGTCACAGGCTCCAGGGCTGCGGGGCGACGTTGTAGAGCGAGAGGGCGCAGCGCTCGCCGGGCATCATAGACGTCACAGGGGCGTCACAGGCCGTCGGGGTCGGGGTCCGGATCGGGGTCGGGGTCCAGATCGGACGGATCGGACTCGCCGTGCTTGCCGGCCGCGTCGGCGCTGCGCTGCTTGAGGAACTCGAGGAACGCGATCGCCGTGGGCAGCTCGATCGCCGGGATCGTCTCGATCAGATCGCGCGCCTGACGGCGGAGCGTCTCGCCGGGCGTCTCGGTGCCGTGGGCGACCGGCCGGCCGACCGCGGGCAGCTCCTGCGGCGGCTGCACCTGGCCCCACGGCGGCTCGTTCGTCGGCTGGATCTCGTGCTGCTCGAGCCAGTTGTGGATGTGCCAGTGGAGGAGGTCGGCGCGGTACGAGAACCACCGCTCGCGCTCGGCGGGGTACGCGAGCAGGACGTCCTTGAAGCGGCGGAACGCGCCCTTGCCGTCGATCGAGATGATCAGCCGCTCGCGCAGCGCCTCGTCGGCGACGGAGCCGACGAAGCGCTCCATCCACCGGTACTGCTCGCGCGACGAGGCCGGCTCGATGCGCAGGAAGTTGCGGATGTTCTCCGAAACGGCCTGACGGTTCAGCGTTGCCTCGGGATCACCGGTCGTGATCGTGAGGACCCGACCCGTCGTCAGGTCGAGGTAGCTGTCGGTATCGGGTGAATTACGCTCGACGGCGATCTCGAGGGCGTCCCAGTCGAGATCGATGCGAGCAGGGCCGCGCGTGGCGGCGACGGTAGGACGGGCAGGCATAAGTTAAGTGCGGATGCCTACTTGCCGGTAGGGCTCCCCGCAGCGTCAAAGGTACGAGGCTTCCTGGTCCCTGGCAAGCTACCGGGGACTTGACAGCCGTGCCCAAGCGAGTAAGTTCCGCGGTCCATGGCTCGCGTCACCGTCGAAGATTGCCTCGACAAGGTCCCCAACCGCTTCGCGCTGGTCGTGCTCGCCGCCGAGCGGGCACGGCAGCTCGCGCGGGGGGCCACCCCGGGCGTCGATTGCGACAACAAGCCGGCGGTCACCGCGCTCCGCGAGATCGCCGCGGGCCTGGTCTCGTTCCGCGAGGACGTCCGCAACACGGTGACCGAGTTCATCGTCGAGCGCCGCAAGGCCGGCTTCATGTGACCGAGGGCGAGCCATCGCGCTCGCCCGCAGCGCAGCGAGGACGAGCCACCCTGGCCCGAGGGAACCCCGCGGGGTGACCGCGGGCGAGCCATCGCGCTCGCTCGCGCCCGCGCCCGCCGAAAAATTGCCCTCGCCGACGCGCCTCTCGAAGATGGCCGCGTGCGGGACCACCCAAGCTTGCGCCGCGACCTCGGGCGCGGCGAGCTCGTCCGGCTGATCTACCGGCTCGGCCGGCACGGCGCGAGCGGTCTCTTGACGATCCGCCCGCGCAACTCCGCGCCCGCGCGGCCGGAGGTGTTCGCGCTCCGCCGCGGCTCCGCGATCGACCGCGCCGGGATGGACGCGGCGAGCCCGGGCGCGGCTGGCGCGGGTGGCGCGGGCGGCGAGCTCGGCCGGCGCGCGGTCTCTGCGCGGCTCGCGCGGCTCGCGGCCGAGGGCGATCTCTCGCTCGTGTTCGAGGGCGGCGTCACCGCGGTGATCCCGCCCGGCGCCTCGCACGGCGTCTCGCTCGCCGCCTGGGCGCGCGCGCACCTCGAGCAGCAGCTCGACAGCTCGCTCGCCGAGGCGCTCGTCCATGAGCTCGCGGGCGTGCGGCTGACCTTGCGGCCGGAGCTTGTGCCCGAGCCGGCCGACGAGGCCGATCGCCGGATGCTCGCGGCGATGGACCGGCCGCGCCGCCTCGATCAGATCTGGCCGCTCGCGCGCACGCCGCGGTTCCGCCTGCTCGCGTTCCTCCACTTCCTGCGCGCCGTCGATGCGCTCGAGGGCGTCGGCGTCGCCGCGGACGGCAGCGCGCCGTTTCGCGCCGCGGGCGCGTCTCCGGACTCGGCCGCCGCCTCGGCCTCGGCACGCGCCTCGACACGCGCCTCGGCATCCCTTCGCGCGCCCGATCCGCGCCGGCTCGCGGCGCTCCGCACGCTCGGCATCGAGGGCGCCGCCGATCTCGACGCCGTCAAGCGCGCGTACCGCCGCCTCGCGCGGGCGCTGCACCCCGATCTGCAGCCCACCGCCGACGCCGAGCGGCGCCGCGCGCTCGAGCGGCGGTTCGCCGAGGTCACCGCCGCGTACGAGGCGCTCGCGTAGCCCGTGCCGTCACGGAGGCGCCACGATCCAGCCGTCGTCGACGAAGCAGCCGTCGGGCGCGGACCAGCCGTCGCGCGCCCACAGGTACGCGGTGTACGCCGCCATGACGGCGTCGAAGCAGTGATCGTTCTGCAGGACGTCCTCGCGCGCCATCCGGCTCCGCGGCGCGAACGCCAGATCGCGGAGCCGCTCGAGGATCGAGGCGCGCGTGACCCACGGATCGGCGTCGCGCTTGTACCCGCGGGCCGCGCGCGGGCCGCACAGCGCCGCGATCGTGGCGGCCGGCGAGACCTCGACGAGGTTTGCGTGCAGCTCGTAGCCCGCCGCGCGCAGGCGGCGCCGGAGCTGGCCGGCGCGCGCGGAGATCGCGCCGTGGACGGCGCCGAGCGCCGAGACCGGCAAGAGGCCGCGGCCGTAGGTCATGACGACGTCGGTCGCGCGGTGCGCGTACGGCGCGAGGCGGGCCTGCGCGGGCGGCTGCGCCACCTGGGGACGCCCGCCGCCACCGACGGCGATCGAGCTCGACGCGCGGACGAGCGCGCGGCCCTCGGTGCGCAGCCAGACGACCGCGGGCTCCGGGCACGCCTCCATGCCCGGGCACACCGGCCGCTCGCAGCGGCCGCACGCCGCCTGCGTGAGCGGCGCGTCGATCGCGATCACCGTGCCCTCGGCGGGCGCGGCGACGAGCCGATCGACGAGCGTGTCATCGGTCCACGGCTGCCGGACCGATCGGGTGGCGACTTCGATCACTTCTGCGCCGCTGGGACCGCTCTGGATCTGGGCCACCGCGGTGGTCTTGCCCCGGCCCCCGCCGAGATCGACCCCGATGAACCGTGTGAAGGGACGTCTCACGTAGAGCGTTCACTTGTAGCACGAACCCATCGGGCGAAAATCGTCTTACTCCACTGGCATTTGCGGTCGAGCCATGCGTAAGGTCGCCACGCTGTAAGGAGCCGCGTCCTGCCGCGTTGTGTCGCCGGGCCCACCGCTCCTCTCGCCCTTCCACCCCTCCTCCATGGATCGGATCGCCACCTTCAAGAGCTTCATTCAGCGCGCGCCGGGGGACCCATTCCCGCGGTACGGGCTGGCGATGGAGCACAAGGGCCGCGGTGAGCTGGCCGAGGCGTGGACCGCGTTCTCCGAGCTCCTCACACAGTTTCCGGACTACGTGCCGACGTACCTCATGGCCGGCGGCACGCTGGTGGCGCTGGGGCGGCGGGACGAGGCGGCCGACGTGTACCAGCGCGGCATGGACGCCGCGGCCCGGAAGGGCGATCAGCACGCGCTCCGCGAGCTCGAGACTGCCCTCGCGGAGCTCCGCCCGACGTAGTTGCTCTGCGCCCCCCTCATTTTCCAGGCACCCCAGGCACCCCAGGCAATAGGACTCAAGATGAAGAAGATGTTCGTGGTTTCGCTCGTGCTCACTGCCGTGGTCGCGATGGGCGCAACAGGCTGCAGCAAGAAGAACGCCTCGACGACGCCGACCGGCACCGGGACCCAGACCGAGATGAAGAAGGAAGGCTCGGACATGGGCGGCGCCACCTACGGCGGTAACAAGGCCGGTGGCGCCATGGACCCCTGCAGCGGTGGCGGCACCGCTCCCAAGTGATTTCGGAAGTTCTCCGATTTTCGGAATTCTCCGATAGACCCCAGACCAGACAAGACAAGACCAGAAAGAAAGAGGATTAGACCAATGAAGAAGATGTTCATCGTCATGATCGTGGTTGCGATGGCCGTTGGCGCGTGCGGCAAGAAGAAGGACCCGGCGATGGCGAAGCCGGCCGACACCACCACCACCACGCCGCCGCCGGCCGACGGCACGACGCCCCCGCCGGCGGACGGCACGGCGCCCCCGGCCGGTGGCGAGGCCCCGAAGTGATCAGCTGATCCCAGCTGAAACGACGACGCGCCGGCTCGTGAGCGGCGCGTTTTCGTTGCCGGAGTGGAGAAACGGTAGACTCGGGGGTCTCAAAAGCCCCTTCCCGCGAGGGAGTGTCGGTTCGAGTCCGACCTCCGGCACATACTGACGATGTTGCGAGCGCGCCCGTGCGCGCCCCATGGCACCGAGATGGCAGACTGATCGAGCGTGTACTCCTCGACGACGTTCTGCTGCGTCCAGTGCCGGCTCTTGCAGCCGCCGGCCACGTCGTGCGCGGAGTGCGGCGCGCCGACGTGCGCGCCGCTCGAGCTCGTGCGCGAGCTGCTCCACTATCGCGACATGAACCTGCGCCACCAGCGCGAGTGGGCGCTCGCGACGGCGTTTTTGGCGGGGAGCTCGCTCGCGCTGCCGCTGCTCGCGCCGTTCGCGGTCGGGAGCCTGATCGCGCTCGGCGTCCACCGGCTGCGCGGCGCGCGGCGCAAGCGCACGATCGCGGGGATCTCCGTCCCGCCGGCAGTCGCGGCGCCCGGGGCGATCACGCTGTACGGGATCGCGCGCCGGTTCCGCGCGACGGTGGCGTCGCTCATCGACGACGCGCCCGTCCTGCTCGAGCACGCCGTGATCCGCGACCGGCGCGGCGCGGTGCTGCTGCGCCGGACCTGCGCGGCGCCGTTCCTGCTCGAGCAGGGCGATCGCGGGCCCGTCCTCGTCACCGGCGTCGCGCGCGTGGCGACGCCCCACATGCCGGCGCGGCGGCTCACCGTGCAGCGCGGGGACGCGCGCCTCGAGAAGATGGGCGTGCCGGCGGACCTCGCGATCAGCGGCGAGCTCGAGGTGGCCTCCGTCGCGCCCGACGGGCCGGCGCTCGCGGTGACCGGCCTGGTCGAGGACGAGGCCGTGGCCGAGCTCGCGTTCCACAGAGACGGCGGGCAGATCCAGGTCATGCGCGGCAAGGTCGGCGCGCCGATCCTCGTCGAGGATCGCCGGCTGATCGCCGCGGCGCTGTAGCGGCCGCTGGCTGCGCGGGCGGCGCGCGGGCGCTACGGCGCCGAGCGCAGCCGGTGCTCCACGGCCTCGCGCACGGCGGCGGCCACGGCGCGGGTGCCGGCGCTGCCGCCGAGGTCGGCGGTGAGCGGCTCGCCGCGCTCGACGAGCGTGGCGACGGAGGTCTCGATGGCGGCGTGCGCGCGGGTCAGGCGCTCGTCGCCGTGGCGGCGGCCGAGCCAGGCCATCGCCTCGCCGGTGGCGAGCAGCATCGCCATCGGGTTCGCGCGGTCCTTGCCGGCGAGCGGCGGCGCCGAGCCGTGGATCGGCTCGAACATGGCGTGGTCGTCGCCGACGTTGCAGCCGACCGCCATGCCCATGCCGCCCTGGAGCACCGACCCGAGGTCGGTCAGGATGTCGCCGAACATGTTCGTCGTGACGCAGACGTCGTAGCGCTCCGGCTGCGTCAGCACGAACATCGCGAACGAGTCGACGATCGCGACGTCGGGCTCGATGTCCGGGTAGCGCCGCGCGACCTCGCGGAAGACGTCGAGGAACAGCCGGCAGCCCTGGAGCACGTTGTGCTTCACGATGCAGGTGACGCGGCGCTTGCCGTCGCCCGGCGCGCCGCGGTCGCGCTGCCGCGACAGCTCGAACGCGCGCGTGATGACGCGCTCCGAGGCGCGCCGCGTGATCACGCGGACGTCGGTGGCGCGCTCGTCGGTGCGCTCGCCGATGCCGGAGTAGAGGCCCTCGGTGTTCTCGCGGATGATGACCATGTCGACCGCCTGGGGCGACCACACCTCGCGGAACTGGCCCGACAGGTTGTGCCGGGTCCCCGGCAGGCAGCGCACCGGCCGGATGTTCGCGTACAGATCGAGCGCGACGCGGTTGCCGATCACGGCCGACCAGCCCGCCATCTTCGTCTTGCCGTCCTCGCCCGTCATCATCACCGGCTGGCCGTCGGGGCCGTTCCAGCCGACCGCGCCGAGCAGGATCGCGTCGGCGGCGCGGCAGCGCGCCTCGGCGCCCTCCGGCCAGTCGCGGCTTCCGTGCTCCAGGTAGAACTTGCCGCCGCACGGGATCTCCTCCAGCGCGAAGCTCACGCCGGTCGCCGCGCCGACGGCCTCGACCAGCGCGCGCGCCTCGGCGATCACGTCGACGCCGATGCCATCACCGGGGAGCAGGACCAGATCGTAGGTCGCCTTCATCGGCGGCGAACGTAGCACCGGCGCGAGGCGGCGAGCAGCCGCGGCTCGCGGCACGGCCGCCGCTTTCACGCGACCACGCCCGGGCGTAGGCTGCGTGGCCGATGGGAACCATGAAGAAGCGCCCGATCCTGACGGTCTTCCTGCTGACCTGCGTGACCGGCGGGATCTATCTGTACGTCTGGCTCGTGAAGACCAAGGACGAGATGAACAGCGCCGGCGCGGACATCCCGACCGCGTGGGATCTGATCGTGCCGATCATGAACATCTGGTGGGTCTGGAAGTGGGCGGGCGGCGTCGAGCACGTGACGCGCGGCCGGCTGACGCAGGTGACCGCGTTCCTCTACATGTTCCTGCTCTCCGTCATCGGCATGGCGCTCGTGCAGGTCGAGCTCAACAAGGCGATCGACGAGGCCGGGGCCAGCGGGCTGCCGCAGGCGCGGGTCGCGTAGCCCGATGAGCGCCACGGCGACGTGCGCGTTCTGCGGGGCCGAGGCCCCGCAGAGCAAGATGGACATGACCGGGAACGGCTGGCGCTGCGCGGCGTGCGCGGTGCGCTCCGATCTGGCGGTCGTCCAGGGCCGCCCGACCGGGATGGCGGAGCACCTGACGCCCGGCGAGCTCGAGGCCGTCGTGAAGCAGGGCGGCCAGGAGGCGCTGCTCGGCGGCCTGCTCGCCGTCGGCGGGCTCGCCGGCACGGTGCTCGGCTTCGCGGTCGGCGGGCGGATCGTGATCGTGTTCAGCGGCGCGATGATCGCGGGCCTCAGCATGCTGGGCCACGGCCTCTACCGCCGCAAGCAAGCGCGGGCCGCGCTTGCGCACCTGCCCGGTGCGCGCGTGATCACGCGCTGACCGGGTTGATCTCCTATCGCTCGCCGATCGCTCGCCCATCGCTCGCCGATCGCTCGCCCGGCTCGTTACAATGCCGCCATGAGGGCTCCACTCCGTGGAGTTGTATTCGGCGCGCTCGCGGCGTGCTCGTTCCGTGCGCCCACCGGCTCCGGCGATGCCGCGACGACCGACGCGGCCACGTTCGCGTGCGACTTCCCCGGCGTGCAATGTCCCGGTGGTCAGCCGCTCCGCATCCTCGCCTGCGGCGACCCCGGCGAGTGCTGGGTCGGCTGTGTCAACGGCGTCCTGCAGACGCCGGCTCAGGCCATGCAGTTCTGCACGAACCTCGGGATGAAGCTCGGCGCGTTCGACAGCGCCGCCGACGAGACCTGCGTCCGGAGCGCCGGCATCAACGGATCGATCATGCTCGGGATCGTCCAGCTCACCGGCCAGCAGAACGACGACGAAGGATGGGTCCGGGTCGCCGACGACATGCCCGCCTCGTACGTGAACTGGGACGCCGGGCAGCCGAACGATGGCCCCTCGCTCCCCGAGGACAACGAGGAGCAGTGCGCCGCGTCGAACACGAGCGCCCAGTGGCACGACGTGCCGTGCGCGACCGGTGGATCGGCGCGCTGGATCTGCCGGCGTCCGTGAGGCGCCGGGAGCGCGAGCGGGGCCGGGCGCGTTTGGCGCCGGCCCCGTCGTTACCGTCGTAGCGGTCGTCTGGTCATGTCTCGCGCGCGGTGCGCGGCTCAGCGGCCGCGGATCTGGCTCCACGCGTCCGACGCGGCGCCGCCGATCCAGCCGACCCCGCCGCCGATCGCCGCGCCCGCGGTGGTGCCGGCCGTGCCGCCAGCGGCCGCGCCCGCGAGCACGCCGCCCACGGTGCCGAGGCCCATCGTCGGCGCGCCCGCGACGGTGCCACCGGCGATCCCGCCAGCGATCGCGCCGGTCGTCCCGCCGATCGCGCCGCCGGCCGTCGCGCCGCCCGCGACGTTCGCGTTGCCGGCGTTGACCATGCGGCCGAAGTCGAAGCCGCCGGCGACGTCGTCGAGCTGGGCGGAGTCGATGGTCTGGAACGTGGGCTCAGCCGAGGTCTCGGCGGAGACGGGGGCGGGGGCGGGGAACGTGTCGAGGGCGATGGCGTGCATGGTGGTGTGCTCCTGGATCTAGATGTTGTTGATGACGACCCCATGTGCAGCGCGCGTGCCGGCGCGGCGCGCCGCGCAACTCCGCGTCATGCCTCGCGCGGAGGGGTGGGGCGTCGGCCGGGTCGTGCTTCCGCCGGTAGACAGGGCGTCGACCCGCGGCTTCGCCTTCAGCGCAGCGCCACCGCCACGATGTGATTGAGGACGTGCTGGATGGTCACGCGGCGGGCGCCCGCGGCGCGGAAGATGCCCGAGAGGCGAGGCCCGTCGAACAGCTGGACGTGCTCGGGGTTGTCGTCCTCGTGCGAGGGCACGGTGGCGATCACGGCGGTGCGCGCGACCCGCAGCGCCTCGCGGGCGGCGCGCTCGGGGCCGTCGCCCGGCAGGTGCTCGAGGACCTCGAGCGCGGTGACGCAGTCGGCGCTCGCGTCGGCGAGCGGCAGCGCCGTGATGTCGGCGCGCACGGCCGTCAGCCGCTCGACGCCGCCGCGCCCGACGCAGACGAACACGCGCACGCGGCGCTCGAGCAGGTCCGTCGCGGTGATGTCCACGTGCGGCAGCGTGTCGAGCAGCGGCCACACGAACGCGCCGCGCCCGGAGCCGAGGTCGACCAGCCGACCGGGCCGGAACCCCTGCAGCGCGCCGAGCACGGCGCGGACCCGCTGCAGCTGGCTCGTCCGCTTGAACCGGTGCAGCTCGAGCCCTGCCGCGAGGCCGCGCGCGATCGCCGCGTCGTCATCGAGCATCGGCTCGCCGAGCGCGCCGCGGACATACGCGGCGGCAAACGGAAGGTAGTGAGACTCGTCCGTGATCATGTCGGTCCCAGCTTCCGGGGAGCGCTCGTCACACGGCGCCATCAACGACGAGCGTCGCGCCATTCGTGTAGCTGGCGCGGTCCGAGGCGATGAAGGCGATCATGTCGGCAGCCTCTTCGAGCTTGCCGACCCGGCGCAGCGCGCAGTGGCGCAGGTACTCCTCCTTGCGTCCAGGCGGCAGGTGATCGCTGACACCCTCGTCGAGGATGCCCGGCGCGACACAGTTCACGGTGATGCCGTAGCGCCCGATCTCCTTGGCGAGCGACTCGGTGAAGCCCTTGAGCGCCGCCTTGGCGGTCGCGTAGTGCACGGGCGCTTGCATCATCTTGATGCCCGCGAGAGAGCCGACGTTGACGATCCGGCCGTAGCGCTCGCGCACCATCACGCGCAGGACCGCCTGCGTCGTGAGGAACGCGCCCTTGACGTGCGTGTCGAGCATGTCGTCCCAGTCGGACTCTTCCATGAGCGCGAGCGGGACGACCTGACCGAAACCGGCGTTGTTGACGAGGATGTCGACCTTGCCGTGGGCGGCGTCGAGCGACTTGACGAGCGCGACCAGCCCCGCCTTGTCGAGCACGGAGACCTTGTGCGCCGAGCCGCGGCCGCCGGCGCCGGCGATCGCGGCGAGCGTCGTGTCGGCGTCGGCGTCGGACCTGGCGTAATTGAAGGCGACGAAGGCGCCCTCGCGCGCGAGCGCCGTGCAGATGGCGCGGCCGAGCCCGCGCGAGCCACCGGTGACGAGCGCGACGCGGCCAGAGGCGAGCACTAGCCGATCACCGGCAGCGAGAACGGAGCGCGGCCGAACTTGGCGCGCGGCGTGTTCGGGCCCTTGGCGGCGCCGCGGTGGAACATGTTGAAGCCGCACGCCGGCATGATGCGGCCGTCGATCTGCGGGTAGTGGTGGCAGCACTTGCGGAGCCGCTCGAGATCGAAGTCGTGGCGATCCATGTAGTGGTGCAGGAAGATCGACTTCGACTGGCGCTCGCTGACGCGGAAGGTCTCGCTCGGCGCGAGCGGCTTCTTCGGGAACATCTCGTCGAGCGAGCGGCGCAGCGCGGCGAGGATCTCGGGGCCGCGCTCGATCTCGTCCTGGCGCGCGAACACGTCGTGGATGACGTCGGCGAGCGCGTCCTCGACCTCGGGTGTCGCGGGCAGCGTGGCCGACGAGCGCAACAGCGTCGCGTGCTTCTCGAAGTCGACGAAGCGCGCGAACGGCACGGACGTGCCGTCGCCCAGGCGGAGCAAGTACGTCAGCGACACGCACTGCGGATGCGAGCAGGGGAGCGGGAAGAAGTCGGTGTACTTCACCTTGCCGCCGGTCTGCTCGTCGATGCGCTTGATGACGCCCGGGATGGTCAGGCGGTCCGCCGGGTCGTGACCGAACGTGCCGCCGCCGTGGCCGGTGTAGGCGACCGGCTGGAAGTTGAGCGACAGGAAGTGCGGACCCGACAGGAACAGCTCGACGACCTGGCCGATCTGGTGATCGTTGACGCCGCGCGTGGCGACGAAGATGAGCTGGGTCGGGATGTCGAGCGCGGCGAGCACGGCGAGCGCGGCGTCCTTCTCCTTGACCAGGTTCTTGCCGCGGATCTTCTCGTGGACCTCGGGGGTGAACCCGTCGAGCTGGAGCCCGACGTAGACGCCCATGTCCTTGATCGCCTGCGCGAACGCGCGATCCTTGCCGAGGCGGATGCCGTTGGTGATCAGCACGACGCGCCCGATCTCGGGGCGGCGCGCGATGCGCAGGAGCTCGAGGATCTGCGGGTGGCTCGTCGGCTCGCCGCCGGAGAGCGCGAGCGACTCGCACGCGCCCTCGGCCTCGACCAGGCCGTCGACGATCTTCGCGAAGGTCTGGGGCTCCATGTGGTTCGAGTACTGGTTGTCGACGATGCAGATCGGGCACTCGAGGTTACAGTGGTCGGTGACTTCGACGATCGGCAGGCACGTGTGCTGCTCGTGGTCGTCGCACGTGCCGCAGTCGGTCGGGCAGCCGTGCTCGACGTGGTTGCGGAAGACGAGCGGCTGCGTCCCCGCGCGCGCGAAGGCGTACGCCTTGACGTAGTAGCTCGCGTCCTCCGAGACCATCGCCTCCGAGGGACCGCAGCGCGCGCAGTCCTTGAGGAAGAACACGCGGTCCTTCCGGATCACGACCTGCGCCGTGACGAGCGCGAGGCAGCCCGGGCAGGTCGAGGTGGTGTGCTTGAACAGGTGATCACCGACGAGGCCGTCGGGCACGACACCGCGATCGAGGAACGAGCGCACCCAGGCATCGGCGTCGTCGGACACCGTGTGCTCCTGGGGGCCGCACGCCAGGCAGTGCAGCAGGTGGACGACCTTGCCATCGCGGAGCACGACGCGCGCCTCGACCGCGACGCCGCATGCCGGGCACGTGTCCTGCGCGTGCGCGAAGAACGTGTGCGGTCGATCGGGGCGCGCCGGCGTCGTGTTGCAGCTCGTGCACTCCATGGGGCGTTCTTACCACTACGAGAGCTGTGCCAGGTGATCGAGCTCCTCGCGGCACGCATTTGCCAGCTCGACGACCTTGGCATCCGGTATGTCGAGCCGCGGCTGGAGGCGGAGGACGCGCCAGTCGTGCCCGCACACGAACGCGAAGAAGCCGCGCGCGTACAGGCGGTAGCACAGCAGCGGTCCGATCGTCGGCAGGTGGGCCAGCTCCGGCAAGCCGAAGTGCTCGAACGACAACCAGGGGTGCGGAGCGTGGACGAGCTCGACGCCGAGCATGAAGCCCGCACCGCGGGTCTCGCGGTAGAGCGGGTTGCCGCGCAGCGCCGCGTCGAGCACCTCGCGGAACACGGCGCCGCGGCGGGCGACGTCCGCGATCAAGGCGTCGTCGAGCAGCTCCAGCGTCGCGAGCGCGGCGACGCACGAGAGGCCGTTGTAGCCGAACGTCGTGTTGTGCGACTCCCCGATGAAGAAGTTCTGGCCGTACGCGCGCTCGAACAGCGCGCGCTCGGTGAGCATCGCGCTGATCGGCATCAGGCCACCGCCGAGCGTCTTCGCGATCAGCGCGACGTCGGGGCGGCGCGGCCACGCGCTGCTCGCGAGGAGCCGCCCGCTGCGTCCGAGCCCGGTCTGGACCTCATCGGCGACGAGTAGCGTGCCGTGGCGCGCGGTCAGCTCGCACGCAGCGTCGATCATGCTCGGCGAGAGCGCGCGCACGCCGCCCTCGCCCTGGATCGGCTCGACGACGACCGCGCACACGTCGCCAGTCGCGAGCTCGCGGGCCAAGGCGTCGGGGTCGTCGAAGCCGAGCCTGATCACGCCCGGCAGGTGCGGCGCGAACGGATCGTGGAGCGGGCCCGCGTGCATCAGCGACACCGCGCCGAACGTGCAGCCGTGATAGCCGCCATCGAGGGCGACGATGCGGGGCCGGCGCGTCGCCGCGCGCGCGAGCTTGAGCGCGGCCTCGACGGCGTCGGCGCCGCTCATGCCGAAGAACACGTTGGAGTAGCCGGTGCGCTCGCACAGCCGCCGCGCGAGCCGGCCGGCCCACGGGTTCACGCGCGACGGGAACCAGTTCGGCGCGTCGCCCGCGAGGAACTCGCGCATCGCCTCCGCCACGCGCGCGTTGCGGTGGCCGAGCATCTGTGTGCCGTGGAGGTCCTCGTACACCGAGCCGCGCGCGTCGTGCAGCACCCCGTGCGTGGCCCGCACGAACTCGATCGGCTCGCGCGCGAGACGCGCGCGCTCGGCGATGAGTGGGTTCACGAACTGTCGAAACTCCGCGAAGCCGTTCCGGAAGATGTCTGCGCGCGACTCACTCATGCCTGTTCGTCGCACGATTTGGTAGGCTGCGGCAGCCCGTGCGGTACATCCTCCTCGATCGCATCACGCAGCTGTCGCCGCCAGAGCTCGCGCGCGGCGTCAAGTGCGTGTCGCTCTCGGATGATATCTTCGCGGATCACTTCCCAGGGTTCCCGGTGCTGCCAGGCGCGTTGATCCTCGAGGGGCTGGCGCAGCTCGCGGGCGTGCTGCTCGAAGCGACGATGCGCCAGCGCGGGCGCCACGACCTGCACGCGCTGCTCACGATGGTCGATCGCGCGAAGTTCCGCCAGGTCGTGCGGCCGGGCGACCGCCTCGAGCTCGAGGCGCGCCTCGAGCGCGTCACCGAGGACGGCGGGCAAGCACAGGCGTGGGCGCGCTCGGAGGACAAGCTCGTCGCCGAGGGGCAGCTGTCGTTCGCGTTCGCGCAGGTGACGAACCCCGCCGTGCTCGCGAAGCGTCGCGAGTATTTGAGTATCTGGCTCACGGGGTCCGCCGAGGCGCCATGACACCGCCCGCGCGGCGCAGCGTCTACGTACGCGGGGTCGGCGCGTTCACGCCGCTCGCGCCGACGTGGTCCGCCACTGTCGCGCAGCTCGCCGACGGCGCGTGCGCGATTCGCGAGATCACCGCGTTCGACGCCACCGGGTTTCCCTGCCGGCACGCCGCCGCGATCGACCGCGAGCTCCCCGACGAGGACCGCCGCATGCCGTACGCGCGGGCCGCGGCCCGCGAGGCGTGGATGCAGGCGCGCCTCGCGGTCGCGTCGGCGCGGCTCGGCGTGTTCGTCGGCGCGGAGTCCGGCCGCGGGCGGTGGGCGACCGTGCTCGGCCTCGCGCGCGCGGCGCGCGGCGCGCCTGGAGCCCCCGGAGCCTCCGGCGCGTTCGATCACGCGCGGTTCGCCCGCGAGGCGCGCCCGTGGGCCGACCGCATCGACGCCTCCGTGCTCTCGCCGTCGGCGGTCGCCGTCGCGCTCGCGCACGAGGTCGGCGCGCACGGGCCGGTCGAGACCGTCTCGCTCGCGTGCGCCTCGGGCAGCGCCGCCATCGTGGAGGCGGCGCGCGCGATCCGCCTCGGCGAGATCGACGCCGCGCTGTGCGGCGGCGTCGGCGCGGACGTCGATCCGCTCATGCTCGCCGGCTTCGGCCTGCTCGGCATCCTCAGCCCGCGCGGCGTGTCGTGCCCGTTCGATGCGCACCGCGACGGGTTCGTCGTCGGCGAGGGTGCCGCGATGCTCGTGCTGTCGGCCGAGCGCGGCGACGCGGTGGTCGAGCTCGCCGGGATCGGGCGCTCGCTCGACGCGCACCGCCTCACCGCACCGGATCCCGAGGGCAGCGGCGCCGCGCGCGCGATGTCCGCCGCGCTCGCCGACGCGGGGCTCGCCGCCGTCGATTACGTGCAGGCGCACGGCACGTCGACGCCGCTCAACGACCGCATCGAGGTCGCCGCGATCCGCAGGGTGCTCGGCGCGGCCGCCGACCGCGCGCGCGTGTCGTCGAGCAAGGGCGCGCTCGGCCACTGGGTCGCCGGCGCCGGCGCGCTCGGCGCGCTGTACGCGTACCACGCGATCGCCGCCGGCGAGATCCTGCCGACCGCGAACCTGCGCACGCCTGATCCGCTGTGCGACGTGCCGCACGTGATCGGGCGGGCGGTGCGCGCGGACGTGCACGCCGCGCTCGCGAGCTCGTTCGCGTTCGGAGGCGCGAACTCGTGCCTCGTGCTGCGGAGGTGTGGGTGATCCGCGTGGTGATCGCGCACCACGCTGCGCGCGGCCCGTACCTGGCGGACGCGGCGCCGCCCGACGAGCCGCTCGCCAACCCCCGCGCGCGCAAGATGATGTCGCGCGCGGCGTACCTCGCCGCGCTCGCGCTGGCGGACGTGATGCGCGCCCTCGGGCTGTCGGCCGACGAGCGCGCGCGGGCCGGCTACTTCCTCGGCGTCGGCGGCTCCGCGGGCTCGCTCGAGGACGTGGGGGCGCTCCTCGACGCGTCGATCATCGATGGCGCGTTCTCGCTGCCTGCGTTCGGCGATCGCGGCCTTCCGGCGTGCAACCCGCTGCTCGCGTTCCAGCTCATGAACAACTTCACGATGTGCCACGGCGCGATCCTCGAGGGGCTCGGCGGCCCGAACGGGGCGCTGTTCTCGCGCGGCGCCGGCACCGTCGCGGCGATCGCGGAGGCCGCCCACGCGGTCGCGACCGGCGAGTGCGAGCTCGCGATCGCGGGCGGCGCGGACGTCGCGACGCACCCGGTGACGCTCGCGGAGCTCGCGCGCGACGGCTTCCTCGCGCGCGGCCTGGTCCCCGCGGACGGCGCGGGCCTCATCGCGCTGCGCGCCGGGGCCGCAGCCGGGGCCGCCGGGGATGTCGTGCTCGAGGGCGCCGCCCACGCGAGCGGCCGGGGCCGGCCGCTCGATGACGCGCTCGATGACGCGCTCGATGACGCGCTCGCCGACGCGCTCGCCCGCGCGGGGCGCGGATCGATCGCCGAGCCCGACGTCGTCGTCCTCGCGCCTTGGGGCCCGCCCGCCGCGGACGCGCTGCGCTCGTACGCCGCGGCGCGCTTTCCCGGCGCGCGCACGAGCGACACCGGGACGCGCGGCGATGCGCTCGCCGCGAGCCCGGCGCTCGCGGTGATCGACGCCGCCCGGGTACTGCAGGCGACACCGGGCGGGCGCGCGCTGGTCCTGGCGCTCGGCGTCGATGGTGATCCGGGCGCCGTGCTGCTCGCGCAGGAGGCGGCGTGACCGGCATGACCGCCGCGATCACCGGGGTCGGCGTGGTCAGCGCGTTCGGCATCGGCGCGCGCGCGCTGTTTGCCGGCCTCGCCGCCGGCGCGAGCGGCATCTCGCGCATCCAGAGCTTCGATGCGTCGACGTTTCCGACGCGCGTGGCGGGCGAGGTCCCCGTCCCGCGCGTCGAGGCCGCGTGGCTCGGTGACGCGCTCGGCGCCGGTGCGCTCGCCGCGCGGCTCGGCGCGTCGGGCGCGCTGCGCGATCGCAAGATCGCCTGGGCCCTGCTCGCCGCGCACGAGGCGTGGCACCAGGCCGGCGGCGAGCCGCGCGACGCCTCGCTCGTCCTCGCGCTCGGCCTGGAGCAGGCGCTGCTCGAGGACTTCGGCGGCATCTACGCCGGCGGTCACATCGCGTGGGAGCGCGCCGGCGCCGATGGCGTGCGGTTCCGCTCACCGGTCGATCTCGCGGCGCGCGCCACGCACGAGCTGCTCGCGCTGCGCGGGCCGACGACGGTCAACGCCTCGGCGTGCGCGGCAGGCGCGCTCGCGGTCGCGCACGCGGCTTCGCTGATCGAGCGCGGCGCCGCGGACGTCGTGGTCTGCGGCGCGGCCGACTCGATGGTCAACCCGCTCGGGCTCGGCGGGATGTGCCGGCTCGGCGCGCCGTCGCCGCGCGACGAGCTCGATGCCTGCCGGCCGTTCGACCGCCGGCGCGACGGCCTCGTGATCGGCGAGGGCGCGGCGGTGTTCGTCGTCGAGCGCGAGGATCGCGCGCGGAGCCGCGGGGCCCGCGTGATGGCGCGCGTCGTCGGCTGGGGCAGCACGCAGGATGGCTATCGCGCGACCGCCCCGCGGCCCGATGGCGCGGCCGCCCGCGATGCGATGGCGCGGGCGATCGCGCGGGCGGAGCGCGCGGGCGTCCCGGCGCGCGCGATCGGCTACATCAACGCGCACGGCACGGGGACCCCGCTCAACGACCCCGCGGAGTGCAAGGCGATCCACGGCGCGCTGGGCGCCCACGCGGCGCGCGTCGCCGTCAGCTCGATCAAGGGCGCCGTCGGCCACCTGATGGCCGCCGCGGGCGCGATCGAGCTCGCGGCCAGCCTGCTCGCGTTCGAGCGCGATCTCTTGCCGGGGACCGCGAACCATCGCGAGCGCGACCCCGAGTGCGACGTCGACGTGATCGGCGAGGCGCCGCGCGGCGCGCGGGTCGACGCCGTGCTGTCGAGCTCGTTCGGGTTCGGCGGCCAGAACGCGAGCGTGGTGCTCGGGAGGCCGGCGTGAGGACCGCCGCGATGATCGCGCGCGCGTGGCGGACGCCGCTCGGCGCCAGCGTCGAGGACGTGATCGCGCGTGTGCGCGCCGGCGAGCGCGCGGCGAGCGCGGATCCGAGGGGGGCCTACACGTCGATGGCGGTCGCGCGGATCGGCGATGAGCCGGCGAGCGCGCGGCGCGACCGGTTCCTGCGCCGCATGGGCCTGTTCGGCTTCGAGGTCGCGGCCCAGGCGTTCGCCGCGTCGGGCGTTCCCGGCGGAGACCGCGCCGGGCTGTTCAGCGGCGTCGGTGGGCTGCGCGCGCACTGGGACGACATGCTCGGGGCGTTCGCCGAGCAGCGCGACGACGGCGATCGCATGTGGGAGCGCGGCCTCAAGGACGTGCACCCGTACTGGATGCTGCGCCACCTGTCGAACAACGTGCACGCGCTCGCGTCGGCCGAGCTCGGCCTGCGCGGCGAGGGCGCGACGTTCGGCGGCGGCAACGGAGGCGCCCAGGCGCTCGCCGCGGCGATCCGCGCCCTGCACGACGGCGCGATCGATGCCGCGCTCGTCGTCGCGTACGACTCGCTGCTCGAGCCCGAGACGCTGGTCGAGCTCGACGCGCGCGGCTGGCCGGCCCAGGGGCTCGTGCCCGGTGAGGCGGCGGCGGCCGTCGTCGTCGTGCGCGAGCGCGCCGGCGCGCCGCGGCTCGCCGTGCGCGACGCGGCCGGACCGGAGGCGCTCGCGCGGTGCAGCGCGGCGATCGGCGACGGCGATCGCGACGCCTACGCGGCGGTCGCGCAGGCGCTCGGTCAGGTGGGAGCGGCCACGGCGCTCGTCCAGGCGATCGCGCTCGCGGAGCTCGGCGCGCCGGTCGCGATCGGCCTGCACGCGAGCGCCCCGGAGCTGGCGTCGGCGGTGCGCGTCGAGAGCGTCGAGAGCGTCGAGACCCGCGAGGGGGCCGCGTGACGGTCGCGCTGGTCACCGGCGCGTCGCGCGGGATCGGGAGAGCGATCGCGATCGAGCTCGGCCGGCGCGGCTTCACCGTCGCCGTCAACTATCGCGCCGATGACGCCGCCGCGGCCGAGACCGTCGCGGCCGCCGGGCCCGGCGCGCGCGCGCTCCGCGCCGACGTCGCCGATCCCGCCGCCGTGACCGCGATGTTCGCCGAGCTCGACGCGCTCGGTCCGCTCGGCGTGGTCGTGTGCAACGCGGGCATCACGCGCGACACGCTGCTCGGCGCGAGCACGGCCGCCGACTTCGGCGATGTGCTCGCGACCAACCTCGGCGGCGTGGTCGCGTGCTGCCGCGAGGCGGCGCGCCGCATGATGCGCCGCCGCGCCGGCTCGATCGTCGCGCTGTCGTCGGTCGCGGCGCAGCGCCCGGGGCGCGGGCAGAGCAACTACGCCGCGAGCAAGGGCGCGATCGAGGCGTTCGTCCGCGCGCTCGCGGTCGAGCTCGCGCCGCGCAACATCCGCGTCAACGCGGTCGCGCCGGGTATCATCGACACCGCGATGACGACCGAGCTGCAGGCGATCGCGCCCGACGAGCTCTTGAGGCGCATCCTGATGAAGCGGCTCGGGACGCCGGCCGAGGTCGCGAAGGTCGTCGCGTTCCTCGCGTCCGATGACGCGAGCTACGTGACGGGCCAGGTGTGGAACGTCGATGGAGGATTCAAGCTCGAATGACCGGACCCCAGATGCTCGAGTGGCTGCGGTGCCGGCGCAGCGTGCGGACGTTCACGGCCGAGCCGGTAGCGCGCGACGTGCTCGTGCGCGTGCTCGAGGGCGCGATCACCGCACCGTCGAGCACGAACCGGCAGCCGTGGCGGTTCGCCGTCGTGCGCTCGGCGGCGATGCGCGCGCGGATCGCCCTAGCGGTCGCGAGCAAGACCGCCGAGATGAAGGCGATCATCACCAGGAGCCACCACGCCGAGGACTTCGGCAACTACGGCGACTTCTTCCACGAGCCGCTCGCGTCGGCGCAGGTGATCGTCATCCCGCAGTACCGCGAGTACCCCGACCTGATCGCGAACCTGATCGCGTCGGGCGGTGGCGACCCGGCGGCGTTCTCGACGGCGTCGGCCATGCAGAGCGAGCTGGTGTCGACCAGCATGGCGATCATGGCGCTGCTGCTCCAGGTGCACGCCGAGGGCCTCGGCGCCTGCATGATGGCCGGGCCGATGGTCGCGCGGAGCGAGATCAGCGCGCTGCTCGGGATCGAGGAGCCGTGGCGTATGGTCGGGGCGATCGCGATCGGTCACCCCGACGGAGGAGCGCCCGCGCGCGGCCGCAAGCCGCTGGACCGCGTAGTCACGTGGATCGAGGAGGAACCCGCATGAGTGAACCAGCCGCCGCGCCCCAGCTCACCCAGCTGTCCAACGCCGAGATCGAGGAGGCGGTCCGCAAGATCGTCGCCGAGGCGCTCGGCCGCAAGCTCGACGAGGTCAAGCTCGACTCCGTGCTCATGGCGGAGCTCGGCGCCGAGTCGCTCGACTTCCTGGACATCGTGTTCCGCATCGAGCGCGACTTCTCGATCGAGATCACGCGCGGCGAGATGGAGCAGGCGTCGCGCGGCGACATGACGCAGGAGGAGTTCGCGCCCGGCGGCGTGATCTCCGAGGCCGGGCTCGCCCGCCTGCGCGAGCTGATGCCGGAGGCGGGCGACCGCATAAAGCCAGGGCTGCGGCCGTCGCTGATCCTGACGCTGTTCAGCGTCCAGACGTTCGCGAACATGGTGATCGGCAAGCGCGACGGGCGGTCGGTGTGAGCGCGACCGAGCGGTTGATCCACACCACGAACAGCCTGTGCCGGTCGTGCAAGGAGGCGATCCCCGCGTCGGTCGTCGCGGTCGGCGCCGAGGTGTGGATGCGCAAGGCGTGCGCGACGCACGGCGCGCAGGAGGTCCGGCTGTCGACCAGCGTCGAGTGGTACGAGCAGACCCGCGCGATCAAGCAGCGGTTCACGCCGCCGAGCGTGATCAAGAAGGAGGTCGAGCACGGCTGCCCGTTCGATTGCGGCCCGTGCACCGCGCACACGCAGAAGGTGCGGCTCCCGGTCGTGACGATCACGAGCGCGTGCAACCTCGATTGCCCGATCTGCTACGTGCACAACAAGAACGACGACGCCTACCACATGCCGCTCGAGGACTTCGCGATGGTCCTCGAGCACCTGCGCACCGATCACGGCGGCGAGCTCGACATCATCAACCTCACGGGCGGTGAGCCGACGCTGCACCCGCGGCTGTTCGACATGCTCGAGCTCGCGACGGCCGCCGGGATCCACCGCGTCACCGTGTGCAGCAACGGGATCAAGCTCGCGAAGGACGAGGCGTTCGTCGCGCGGCTCGGCGCCTACGGAGCGCGCATCGCGCTGTCCTTCGACACGTTCGATCCACACACCGACCAGGTGATGCAGGGCGCGCAGATGCTGGCGCTCAAGCTCGAGTGCCTGCGCCTGTGCGAGAAGCACGGCGTGGACGTCACGCTGATCCCCGTGATGACCCGCGGCGTGAACGAGCACGAGATCGGCAAGATCCTCGAGTTCGCGATGGCGAGCTCCGCGGTGCGGCACGTCGAGGTCCACACGATGACGTTCACCGGCCAGAGCGGCGTCGCGTTCGAGCGCTCGGGCCGGATCTCGATGTTCGAGGTGCTCGAGGAGATCGAGCGCCACACGCAGGGCCTCCTGCGCCCGAGCGACTTCGTGACGTCGCCGTGCGCGCACCCGCTCTGCTATCAGATCGCGTACCTCCTGATCGATCCCGACGGCGGCCCCCCGATCCCGTTCACGCGGTTTTTGCCGGCGAGCGAGCTCTACGACGCGCTCTCGGACCGCCTGTACATCGAGCCCTCGCCGCGGCTCGAAGAATCGCTCAAGCAGGCGATCGATCGGCTGTGGGCCGAGGCGCCCGACGACGATGCCGAGGCGCAGCGCACGCTGCGGCTCTTGCGCGCGCTCGTCGACACGATGTCGCTGCCGCACCAGCAGGCGATCCGCGCTGGCGAGCGGGCGATCAAGGCGGTCTACGTGCACTCGCACATGGACGAGGAGACGTTCGACGTCGAGCGCGCGGTCGATTGCTGCGACTCGAACTGCTACGCCGACGGCACGACGATCCCGGTCTGCAACTACAACGTGCTGTACCGGGAGAAGGAGGCCAAGTTCAACGTAGAGCCCGCGCGCTGGGGCACGCGCGCTGGCGGTCAGCGCGTGTTCACCCTGCCGGTCCTCCGATGACAGCGCGCCGGCTCGAGGGCAAGCGCTGCGTGATCACCGGTGGCTCGCGCGGGCTCGGCCGCGCGATGGCAGAGGCGTTCGCGGCCGCCGGCGCGCGCGTCGCGTTCACGTTCCGCACGGACGTGCAGGACGCCGAGGCGGCGCGCGCCGCGCTCGTCGCGCTCGGCTGCGAGCCGCTGGTGTTCCAGGGCAACGTCGCCGACAGCGCGCACGTCAAGGAGGCCGTGGCCGCGATCGGCAAGGCGTGGGGCGGCATCGACGTGCTCGTCAACAACGCCGGCATCACGCAGATCCTGCCGATCGCGCTGCTCGAGGAGGCTGACTTCGACGCGGTGATGGCGGTCAACGTCAAGGGGCCGTACCTGTGGTCGCGCGCGGTGCTGCGCTCGATGATCCGCGCCAAGGCGGGCCACATCCTCAACATCGGCTCGTTCGCGTCCGAGCGCGTGATCGAGGCGCCCGTGCACTACGCGGCCGCGAAGTCGGCGCTCCGCGGCATGACCGAGGCGCTCGCCCGCGAGGTCGGTCGCTACAACATCAAGGTGAACCTGTTGTCCCCGGGCCTGCTCGATTGTGGGCTCGCGCGCATGCTGCCCAAGCACCGCGTGCAGGAGTACCTGGCGCAGGCATCGCTCGGGCGGCTCGGGACCGCGAAGGAGGTCGCCGACCTGGCGACGTTCCTCGTCTCCGACGCCAACTCGTTCATGGCCGCGGCCAAGATCGTCGCCGACGGGGGCCTCTAGTGAACACCGAGCAGATGCTCCGCGAGGGCTACGAGAGCTACCGGCGCTACGTGAACCCGCTCGTCACGCTGCGCGCGGAGCTGCTCGGCGAGCCGACGCGGATCACCGCGGTGCGCGACGGCCAGCTCATCGAGCCGCGCGGCCCCGTCGAGGACTTCCACGGCACGCAGACGTTCGGCCACCGCCACCCGGCGATCACCGCCGCGGTCACCGAGTTTTTGGCCAGCGACTCGCCGAACTGGTTCCCGTGCCGCGTGAACCCGTACGCCGGCCTGCTCGCGCAGCGGCTGTGCGAGCGCGCGGGCGCCTACGACAACGTGTTCTTCGCGAACTCGGGGTCGGGCGCGGTCGAGGCCGCGCTCAAGCTCGCGCGCGCCGCCACGAAGAAGCCGCGCATCATCTCGCTCGACGGCGCCTACCACGGCACCACCATGGGCAGCTGCGCGCTGATGAAGCCCGGCATGTTCAAGGACCCGTTCGGGCCGCACGTCCCGGCCGCGGGGCCGATCCCGTTCGACGACGTCGACGCGCTGGCCGCGGCCTTTCGCGGCGGCGACGTCGCGGCCGTGGTGCTCGAGCCGATCCAGCTCGAGGGCGGCGTGCGCACCGTCTCCCCGGCGTTCCTCGAGGCGGCCTGCGAGCTGAGTCGCGAGCACGGCGCGCTCCTCGTCGCCGACGAGATCCAGACCGGCCTCGGTCGCACCGGGCGCTTCCTCGCCAGCGAGACCTGGCCGCGGCGCCCGGACGTGCTCATCCTCGGCAAGCACCTCGGGGGCGGCCTCGTGCCGATCAGCGCCATGCTCACGACGAGCGAGCTGTTCGAGCGCGCCTACGGCGAGCACTACGCCTCCGCCGAGGCGCACAACACGACTTTCGGGGGCTCTGGCCTCGTGTGCGTCGCTGCCCTCGCCGCGCTCGACCTCCTCACCGACGAGCTGATCGCGCGCGTCGGCCGGATCGGCGAGGCGTTCCGCGGCAAGCTCGCCGCGACGCTCGCGCGCCACGAGCTGTTCGTCCGCGTGAAGGGCGCGGGGCTGCTCGTCGGCATCGAGCTGCGCCCCTCGGATCACCCGTGGCTGTCGTTCTCGCACTTCGGGATCGACGCGCTCGTCGACCAGCCGACGATCGGCGTCCTCGCGTGCCATCGCCTGTACAAGCGCGGCTTCTATTGCTTCGCCTGCGGCCACGACTGGCGCATCCTGCGCGTGCTGCCGCGGTTCACCATCGAGGAGCAGACCCTCGACGCGTTCGTCGACGCGATCGACGGGGAGCTGGAGTACCTGTGCAGCCTGACGTGACCTCCGCGCGCCGCGCGCTCGTGTTCGGCGGCACCGGCACCGTCGGCGGCGCCGTGCTGCGCGAGCTCGCGCGCCGCTCGGTCCCGGCCGTGTTCACCTACCAGCGCTCGGAGGACAAGGCGCGCGCGCTCGCCCTCGAGCTCGGGCACACCGCCGCGCGCGTCGACCTCGCGGATGCTGCCGCGACGATCGCGTTCCTCGACGCGCAGGACCCCTTCGACGTCGCGATCCACTGCGCCGGCGTCAGCGCGGGGCTCGCGCTCCCCGAGCTCGACGCCGCCGCGTGGCAGCAGGCGATGGCGGTCAACGTGCAGTCCGCGTTCCTCTTGTGCCGGTCGGTCGCCGCGCGCGCCCGGCGGTGCGATGTCGTCCTGGTCGGCGGCCTCGATCGCGCGCAATCGTTGCCGCTGCCGGCGCACTTCGCGGCGTCGCAGGGCGCGCTGGCCGCGCTCGCGATGGCCGTCGCGCACGAGGTCGGCCGCAGCGACATCCGGGTCAACGTGGTCGCGCTCGGCCCGCTCGACGCCGGCATCTCGCAGGGCCTCGCGGCGCGCCGCCGCAAGGACTACGAGACGTTCAGCGCGCTGCGCCGTCCCGGCCGCCCCGAGGAGGCCGCGCAGGTGATCGCGTGGCTCGCCCTCGAGAACAGCTTCATCCAGGGCAAGGTGCTGCCGGTGAACGGAGGCATCTGAGGATGCCCGCGGCGCCCACCGCGCCGCGGATCGCCGGGCTCGACGCGGCGCGAGCCATCGCGATGTTGCTCGTGGTCTGCACGCACGCCGCGCTGTCCTTCATGGTCACGCCGATCGGCTGGGCGATCCAGGATCGGTCGCGCCACCTCGGCGTCGATCTGTGGGTCTGGATCGTGCGCGCGTTCGCGATGCCGACGTTCTTCTGGCTCTCGGGCTACTTCGCGCGCGCGGTGCTGGTCGGCGCCGGCGCGCGCGGGTTTGCCCGCAACCGCGCCACGCGCATCCTCCTGCCGCTCGCGGTCGCGCTCGTGCCGTGCTCGCTCCTCCTCGACGCGCTCTGGGACTGGGGTCGCGAGGTCGCCGCGCGGGCCACGGTCGCCGCGAACATCCCCAAGCTCCAGAGCTCGGAGCTCGAGCTCATGCTCGGGCACCTGTGGTTCCTCTACTACTTGCTCTGGCTATCGGCTGCCGCGGTCGTGATCAGCGCGGCCGTGCGGCGCGTTCCGGCGCGGCTGCCCGTGCTCGCGCTCCCCGCCGTGCTCGCGTTCGGCGTGCTCGCGTCGCTCGGCGCCTTGCACACCGACACGCCGCTCGGCTTCATCCCCGACCTGCCGATCCTCGTCTACATGGGCGCGTTCTTCGGGTGGGGCTGGCTGGTCCACGCCCGTCCCGACGCGCTCGCGCGCTACGCGCGCCGCGCGTGGTATGCGGCCGCGCTCGCGCTGGGGTTCCTCGCCGCCGTCGTCGTCACGCTCGCCCGGGGCCTGTCCGTCGTCGAGGCGCCGCCGCTGTACGCGATCGCGGCGAGCGCGGGCTTCTCGATCGCGGTGATGGTGTGGTTCCTCGGTGCGTGCGTGCGCTACCTCGCGCAGCCGCGCGCGCTGCTCCGGCTCGCGTCGGAGTCGTCGTACTGGTTCTACATCGTGCACCTGCCGCTCGTGGTCGCGCTGCAGATCGCGGTCAGCCAGCTCGCGGTGCCCGGACCGCTCAAGTACGTCGCGATCGTCACGGTCACGACGGCGGCGTGCCTCGGGACCTACGCGCTCGTCTCGCGCGCCGCAGCGGGGCGGGGGCGCCGGCGCACGGCGTCGCGGATCAGCTCGGCCCACAGGTAGAGCTCGAGGTAGATCGGGTTGTACGGCTGCTTCGGCGGCACGAGGGTGCCGTACTCCGGGCGCTCGATCTCGCGCGCGTAGGTGCCGAACAGGCGGTCCCAGATGATCAGCGCGCCGCCGCAGTTCTTGTCGACGTACTGCGGGTTCTTCGCGTGGTGGACGCGGTGGTTCGACGGCGTGTTGAACACCGCGTCGAGACCGGGCAGCCTGCCGACGTACGGCGTGTGGGTCAAGAAGTCCCACGCGCTGCCGATCGCGATCACGACGCCGAGCGCGGCCGGCGGGAAGCCGAGCGCGACCGGCGGCACGAAGAACACCCAGTCGATCGCTCCGCCGACCCACGAGTTCCGCAACCCGATCGACAGGTTCAGCTTGCCTGAGCTGTGGTGCACGGCATGCGACGCCCACATGAAGCGGAACACGTGGCTCGCGCGGTGCGACCAGTAGTAGAGGAAGTCGTTGAGCACGAACAGGACCACCCAGTGCCACGCGTGCTCCATCGACCAGCGCAGTGGGGTCAGCTGGAACACGGCGAGCAGCACCACGCCGATCACCGCGCCGAGCACGACGCGCACGCCGACGTAGCCGCCCATGATGGCGAGGTTCGCGAGCGTGTCCTTGAGCTCGTAATGGCCGTCGCGGCGCACGATGTAGCTGACCACGCCCTCGAGCGCGAACGCGCCGAACATCACGTACGCCCCGATCCACGGGATCAGCTCCCAGGTCACGGGGTCATCGTGTCATCGACCGGAGCGGCAGGTAAAGCGCGCCGATCGCGAGCTGGAGGTAAAACGTGGAAGCGCGGAACACCACGACCACCGCGATCGCGTCCGCGGGATCGAGCAGGTCCCCGAAGAACCACGCGGCGACCGCCTCGCTCGGCCCGGCGCCGCCCGGCGTGGGCATGGCGAACACGAAGCACAGGTAGATGAGCGCGCGCAGGCAGAGCGGCACGAGCGGCGGGTCGCCCAGCACCAGCGCCAGGCCGACCAGCGGCGCGATGTAGGACGCGTAGTAGGCGAGGTGAACCGCGACGAGGGCGAGCAGCGCGCCCGGCCCGG